>JBBQEL010000007.1:0-81512 GCA_038320645.1 Holophagales bacterium | reverse complement strand
CTGCCTGACACCGACACCATCGCCAAAGTCCCCGGAACTCGGCCTTCGGCCTTTCCCGAAACTCCAGAATCAGATAACGAAGCCGGGGCCGCCGCTGTCAGCCCTGGGGGACGCCTGGAAAACGCACCTGGTGCGAGCACGACGGGAGGCTCGGGCGGCCCAAAGGGGCATCCGGGCATATTGCTCACGGATTCAGGTACTCCCCACCCACCCCACCGGGCCACCTGAATCCGCCGAGTAGCAGGCCGCCCGCTGATGGTTTGGAACTTTTAGGGCGCCGTTTAGCGGGTGGATATCGTGGATACTATTCTCACTTCTCGATTGGACGCAGCGCCCATGACCATTCCACCAGCCACCATGCCCGACATTGACTCCCGGCTCGAAGAGTTGGCAATGTTCTGCCGGCGGAACGGCATCGTGCGCATGGCCATGTTCGGCTCCACCCTGCATGGGGAGGCGGGACCTGACAGTGACCTGGATTTGCTGGTGGAGTTCGCCGCCGGGAGAACCCCAGGGTTCCACTTTTTTGACCTTCAGGATCAGCTCTCCACTCTGTTCGGGAGGGCGGTGGACCTTGAGACGACGGCGTTCCTGGCCCCCGACATCCGGGCCCGGGTGATGCGTGAAGCGAAGGTGCTCTATGCCGCCTAAGGATCCCCGGGTCCGGCTGCGGCACATGATCCTTGCGGGGACCAAAGCCCAGGCCCTCGTCCAGGTGAGGACCCGGGCTCAGTTCGAAGCGGATGAGACCCTGGTGCTCGCGCTGACCCGCCATACACTGGGACTTCTGAACCGGGAAGTGAGCCGTTCTTACGTGCTGACGGACGAAGGGTGGGCGGTGGTGAAGATGGGCCGACTCAAGGCGTAAAGCAGCACCGCGGCCAGCACCGTGCCGAAGGCGAGCTTCATGGGCCCGCTCAACTGCTCACCCATGACGAAGACGCCGATGGCAAGCTGCAAGGTGGGGCTGAAGTACTGGATGAAGCCCAGGCGCTGGAGCGGGATGCGCACGGCGGCGAAGGCGAAGGTGAGCAGGGGCAGCGCTGTCACGGGCCCGGCCAGCACCAGCAGGGTGGCGGTCTTGGGACCGGAGTGGAGCATCGCCCCGCCGTGGATCCAGGCGAGGTAGGCCAGGGCGAAGGGCATGGACACGAGGGTTTCCGCGGCGAGGCCCGAAAGCGCGTCCAGGCTGGCCTTCTTCTTCAGGGCGCCGTAAAGGGAAAAGCTGATGGACAGCACCACCGCCACCCAGGGCAGGCTGCCCAGCCAAGCGGTGGCCACGGCCACGCCCAGCAGGGCGAGTCCCAGGGAAAGCTTCGTCCAGCGGTCCATTTTTTCATGAAAGAAGAAGGCGCCCAATGCCACGGAAAGCAGGGGCGTGATGTAGTAGCCCAGGCTCGATTCGGTCACCCGTCCCACCTGCACGGCCCAGATGTAGACGCCCCAGTTCACGCTGATGAGGGCCGAGCAGGCCACCACAGCCAGGGCGTTGGAGCGCTTCCGCCAGATGCCGAGAATGTCACCAAGCCGTCCCCGCGCCAGCAACACGGCCACCAGGAACAGCCCCGACCACACCACGCGGTGGCAGAGCACCTCCAGGGCGGGCACCGCCGAAAGCTGCTGCCAGTAGAGGGGGATGATCCCCCACATGCCATAGGCGGCGAAGGCCGCCAGGGTGCCCAGTTTGAGAATCCGGGCCTGGCCCGGCGACACAGAATGCATCGGGCCAGGGTAACTGCCTTAACGGCTCAGCGCTTGAACCGCTGGCAGTTCACCGGCACCACGCAGGTGCCCGAGGCTTTGCAAACCACGATGGGTTCGGCCAACACGTCGGCTGCCGACACCTGGCCGGCGATGCCAGCGGGCACGATCACCTTGCGGGCTTCGAATTCCATTTTGCGCGATGACTTGCCCATGGACACGATGCGCCCCGTGGCTTCAATGTAATCCCCGGCATTCACGGGCGCGAGGAACTCCACCTTGTCGTAGGCCACGAACAGGCCCTCATCGCCATCGCTGCGGATGAGCAGCTCGGTGGCCACGTCACCGAACAGCTGCAGCATCTTGGCGCCATCCACCAGGTTGCCGGCATAGTGGGCATCGTGCGCGGCGATGCGCAGACGGATCAGGCTGGTGAAGCTGGCCAGGTTCACGGTGTCCATGATGATGCCTCTCGGATAATCCACTCGTGGATAGCCAATGATGCCATAGGCCCGTGGGAAGCAATGGCATGGGGCTGATCAGGTTGTTCTGGTGACAGTTAAAAAAGCTTACGAAGTGTAAAGGCGTGCTTGGCGAAGTTCGATCGGGGCTCCCGGGGCGCCCGGGTGGACAACCCGTAGAATGAGCAGGGGCCTGGCATTCCATCAATGAGAAGGGTGCTCTCACGAGGGCGGAAGCCGGGGGTTGTGACGAAGTTCGCTGGGGGGTGAATGCTAGGTTGAATCCGATGCCGAGGGTGTTTGAACGCCGTTATTCCGCATCGAAGGAGAAGGTCATGCCGATGGGCTGCAAATATGGATCCCACCGCGTGCTGGAGCCCCAGGGCGTCCTGCCCCAGCCCGCGGCGCGCATCAGCAACGATATGTCCACAGTCTTCGATAACGAGATCCTCGTGGACGTGATCGCGCTCAACATCGATAGCGCCAGCTTCACGCAAATCGAGGAAGAAGCCGGTCACGACCTGGCCAAGATCGAGGCCAAGATACTCGCCATCGTGGGCGAAAAGGGCAAGATGCAGAACCCTGTCACGGGGTCCGGCGGCATGTTCATCGGCCAGGTGGCCCAGGTGGGCAGCGCATTGGCCGATCGCGGCCTGAAGGTGGGCGACAAGATCGCCTCCCTGGTGTCACTCAGCCTCACGCCCCTCCGAATCGACAAGATCATCAAGATCCATGCGGATATCGATCGCGTGGAAATCAAGGGCCAGGCCATCCTGTTCGAAAGCGGCCTGTACGCCAAGCTCCCCGAGGACATGACCGAAAGCCTCGCCCTGGCGGCCCTCGATGTGGCGGGCGCCCCGGCCCAGGCGGCCAAGCTGGTGAAGCCCGGCCAAAGCGTGCTGATCCTCGGCGCAGGCGGCAAGTCCGGCATGCTGGTGGCGTACGAAGCCATGAAGCGGGTGGGCCCCACGGGCCGCGTGGTGGGCAACGTCTACCTCGCCGACGATAAGCGGATTCTCGATGAACTGGGTGTCTGCCATGAGGTGGTGGTGGCCGATGCCACCCGCCCCATCGACTTCCTGAACGCTGTGCTGAAGGCCAACGGGGGCCGCGAGTACGACATCGTCGTGAACTGCGTGAACGTGCAAAACACCGAGATGTCCAGCATCCTGCCCTGCCGCCAGGAAGGCATCGTCTACTTCTTCAGCATGGCCACCCACTTCGGCAAGGCTGCCCTGGGCGCCGAGGGCGTGGGCAAGGACGTGACCATGATCGTGGGCAACGGCTACACCAAGGATCACGCCGAGATCACGCTGTGGGAACTGCGCGAGAACCCCAAGTTGCGAAAACTCTTCGAAGACCGATACGTCTAACTGCGGAGCCTGGCCATGGATAACAAGCTGATCATCACCTGCGCCATCACGGGCGCGGAAACCACGAAGGAAATGAACCCGGCGCTGCCCATCACGCCCGAGGAGCTCGCCCAAAGCGGCTTCGAGGCCTACGAGGCGGGCGCTTCCGTGCTGCACCTGCATGTGCGGAAGGATGACGGCACCCCCACGCAAGACGTGGCCATTTTTCAAAAGGCCATGGAACTGATCCGGTCCAAGTGCGACATCGTCATCGAAACCACCACCGGGGGCGCGGCCTGGATGACGCCCGAAGAGCGGCTTCAGCCCGTCACCCTCAAGCCCGAGATGGCCAGCCTGGACTGCGGCACCGTGAACTTCGGTGACGAGTACATCGTGAACACGCTGCCCATCATGCGCCAGTTCGCCCAGGCCATGCGGGATAACGGCGTGCGTCCCACCCTGGAATGCTTCGACCTGGGCCATGTCTACGCCAGCCATATCCTCATCAAGGAGGGGCTGCTGGAGGATCCCTACCACTACGGGCTGGTGCTCAACGTGCCCGGCGCCGCCAAGTACGAGGTGGACGTGCTGGAATTCCTCGTCCGCAAGCTGCCTAAGGGCGCCTACTGGACCGCCATGGGCATCGGCGGAAAGGCCAACCTGGATTGCATCTACGGCACCCTGGCCCTGGGTGGCAACCTCCGCGTGGGCTTCGAGGACAACATCTATTACAGCAAGGGACGTCTGGCCAAATCCAATGCGGAGCTGGTGGAGCGTGCGGCCCGTATCGCCAAGGACTGCGGCCGCGAACTGGCCCGCCCCGACGATGTAAGGCAGATGCTCAAGCTCCGGAAAGCCTGATCGCCATCCTTTTTTTGAGTGAGATTCCCATGAAATATGCATCGGTAGATTGGCGCTCCATCGACCTCTTCAAGGACGTCACGGCGGAGCAGTGGAACGACTGGCGCTGGCAGTTGCAAAACGGCATCCGCGATATCCCCACCCTGGAAAAGGTCATCGCCCTCACGGACAAGGAACGCGAGCAGCTCAAGAAGTGCCTTAAGAAATTCACCATGGAGATCACCCCGTACTACGCGGCCCTCATGGATCGCGAGGATCCGGATTGCCCCGTGCGCATGCAATCCGTGCCGCGCCTGGCGGAACTGCACGATGATCCCTCGGACCTTTCCGACCCCCTGCACGAGGACGTGGATAGCCCCGTGCCGGGCCTCACGCACCGCTACCCGGACCGCGTGCTATTGCTGGTGACCAACATCTGCTCCATGAACTGCCGCCACTGCACCCGCCGCCGCCTGGTGGGGGATAACGATATGGACATGCCCGATGACAACGTGGCCAAGGCCATCGAGTACATCAAGAAGACCAAGACCGTGCGCGACGTCCTGATCTCCGGCGGCGACCCGCTGGTGCTCAGCGACGAGCGCCTGGAATCCATCATCAGCCGCCTGCGCGCCATCGAGCACGTAGAGATCATCCGCATCGGCACCCGCACGCCGGTGGTCATGCCCCAGCGCATCACAGATTCGCTGGTGGACATGCTCAAGAAGTACCACCCAATCTTCGTGAACACCCACTTCAACCACGCCAAGGAGATCACCGCCGAGGCCAAGGAGGCCTGCGCCAAGCTGGCCAACGCGGGCGTTCAGCTGGGCAACCAAAGCGTGCTGCTGCGCGGCATCAACGATCAGACCGAGGTGATGAAGCAGCTCGTCCACAAGCTGCTCACCATCCGCGTCCGTCCCTACTACATCTACCAGTGCGACCTTTCCCTCGGCATCTCCCACTTCCGCACCACCGTGAGCAAGGGCATCGAGATCATCGAGGGCCTGCGTGGACACACCACGGGCCTAGCCGTGCCCACCTTCGTGGTGGATGCGCCTGGGGGCGGGGGCAAGATCCCCGTCATGCCCAACTACCTCATCACCCGGGGCGAGAACAAGGTCGTGTTGCGGAACTACGAGGGCGTCATCACCACCTACACAGAGCCCATCCACACGACGCCCGCGCCGACGGCCAAGATCGAGCCCAGCACCAAGGTCTACAAGGCCAAGGATGGCGTGGCCACGCTGCTTTCGGGTGAGAAGCTCTGCCTCGAACCGGCCGATCTCTCCCGCAAGAAGCGGAAATTTCATCACTAACCGTTCCATTCCGAATTTTCAGGAAAGACCAAGAACAAAGAAAATGAAAAGTGGAACACAGAGGACACAGAAGTCACACAGAAGACACAGAGAACAGATCACAAAGGAGTCCTTCCGCTTTTCCTCTGCGCCCCTCTGTAAAATTCTGTGTCCTCTGTGTCCTCTGTGTTCCGCTTTTTTTGAATCTTTAATTCGGAATTTCTCTTTTAGGAAGGGCGCAACCATGGTGGGGCTCGAAGGCGCAGCGGGGGCGGTGACGGCGATCACCGGCTTCGAGAAGGGGTCAGGCAAGACGACCTTCCTGAACTACGCCCTGCCGCTGGTGCGGAGGGCCGGTCCCGTGGCCGTCTTCAGCATCGGAGTCGATGGCGCCCTGAAGGCCCGGGACGCGAGCGCCCCGCCGCCCGACATCCGGGTGGAACCGGGAGACTTGGTGATGACCACGGACGCCTTCGCCCGGGCCGCCACCGCCCGCTTCGAGATCCTCGAAGCCCTTCCCGGAAGGAGCACCCTGGGGCGCCTCTTCCTGGGCCGGGCCCTGCGGGGGGGATCCGTGACCCTGGTGGGCAACGAGCATCTGAGTGTGCTCGCCGATGTGATTGCCCTGGTGCGGCAGGAGGGTTGGGCCGCCTCCGTGCTGGTGGATGGCGCCGTGAACCGCATGACGCAGATCGCCGCCTTGAATCCCCAGGGCGATCTGGCCTTCGCCTTCACGGCCCGCATCGACCGGGGGAACCTCGCCAGGGCCGCGGCCCGCATCCGCAACCTGAGCCTGCTCGCGGCCCTCCCCATGGAGCCGGTGCCCTCGGCCGACATTCTGCGGATCGACGGACCCTTGGCTTCCGGGCAGTTGGCGGAGCTGCCTGAGGGCGTCCAGAAGCTGTCCGTGGCCGACTTCACCAAGCTCTTCCTGGAGCCTGCGGAACTTGCGAGAACCCTCCAGCGGGTGGAGATCAGCGTGCGCCAGGCCTTCCGCCTCCTATGTTTTGCCGTCACCCTGCGCGATGTATCGCGTTCGGAATTCCTCGATGCCGTGGGTGAATACGCGGACGAGGCCGTCCTTTTCAATCCCTACGAGGTCGCCTGCTGATGCGCGATGTCCTCGCCTACGCCCAGTTCGGCACCTTCTGGGACCGCTTCCTTCCCGAAACGCCCTTCGGCCGGGCGGAAAAGGAAGCCATGACTCCCTGGACCGACGCGGTGACGCTGACCCGCCTCTGGGACGAGACGGATCGGGCCCTGGCGCTGCTGGAGGCCCTGGGGGACGATGCGGTCCGCCTGAGTCGGATCCAGCACCACCTCAAGCGTCTCCCCCGCTTTTGCGAAGACGCGAAGCCGCTCCATGACGAAGTGGAGATCTTCCAGTTCAAGAAATTCCTCCACAACTTTAAGAGCCTGGCCGAACTGCTGGATCCAGATACCCGCCGCACTTTCGGCATCGCCTACGCCTCCGAAGCCCTGGAACATCTGCTGGATCAGGGGCGGCAGAGCGCCGAATCCTTTTATGTGTCCGATGCCTACTCCGCGGCCTTGGCAGATATCCGCTCGGACATTCGCGAGACCGATGCCGCCATCCAAGCCCTGCAGGCGCGCCGCTCCGCCGAGATCCAGGCGCGGTGGGGCTTCGACTTCGGCACGCGGGCCTTCCTGCTGGTGCCAAGGGATGCCATCGGCCGTCCCGAAGAGGTGAGCGATCTGCTTCGGGTGGAGCCCTTCGACGAAACCAAGGTGGCCATCCGGGTTCAAAGCTCCGCCGAGGAATTCCTCCTCCTGGAACGCCGCATCGGGCTGCTTTCCCAGGAGCGCGCCGCCGAGGACGACGTGCTGGAGATGCTTTCCCGTGCCCTGCGGAACGAACGGGAGCGCTTCGCCGAGTACCGGAAAGCCATCACCCGCTTCGATCTGGCCTTCGCCCGCGGGCGCATGGCGCAGGAGTACCGCCTCGTGCGCCCCAGCCTGAACGGGGATGCCATCGCGATTTCCGGGGGACGCTTCATTCCTTGCGAGGAGGCCTGCCGAGAGCTGGGCACGAACTACGTGGCCCTGGATGCGCGCTTCGAGGCGGCCACGGTGATCTTCGGATCCAACATGGGCGGAAAGACCGTGGTGCTGAAGACCCTGGCCTTCCTTCAGCTGTGCGCGCAAATGGGCCTTTTCGTTCCGGCAGAAGCCTTCGCCACTCATCTCTTTCAGCATTTCCAATACCTGGGCGAAGGCCATGTGAGCCAGGCCCCCCAGGGGCTTTCGGGCTTCGGCTTCGAGATCCGCTCCTTCGTGGAGGCTGCCCGGGATTTCGACGCGCCCACCCTGGTGCTCTTCGATGAATTCGCCCGCACCACCAATTCGCTGGAGGCCGAGGCCATCCTCTCGGCCGTGCTGGAAGCCGTGGCCGCGCGCCCCGGCGTGGTGGCCCTCTTCAGCACCCACTTCCGCGGGGTCCGGCGCCTTCCCGGCGTGAACTACCTGCGGATGAAGGGCCTGAACCGGGAGGGGCTGGACCTTGGGATGGCCTCGACTGAGACATCAACGGCGGCCCTCGAAACGCGCATCCGCCTCATCGATCAGCGCATGGAGTATCACCTCGTCCTGGATGGGGGTGGCCCGGGCGCTTCGGATGCCATCGCGGTGGCGGGCCTCCTGGGGCTGGATGCGGCCATCGCCCGGCGGGCCTCGGATTTCTTTGAAAACGGACATAGGGACACACAGGAGTAGAGATGGAAACCAAACTAGCGCTATCGGAAGAGAAAATCGCCCGGGCCCGGGAACTGGCCGCCCGCATCGTGGAACCGGTGGGAGTCTTCGTGGACGCTCACACCACGGTCACGGTGGAACGGGCCACCCTGCGCCTGGCGGGAGCGGACGGGGCCGACGCCGATGGCGTTCCCGTGCCGAACCTCATCGTGGACCAGCTGAAGGGGCGCCTGGAGCACGGCGCGCTGCTGGCCTACGTGAACGCCCTGGTGAAGACCGGCGAGACCGTGGTGGGCCTCAATCAGAAGATCGCCGCCGGCCTCAACATCGCGGACCTGCCCCTGGGAGACCGCGCCGCCCTGGAAGCCAAAGGCCAGGAGCTGGTGAAGACCTTCGCCCAGCGCGTGAAGGGCAACCGCGGGCACCGGGAGGCCAAGCTCCAACAGTTCGAGGGCCGCAACCATTCGCCCATGCTCTACCTCATCGTGGCCACCGGGAACATCTTCGAAGATGTGAAACAGGCCCAGGCCGCCGCCGAGCAGGGCGCCGACGTGGTGGCGGTGATTCGCACCACGGCCCAGTCGCTGCTGGATTACGTGCCTTTTGGTGCCACCACTGAAGGCTTCGGCGGCACCTACGCCACGCAAGAGAACTTCCGCATCATGCGCGCGGCGCTCGACGAGGCGGTGGAAAAGCAGGGGCGCTACATCTACCTCACCAACTACGCCTCGGGCCTTTGCATGCCGGAGATCGCGGCCATGGGCGCCTTGGAGCGCCTGGACATGATGCTGAACGATTCCATGTACGGCATCCTCTTCCGCGACATCAACATGTACCGCACCTTCGTGGATCAGAAATTCAGCCGCATGATCAACGCCTTCGCGGGCGTCATCATCAACACCGGCGAGGACAACTACCTCACCACCTCGGATGCGGTGGAGAAGGCCTACACGGTGCTGGCCAGCCAGTTCCTCAACGAGCGCTTCGCCTACGCGGCGGGCCTGCCCGCCAAGCTCATGGGCCTCGGTCACGCCTTCGAGATGGATCCCACCATCAAGAACGGCTTCCTGCTGGAGCTGGCCCAGGCGCAAATGGCCCGGGAGATCTTCCCCGAGGCGCCCCTGAAGTACATGCCGCCTACCAAATTCATGACGGGCGATATCTTCAAGGGCGTGGTGCAAAACGCGCTCTTCAACTTCGTGAGCCAGGCCACGGGGCAGGGCATCCACCTGCTGGGCATGCTCACGGAGGCCATCCACACGCCCTACATGCAGGACCGTTCCCTGGCGCTCGACAACGCCAAGTACGTCATGAACACCATGGCGGATCTGGGCGGCGAGATCGAATTCAAGCAGGGCGGCATCATCATGAACCGTGCCCACCAGGTGCTGGACGAGGCCGTGGCCTTCCTGGAAAAGATCGAAGGCCTGGGCCTCATGGGCGCCATGGAAAAGGGCGAGTTCGCCGACATCAAGCGCCCCCGCGACATGGGCAAGGGCCTGGATGGTCTCGTGAAGAAGGGCCCCGAATACTTCAATCCCTTCGAGGCCTACCTGAAGGCTGAGCTCGGTCTTGAAAACTGAACATGGAGCCACGGATGAACACAGATCAACACGGATAAACAACCAATCCTCTTTTCATCTGAGTTCATCCGTGTTTATCCGTGGCCTTCCTTTTGCTTTTTTATTTTTGAGGTGACAACATGATCGTTCGACCCTACGGCGACACCCTTGATGACGGCGCGGTGCAGCTTTCTTTCACCCTGCCGGTGCCCGATGGGCCCCGGGGACGCGAAGCCGCGCGGATATTTGTGGAGAAGCTGGGCTTCAAGCATGCGGAAGTAGTCCATTCCCACGCCATGGCCGAAGGCTTTTCCTTTTACGTGGCCTACGGCCGCACCGAGACCTCGGTGGACTTCGATGGCATCCACATCGAGGAAGCCACGGGCGACAAGATTTACACCATGACGGAATCCTGCGAGGTGATCCGCGAAAAGCTAGGCCGCAAGGTCGTCATCGTGGGCGCCTGCACGGGCTTCGACGCGCACACGGTGGGCATCGACGCCATCATGAACATGAAGGGCTACAACCATCACTACGGCCTGGAGCGCTACCAGGAGATCGAGGCGCACAATCTGGGCGCCCAGGTGCCCAACGATAAGCTCATCGACTACGCGCTGAAGGTGAACGCGGACGCCATCCTCGTGAGCCAGATCGTCACGCAAAAGGATGTCCACATCCAAAACATGACGGAGCTGATCGAGCTGCTTCAAGCCCGAGGCCTGCGCGAGCGCTTCATCGTCATCGCCGGGGGCACCCGCATTGCCAACAAGCTGGCTGTGGAACTGGGTTATGACGGGGGCTTCGGCAAGGGCAGCTACGCCAACCACGTGGCCACCTTCGTCATCGACCGGCTCATCGAGCGGAAGCAAAACAGCTGACCTTTCCCCATTCCTTGAAGGCAAAAACCGGAGGCATTCCATGATCCAGAAACCCGTGATTTCCGCCACGGAGGCCGCGGCCAAGGTGCGGGATGGGGATGTCCTGATGGTGGGCGGTTTCATCTCCTGCGGCTCGCCCCAAACGATCATCCAGGCCCTGAAGGATAAGGGCACCAAGAACATGACCCTCATCTGCAACGACACGGCCGCCCACGACCTTAAAACGGGCAAGATCACGGGCGTGGGGCATCTGGTGGCAGGGCGCCAGTTCAAGAAGATCATCGCCAGTCATATCGGCCTCAATCAGGAAACCCAGCGGCAGCTGAATGCAGGCGAGACCGACGTGGTGCTGGTGCCCCAGGGCACCCTGGCCGAGCGGGTGCGCGCGGGGGGCGTTGGGCTGGGTGGGGTGCTCACGCCCACGGGCCTCGGCACGGAAGTGGAGCATGGCAAGCAGGTCATCACCGTGGGCGATCGCCTCTTCCTGTTGGAACTGCCCCTCAAGGCCGACGTGGCCATCATCAAGGCCAAGAAGGCGGATCGCGCCGGCAACCTGGTCTATGCGGCCACGGCCCGGAACTTCAACCCCCTGATGGCCATGGCGGCCTCCCTGGTCATCGCGGAAGCCGAAGAGATTGTCGAAGTGGGTGATATCGATCCCAACGAGGTTCACACGCCTTCGATCTTCGTGGATTTCCTGGTCAAAGCCGAGCGGCTGGAATGGTGAGGGACACATGGAATACGTAGCGAACAAAGACATCATCGCCAAGCGCATCGCCCGGATCTTCAAATCCGGCGATGTGGTGAACCTCGGCATCGGCCTGCCCACCCTGGTGGGCAACTACGTGCCTGAGGACGTCACGCTCATCCTGCAATCCGAGAACGGCATGCTGGGCCTCGGCCCCGCCCCCGCGAAGGGCGAGGAAAATTGGGACCTCACCAACGCGGGCAGTTCACCCGTGACCATCCGGCCCGGCGGCTGCTACTTCGATAGCGCCACCAGCTTCGGCATCATCCGGGGCGGCCACGTGGATTACACCGTGCTGGGCGTGCTGGAGGTGGATCAGGAAGGCAACCTGGCCAACTACAAGATCCCCGGCAAGATGGTGCCCGGCATGGGCGGCGCCATGGATCTCACGGCGGGATCCCGCGTGGTCATCGCGGCCACCCTGCACTTCGAACCCTCGGGCGCCTCCCGCCTGAAGCGCCGCTGCACGCTGCCCCTCACAGCCGTGCGCCAGGTCAACCTGGTGGTGACCGATCTGGGCCTCTTCGAAGTGATGGGCGACCGCTTCTTCCTGCGGGAGTACTTCGAGCACTACACCCCCGAATGGATCAAGGCCCGCACCGACGTGGAGATCATCATCCCCAACGACTGCCGGGCGGCGACGTTCACGTAGGATTGGGCTGGCAGAAGGGTTATGAAAGGTCCTGATTAGCGGCTTCGCTTCGCCAAAATCAGAAGGTTTTCGGGCAGGGGTGGGGTGAGGACGGCAGCACGGAGAAGTCGTTGAAGGATGGTCGAAAGATTGAAGCGGCGATTGAAGCGCCATTGGAACTCCGCCAGATAGCGGGGAAGGTGCTTCACGCTCACCCAACGGCAGACACCGAGAAGGCTGCCTTTCAGGTTGCCGAGGATCGTGTTCACCCAGGCGAAGGCCGGGTGTTTGGCGGAGCGCCAGCCTCCGGGCATGACCTTCCTGTCGTGGCGCTTCACGACCGTCCGGAGACACCGAAATCCGGTCATGCCATCCGTCAGGACGTGGGAGGCCGTGGCGAGGCTGCGCTTCGCCCAGGTCTTCACGGTCCGGCCTTTGAAGTTCCGGACCTTGGTCAGCTTGACGTAGAGCACCTTGCGTCCGCCGGGATCCCCATCCGGGGTGGTCTGGACGGCTGCCAGGAAGGGCGTCTTCCCGCTGGTCCCCCGGCCTGTGGTCCCGTCGTGGCGCTCCCCGCCCATATACGCGTCGTCCACTTCCACCCGGCCAGAAAGGATGCGGCCATTCTCCCGGTCGAGCATGACGTGCAGGAGCTTCTGTTTCATCCTCCAGGCGGTCTCGTAGGTGACCCCAAGCTGGCGTTTCAATTCCATGGCCGAGACGGAGTGCTTGCCGCAGGTGAGCAAGTGCATCGCCAGGAACCAGGAGGTCAGCGGCAGGTGGGTCCCATGGAAGATGGTCCCAGCCGTGACGCTGGTCTGCGTGTGGCAGGTGTTGCACTGGTAGAGGCCCCTCCGGGGCAGCCGACAGTGTTCCTGCCCTCCGCATTCGGGGCAAACGAAGCCCTTCGGCCACCGAGAGGCGAACATCTCCTGGATGCACTGCTCTTCGGTGCCGAACCGACGCAGGAATTCTGGGAAGGAGAGTCCACGCTGAAACTGGCTGGGGCTGTAGGTCACGGGAAGGCTCCTCGGGCGCGAAAGCAGCCTACGGCATCCGCCCGACCGAGAAATCCCACGTAGAAGGCTCCTCGGGCGCGAAAGCAGCCCCAAGGGTGCTTCCAGGGAGTCGACAAAACCTGTCCACTCTCCCAAAGTCCCGCACCACAAGGCCCTCCATCATGCCTTCAACATCGTTTTGAGCGGACCCAAGCCGCTAATCAGGCACAGGGATGAAAGGGATGAAGGGGATTTTGGCGTGGGATCACGGAGCTTTGGACCCTGTGCCCGAGGGGATCGGGTTTCGCGATGCTGCCGGATTGATCGATAATCGGCTATGACCGATGCCCTCATCCCCACGCGGCGTGCCTTCCCGGCGGATGATCCGATTTTCGCCCTGAACGCAGAGGCCCAGGCTCGCAGGGCTGCGGGCGAATCCATCCTCAATGCCACGGTGGGGGCCCTGCTCGACGATTCCGGCCAGCTGGTGGTGCTCGATTCCGTGATGGGGCTCTGGCGCGAGCTGGGTGCGCTCGAAGTGGCGCCCTACGCGCCCATCGCTGGTGATCCCGCCTTCCTGAAGGCCCTGGTCCAGCGCCACTGGCCCCACCTGGACTCGGCGGGCGCGGCCTGCGCGACGCCTGGCGGCAGTGGCGCCCTGGCTCTGTCGCTGCGCAACTTCCTGGAGCGAGGTCAGGCGGTGCTCACCACCGCACCCTACTGGGGGCCCTACGCCACATTGGCTGCCGAGAACGGCATGAGCCTGACGACGGCGCCCTGGCCCGAGGCCGGACTGCCCCTGGATGCAACGGCCTGGGATATGGCACTGCGGGCCCTCATGAAGACCCAGGGCCGCGTGCTTCTCTGGCTGAACGATCCCTGCCACAACCCCTCGGGGCGCAGTCTGTCGGCCACCGATCGGGCGGCATTGATGGGGGTTCTGCGCGGTGTGGCCGCCCTGGGTCCGGTCACGCTCCTCCTGGATTTTGCCTATCTGGACTACACCTGCGAACCCCAGGCCGTCGCTGCGGCGCTGGCGGACTACGCAGCCCTCGGCGCCGAAGGCCAGGTGCTGGTGGGGGCGTCGATGTCCCTGTCCAAATCCATGACGCTGTACGGCGCCCGCTGCGGTGCCCTGGCCTTCCCCTGGTGCGGAGATCCCGCTCTGCAGGCGGCCCTTACCCAGTCCTGCCGGGGCACCTGGTCCAACTGCGCCAAGGCGCCCCAGGCGCTGCTGCTGCGCCTGGTGAAGGATGGCAAGGCGCAGGAAGGTCTGGCGGCGGAACACTGCCACTGGTCCGAGGTGCTGGCGGCCCGGGCCCTGGCTCTGGATGAGGCGCTGGAAGCCGAAGGCATGGCTGCCCTCCGCTGGCAGGGCGGCTTTTTCGTCACCGTGCCGGCGGCGGAGCCCGAGGCCACCGGCGGACGGCTCAAGGCCGAGGGCGTCTTCACCGTGCCCCTGCCGGAAGGCCTGCGGGTGGGGCTTTGCGGGATGCGTGCGGCCGAAGCGCCGAGGCTCGCGCAGGCCCTGCGCCGGGTGTCGGCCCTCTAAAGTCAGGCTTGGAAACAGGGCATTCCTGCGGTAATCTATCCGACCGCGGGCGTATAACTCAGCGGTAGAGTGCTACCTTCACACGGTAGAAGTCCCAGGTTCGAATCCTGGTACGCCCACCAAAAACCCCTCGCCGGGGTCCCGGCGAGGGGTTTTTAAGCTAGGTCCGCCCCCTCCCGTGCTACGGAGCCCCCATGCCTCTGATCCTCGCCACCCAGGTCCGCGCCGGGATGATCGTCAACTTCGAGAACGAGCTCTGCCGCGTGATCAGCACCGAGCACCAGACCCCCGGCAATCTGCCGGCCCGGGTCCAGGTGAAGATGAAGCGGCTCAAGGACGGCATCAACCGCGAGAACCGCTTCGGCAGCTCCGACAAAGTGGAGAAAGCCGCCCTCGAGCAGCACGTGCTGGAATTCCTATACGAGGACGGCGGCAACCTCGTGTTCATGAACAACGAGACCTACGAGCAGCTGGAAGTCAGCAAGGAGATCCTGGGCGACGACATGGTCTTCCTCGAGCCCAACATGCAGGTCGAGATTGAGTTCTACGAGGGCCAGGCCATGAGCGCGATCCTGCCGCCCAGTGTGGTGCTGGAGATCCTGGAGACCGATCCCGTCATGAAGAACGCCAACGCCACCGGCTCCTACAAGCCCGCCAAGATGGACAACGGCATCACCGTGGGGGTTCCCCCCTACATGGAAGCTGGACAAAAGATCAGGGTGAACACGGTGGACCGGACCTTCATGGAGCGGGTCAAGTAGCTTTCAGGTCTTTGGCCAGCCGAGCCGATGAGGCCCAGGTAGGCAGATGCCGCCGGCGCCTTGTCCTGTACGAATTTCGCCAGACGAAATTCCAACCCCGCGGTAAAGTACTGGTCGCCTGGTTCCCGGCCCCGTGACCTAGATCACAATCCGTGCTGAACTGTGCGATAACTGTCCCCTCACCCGGTGGAGTCCCATGCCTCAAGCAGTTCTCAACCTGAGAAGGATCGAGTTCCTGGCTGGGCTGCCCATGAGCGCCGCCGAGGAACTGGCCAGCATCGCTGAGCTCCGCCGGTTTCCCGATGGCGCCCGCATCTACACCCAGGGCGACCAGGTGTCGGGTGTCTACGTGGTGGTCAAGGGCGGGCTGAAGGTCTTCCGCACCGATGGCCGTGGCCGGGTGCAGGTGCTGCAGTTCCTGAAGGTCGGTGACTGTGTCGGCGAAGTGGCGGTCTTCGACGGGGCCCCCATCGCCTCCAGCGCTGAATCCCACGGCGAAACGGAATGCTGGCTCATCCCCGCCGCGCCCCTCCGCCAGATCGTCCACCGCCACCCCGAGGTGGCCGAGATGATGATCCACCACTTCTCCGCCAAGGTGCGCCACCTGGTGACCCTGGTGGAGACCCTCAGCCTGCACAGCGTCCCCGAGCGGGTGGCCCAGCTGCTGCTGGAGGCTCACGAATCCAATCCCATGCGGTCCCTGGTGGAGTTCCAGGAGACCCAGGAAGACCTGGCCCAGTGCATCGGCGCCAGCCGCGAAGCCTTCAGCCGCGCCCTGCGCCTGCTGACCGACCTCGGTCTCATCCAGAGCACTTTCCCGGTCGTGCGCATCCTGGACCTGGGGAAGTTGCAGCGGTACGCGAAGGGCTGAGCCCCTGCACCAAAAACGCTGCGCGTTTTTGGTGGTAGGAAAAGATCTCTTTCTATCTCCAAACGTGCCGCAGGCGCGTTTGGAGCCTGGCTACATGATCGGCAGATAGCGGACCTTGTCCCCAGCCTGCTGGCCGGGGGCGTCAATCCAGGCGCAGCCGTCGGCCTGGGCCAGGGTGATGAGGTCGGCGGAGCCTTTGCCGGGCAGGGGGTGGAGCCGACCGTCCACGAGTCGGCAGGGGTGCAGCAGGGGGCGATCGCCCTTGTGCTTCACGGCGGCAGCCAGGCGGGCCCGACGCCAGGGGTCCGGGGCGGTGCGGCCCTCCAGCCGGGCCAGGGCCACGGGGAGAAAGAGCAGGGCGTTGAGGTAGGCGGACACGGGGTTCCCGGGCAGGCCTAGCACCAGCAGATCGCCCAGCAGGGCCGCCAGCATGGGCTTGCCGGGCTTGAGGCGGATCTTGTGGAACAGGATCGTCGCGCCCAGCTCCTTCAGCACCGCGGGCAGGTGGTCGTGTTCGCCCATGCTCACGCCGCCGGAGGTCAGCAGGATGCGGATGTCGCCAGGATTCTGGAGCGCCGCCGCCAGGGCCGCCGGATCGTCCGACAGGGCCGGGCGGAGCTCTGCCTCTGCGCCAAGGGTGTGAGCCAGGGCGGCCAGCATGGGGCCGTTGGAATCCCGGATCTGGTGGGGCGCCGGGTCGGGGACCAGTTCGTCGCCGGTGGAGGCGATCCCCACGCGGATGCGCGCGCGGACGGGCAGGGCGAGGCCCTCCTGGGCCAGCAGGCCCAGGCGGGCAGCATTGCTGGGCGTTCCCGCGGGCAGCAGCAGGTCCCCGGCCCGGGCCTGATCGCCGCGGGTCCGCACATGGTCACCGGGCCGGGGCTCCGTTAGTGGATGAACGGATCCGACGGTCTCACGCAGCTGCTCCACAGGCACGATGGCGTCGGCGCCCGACGGCAGTGCGGCGCCGGTCATGATGCGCACCGCAGTGCCCGAGGTCACCACGAAGGCCGCCGGGTCATCCCCGGCAAAGAGGGTGCCGAGGATGCGTCGCGCCGCGCGACCCTCGGCGGCGCGCAAGGCCATACCGTCCATGGCGGCCCGATCCGTGGCCGGATCGTCGCGCCCAGCCGTCACTGCGGGCAGCGCCGGAGTGGGCAGGGCGCTCCAAAGGCGCTGGAGGGCTTCTTCCAGCGGCAGCAGATCAGGGTGGTCGCAACTCATGGCCATGTCTTCGATCTTAGGCCGTCCTTGCCGCGCGCATGGAGAGGATCCATTTGGACACCGAGCCTCCTCCGCAGACTGGGACAGAAACCGTCGCCGCCGTGCCGCTCGCGTCCGAATCCCTTACCTTGGAGGACATTCAGGAATAAAAATTCCGAAAAACACAATCGGCCTCAGCCACGCTTCGGCACGCGCCCCTCGGCCTCTTTCTGATGCCGGAGGTCCATGAGCTGGAGATCCCGGATCGTGGCTTCGGTCATGGAGGTGGTCACCTGGTTCTTCACTGCGCCCCAGGCGTCGTGCAGGGGGCAGGGATGGTCCCCGCCGCAGGTGGGAAAGCCCATGATGCAGCCCTCGAGGGAATCGGGCCCTTCGAGGGCGGCCACGACCTCGCCGACGGTGATGCGGTGGGCGGGGCGGGTGAGGCGGAAACCGCCCTTGGGTCCCCGCACGGATTCCAGGATGTCCGCCTGCACGAGCCCCTGGAGGATCTTTGCCAGGTAGGGGCCCGGCAAGCCCAGCTGCGAAGAGAGATCCTTCGCGAGACTGAAGCTGCCGTCCTCGGGCAGGGCTGCGAGGGCACGGAGGGCGTAGCCAGTGGCGGTGGAAAAGAGCATTCCGGAATCCTTTTTCTCATTTATAGGATCCAGCGGGCGGGTTTCGGAGTCCAGCCCGGTTGTGACGGGGGTCAGAGCAGGGCCCGCCACAGGAACAGCAGGCCCAGCACGCTCAAGCCGCCCTCCCGCCAGCCGAGTGTGCGGGCCGGAACCGGTCGGTAGGGAGCCACAGCCCGGCCGTAGAGGAGGAGCGTCCAGGCCGTCCAGAGCGCGCCCGCTGGGCTGCGGGGGGCCAGCACGGCGAGGGAGGCGCCGACGAGCAGCAGGTGCAGGCCATGGACGGCGAGCATGCGGCGCTTCAGATCGGCAGGCGCGAGCTGGTGGGCGTGGCCCAGGAACCGCCGCACATGGGCGAGGTTGGCACCACCGACGAGGGTGATGAACAGCCAGGCGCGGCCGGCCTGGAGCAGGCTGTCTCCTCCGGCCACGAGCATGGTGGCGGCCAGACCGGCAAAAGCGCCCTGGGCCGCCAACTCGATGCCCAGGGAGCGCACGGCGCGCTGAAAGTCCGCCCACAAGGCGAGGCCGATGAGCGGCGCCACGCAGGCGAGGGGAAGCAGAAAGCCTGGCCCGGAAAGCAGGAGGGCCAGCGTTCCGAAGGTGCCGGCAACCCCAACGAACAGGAGGAGGGCCCGGCGCTGCAGGGGGTCCTGCTGGCCGTTGAGCACGCGCCGCAGCGGCGGACGGGCGAGGAAGAAGGAGAGGGCGGCCAGCCCCAGGCAGAGCCCCGCCAGGCTGGGGCGGAGGAGCAGGCCGAGCACCAGGGGAAAGCCGAGCATGAACCAGCTGCCGTGTTCGGCCGGGAGGAGGGTGCGCCAGGGCGGTAGGAATCGGGTCATTTCGGCATCCAAAGTCCGAAATTAAGTCTGCCCTGGAATCCCCCCCAAGGCCATGCGCCCGATCACATCTCCGTGGCGATGAGGCGCAGGCCCTCCAGGGCTTCCTCCATGGTCAGGAAGACGGGCAGCCCCGCTGTTCGCAACGCTTGGCGGTAGGCGTCGAAGAGGGGACCGCCTTCCACGGCCACGCCCACCCACTTGCCGCTGGTTTTGGCAAGGGCGGCCAGGGCCGCGGCGAACCTGTCGTACACGGCGGAATCGGTGGTGTCGAGGCGCTTGGTGAGGGGCACCAGACCCACCACCACCGCCTCCGCTTCGGTAGCCAGCAGCAGACGCACCGTGGCCAGGTAGGCGGCTTCATCGGCCATGGGCGTGAGGTCCAGGGGCAGGCGGGGGCTGACGAGGCCCGTCAGGCCCTCCGCCTCGATGATGGCGGTGAGGGCGGCGGTTTCCGCCTCCGTCAGCTTCGCGCCATGGCAGGGGCCATCCAGCAGGTCGGCGGAGGCCACGGATTCGAAGCCCGCATTGGTCATGATGGCCATGGCAGTGGGCCGCCCCTGGGGGTAGACGCCAAGCCAGGACAGGGCCGCGTCGAACGACTCCATGCGCTCGGCGAGCATCACGCCCGCCCGGCGCAGCACGCTGGCCTGCAACGCGTGGTCGCCCGCCAGGGCCCCCGTATGGCTGCTGGCGGCGGCCATGCCCTCCTGGCTGCGGCCGCCCTTGTAGAGCAGCACCCGGCGGCCGGCAGTGCGGAGGGCCTTGGCGGCTGCGGCCGTGGCCTTGAGATCGCCGGGGGCGAAGCCTTCGAGATAGGCGCCGACCACCTTTACGGCGGGATCGCCCGCGAACCCCTGCAGGAAATCCGAGCAGCGCAGATCCATCTGGTTGCCGATGGCGATGGCGGCACGCAGCCCCAACTCTGTGCGACGGCTGAGGCGCGTGATGAGAAAGGCACCGCTCTGGCTGACCAGGGCGAGGTGACCCGGCTTGGCCGTGAGAGGCAGCTTCACCTCGGGAATGAACAGCGTGTTGAGCGCCTGGTCGGGGCTGAACAGGCCCAGGCCGTTGGGGCCGACGATGGCGGGCGTCCACTTCCCGGCCCGGCGATGGTCAGCGAGGCAAGCCAGCAGGCGTGTGCCGAGGCCCTCGGTATCCGCGCCATCGCCCAGTCCGCCGGCCACCAGGTAGACCACGGTGGCGCCACCCCCCTGGCGGCAGAGCTGTTCCACCGCCTCCAGCGTTTGCGGCGCCGGCAGGGAAAGGATGAGCTGATCCGCGGGGGCCGCCGCGAGTTCGGCCACGGAGGCGAGGCAGGGCAGGCCCAGGAATTCCGTCGTGCCGGGCTTGATGAGGCGGAGCGCGGCCGCGGGCAGGCGCGACTTGCGGACGTTGTCGAGGATGATGCGGCCCACGGTGCCTTCGCGGCTGGAGACGCCCGCGATCACGAGGCTGCTGGGATTCAGCAGGGCCTGGTACCAGGCCGGATCCGGAGCGGCAAGCGGGGTGCAGGTGTCGGCTTCGACGGTGCCAACGCCGTCGAGGGCCGTGGGCAGGCCTTCGCCATCCAGCACCACGGGATTGAGTTCGAGGAGGGTGACGCCCTCACGCTCCAGCCCAGCCACGGCGCGCCAGAGCCCCTGGAGGAAAGCCAGCAGCTTGGCTTCGTCGGTGAGGGCCTCGGTGCCGCGCTGGCCGCCGAGCCAGGTGCGCCCCAGCCAGTGGGTGCGGAGGTCCGTGAGCGCCTGCTCCGGCGTGGTGAGGTCGATGGGCCAGATCATGGGCGGCGCCAGCGTGGCCCAGGCATCGGCCTGCAGTCCGCCGATGCCGCAGACCACCAGCCAGCCGGCGTCGGGGTCCCGCTTCAGCGAGACGAGCGCCTCCGTGGGCAATCCCGCCAGCCGCTTGAACGCCACCTTCTCGCAGACCAGGCCGCCGACCCAGGGGTGCTCGGGCACGCGCTGCCGCATGGCCACCGCTTCGGCCTGCAGCGCCTGGAGGTCGAAGGGGCCGAAGTGCACCGCACCCTTGTCGGACTTGTGCCAAAGCTGGTCCGCGATGCCCTTGAGCACGATCGGCTCGCCGGGCGTGAAGGGCAGGGCACCCGCGTCGAGGAACCCGTGGCGGGGCACCCGCAGGCCGGCGGCGGCGAGCAGGCCGTAGGCCCGCCCCTCATGGAGGAATCCCGTGGTGCTAGTCATGTCAGACTCCAACCGTGTCCTGGACCAGGCCGCGCCCGGCCTCGAAGGCTTCGAGGTTCTTTTCGGTGACGCGGGCGCCCTTGGCTTCAAAGCGCTGAGTGATGACTTCCCGCCAGACGTCGTCAGACACCGGCAGGAACTTCGAGGCCATGCCCAGCAACGCCATGCCGCCGGCCTGGCGGTGATTGAGGCGGCGGGCCAGATCCTCTGTGTCCACCAGATGGGCGCCATGCACCGCCTTCAGGGCCGCATAGACATCGTCCAGGGGCGGATAGCCTTCCATGTCCGTCTGGGGCTCTTCGGACACCACGAGGTGGCCGTTCATGCGCAGCATGGCCACATAGCGCAGGGCTTCGAGGGGTTCTAGCGCGATGAGCAGATCGGCGCAGCCCTCGTCGATGATGGGGGAGCTGAGGGCCACCTCGCAGAAGCAGACCTGGGCGTGGACGCTGCCGCCCCGCTGGCTCATGCCGTGGATTTCGGACTGCAGGGCGTGGAGCCCGCTGCGACGCAGGGCTTCGAGGACGATCTGGGCGAGGGACAGGACGCCCTGGCCGCCGACGCCGGACAGGACGATGCCGTGGATGCGGGGATCGCTCATGGGCGGGCCTCCGTGGTGCAACTGGTGGTATCGGAGCAGCAGGCCGCCTCGAGGCGGGCCTTTTCTTCGCGGTCGTATTCCCTCAGCACGCCCCGGCGGAGGGACTGGATGCACTCCCGGCGGAAAACCACCACCGAGGGGCCGGGATGCTGCAGGGCGGCTTCCATGGCTTTGACATTGGCTTCGTGCTGTTTGGGCAGGGGCGTCAGCACCTGGACCTGGGCCTTGGGAATGCCCATGCCCAGCACCATGCGCTCCACCTGATCCAGCGCCTGGCTGGGCTGCTGGCCGGTCATGCCCACCACGCGGTTGTCGAGGATCATGACGGTGACGTTCACGCCGGAATCGGCGGCCGTCAGCAGGGCGGGCAGGCCGCTGTGACCAAAGGTGGAATCGCCGATGACCGCCACGGACGGGGTCTGGCCGGCCATGGCCGCGCCCACCGCCATGCTGATGCTGGCGCCCATCTCGACCACGGCGTGGATGGCGCTCATGGGTTCCTGGGCCGCCAAGGTGTAACAGCCGATGTCGCCAAAGACCCGGGCGTCGGGCACGCCGAGGTTGCGCAGAGCTTCCTGCATGGCTTCGTAGGCGTCCACATGGCCGCAGCCATCACAGAACCGGGGCGCGCGGATGGGCAGGTCGAGGGCGATCGCAGCCTTGCCTTCCGCCGTGGTCAGGCCCAGGGCGGTCTTGAGCAGCCGGGGCGTGAGTTCGCCGGTGCGGGGAACGCTGCCGTCCAGGCGCCCGTGGACCTTGGCCGTGCCGCGCAGGCCCAGGCGCTCCTCGAGGATCGGATAGTCCTCCTCGAAGACGAACACCTCGTCCACTTGGGCGAGGAAGGTCAGCTCGAGCTGGGGATCGACCGGATACGCGGTGATGTCCAGGCGGGGCAGCTGGTTCAGATCGGGGTGCTCCAGGACCAGCTGCTCGAAGTAGGCGCGGCCCATGCCGGCAACCACCACGCCGCGGCGGCTGGAGCCGGGCAGGAGGCGATTCATGGGTTTCAGCGCCTCCAGCAGCCGCGGCTGCTTGGCCAGCAGATCCACGTAGCGGCGGCGGGCATTGGAGGGAATCAGCACCCAGTCCTGGATGGTGGCCTTGGGGGCGACGCCGAGGCCAGTGGGGGCGAGGGTCGCGCGGCGCACCAGGGCGGCGCGGCAATGGGCCAGGCGGGTCACCAGGCGGACCATCACGGGTACCTGCAGGGCCTCGGACAAGTCGAAGGCCTGCCAGGTGAAGTCGTAGCATTCCTGCACGGTGCTGGGTTCGAGGCAGGGCAGCCAGGCGAACTCGGCCAGCCGGCGGCTGTCCTGCTCATTCTGGCTGCTGTGCATGCCCGGATCGTCGGCCACGAGGAGCACCAGTCCGCCCCGGGTGCCGGTCAGGGCGGAATTGGCATAGGCGTCCAGGGCCACATTCAGGCCCACATGCTTCATGGTCACCAGCGTGCGGTGGCCCGCATAACTGACGCCCATGGCCAGGTCGTAGGCGACCTTCTCATTGGCGCCCCACTGGACCACCCGGCCGGCCGGTTCCGCGTGGATCATGGCCTCCACGAATTCGAAGCCCTCGGTGGATGGCGTGCCCGGGTACCCGAACGCGCCCTTGATGCCGGCGTCGAAGGCGGCGCAACCCACCGCTTCCACTCCCAGCGCCAGGGTGCTCTGAGCCATGCGAACCTCCATCTTTTCAATGCAGGAAGTATGGTGGGCGCTGCCAGTGCCGGGGGTCACACGGAAGCCCGCCAGGCTTGGGTGTGCGCGGTATCACACCGGCCGGTCTGACCATCGGGACATCCGGGGAGACCCGTCCGGGAACCTTTCCCAGTGCCTTGCGTCACAACTCTGTACCAAGAGGTCGTACTTATTTTTTCATTTTTTGATAACAATGACTGTTTTTTCTTAATATTGTATTTTTCCATTTTGTTTGTTTTCTGCGTTTGTGGAGCAATAGCTTAAGTCGGAGGTGCTAGATCGCTTCATGCTTAACAAGCATTCAGGCATATGGAAAAAAGGATTCACGCTGTTGAGGTGGGCTATGTATGGGCCTAGTCTCGTTCCTGACCCAAACATCAGGCGGTTCGGTCATGGATCTGTCGGCAGTCCTGGATCGGTAGCTCTTTCGAACGACTTCGGGCACCACCTTCAGAACAGGAAATTCCCTTCCTTCGTCTTCTAGAACGGCCCAACGCTCCACTGCACTGCGAGATGAGGCGAACCATGAAACGACACACCCATGTGGCCCTGCTTGCCACCCTGATGTCAGCCACGGCCTGGGGCCAGGAGGTGAGCCTGTATGGCACCACCATGGCGCAGATGTGGAAGCAGGAAACGCCCGGCTTCGAGAAGGCCACCTTCACCCCGGCGACCCAGTACCTCGGCATCGACGCCACCAGGCTCGGCTCGGACCGGCTGTCGCTGCATCTGTTTGGCTGGGGCCGGACGGATCTGGCCGATGTGAGCACGTTCGATGGCTCCAAGTCGGGCGGGCATCTGAACTACGGCTACCTGCAGTACCGGTTCGACCAGGCGAATGCCGAGATCAAGGCTGGCCGCATCACGGTGAACCAGGCGACCGGGTTCGAGCAGATCGATGGCGTCAGTGTCCGGACCGATCTGCGCGGCGGCTTCACGGTATCGGCCTTCGGTGGCAAGCCCGTCCTCTATAAGACGGTGGATCCTGCCAGCCAGAAGGACTACGACTTCCAGCGCGACTTCATTGTCGGTACCCGGCTTGGCTGGCGCATGCCGAAGCTCGGCGAGATCGGCCTCTCCTACCTCCAGGACGGCACCAAGTCCGCCAAGGAACTGCCGGTGCCCACCCCGGTCGACTACACCCGCAAGCAGGTGGCTGCCGACCTTCTGCTCGCCCCCGGGACCGTCTTCCAGCTGCGCGGTCGCACCATCTTCGATGTGGCCGACCACGCCGCCACCGCCCCTGGCATCGCCAAGCCCTCCACCATCGCCGAGCACGACTACACCGCGATCGTGAAGTTCGGCTCCAAGGTCACCGTCACCGCCAATGTCGCCGAGCGGAACTTCTACGCCTACTTCGCCGGCACGAACCTGCCCTCCCTCTTCCGCCAGGACGAGAAGGATCAGTTCAAGGGTTTCGGTGGCAGCCTGACCGTGAGCGCCACCGGCAATCTGATGGTGATCGCCGACTACCGCCGAATGAACCGGGAATCCTTCGGTGAGGTCAACCGCTTCGGCGGCGAGCTCCGCTACGCCTCCACCGAGAAGCACTACATGGCCGGCCTGGGCCTTCGCTCCGTCAGTGCCAGCAAGAGCATCCGGGTCGATCCCGCCTCCCCCGGTCGCAGCCTGTCCCACACGGAGCTTCGCGCCTGGAGCATGATCGAGCGCAATCGGCTCTCCTTCAGCCTGGATGGCATCATCCAGCAGTACAAGGACGGCAACCCCTACTTGAACGGTCTCACCAGCCTCTATGAGGTGGTGGCTTCGCTCGGCTTCCAGGCGACCACGAGCCTGAAGCTGTCGGGCGACATCAGTCGCGGCAGCACGCCGATCGCCAAGGACGAGACCCGCGGTCTGCTGCGTGCCGAGTACCGCTTCGGCTTTGGTAAGAAGGGAGGTCAGTGATGACCCGCAAGTCCGTTCTCCAGCTTCTAGGTGTCCTGCTCGGACTGGGCGTCCTCATGGCCTGCAGCCTGATCTCACCCGAGACCAGCTTCGCCGCGACCCATCCCGATGGCGTCGGCAAGGGCCGGCCCATGTGCTCCGAGTGCCACAGCACCGATGTGGCGAAGGGCGCCCTCAAGCCCTACGCTTCCTTCGATCACACGCCGACGTTCGTGACCAACCACAAATACCAGGCCAATCAGGACGCCAACAGCTGCGCCACCTGCCACGCCCAGTCCTTCTGCGTGGATTGCCACGGCGGTAAGGTCCCGATGAAGCCCGCCATCAAGTTGAGCGGCAGCCCTGATCGCCTGGCCCCGCACCGTGGCGATTACCTCACCCTCCACCGCATGGAAGGCAAGATGGATCCGTCCAGCTGCTACACCTGCCACGGCCGGGCCAACAACGACAAGTGCCGCGCTTGCCACCGGTAGTCATCCGCTGAGATCGAAGGGGAACACCATGAGCAGAACAAAATGGATGGCAGCGAGTTGTTTCGCGGTGGTTCTCGGGCTGCTGGCCCTGGGCTGCGCGGGCGAGGCGCAGAAGGCGGCCCCCTTCGATCAGGTCAAGGGGCAGCACCCCGCCACCTGGATGCAGAACCACTGGGCTGAGTACCTGAAGACCCCCGAGCAGTGCCAGACCTGCCACGGGTCCACCTCCACGCCGGCCCAGGCCGGTGGCATCTCGAAGGTGAGCTGCTTCACCTGCCACACCACTGGCGTGAACCATCCCGCCGGGTGGGGCGCCCCCGCCCAGCACGGGCAGGCCGCCAAGCAGGCGCCCAGCGCGAATCCCATCGCCATGCAGGGCCTTTCCCACTGCGCCAAGTGCCATGGCGCGAACTATGCCGGCGCCCTCGCCAGCTCCTGCAAGGCCTGCCACACCAAGGCTCCCCATCCCGACAAGCCTTGGACTGGGACCACCGTCACGCTCACCAACCACATCTTCACGAACCAGGCGAATGTGCCGGAATGCTTCAAGTGCCACGCCGCCGGGGCGAATTCCACCCTCAAGCCGCTGACCACCCCGCCCGCCGGGACCGCTCCGGGCTGCCTGAACGACACCATGTGCCATAGCACCTCCATCGGTTCGGGCCCCGCCTTACGCCTTATCACGCCCATGGTTCCCTGAGGGGCTTGTACCCACCTTGAATCACACAGGAGGTGCGCTATCCGGATGACCCTGACCTGCGTTTGACCCCGACCTGTCCAATCACGCTTCACCACCAAAACCTAAAGGGAGAAAAGAATATGAAGCATCGTCCTCTGAAACAGTTCTGCGGGCTCCTCGCCACCGCAGCCCTCGCACTCGTGTTGATCGGTTGCAACGGCAAGAACGGCGCCACCGGCGCTACTGGCGCTACTGGCGCCGGCGGCCCCGCCGGCCCAGGCGGCCCTGCCGGCCCCGCTGGCACCAGCGCCACCGTCAATGCCGCCCTGCTCACCACCGATCAGTGGGCTGCGCTCAAGTCCACCATCACCATCACCAATGTGGCGGTCACGGCTGGCAAGCCCGTGGTTTCGTTCAAGATCGCCGATCCCGCTGGCAACGGCATCAAGGGCTTTGGAAACATCCAGACCCAAAGCATCCTGCCTGATCGTAGCGGCAACATCGCCACCATGCCCTCTTACCCGAATTTTGCTTTCGCCATTGCGAAGCTGGTGCCTGAGGATGCCGTCACCAAGGCCCCCAGCAAGTGGGTGAGCTACGTGGTGAGCACCGTCCCGGTCAATACCCCGGCAGGCGTAGCGGTGCCCGCCATGGCGAGCAAGCCGACCACCGATAACACCGGGACCCTGGTGGACAACGGCGACGGCACCTATGTCTACACCTTCTACCGCAACATCACCACCATGCAGGCCTTCCTCGATGGCTTGACCTACACGGGGAACAACGTCAAGGCCGACCTGGGCGACGTGACCTACGCCCCGGCCCTCGTCCACCGCCTCGACATCCAGTTCTCGGGCGCAGCCCGTGGTACTGGCAGCAACACGCCTAACGGTGTGACGTCGGCGGCAGCCGTCAACATGAAGAACCCCGTCAATCTGATCTATGACTTCATCCCCGCCACGGGCCTGCCCATCGCCGTCGGCGTGGACAATCGCGATGTCGTCAAGATCGACAACTGCAACGAGTGCCACACCAAGCTCGCCTTCCATGGCGGCGGTCGAGTGGAATCCCGCTACTGCGTGGTCTGCCATACCGACCAGCGCAAGTACGGCAATCCCGAAGCCACGGCTGGCACCACCACCACCTACACAGGTTTCACCTACAAGATCAACGGCGCTGCCGCAGGCGATATGACCGCCATGGCCCACCGCATCCACATGGGCACCGAACTCTCCAAGACCGGCTACAACTATGCTGGCGTGGCCTTCGACAAGCTCGGCTACTCGATGCTCGATCGCGGTCAGCGCATGTGCCTCAAGTGCCATGACGGCGTGGCCCAGGCCAACAACTGGAACACCAAGCCCACCCGCATGGCCTGCGGCGCCTGCCATGACAACGCGAACTTCGCGGTCAGCCACGGCGGCCCCCTCGGCACCCTGGTGCCCGCGCAGGCGAATGACGCGGCTTGCGGCATCTGCCATCTGCCCGCCGACATCAAGACCTACCACATGACCCAGAACCTGACGACGCACAACCCGGTGGTGGACGCCACGCTGACGAACTTCTTCTACGAGCTCAGCAGCGCCTCCCAGGACGCCGGAACCGGCGCCGTCACCATCAAATTCCGCATCAAGGGCGGAGCTTCCGCCGCCACGGCCATCCCGGTGGTCCTCGCCGCCGCCACCACCCCCATGGCGAACCCCCTGGCCGGCTTCACCGGCTCCCCCAGCTTCCAGTTGGCCTGGGCCATGCAGCAGGACGGCATCGCCGCCCCCGCTGATTTCAATAACCTGGTGGCCGCCGATGGCGCCCCCGCGGCCTCCAACTACCAGCCCCGCAGCGTCTCCATCGCCGCCCTGCTGGACACGGCCAAGACCCTGACGGACGGCACCCTGTCCGCTCCGGACGCCAGCGGCTACTACACGGCCACCGTCGTCGGCCCGACCCGCCTCTTCCCTGTCGGCGCCAAGCTGCGCACCATCGGCCTCCAGGGGTACTTCACCCAGGTGTCCACCATCGACCGCAATGGCGATGGCCTGGTCACTGCCGCTGATAACGTCGCCCGCCACGCCGTGTCGGTCACCAAGACCCTCACCGGTGAAACGGCGCGCCGCGCCGTCATCGATAATGCCAAGTGCGCTGCCTGCCACGAATGGTTCGAAGGCCACGGCGGCAACCGTGTCTATGATGTCAACATCTGCGTCCAGTGCCATGTCCCCGGCATTGTGACCAGCGGCAAGGGCATCAGCGACAGCGAGTTGTCCACCTACTACAACGCGGGCCTCTTCACGGCCAACGACAAGGAAAGCCTCCAATTCTGGACCGGGATCGACTTCACTACCAACCCGGTGACCGCAGGCGTGGTGAATGTGGCCCTGGCCTTCCCCCAGACCACGAACAACATGAAGGACATGATCCACGGGATCCACTCTGGCAAGGATCGGACCACTCCCATCCGCATCACCCGCAACCGCACCCCCAACGCCATCAATGTCATCGACGGCAAACGGATCGGTTTCCCCGGCATCCTGAACAACTGCGCCAGCTGCCACACCTACAATGGCTACAATGTGCCGACCTCCGGCGCCCTGTTGGCCACCCGTGAGCAGGCCATCAATCCTGCCGGCATGACCACGACCGTTCTGGCGAAGGCCGCCCTGGCGACCTCCAACGCGACGGACCTCATGATCACGCCGTTCACCGCCGCCTGCGTCACCTGCCACGACAGTGCCCCCGCCAAGGCTCACATGACCCTGAACGGTGGCCAGATCAATGTCGTCCGCAGCAGCATGGTGGTCGCGGCCGAATCCTGCGCCGTCTGCCATGGCGCCGGTTCGGAGTTCGATCCCGTCAAGGTGCACCAGTAACAGCCTGGGGAGGAGTGGGGCCACCCGCTCCTCCTCGCCGCTCTGCCAACCCGGATGCGTCACCGTGTCCGGGTTGTTTTTTTGTATCCTGCTCATTCCGGCATCCCCCGGCGCACTGACCTTTCCGGAGGCTCTTCATGACGATCCAAGCGCAACGCCATATCCTCGCCGCCTTGCTGGTCGCGGCCGGTGTCTGTACTCCCCTGGCGGCCCAGGACGCGGCCCCGGCGAAGAAGGCCGAGCCAGCCCCCAAGGCGAAGAAGCTCGCGTCCGCCGCCCAGCCGCGGCCCAAGAGCAACCTCAAGCCTGTGGATATCAACCACGCCACCAAGGAGGAGATCTCCTTCATGCTGAAGATCGATGTGGCGGTGGCCGCGAAGATCGTGGCTGGGCGCCCCTACCTGACCAAGGCCCGCCTGCTGACCCACAACATCGTGTCGCCGGGGGTCTACAACGCCATCAAGGATCGCGTCGTCGCCAACCAGATCAAGCCCGTCGCCCCGAGTCCGGCGAAGCCCGTCAAATAGTGTTCCCACCGTTGCCATCGTCCTTGTTCGGGTTGATCCCATGAAAAAGCTGTTCGCCTTCCTGGCTTCGCTGCGGCTGGCCGTGATCCTGCTCATCCTGCTGCTGGTGGGGCTATCGGCAGGCACCATTGTCGAAACGCGCTCCGGCGCCGAGACCGCTGGCCGCCTCGTCTATTACGCCTGGTGGTTCCTGGGTCTGCAGGCCCTGTTCGCCCTCAACCTCGCGCTGTCCCTGGCGGACCTGTTTCCCTGGGCCAAGCGACGGATCGGTTTCGTGGTGGTCCATGCGTCCCTACTGCTCATCTTCGCCGGGTCCGCGGCCACCTACTTCTTCAAGGTGGAAGGCAGCCTGGCCATGTGGGAGGGGGACAGCGCCTCTATCATCGAGACCCACGATCCCGAGGGCAAGGTGCTCACCCGTCACCAGCTGCCATTTACCATGAAGCTCGACGATTTCGTGCTGGAAACCTACCCCGGCACCACGCGTCCCTCCGGCTACTCGAGCCAGGTGCAGGTCACGGATCAGGATTCGGGCCGGACCTTTCCGGCCCGGATCTGGATGAACCATGAACTGAAACACCGCGGCTACGCCCTCTTCCAGTCCAGCTACGAGCAGCGCGACGGCCGCGAGGCGACGATCCTGTCGGTGTCGAAGGATCCTGGCCAGGCCATCGTCTTCACGGGCTTCATCACGCTGATCGCCGGAATGATCATCGTGCTCGGGATCCGCCTGGCCCAGAACCGCACGCTCGGGGCCGTCAATCCGGCCGCACGCGCCCTCCTCATGGCCCTGGCCCTGGCGGCCGGGGCCACGGCCCAGGCCGCCACCGGGCTGGACTCATTGCGGCGTCTGCCGGTGCAGCACGATGGTCGTTCCATGCCCTTCGATACCCTGGCGCGGGAGCGGGTGTGGACCATCACCGGCACCGAGATTTGGCAAGGCCGCCAGGCAGCGGAAACGCTGCAGGATTGGCTGGCCGATCCGCGCGCTGCGGCGAACCAGGCGAACATTGCCATCGGCTCCAAGGAACTGGCCGGCAAGGTTGGGCTGCCCCCCGGGACGACCCACGCGTCCTTTGTGCACCTCGTCCAGAATCCGGCCTTTGGCGGGTTGCTCCAGGCCGCCGAGCAGGCCCGGGCTGGCGGTAAGCCGGGCCCAGGCATCCTCCAGGATGTCGAGAAGGTGAAGGCACGCCTGCTGGCCATGAAGGATGTCCTCATCCACCAGGCGGTGCGGCCGCTGCCCCATCCAGCGAGTCCGCTGGCCCGGTGGGGGGTGCCAGGGGATTCGTCCCCGCAGGCCCTGGCCCAGCTCATGGCCGGAGTCCGCCTGCAGGGCTGGCCCACGGCAGAGCAGATCGATCGGGAGCTCTTCTACAACCGCCTGAATCCGGTCCGCTGGTCCTGGATCATCCTGGTGCTCTCGCTGGTGGCCGCGATCGCGGCCTGGGTTCGCCAGAGCAAGACACTGGACCGGGTCGCCTTCGGGCTCCTGGCGGGGGGGTTTGGGATGATGACCTGGGGCATTCTGCTGCGCTGGCAGATCGGCGACCGGATCCCGGCGGCCAATATGTATGAATCCCTGTTGTTCCTGGCTTGGGGCGTGGGCCTGTTCGCGGTGATCGCCTACGCGGTGGTCCAGAACCGCCTGGTCGTCCTGAATGCGGCGGTCATGGCCGCGCTGACCATGGCCCTCACCGATCTGCTGCCCATCGACCGGTTCATCCATCCCATCGCCCCGGTGTTGGCGGGCACTCCCTGGCTGGCCATCCATGTCCCCATCATCATGGTGGGCTACGCCGTGCTGGCCCTCGGCCTCGTCGTGGCGCACATGCAGATCGGCGTGGCGGCCTTCGCGCCGCGCCGGATGGAACTGGCGGACCGGATGTACGAGCTCCTCTACTGGTACATGTTCGTGGGCTCGATCTTCCTGGTCGCCGGAATCATCACCGGCTCCATGTGGGCCGCCTCCTCCTGGGGCCGGTACTGGGGCTGGGATCCCAAGGAGGTCTGGTCCCTGGTGGCCTTCCTCGCCTACATGGCCATCCTGCACGCCAGGATCGACCAGCTGATCGGCAAGTTCGGCGTGGCGGTCGTCAGCATCCTGGCGTTCCAGACCATCGTGATGACCTATCTGGGCGTGAATTTCGTCCTGGCCACGGGCATGCACTCCTACGGCATGGGCGATTCGCCCGTGGTGCTGTGGATGCTGCTGGTGGCGCTGGCCGAGTTCCTCTTCCTGGGCGCTGCAGTCTGGGCGTTCCGCAGGCAGCAAGCGGTGGTCCCAGGCCGAGGCTGAGGCCCTGGACTTGGGATTTGGCGGGGGCACTTCCTTGCGGGAGTGCCCCCGTTGCGTTTGCCAAGACAGCAAGGTTTTTTCCTGGGACGGGGCGTCTGTGATGGCTGTCACAAGGTCTGTTGACCTATTAGATTACCGTAGGATCTTCATTAATAAGAGCCTTGTCGGCAAGGTCTTTCGTGGAGGTTCGCATGCTACCGCTATCCCAGACAACGGGCTACGCAGTGAGGGCATTGCGCTGTCTCCAGGAACCCGGCGGCCATCCGGTGCTGGTCGAAGAGGTGGCTGAACATACGGGCATTCCCCGCTCCTACCTGTCGAAGTTGGTGCACAAACTGGCGAAGAAGGGCCTGGTGGTGGCCCGGCGTGGCCACCACGGCGGCGTGGTGTTGGCCCGGCCTTCCACGGAGATCACGCTGGAAGACCTCTCCGAAGCCATTGATGGCGTGGCCTGGCAGAAGCGCTGCCTCATGGGACTGCTGGGGTGCACTTCCGAGACGCCTTGCGTCCTGCACGGATTCTGGCAGGAAACCCTGGAGCAGATCCTGGCCCGGCTGCGCTCGGTGACGCTGGCGGACCTGGCCAAGCACCACGATCCCGGCGTGGAACGGTTCCGGGCCTCCCATGGCTTGGCCAACCTGCCAGGGCACGAGCCTGCGCCGGAGCTGGTCGGGAAAACCTAAATTCACCCGGGATTTCCACCGGGGTGCAAAACAAGAAGCCGCCGAAAGGCGGCTTCTTGTTTTGTTGCTGGATCCCGATCAGACCTTTTTCGCAGGCACCTTCTTGGCTGCGGGTTTCTTGGCAGCGGGCTTCTTGGCGCGGGGCTTGAGCTTTTTCTCGGGCAGGGCATCCGCGAGACGCCAGGTCCGGCTCTGCTGTTCGAAAGTGCGGATCTCTTCGAGGGAAATATCCTTCAGGCAGCGATGGATGTGATCGCGCTCGGCCTTCCAGAAGGTGTGCGAGGGGCAGGCCCGCTCGTCGGAGCAATCCTTGAAGCCCAGCAGGCAGGTGTTCCGCCACTCGGAGCCGTCCACGGCCTCGGCGATGAGATCGAGCGTGATCTCCTTGGCGGCGAGGGACAGCACGACACCGCCCTTGTTGCCACGCTTGGCCATCACCAGGCCCACCTTCGCGAGCTTGTGGATCATCTTGGAGAGGTAGGGGCGCGGGAAGCCCGTGCGGGCCGCCACATCCACCACCAGCGTGGGTTTGCCACCGGGATCTTCGAGGCAGCTCATGGCCAGAACGGCGTAACCGGAGGACTGGGACAGTGGAAGCATGGTCACCTGCTTGGGATGGATTGGATGGTTGACTTTGAATAATAGACGATCTTCAGGTCAATCACCCTCAAAGACTGTGATTTCTTTCACAATGCACGAGACCCCCAGCACTCTGTGGGTCTCGGGGAGGGACGGGGACTCAGGGCTTCCAGCCGTTGAGGATCCGCATGTAGTTCGCCCGGGTGAAGGCCTGGGGGTTGGGGCACTTCAATAGGCTCATGCTGCCCTTGGCTTGGGCCAGGGACTCGTACTCGTGCTCTTCCAGCCACTCGCCCAGGGTGGCGCGGGTCTGGGCCAGGCGCTCGGGGCCATGGATGAGGAGGGCGGAGACCATCTGGACCGCGTCGGCACCGGCCATGACGGCCTTCAGGGCGCCGATCCCATCATGCACGCCGCCGGTGACGGCAAGGCTGCCCTTGACGTGCCCGTGGAGCACCGCGAGCCAGCGGAGACGGAGCAGCAGATCGGCCGGGCCGGAGAGCTGGAGGCTGGGCTCCGCCACCAGTTCTTCCACATTGATGTCGGGCTGGAAGAAGCGGTTGAAGAGCACCAGGCCGTCGGCCCCCGCCGCTTCCAGTTCCAGGGCGAAGTGGGCCATGGCGGAGAAGAAGGGCGAGAGCTTCACGGAGACCGGGATCGTGACCACGGATTTCACGGCACGCACGGCGTCGAGCGTGCGCTTCTCCACGGCAGCGGCGGATTCCATGGGATCGGTGGCCAGGTAGTAGACATTCAGCTCCAGCGCATCAGCGCCGGCTTCCTGCATGAGCTTGCCGTGGTGCAGCCAGCCCGAGGGCGTGGTGCCGTTCAGGGAGGCGATGACCGGGACGGAGACGGCCGCCTTGATGCGGCGGATCTGCTCAAGGTACTTCTCGGGCCCGAGGCGGAACTCGTCGGGCTGCGGGAAGAAGGAAATGGCCTCGGCGCTGGAGTTGGAGGACAGTTCCATGTCCATGATGGTGCCCTGCTCTTCGCGGGTGATCTGCTCTTCGAAGAGGGAGTGCATCACGATGGCCGAGGCGCCGGCGTCTTCCAGGCGCTTGACCATGCCCATGTCATCCACCATGGGAGAGGCGCCCGCCATGAGGGGATGGGCGAGCTTGAGGCCGAGGTAGGTGGTCGAAAGGTTCATGTCGTCACCTTCAGCTGGGCTTGGCCGTGACGGACAGCTTGGCGAGCTGTTCGTAGACGGAGTAACGGTTGGTGGTGTCGAGCTGGGCCTGATCCATCAGCTTCTTGAAGTGCTCAGGGTTCTGCTGCTCGACCATGCGATAGCGCGTTTCGTTGCGGACATACTGCAACATGGGGATCTTCGGCGCGCCGGAATCCATCTGCAGGGGCGCCTCACCCCTGTCCAGGCGGCGGGGGTCGAAGCGGAACAGCGGCCAGTGGCCGGAATCCACGGCCAGCTTCTGCTGGTCGCAGCCGTGGGCCATGTCGTAGCCGTGGGCAATGCAGTGGCTGTAGGCCAGGATGAGGCTGGGGCCGTGGTAGGACTCGGCTTCCTGGAAGGCCTTGACGGTCTGCGCGTCCCGGAAGCCGAAGGCGACCTTGGCGACATAGATGCCGCCGTAGGACATGGCGATCATGGCCATGTCCTTCTTGGGCATGCTCTTGCCGGCCATGGCGAACTTGGCACTGGCGCCCATGGGCGTGGACTTGGATGCCTGGCCGCCGGTGTTGGAGTAGACCTCGGTATCGAGGACCAGCACGTTCACGTTGCGGCCTGAGGCGAGGACATGATCGAGGCCGCCGTAGCCGATGTCGTAGGCCCAGCCGTCCCCACCGACGATCCACACGCTCTTGTCGACCAGGTAGTCGGCCAGATCGAGGAGCATCTTCGCTTCGGGCTCGGCCAGTCCGGCCAGTTTCTGCTTGAGGAGCACGACCCGTTCCCGCTGGTTCTTGATGCCGAGCTCGGTGGTCTGGTCAGCGGTGGCGATACCTGTGATGAGTTCATCGCCAAGCTTGCCGGCCAGGCGGTGCATCAGCTCCAGGGCGAACTCCTGGTGCTTGTCCACCGAAAGGCGCATGCCCATGCCGAATTCGGCGTTGTCTTCGAAAAGGCTGTTGGCCCAGGCGGGACCGCGACCCTCCTTGTTGGTGGTGTAGGGCGTGGTGGGCAGGTTGCCGCCGTAGATGCTGGAGCAGCCCGTGGCGTTGGCGATGAGGGCGCGATCGCCGAAGAGCTGGGTGAGCAGCTTGACGTAGGGCGTCTCGCCGCAGCCGGAACAGGCGCCGGAATACTCGAAGAGCGGCTCCAGGAACTGGCTGCCCTTCATGTCCAGCTTCACGGTGGTGCGGTCCACCTCGGGCAGATCGAGGAAGAACTTGTAGTTGGCGACCTCGGCCTCGCGCAGCGGCGCCTGGTCGACCATGTCGATGGCCTTGTGCTTGGGGTTGCTCTTGTCCTTGGCGGGGCAGACTTCCACGCACAGGGTGCAGCCCGTGCAGTCCTCGGGCGCCACCTGGATGGTGTACTTCTGGCCCTTGTACTCGGCGCCCTTGTAGTCCACGGCCTTGAAGGTGCCCGGCGCGCCAGCCAGTGCGGCGGGATCATAGACCTTGGCGCGGATGGCGGCGTGGGGGCAGACCATCACGCACTTGTTGCACTGGATGCAGATGCCCGCGTCCCACTCGGGGATCTCGAGGGCGATGTTGCGCTTCTCCCACTTGGTGGTGCCCACGGGCCAGGTGCCATCAATGGGGAAGGCGCTGACGGGCAGGAGGTCGCCCTTGCCTTCCATCATCACGGCCGTGACGCGCTGGACGAAATCCGGGGCCTCGACGGAGACCATGGGGGGCCGGACGCGGGTGGAACTGACGGTCGTGGGGACCTTCACTTCATGGAGATGGGCCAGGGTTTCGTCCACGGCCAGGAAGTTCTGCTGGACGACCGCATCACCCTTCTTGCCGTAGGTCTTCTTGATGGCCTTCTTGATCTGGGCGATGGCCTCCTCACGGGGCAGCACGCCGGAGATGGCGAAGAAGCAGGTCTGCATGATGGTATTGATGCGCACGCCCATGCCGGTGTTCTTGGCGACCTCGTAGGCATCGATCACGTAGAACTTGAGCTGCTTCTCGACGAGGGCGGCCTGCACTTCCCTGGGCAGGGTGTCCCACACGCTCTCGGCGTTGTGGGGCGTGTTCAGGAGGAAGGTGGCGCCGGGTCCGGCGGCTTCGAGCATTTCGTACTTGTCGAGGAAGCTGGTCTGGTGGCAGGCGATGAAGTTCGCCTTGGTCACCAGGTAGGCACTCTTGATGGGCCTGGGGCCGAAGCGTAGATGGCTGATGGTGATGGCGCCGGACTTCTTGGAGTCGTAGACGAAGTAGCCCTGACCGTAGTTGTCGGTTTCCTCGGCGATGATCTTGATGGAGTTCTTGTTGGCGCCCACCGTGCCATCGGCGCCCAGGCCGTAGAACAGGGCGCGCGTCACATCAGCGGGTTCCACGTCGAAGCTGGCATCGTAGGTCAGCGAGCTGTGGCTGATGTCGTCCATGATGCCGACGGTGAAGTGGTTCTTCGGCGCGTCCTTGGCCAGGTTGTCGAAGATGGACTTGACCATGGCCGGGGTGAATTCCTTGGAGGACAGGCCGTAGCGGCCGCCCACGACGATGGGATCGAGGGTGGTGTGGCCCTCTTCGCGGCCTTCGCGCAGGGCGGCGATCACGTCCAGGTGCATGGGATCGGCCGGTGAGCCGGGCTCCTTGCAGCGATCCATGACGGCCAGCTTCTTCACGGAGGCGGGCAGGGCGCGGACGAACTCGGGAATGGCGAAGGGCCGGTAGAGACGCACCTTCAGGACGCCCACCTTCTCGCCCTGCTTCATGGCCCAGTCGACGTATTCATGCGTGGTGTCGCATCCGGAACCCATGATGACGACGACGCGCTCGGCTTCGGGGTGGCCGTAGTAGTCGTAGAGGCGGTACTGGCGGCCGGTCAGGGCGGCGAAACGATCCATCTCCTGCTGCACGATGGCTGGGAAGGCCTCGTAGTAGGGGGTGCAGGCTTCGCGGGCCTGGAAGAAGGTATCGGGGTTCTGGGCGGTGCCGCGGATGACCGGATGATCCGGCGTCAGGGCCATCTTGCGGAACTTGGCCACGAGCTCATCGGGGACCATCTGGCAAAGGTCCTCGTCGTTCAGGATCTCGATCTTGGCGACTTCGTGGCTGGTGCGGAAGCCGTCGAAGAAATGCAGGATGGGAATGCGGCTGCGCAGGGTGGCGGCATGGCAGACGGCGGCAAAGTCGTGGGCGTGCTGGACGCTTTCCGAGCTGAGCATGGCAAAGCCGGTCATGCGGCAGGACATCACATCCGAGTGGTCGCCGAAGATGCTGAGCGCATGGGCGGCCAGGGTGCGGGCGGTGACGTGCAGGCAGAAGGGCGTCAGTTCGCCGGCGATCTTGTACATGTTCGGAATCATCAGGAGCAGGCCCTGAGACGCCGTGAAGCTCGTCGTGAGGCTGCCGGCCTGGAGGGCGCCATGGACGGCGCCGGCGGCGCCACCCTCGGACTGCATCTCGACCACCGAGGGGATGGTCTTCCAGACATTGGTCTTGCCCTGGGAGCTCCACTCGTCCGCCCATTCGCCCATGTTGGAGGAGGGCGTGATGGGATAGATGGCGATGACCTCGCTGAGGCGATGGGCGACCGAGGCGGTGGCCTCGTTCCCATCCATGGTCTTCATCACACGCTGGCTCATGGTGCACTCCTTCCGGGGGCCCTCAAGGCCTTTCCGGCGATGGGTATCAGGACAGGAATCGCGGCTGGTACATCATACATGATGGTTTGGTCCATTTGATCACAAAGGTCGGGTGGTCAGACCACCGCCTGGGGCTCGGCGGTGAGGCTATGGTGGATGGCCGCCGCGGCCCGGCGGCCCTGGCCCATGGCCAGGATCACGGTGGCCCCGCCGGTGATGACATCCCCGCCGGCATACACGCCCGGAATGGAGGTTTCGCCGGTTTCTTCATTCACGACCACCACGCCGCCCTTGAGGGTCCGCAGGCCCTTTTCGGTCATGGCGATCAGCGGGTTGACGTCGAAGCCGAGCGCCACCACCAGGGTTTGGCAGGGGATCATGATGCGCTCGTCGGTCATCTTGGGGCTGCGGCGCCCGTCGGGGCCAGGCTCGCCCAGCTCCATCACGGCGCACTCGGCGTGGGTCATCCAGCCCTTCTCGTTGCCGTGGAGCTGCACGGGGGTGGTGAGGAACTTGAACTCGACCCCCTCCTCGTGGGCGTGCTCCAACTCCTCCTTGCGGGCCGTGGATTCCTTGATGGTCCGGCGGTAGACCACGGTCACATGCTCGGCACCCATGCGCCGGGCGGCGCGGGCGGCATCCATGGCGGTGTTGCCGGCGCCCACGATGATGACGTCCTTGCCGATGGTCACCGGGGTGCCGTACTCGGGGAACAGATCGGCGCGCATGAGGTTGATGCGGGTGAGGAACTCGTTGGCGGTATAGACGCCCTTGTACTCTTCCCCAGCGATGCCCATCATCTTGGGCAGGCCGGCGCCGGTGCCCATGAAGAGGGCGTCATTCTCCTTGCGCAGGTCCTCCAGGGTCATGCTGCGGCCCACCAGGGTGTTCATGATGAACTTCACGCCCAGGCGCCGCAGGTTGTCCACTTCCTGGTCCACGATCTTGTTCGGCAGCCGGAATTCGGGGATGCCATAGAGCATCACGCCGCCGGGCTTATGCAGGGCATCGTAGACCGTGACCTGGTGGCCCTTCTTGACGAGTTCGCCAGCGACCGTGAGGCCGGCGGGGCCGGCACCGATGACGCCGACCTTCTTGCCGGTGGCGGGGGCGACGGGCGGCAGTTCCGTGGAGCCCAGCATCGAGTCGGCGGCGAAGCGCTCCAGGCGGCCGATGGAGACGGGATCACCCTTGATGCCCACCACGCACTTGATCTCGCACTGCTTCTCCTGGGGGCAGACGCGGCCGCAGACCGAGCCCAGCGAGGAACTCTCCTTGATGATCCGGGCGGCGCCCTGGGCATCGTCCTGCACGAGTTTCAGAAGGAAGGCCGGGATGTCGATGCTCACCGGGCAGCCATCGATGCAGGCGGGATGTTTGCACATGATGCAGCGGGCCGCTTCCAGCTTCGCCTGTTCCGGCGACAGACCGAGGCTCACTTCGTCAAAGTTGCAGACGCGCAGTTCCGGTGGCTGGCAGGCCATCTCCTGACGGGGGATCTTCATCTTCTGGCTGGGCTTGATGGTCTCCAGATTCAGGGTCTTCCAATCCAGATCCGTGACGGGTTCGTTCAGATACTGGGAGTAGTCCACGGGCCCAGTGGCCGTGACACGGCCGATCCTGCACTCGCTGGGATCGCACTGTTCTTCCGTCTTGTACCAGTCCTGGCGGTTGCGCAGCATGGCGAAGTCGACCTTGTGGCCATCGAAATCCGGCCCGTCGAAGCAGGCGAACTTGGTTTCGCCGCCCACGCTGACGCGGCAGCCACCGCACATGCCGGTGCCATCGACCATGATGGCGTTGAGGCTGACCAGGGTGAAGATGCCGTGGGGCTTCGTCAGGTCGGCAACGGCGCGCATCATCGGCAGGGGGCCCACGGCCACCACCTCGGCGATGGGTTCGCGGGCGATGATGTCCTTGATGGCGTCGGTGACCAGGCCCTTCCGGCCCATGGTGCCGTCATCGGTGGTGACGATCAGTTCGGCCGAGGCGGCCCCCAGTTCGTCCGCCAGCAGGACCCGCTCCATGCTGCGGCCGCCCAGGATGGTGATGACCCGGCGGCCCTTCGCGTGGAGTTCCTCGGCAGTGGGCAGGATGGCGGCGGAGCCGTAACCGCCCGCCATCAGCACGATGGTGCCTTCCTCCACCAGCTCCGTGGGTGTGCCCATGGGGCCGGCCACCGCGTAGAGGCGATCCCCGGCGCTGAGCTTGCCCATGGCCTGGGTGGTGGCACCGACCTCCTGCATGACGAAGTGGATGTAGCCCTTCCTCGCGTCGCCGCCGGCCAGAGTGAGGGGGATGCGCTCGCTTTCGGGGAAGGGGGCGACCATGAAGAACTGGCCGGGCTTGCGGCCGCGGGCGACCTGGGGGGCCTGCACGATGAAGGACCAGGTTTCCGGGGCGATGAGCTTCTTCTCGAGGATCAGGTAGCCGTCCTGGGTTTCCGCATCGGAGGCATATAGCGATTTCCCCTTGAGCAGGGGCAGCATGAGGTGTTCCTCGGCCTCGATGTGGTCGCGGATCAGGTCCACCAGCCGTTGCCCAAGCAGCGTAAGAGAACGCGGGGCACGCACCTGGCCCTCGTTGATCTCGGCGAGCAGCTGCAGGTTGAGGTCCCACATCTGGCGGTGATCCTCCTGCAGGCGCAGATGCAGTGCCTCGGCCCCGATCTCCTCCAGCAGCGGGAACAGTTCCCGCTCTTCGGCCTCGTTGTGGGGCCTGAGCACTTCGTAGATCCACTTGGCGCCCCGATCAACCTCTATCCAATCGGCGGCGCCCAGGGCCTCGGCCATGCGGGTCAACCGTTCCCCGGCTTCGATGTGGGTGGCGTGCCAGTTGGGGGTGGGCAGATTGCCGGCACTGATCAGCTGAGTGGCCGAGTCGGACATGGAAGCCTCCAGATCCGTCCAGCATGAGATGTCCCGGCCCCGATATCAGTGTCTAAAAATCTAATTGGGAACACTTGTGATCCATGCCACAGGACGCTGTTATCGCAAGGACTTAGCTATCATTATTTATATTCCATAATGGTCATTTGGTTCGATTTTTCGTCTCTGAATCGCGCAGAATCACGCGGACCTTACCGACCAGTTCCCGGATCCGGAAGGGTTTCGGGAGGAAGCCATCCGGAGGCAGATCCGCGAGGGATTCCAGGGACTCTTTCTGGGTGTAGCCGCTGGTGAGCAGCACGCGCACCTCGGGCGCGAGGTTCCGGATGAGCCGGAAGGCCTCGGCGCCACCCATGCGGGGCATGGTCATGTCGAGCAGGACGAGATCCACTTGCTCTCGGCCCGCTTCGAACAGCGCCACGGCCTCGACGCCATCCCGCGCCTCCAGCACCTGGAAGCCGGCGCCTTCCAGGGCGCCGCGGGCCAGATCACGGATGATGCTTTCGTCGTCGACGACCAGGATGGTGCCAGTGATGGCCCGGTCGGGTTCGGGCAGGGCCGAGGGTACGGCCACGGTGCCCTGCGAGGCCGGGAAGAGCAGGGTGAAGGTGGTGCCCTCGCCGGGCGTGCTCTCCACGTGGATACCGGCCCGGTGGCCACGGACGATGCCGAGCATGGCGGAGAGGCCCAGGCCCCGGCCCGTGAATTTGGTCGTGAAGAAGGGGTCGAAGATGCGGCCGATGGTTTCGGCATCCATCCCGCAGCCGTCATCCTCCACTTCCATCCGGACATAGGATCCGGGCTCGAGCACCTGGCCTGGGAAGGCGGCGGACAACTCGGCCTGGGGGTAGCGGACGGCACGGGTGCGGAGCGTCACCAGGCCCGGCCGGTCCCCGATGGCCTCGGCGGCGTTGATGACCAAGTTCATCACCACCTGCTGGAACTGGGCGCTATCCGCCTCCACGGGGGGCAGACCGGGTTGGAGGTCCTGGCGTAGGGCGACCTTCTTGGGGATTGATACCTGCAGCAGATCGCCCATCTCCAGGATGATCGCGTTCAGATCGAGGGGCTGGACGGAGAAGTGGGCCTTCCCCGCATAGGCGAGGAGCTGCCGCGCCAGGTCCGAGCCGCGCTGGGTGGTGGCCTCGATGCGCTGCAGGGCGGCCCGCAAGGCCGGATCCTGCTGGACGCGGTCCAGGGCCACTTCGGTGTTGCCGAGAATGGCCGTGAGCAGGTTGTTGAAATCGTGGGCGATGCCGCCCGCCAGCACGCCGAGGCTCTCCAGCTTCTGAGCCTGGCGCAGGGCGCTCTCGGCGCGGCGGCGGTCGGTGACATCATCCGCGAGGAAGATCGCCCCGATGAACCGGTCCCGCTCGTCCCGCAGGGCGGTGTTGTACCAGTCGCACAGGATGCGCTGGCCCGTTCGCGTGAGGTTCTCCAGGGTGACCCGGGTGCCACTTTCGCTGCCGAGCAGGGACCGGCGGCGTTCCGGTACCTCCTCCTGGCGATCCGAGGGGATGAGGATCCGCGGATCCTTGCCCAGGGCCTCTTCCCGGGTGTACCCGAAGATCCGTTCCGCCGCCTGGTTCCATTCGCGGATCAGGAAGGTGGCATCCGTCTCGATCACCGCCAGGGGTGTGAAGGCCAGATGGCTGCGGTTCCGTTGCAGGGCCTCGTACAGGGAGGCGTTCATGGTCTGGGCCAGGTTCAGGGCCCGGATGCGCGTGCCGGCCAGGGACCACACCACCGCCGCCAGGCAGCAGCTGATGGTCAGGCCGCCCACTAGGAGGAACAGCGGCATGGTGCGACCCTCGGCCTCGTAGAAGGTCGGTTTGATGGCATAGCGCAGCTGCCAGCCCCGGCCGCCGATATCGAGCATCCTCACCGAATCCGGTTTGGCTCCCTTGGGCCAGTCCGGGCTGGCAAATAGCCACTGGGGCCCCTGGGCGGCGTAGGCATCCACCACCTCGAAGGCTACGCCCTGATCCTCGCCCCGGAGGATCTCCTCCACCAGGGGCTTGATGAGGATGCCGGCAGAGACCCAACCCTTGAGGGCCTTGCGCCGGGCGGCGGGGCCAGCGGGATTCCCCTCGAGGACGGGCACGAAGAGGGCCACGGCATCCTGGCGTCCCTCCGGCCGGGTGAAGTAGAGCAATCCGGAGAGCACCGGCTGGCCTGTGTCCAGGGCCCGCTCGGCGGCCATCCGCTGGGTATGGCTGGTGCCGATGTCGAGGCCGAGGCCAACGGCCGCCCGCTCGCCCGGTTCGCACAGTTCGATGAGGAGGTGATCCCCATCCTGCCCGGAGTCCCTCAGCGGCAACGGGTCGGAGATGGGCCGGTGATAGCGCCCTGAGAGCTGGGGGCGAGCCGCGAGGAAGTCCTCCAGTTCCGAGGGCTTGACCCGGCTGATGAAGGCGAGGCTGGTCAGGCCCGGGTGGCGCTCCTGGATCTGGAGCCGGCCCACGTAGTCGCGCCACTGCTCCGTGGACAGGCGGCTTGCCTCGCCGGCGAAGAACCCCTGGGCGCCCCGGGCGATGTCTTCGTAGCGGCCCAGGCGGTTCTGGAGGTTCACCTGTGTCCTGCCCACGAAGCGGCTGAGGCGCCCCTGGTCCCGCTGCAGCTGGTTCTGCTGGGCGGTGGTCCAGGCCAGGATGGTGGCACCCAGGCTGACCAGGAACACCAGCAGGGCCAGCCACCAGGGACCGGGTCGGCGGCCTTGGGCTGGTTCCTGCGGATCGGAGATAACAGGCATCGGGGACGCTCGAAGGGATGGTCCATGGTAGCGACCTTTGGGGGCGGACATGGCGGCCCGTCCGGCCTCCCCTGCGGTAGGGTGGAGGAAGCCGGAGGCTGTGCCTTGGACCTGCTCGACGATTTCCTGCCCTATGCCCAAGGTTGCCTGAAGCATCCTTCGGAGCGGCTCCGCCTCGCGGCCCTGCTCACCCAATGGACTGCCAAGTGGCGGGGCAAGCACCGCACCCTGGACTACTCCCGCAGCCTCCACGGCGCCTTTCTGCACTTCAACCAGCTGCTGGATGGGAAATGGGTCAAGGCCTTCACCTTCGTGGCTACGCGCCGGGAGGGCGTCTGCCTGCGCGGCCCCGATGTGGATCGCGCCCGCAAATCCCACAAGTTCCGTCACAACCCCTTGAACTCCGCCCCCTTGGATGCCCTCTTCGAGGCCTGGTCCCTGCATCCCGAAGCCCGGCCCGCCGGCCATGCCGTGGAATTCTTCATGGAGGAGACTCCGGACGAAGTCTGGGCTGTCTGCCTGACCGAAGTGATCGTCCACCTAGGGCAGTAAGGCTTCAAAAGAAGCTGGTCACGGAAGGCGCGGAATCCCTCGGAAGTCACGGAAAAGGTCCGGTTCCCGCCACCTGGATGTGGTGTTTATTTCCACGCCTTCCGCGTATCTTCCGAGCCTTCCGCGACCAGCGAGGCCATCTGGGCTTGCGCCGGGCACGGGCTTCGGGCAGTCTCTTTGGACTGCCATGACGATCTCCCGCCGCTTTTTCCCCTTTAGCTTTCGCACCTCGGGTGCGAGGGTAGGCGGCGTCTAGACTCAGAACCGCTTCCGCCATCGCCCCCGAGACCTCACGGCTCGGGGGTTTTTCTTTGGTGACCCCATGACCCAGTCCGATCCTCAAGCCCTTGCCAGCCTCCGACAGGCCATCGACGCCCTGGACGATCAGATGCTCGCCCTGCTCAATCAGCGGGCCGGGCTGGCGTCCGAAGCGGGCCGCCTGAAGGCCGCGGCGGCACCCGAGGCGCTCTTCCACGCCCCGCGACGGGAGCGGGAGGTGCTGGCCCGGCTGGAATCCGCCAACCCCGGCCCCTTCCCATCGACGGCCGTGCGGAGCGTGTTCCAGGAGGTCATGAGTGCCTGCCTCAGCCTGGAGAAGCCTCTGCGCGTGGCCTTCCTGGGGCCCGAAGGCACCTTCACCCACCTAGCCGCGCGCCAGCAGTTCGGCGGTTCCTGCCAGGCCCTGCCCCAGGGCACCATCGCGGCGGTGTTCCAGGCCGTGGAGCGCCAGCGGGCGGACTACGGTGTGGTGCCCGTGGAGAACGCCACCGAGGGCTCCGTGGATTCCACGCTGGATGCCTTCCTGGACAGCCCCATCCGCATCTGCGCCGAGATCCTGCTGCCCGTGGACCAGGCCCTGCTGATGCGACCAGAGCTGGATCTGGGCTCCGTGCGCCGGGTCTATTCCCACCCCCAGGCCCTGGGCCAGTGCCGGCGCTGGCTGGAGGCGCACCTTCCCCAGGCGGATCGCATCGAGGCGCCTTCCACTTCGGAAGCCGCCCGCCTGGCCCGGGAGGATGCCGAGGGTGCGGCGGTGGCTTCGGAAATGGCGGCGGATTTGTTCGGGCTGAAAGTGGCGGAAACGAAGATCCAGGATCTGGCCGCCAACGCGACCCGCTTCCTCGTGCTGGGGCCCAAGGCCTCTGAACCCACGGGCCGGGATCGCACCACGCTGCTGGCCATGGCGCAGGACGGCCCCGGCGCCCTGCTGCATCTGCTCGAACCGCTGGCCCACCGCGGGCTCAACCTGAGCCGCATCCAGAGCCGGCCCACCCGCCGGAAACTCTGGGAGTACGCCTTCTTCCTGGACGTGGAGGGACATGAATCGGACCCGGTGCTGGCCGAGGCCCTGGAAGACCTGCGGGGCGCCTGCGCGTCACTCAAGGTGCTGGGCAGCTATCCCCAGGCAACCGTGGACGGTGCGAGATGACGCCACTGACCTGGACCCCCGACAGCTGGCAGCAGCGGCCCGCGGTGCAGCAGCCCAGATACCGCGACTCCGGGGCGCTGGAAACGGTGCTCTCGGAACTCCGCGAACTCCCGCCCCTCGTGGTGGCCGAAGAAGTGGAGTCCCTGCGGGTCCTCCTGGCGGAAGCGTTGGCGGGCAAGCGCTTCCTGCTGCAGGGTGGCGACGGCGCCGAGGCCTTCGCAGACTGCCGGGGCGGCCTCATCCAGGACAAGCTGCGCGTGCTGCTGCAGATGTCCGTGCTGATCACCCACGGCGGCCGCACGGGCGTCATCCATCTGGGCCGCATCGCGAGCCCTGGTGGATGGTGGCTTCGCGGATCTGCACCACCCCGAGCACTGGGATCTGCCATGGAGCCGGGGGGACGCAGGGCACTGCCTCGAAACGCTCGATCAGGTGCGGGCCTCCCTGGACTTCGTGCAGCGGCTCGGCGGTCTGCCCAAGCACTTGCGCACCGGTGAGCTCTTCACCAGCCACGAGGCCCTGCACCTGCCCTACGAGACCGCCCTGACCCGGTGGGTGCCCGAACACCAGGCGCACACCAACCTGGGGGCCCACTTCCTGTGGATCGGCGCGCGCACCCGGCAGCTGGATGGCGCCCATCTGGAATACATCCGCGGTATCGCCAACCCCATCGGCCTGAAGGTGGGCGTCGCCGTGCAGCCGGAGGATCTGCGACAAGTACGGGCCAAACTGGATCCGGAGGGGCAGCCGGGCCGGCTCACGCTCATCACCCGCTTCGGCGCCGGGCGGGCGGCGGCCGTGTTGCCGAGGCTCATCGAGGCCGCCCGGGCCGAGGGGCATCCCGTGCTGTGGAGCAGTAATCCCATGCACGGCAACGTCGAGGGCCTGGTGGAGGCGGATCTCCAGCGCGCCTACAAGAGCGGCTGCGATCCCCGCCTGAACCGCAGCCAGAGCCTGGAGATGGCCTTCCTGCTCGCGCGCATGATCCGCGGGGGCTCATCCGCCGATGCGGGACATCTCGATTTTCGACAGGCCTTTCGTGGCGCCGCTCCTCAGCTCAGAGTAGCGATCCGTCCGTCGCTTCCAGTGGGAGGCCAGCAGGCTGGTGAGGTCCGCATCGCTGTGGCCCCCGCGCAGGAACCCCTTCAGATCGAGCCCTTCGCCCGCAAAGAGGCAGGTGTAGAGGTGACCCTCGGCGGACAGGCGGGCACGGTCGCAGCTCCGGCAGAAGGGCGCGCTGACCGAGGCGATGAGCCCCACTTCGCCTTTTCCATCGAGGTAGCGCCACCCCCTGGCCACAACGCCCTCGGAGGTGGTGAGGGGCTCCAGGGGCCAGTTGGCGTGGATCAGGCGATGGACTTCGGCGGCTGTGACCACGGCGTCCAGGCGCCAGCCGTTGGTCGTGCCCACATCCATGAACTCGATGAAGCGCAGGATATGCCCCTGCTCCCTGGCGAAGGCGGCGAGGTCGAGCACCTCGTCGTCATTCACGCCCCGCTGCAGGACGCAGTTGAGCTTGAGGGGACCGAAGCCTGCGCTGCGGGCCGCCTCCAGCCCTGCGAGCACGCGGGACAGGGGCAGGTCCGTATCGCTGATGGCCTGGAACCGGTCGGGACGCAGGGTGTCCAGGCTCACGGTCAGCCGGCGCAGCCCCGCCGCCCTCAGGGCCGGGGCCAGCTCCGGAAGCAGGACGCCATTGGTGGTGAGGGCGATGTCCTCCAGTCCGGGCACCGCTGCCAGCATCCGCACCAGGGAGGGCAGTTCCCGGCGCAGGAGGGGTTCACCCCCGGTGAGCCGGATCTTGGAAACGCCCAGGCCCGCGAAGATCCGGGCCAGTCGGGTGGTCTCCTCGAAGCTGAGGAGGCCCTCCCGGGGCAGAAAGGCATAGTCCGGGCCGAAGACCTCCCGGGGCATGCAGTAGCCGCAACGGAAGTTGCAGCGGTCGGTCACCGAGATGCGGAGGGCTCTGAGGGGGCGGCCCAGGGTGTCGTGAGGCTCCATATCCCCCAAGCATAAATTCCTTTCCTGGTTCACAATGGATTGTTTGGGTGGACCTTAAAATATGGGCTTTTTTGATCGATTCCTGTCTCGCGCTGAGGAGGCGCCACTGCCGGCACTGAGCGCCCTGCTGGAGGCCCGGGGCATCCCCGTGGACCTGCCGGGGCTCTCCGCGTTGGCCCCAGGCTTCGAGGCCCATCGCAAGGTGGAGGAACGGGAAGCCTGGGCCGAGGCCGTGGCCGCGGTCCACCGACAGGGGCTCCCCCTGCCGGAACCCTGGATCGACGCCCAGGATCATCTGCTGCCGGAACTGGTGCCTGCCTGGCTGGCCGAACGCGAAGGCCGGTGGAGCCGGGGCTTCATCGATGGCCTGAGCCAGCGGGTCCGTGTGGGCGACAAGGTCATGCCGGCTGCGTGGCTGACGCTCTGGGACCAGTCCGCTGACGAGGTGCTGGACCACGCCCTGGACCACCTGCGCCACCGTAGCGAGGGGACCTTCGAGCGCCTCCCCTCGGGCATCTACCGGAGCCCCTGGCGCGACGGGCTGGACGCCGCGCGCCTGCTGCTGCCCGAGATCTGGCATGGGCTCTTCAAGAGTCAGCATCCCTTCCTGGCGATACCGGCTGCGGATACGCTGCTGGCCACGCCGCAGATCCTGCTGCCCAAGCTCATGGAAGAGGTAGGTCGCAGCATCCAGTCCGGGGCGAAGCCCCTTCAGCTCGCCGTGATCGAGCGCATCGGCGATCTGTTGATGACCGCCCGGCTGCAGGACCCCCACCCCATGTCGGCGCCCCAGAAGGAACTGAAGCACATGGATCTGATCGCCGCCCTGCAACACCAGGAGCGGGACCTGGATCCCGCCCTGGGCGTGCCGGCTTCGGTCTCGATGGTGAAGACCGGCCAGGGCAAGCCGCTCACCACGGCCCAGTGGACGGAGGGCACGCCGGTGCTGCTGCCCGAAACCGACCTCATCGCCTTCTCCAGCCGGAACGGCGAGCCGCTCGGCCTTTTCGCCCGCCAGACCCTGCCCCGCATCCAGGAACTCCGCGGCGAGGCCGTGACCATCTGGGGGCCCCGCCGAACCCGCTACGAAGGCTTTCCGACGGCGGAACAGCTCTCCCGCCTCGAGCGGTTCGCCACGCCTGAGCAGATGAAGAGCCTGCAGGCGCCCGGGGCAGGCACCCGTCCGCCTTCACCGCGCCCCGGCCCACCCGGCGGCGCACCCTTCAGCACCCAAGGTGCGGCGCCCCTGCCAAGCCATCTCAAGGGCGCTGGGCTGGGTGTGCAGGATTCCGAGTAGTCGGGAACACTCAAAAAACGGCGACAGCCCCGTGGGGACCGCCGCCGTCTGCCGACCCCTTCCAAGGGCGCGCAGGGGGATGGGTAATCTGGCCAACCTTGCCGTGATCCATGGCCAGACGGGTGCCGGTCTAGCCACCCGTCTGGGCTTGGCCCGGGCGGCCGGTCAGACTCCGACCGGAGCCTTCATGCCGAGACGCTCACGGATGAGGCCTTCGACTTCGTCGGCGAGCTCGGGGTTATCGGTGAAGAGCTTCTTCACGTTCTCGGCGCCCTGGCCCAGGCGGCTGTCCTTATAGCTGTACCAGGAGCCGCTCTTCTGGATGATCTCCAGCTGAGTGCCCAACTCCACCAGTTCGCTGGTGCGGCTGATGCCCTCGCCGTACATGATGTCGAAGGTGGCGACCTTGAGCGGCGGCGCGACCTTGTTCTTCACGACCTTCACCTTGGTCTTCTTGCCGATGACGGAGGAATCCTCGTCCTTGGCGGCCACCAGGGGATCGTTGGTGTTGCCCTTGATGCTCTGGATGCTGCGGACGTCGAGGCGCACAGAGGCGTAGAACTTCAGCGCGTTGCCGCCGGTGGTGGTCTCGGGGCTGCCGAACATCACGCCGATCTTCATGCGGATCTGGTTGATGAAGACGACGCAGGTGTGGGTCTTGCTGATGGTGCCGGTCATCTTGCGGAGCGCCTGGCTCATGAGGCGGGCCTGCAGGCCCACATGGCTGTCGCCCATTTCACCGTCGATTTCGGCCTTGGGGACCAGGGCCGCCACGGAATCGATCACGATGATGTCCAGGGCGCCGCTGCGCACGAGCTGATCACAGATCTCAAGCGCCTGCTCGCCGCTGTCGGGCTGGCTGATGAAGAGGTTGTCCACATCCACGCCCAGCTTCTTGGCGTATTCGGGATCCAGGGCGTGCTCGGCGTCGATGTAGGCGGCCAGGCCGCCCTTCTTCTGGGCCTGGGCCACCATGTGCAGGGCCAGGGTGGTCTTGCCCCAGGCGTCGGGCCCATAGACATCCACGACCCGGCCCATGGGCACGCCGCCCACGCCGAGGGCCGAGTCCAGGGCGATGGAGCCGGTGCTGATGACCTCGATGCCCTCGGAGGGGCTCATGCGGTCGCCCAGCTTCATGATCGAGCCCTTGCCGAAGGCCCGCTCGATGTCGGCCACGGTGCGGGTGAGGGCTTTCAGTCGATCGTCTTGCTCGGCCGCGGCCATGAGGACCTCCAGGGGGTGCTCATCAATTTTGGGTTAAAAAGCGAAAAAAACAAGAAATCTTTTTTCACGCTCCGGTTCAAGCCGGTCGAAGAGAGAGGGGTATGTCGACCGATGCCCTCGGGGGCCCCACCGCCGAAACCTTTTCCACCCTGGAGGCCCAGCTGGCCTCTGCCCGGGCCGAGGCCGAGCGCTTTCGGGCCCTGGTGGAAGATCTGAAAGAAGTGATCTTCCAGATCGACCGGCAGGGCCAGTGGTGTTTCCTGAACCCGGCCTGGACCGAACTGACGGGTTTCCCCGTGGGTGATTGCCTGGGCAAGCCCTTTCTGGACTACCTGCATCCGGCCGACCGTCCCCGCTACCTGAACATGCTCACCTATGCCGTGGACACCGGGCAGCCGGTCTTCCAGGGCGAATTCCGGATTCCCGCCGGCGGTGGGGACGTGAAGTGGGTGGAGGCCCATCAGCGCATCGCCTTTGATGCCGCCGGCGTGGTCCTGGGGCTGTCCGGCACCCTGAACGACGTGACCGAGCGCAAGCACACCGAGATCGTCCTCCGGATGGCCACCAGCCGCCTGCGGGCCCTGATCGAGAACATGCAGGCGGGCATCCTGGTGGAGACCGAGGGGCGGAAAATCGCGCTGTTGAACGAGACCTTCTGCCGGATGTTCCAGGTGCCGGTCCCAGCCCACGCGCTGGTGGAAAGCGACACCCGGGACCTTCTGGAGGAGTGCCTGCCCCAGCTGGTGGATCCGAAGGCCGTCCTTGCCCGGGCCGAGGCCATGGTGCTGGGCCGGAAGCCCGTCCAGGGCGAGGAGTTCGAGCTGGTGGATGGTCGCATCCTGGCCATGGACTTCGTCCCCATCGCGGTGGGCGAGGAATACCTGGGCCACCTGTGGCAGTACCACGACATCACGGAGCGCCGCCGGGCCGAGATCACGCTGGAGGAAGCCGCCCGGGAGCTGGCAGTGGCCCGGGATCGGGCCCTGGAGCTGTCCGGCCTCAAGAGCGAGTTCCTGGCCAACATGAGCCATGAGATCCGCACGCCCATGAACGGCATCATCGGGATGACGGGGCTGCTGCTGGATACGCCGCTGGGTGCCGAGCAGAAACAGTACGCCGAGACCGTCCGTTCCTGCGGCGAAGCCCTGCTCACCCTCATCAACGACATTCTCGATTTCTCCAAGATCGAGGCCGGCAAGCTCGTCTTCGAGAGCCTCGATTTCGATCTGTTGGCGGTGCTCGAGGATGTGCAGGCGGTCCTCGGCGTGAAGGCCCTGGCCAAAGGCGTGGAATTGGGCCTCTTCGTGGATCCTGCCACGCCCCTGGCCGTGACGGGCGATCCCACGCGCCTCCGCCAGATCCTCACCAACCTGATGGACAACGCGTTGAAATTCACCCATGAGGGCTCCGTGGAAGTCTCCGTGCGGCCCGAGGCGACCGAAGGCGATCGCGTCCGGGTGCGGGTGGAGGTCCGGGACACTGGCATCGGCATGAAGCCCGAGGTGGTGGAGCGACTCTTCAGCTCGTTCTTCCAGGGCGACACCTCGACCACCCGCAAGTACGGCGGCACGGGCCTGGGCCTCACCATCTGCAAGCGCCTGGCCGAACTCATGGGGGGCGATATCGGCGTCACGAGCCGGCCGGGCGTCGGCAGCACCTTCTGGTTCACCTTCCAGCTGGCCCCGCGGGGCTGCCAGGCGCCGGTGCGCCCGGGGCCTGCGGCCCTCCTTGTGGCGGGTCTGCCACCGGCCGTCGCGCGCGTTCTGGCGGCGCAGCTCGAAGCCTGGGGCGTGCATCCCGACGTGGCCCCGGCGGACGCGGACCTCGCCGATTGGCTGCGGACGCGGGGCCGCCCCGGGGCCCTGATCCTGGCGGGACCCGAGGCACTGGACTGCGCGCTGGCAGCCGCGGGAGACGGGGCCGTCGTACTGGTGAGTCCGCTCTACCGCCCGGAACTGCGCGAAGCGGGCGTCCGCAAGGGCGTCCAGGCCTTCCTGCCACTGCCCCTGCGGCCAAGCCATCTGCGGGCCCTGCTTGAACCCGAGGGCCAGGCGGTCGGGGGACCGGCGGCCGTCCTGCCCCTCCAGGCTCCGGAAGGCCCCATGAAAGTCCGCGTGCTCCTGGCCGAGGACAACCTCGTGAACCAGAAGGTCGCGCTCATCATGCTCAAGAAGCTGGGGATCGAGGCGGAGGTGGTGGCCACCGGCCTCGAGGCCCTGGATGCGCTGGTCGGTGTTACCTACGATCTGGTCCTGATGGACTGTCAGATGCCCGAGATGGATGGGTTCGAGGCCACCCGCCGCATCCGGGAACGGGAACGCGGCAGCCGTCGCCTGCCCGTGGTGGCCATGACCGCCAATGCCATGGTGGGTGACCGGGAGAAGTGCCTGGCGGCGGGCATGGACGACTACATCCCCAAGCCCGTCCGGATGGAAACGCTGCATGGCGCGCTCGCGCGGTGGCTTCCGGCCGGGGCCCTGCCGCCGCTGGGCGGGCGGGGCTGACATGGCGAAATCCGCCGCCCTCCTCGAAGATGCCGTCGCCATCCGCATGGCCCTCCAGCGGCTCTGCCTGGCTGGCGCCCGTCTGGAGGTGGGCTATAAGGCGCAGCGGGCGGCCTACCCGATCCTCACCGAGGATGGCGAGCGCCTGGCCTTCCGCATGCCCTTCGAGGATCTGGGTGCCTGGGGCCTGAAGCCGGGTGAGAACCTCACCCTCAAGCTGAAGGACCGTGATCTGGAGTACGAGTGTGTGGTCGCCCACGCCGGGCAGGAGGTGCTGGAAGGCGTCGAGGCCTGCCTGGCTACCATCCCCAGGGTGCTGCGGCGATCCGATCTGCATCGGCTCGCGGATTTCATCCCCGATCGCCATCTGCCGGTCCACGCGGCGACCTTCACCAACTCCCGCAATGCCCTCATCGACGGCACGGTCCAGAGCTTCGGCGAAGAAGGCCTGGAGCTCGTCCTGCGGAACAGCAAGCAGGACATCCGGGAACTGCTGCGCATGGGCGAGGAATCCCTGCTGGATCTCCCGCTGGATCAGGAGCTGCGGTTGCAGGCGCCCGCCACCGTGGCTTACTTCGGCGAGAATCTCGTGGGCCTGCGGTTCACCAAGCAGGCCGATCCGGCCCTGCTGGAACAGTACCGGACCTGGATCCATGAGCAGCAGGTCGCCCAGGTCCAGCACGACAAGGACACTTTCTCGCCCCGGGGCTTCCAGGAGGCCACGGCCCGGGTCAACCGGGCGGCGGTCCTGCCCACCGTGAAGGTGATCGTGGACCGGGATCCCATGATCCTCCTGCTCACGGAGAAGGAGGACTTCGCCCGGCGGCTCGGTGAAGCCCTCAGCCGCAAGTTCGGCTTGGCCATGCTCGACCACATCAAGGGCCCCGTGAAAACCCAGCTGGCCGAGGTCGGTGCCAGTGGCGAAGCCTGGGGCCGCCTGCGCATGGTCGTCATCCACAACCAGCTGCGGCTGGCCAGCCCACTCGAACTCTGCCGCCAGCTCATCGACCAGGAGGGCTGCCCCCTGCCGGTAATCCTCGCAGGTACGGAGGAGGACGAAGCCAAGAAGCGCCACCATGCCCTGACCGCGGGTGCCGTGGACTATGTGGCCGTGGAGCCGTTCCGGATCCTCGGCATCCTGCGCAAGCTGGACGAGACGCTGCGGCTGTTCGAAGGGAGTTGAAGGGTGGCTGTCGGCTATCAGCCGACAGCCCGCTCACCGCAGTTTTACGTCCCGGCCCCGCCAGTGGTTCACGCCGCGCAGGCGGTCCCTCAGGGCCCAGGTGGTGCCCGCGGCGAAGACCAGCGTGTTCAAGGGCCACAGGGCCCACAGCAGGTCCATGGGGCGCCCAGTCATGCGCTGGTACACATCCCCCGTGAGCGTAGGGACCAGCAGCCAGAGCAGGAATGCCAGGCCGGGGTGCCCGGCGAAGGGGAGCCAGAGCGGGGCGAGACCGATCAGCATGGCTGGTGGGATCAGGGCGGGCAGCAGCCACCAGAAGGGCAGGGCCGCCGAGTTCTTCCGCATGGCGCGCACCAGTTCGCCCAATCCGTGGTACATCCGCAGGTGCAGGTCCGGCCCACCCCGGGCTACCCGGTTGACGAAGCCCGCAGCCTTCACGCGCCGGGCCAGCATCATGTCGTCGATGGCCTCCAGCGGCGCGTCCGCATGGCCGTCCACGGCCGCGTAGGCTGTCCGCCGCACCAGCGTGAAGGCGCCGACGCCGCAGAAGGCCGGGTGGCGGAAATTGGGCACCTGGTGGGGCGGGACCAGCAGGAGGAAGGCCGCCGAGGCGATGGGCAGGATCACCCGCTCCGCCGGATCGACGGCATCGATCGCAGGTAACAGGGCGAGGATGTCCGTGGGCTGGGCGAGGGCGAAGGCCATGGCCCGGCGCAGCAGGCTGGGGGTGGCCTGCACATCCCCATCCGCGAAGAGCAGCCAGTCCGCGGCCTGGGCCTCGGGCTGGCGCGAGGCCAGATCGAGCGCGTGGTTCTTACCCAGCCAGCCGGGGGGAAGGGTGTCGTTGCGGAGTACCCGCAGACGATCGGGGCGTGCTGTTTCACGGGTGCGGAGAAGCTCCGTGCTGCCATCCGTTGAACCGTCATCGACGACGAGGATCCGCAGGGCCGGATAGTCCTGGACCAGCCAGGAATCCAGGGCTGCGGGAAGTTCCCGGGCCTCGTTCCGCACCGGGATGCAAAGGCAGACGGTCGGCGGTTCTGCTGGGGGCGGTGGATCGGCCGCGAGTTCGGGCAGCCGCGCCCAGTTGCGGCGCAGGAGGGCGAGGGCGAGGAGGACGATGCCCGCCGATCCCCAGGATGCCGCTTCCAGCCAGACCATGTTTTAGACTAGCCTGGGAACAATCCCCGGAAACCCATGCCCTTTGCCTTCCTCATGAACGACCCCCTGGCCGGCACGCTGATGCTGCTGGCGTTGCTCTGGCTTTCGGCGAAAGTAGGTGGTGAGCTGGCCGTGCGGCTCAAGCTCCCTGCGGTCAGCGGCGAGTTGGCGGTGGGCCTTGCGCTGACAGTCCTGCACCGGGTCTGGCCGTTGTTTCCGGACGTGGCGGCCTCACGCGAAGCCGAGCTGCTGGGTGGCCTCGGGGTGGTGGTGCTGATGTTCGCGGTGGGCCTGGAATCCACGGTGCCCCAGATGCTGAAAGTCGGCGTGGCCTCGCTGCGGGTGGCACTCATCGGCGTGGTGGCGCCCATGGCGGCGGGGCTGGCGGGCGCCTGGCTGCTGCTGCCCAAGGACGCGCCCTTCGAGCTGGAACTGTTCATCGGCGCCTGTCTATGCGCCACCAGCATCGGCATTTCCGCCCAGGTGCTGCGGGAGAAGGGCGCATCCGATTCGATGGAAGGCCGGATCATCGTCGGCGCCGCCGTGGTGGATGACGTGCTGGGTCTGCTGGTGCTGGTGGCGGTCTCCGGCATGGTGGGGGCGGCTGCCGGCGGAACCCTAGGCCCACAGCTGGCGAAGACGCTGGGCCTGGCCTTGGCTTTCCTCGCCGCCGCCTTCACGCTCGGTCGCCTCGCCACGCCGCACCTCTTCAGCCTCGCCACCCGCTTCCGGGGCGAGCAGATCCTGCTGCCGCTGGGCCTTGGTTTCGCTTTCCTGCTGGCCTGGCTGGGCAACCTCGCGGGCCTGGCTTCCATCGTCGGCGCCTACGCCGCGGGGCTCATCCTGGAACCGGCCCACATCGTGGATCTGGAGCACCGGGAGCGGCACACGCTGGAGGAGCTGATCCGCCCCCTGGTGACGGTGCTGTCGCCGCTGTTCTTCGTGCTGATGGGCGCCAAGGTGGACCCCGTGGCCCTGTTCAAGCCCGCCACGCTGGGCTTCGCGGCGGTGTTGGCGGTACTGGGCGTGGCCGGGAAATATGTGGCCGGGTATGGTGGCGGCAAGGGCGTCCGGGCGGCGGTGGTGGGATGGGGCATGGTGGCCCGCGGTGAGGTGGGCCTCATCTTCGTGGCGTCGGGCGCGCAACTACAGCTGAATGGCATGCCCCTGCTCAGCCCCGAAGTCCAGGCCGGCATCATCGGCGCCCTGCTCATAACCACCGTGGCCGGGCCCGTGGGGCTGGGGTGGGTGCTGGGGAAGCGATAGCCACAAGTCGCCTGGATGCAACGCGAGAAACAGATTGGAACAGAGGGGAACAGAAATTTCTTTGCGCAGGTCCCGAATCGGGCTATCTATGAACCATGTAATCCCCCCTTAGCCTTCGGGCGACGGGTGCGAGGCCACCGAAAGGTGGCCTCAGCTTTTTTCGGGCAGAATGAGCCCATGTCATCCCCAGCGAGCCCCCTCATTCGGACTGTTGTCTATGTGGATTCCTTCAACCTCTATCTATGGGGCGCTGAAGAGAACCCCCTTCAAATGGCTGGATCTGGAAAAGCTCTTCTCACTCGTTCTGCCGCGGAATGACATCAGAGCCATCAATTACTTCACAGCCAAGATGGAAAGCACCACCCACAAACCCTCTCGCGCGACGAACCAGCAGCTATACCTGCGGGCACTGGGCACGCTGCCTCGTGTGGAGATTCATTTCGGCAGATTTCTCACCACCACCACGCGGGCTGCCCTGGCCGATCCAACGGCGCGGCCACGCACGGTAGAAGTGATCAAGACCGAGGAAAAGGGCTCAGATGTGAACCTTGGCACCCACCTGCTTCTGGATGCATTTGACGATGCGTACGATCTTGCGGTGGTGGTATCGAACGACTCGGACCTTCTGCTTCCCATCCAGTTAGTGAGGGAGCGGTTCAAGAAGCGGGTCGGCATCCTGAATCCTCACCGGAAGCCAGCGCAGTCACTCAAAATGAACTCAGACTGGATGTGGCCATTGCGGCATGGCCCCCTTTCTGGTGCCCAATTCCCCGCTGAGTTGAACGATGCCAATGGCCCCTTCCGCAAGCCATCGGCCTGGTGAGGTACCTTTGAACCAGCTTTTCTTTGGCGACAACCTGGCCGTGCTGCGCGACTCCATCAAGGATGAGTCGGTGGATCTGGTCTATCTGGATCCACCCTTCAATTCCAAGCGCGATTACAACCTGCTGTTCAAGTCGCCCGAGGGCGGCGAAAGCCACGCGCAGATCACGGCCTTCGAGGACAGCTGGCACTGGGGCGATCAGGCCGAGCGGGAGTACGACGAAATCCTGCGCAGCGGCCACACCCGCATGGCCGATCTGATTGCCGCCTACCGCAGCTTCCTGGGCGAGAACGATCTCATGGCCTACCTGGTGATGATGGCCAACCGCCTCATCGAACTGCACCGCGTCCTCAAACCCACCGGCAGCCTCTACCTGCACTGAGATCCTACGGCTAGTCACTACCTGAAGCTCGTTCTGGATGCGGTATTTGGCGTGGAAAATTTTCAGAACGAGATTGTCTGGAAGCGAACAGGTGCCCATAGCAGCGCCAAGCGATACGGCCCTGCGCATGATGTGCTCCTTTTCTACGGAAAAGGCGCAGCGAATCAATGGAACACTCTCCTCGTCCCTCACGGCTATGAATATATTGGTTCGCACTATTCGCAAGAAGACGAATATGGAAGAAAATGGCGGGCGGTTTCATTGACAGGGCCGGGAACTCCTCAGGGGGAAACAGGCAAGCCATGGCGCGGCTTTGATCCGACAACCAAGGACCGTCATTGGGCCTACCTACCCACTGCTCTCGATGAGATGGATGCCAACGGTCTCATTTACTGGCCAAAAAAGGAGGATGAGTGGCCCAGGCAGATACGCTTTCTTGAGCAATCGGGTGCTCCAATTCAAGACGTTTGGACGGACATCGCACCCATCAATTCCCAAGCCCAAGAACGTCTCGGCTACCCCACCCAAAAACCACTCGCCCTCCTCGAACGCATCCTCAACGCCAGTTCCAACATCGGCGACGTGGTGCTGGATCCCTTCTGCGGCTGCGGGACGGCGGTCCATGCGGCGCAGAAGCTTGGGCGGTCCTGGATTGGCATCGATATCACGCACCTGGCCATCAGCCTCATCGAGAAACGCCTGAAGGACGCTTTCCCCGGCATCAAGTTCGACGTCCACGGCACGCCCAAGGATCTGGAAGGCGCGGCGGATCTGGCGCTGCGCGACAAGTACCAGTTCCAGTGGTGGGCCTGCTCGCTGGTGAACGCCCAGCCCTTCCAGGGCAAGAAGAAGGGCGCCGACGGGGGCATCGACGGCCTGATCTACTTCGCCGATGCCGTGGGCGGAAAGCAGGCCACCCAGCGCATCGTGGTGAGCGTGTAGGGCGGCGTAGCGGTGCCCCAGGTGCGCGACCTCAAGGGCGTCATAGAGCGCGAGAAGGCGCCCATCGGCCTCTTCGTCTGCCTGGAGGAACCCACCGCGCCCATGAAGAAGGAGGCCGCCTCGGTAGGCCCGTACCGCGGCGCCAACGGCAAGGACTATCCACGCCTCCAGCTCCTCACCGTGGCCGATCTGCTGGATGGCCGCAAACGGCCCGAGTTCCCCGATCTGTCCATGGGCACCCTGACCTTCAAGAGGGCCAAGAAGGAAAACCTGAGCCTGGCCGCCGAAACGTCTCTGCCCTACGAGAACGAATGAGCGACCGGGCGAGGTAGCTTTCGAGAACAGGCAAAAGCCTTTCAGCCACCGATGAACACCGATAAAAGAATGAGAACTGCCGTAGAGGAAAGGAGATTCGGATCAATTGAAGCTAGGCGTCGCCCACAGCCCTACCCATCAGCTTGCATTCCCTTCATCAGCTTTTGATCGGTGTTCATCGGTGGCAAAGATGGCTTTTCTCTTTCCTCTGCGCAATTTGTGGTGAACCAACGGCCTGAGCCTTCAATAGGGCGGTGGATGGCTCAATCCTTCGGCAGTTCCGGCACCAGGCTTTCCACGAAGGTGGCCTCCACGCGGAAGACTTCACGGATCAGGGCTGCGGTGAGCACGTCGTGGGGTTGGCCGTTGCCCACCAGGCGGCCGCGATCCAGCACCAGCACGCGATCGAAGCGGTAGGCGGCGCGCAGGTCATGAAGGCTCACCACCACGGTGCTGCCGCTGTCGGTCAAGCGGCGGGCCAGGCGCATGACCTCCAGGGCGTGGCGCACGTCGAGTTGGGCCACAGGTTCGTCCCAGAGCTGGATGGGGGCCTGGGTGGCCAGGGCCCGGGCCAGGCCCACCCGGTGGCGCTCACCGCCGGACAACCGCGTGACGGGGCGGTCTGCGAGATGCGTGAGATCCAGTTCCGCCAGGGCCTCGGCCACCCCCGAAGGGTCATCGCCCCAGGCATAGCGCCCCTGGGCCACGACTTCCAGAACCGGGAAGGCGAACTCGAAGTGCGCTTCCTGCCCCACCCAGGCCAGCCGCCGCCCGCGCTCCGCCATGGCGATCCGCGCCAGGGGGGTGCCGTTCCACTGGATGCGACCCTCGGCCGGGAGCAACCCCGCCAGGGCCTGGATCAGCGTGGACTTGCCCGCCCCATTCGGCCCGACCAGCGCCACCAGCTCACCGGGGCCCAGCTCCAGCGACACCGCCTCCAGGCGGCCGGGCACCTCCAGGTTGGAGGCGTGGAGGGCCGGCTTCATCGCGGCCTCCGCAGCAGCCAGAGGAAGAAGGGACCACCAATCAGGGAAGTGACAACCCCCAGCCTGAGGCCCAATGGGAAGGTGCGGGTGATGAGATCGCAGGCGAGCAGGAAGGTCGCGCCCCCCAGCATGGAGTAGGGCAGCAGGCGCCGATGATCGGGCCCGAAGGCCAGGCGCAGGACATGGGGCACCACCAGGCCCACGAAGCCGACGATGCCGGCCACGGCCGTGGCCAGGGCCGTAAGAACAGTGGAGAGCACGATGAGTTGCCAGCGGAGACGCCGCACATCCACGCCGAGGCTCTGGGCGCTTTGTTCACCGAGGCTCAGCAGATCCATGGCGCGGCCCAGGGGCAGCAGCAGCAGGCAGGCTGCCACGATGGCGGGCACGCCCATCCAGACATGCTCCCAGCTGCGGCTCTCCAGGCCGCCCATGAGCCAGAACAGAATCTGCGCGTTGACCTCGAAGTGGCCCGCGGTGGTGGTGAGCAGGAAGCTGGTGCCTGCGCCGAGCAGGGCGTTGAGCGCCACGCCCGACAGCAGCAGCCGCTCGGTGCCAGCGCCCCGCTGGGAGAGCATCAATACCGCGCCGGTGGCAGCGAAGGCGCCCACCACCGAAGCCAGCGGCAGGGCCCACAGGGTGGCGGCCGCGAACCCCAGCAGCGGTCCGAGGGCCAGCACCGCCACGGCCCCCAAGGCTCCGCCGCTGCTGACGCCCAGCAGGCCGGGGCTGGCCAGGGGATTGCGGAAGAAGGCCTGCATCACCACGCCGCTGGCGCCCAGGGCGGCGCCCACAGCCATGCCCACCAGGGCTCGGGGCAGGCGGAAGTCCCGCACCACCGTGCGGGCAATGTCATCGCCGCCACCGGTGAGGGCGGCGAACACCTCGCCGAAGCTCAGCCGCAGCTCCCCGAAGGCCAGCGAGGCCAGGAAGGCCAGGGCCAGCAGGCCCAGCATCGCGGGGATGGCGACGCGGGGCTTCACGGGAAGCGGTCCGGGTGAAGGGCCCGCGCCAGGGCTTCGTAGGCGGCAATGCGGTGGTGCGACACGCTGGACATCATCGGGCCCGGGAGCACCACCAGGCGCCCGGCCTTGAAGGCGGGCAGGGCGCGGTAGTGGGGGATCTCGCCCAGGCGCGCGCGAATGCCATCGTCCTCGGCGGAGGCGACGAGCACCTCGATGTTCCATACCAGCAGTTTTTCGGAAGGGGTTGGCGCGTGGCCCTTCAGGCCCGCTTCACTGGCGACGTTCAGGGCCCCGGCGTGATCACATAGATCCTGGAAGGTGGTCCCCGCGCCAGAGGTGAAGGGATAGAGCCCGGCGCTGAGGACGCGCACGGGCCGGGCGCCCTTCAGCTTCATGGCCAAGGCCTGCACGCGGCCCTGGCACTGGGTGATCAGGGTTTCGGCGCGGGCCGCCTGATCCAGTGCGCGCCCGAGGATGCGGAGGCTGGCGTAGACATCCTCCAGCGTGTCGAAGCGCTCCAGCACCACCAGCCGGACCCCGGCCCGCCGCAGCAGGGCCAGGGTCTCGGGGCGGGTGAAGCTGGCGGCCAGCACCAGATCGGGCCGGAAGCGCAGCACGCTTTCCGCATCGCTGTCCTTGATCGCGGGAAACCGCTTCGCTTCCGCCGCCACGGGACTGAAATGCCGATCCTGGCTGATGTGGCTGAGAGCCGCGATTTGGCTCGGGTCCGCCAGGGCCAGCAGCAGTTCGTCCATCCCCACTGCCTGGCTCACCACCCGCTGGGGCCGCGCCGCTGCAAGCGGCAGTGCGAAGGCGAGCAGCAATGGGAGAAGAACTGCATGAAGACTGGAACACAGAGGACGCAGAGAACCACAGAGGACACAGAGGAAAGCACTGGTCACGGAAGGCCCAGACGACACTTGGCAGTTCTCTGTGTCCTCTGTGGGATTTCTCCCCGCCAACGCATGTGTTGTCGGGAATCTAAGGTTGTGTCCTCTGTGTTCCGCTTTTCCTAACACCTGATCCCCCGGCTGATCCATCACCACCTCCAGGTTGCGGCCAGGGACCAGCGGGGGCCAGGGGCCGGGAAGCCATAGACCAGGGCGGCATCGCCGGTCTGATCGTAGCGGCCGCTGAGCCAATCCTGGACGCTCGGTTTCCGCTGCAGCAGGTGTTCGCCGCGCAGGGCCAGGACCAGGTTCTTCATGGGCTCGAAGGAACCACCTAGGCTGAGGTTGTGGTAGGCCTTGCCTGTGGAGATCACCTGGTAGGTGGTGTCGTTGATGTCGTAGCGGGAGCCGATGCGATCGAGGCGGAAGTCCACGCGCCAGGCCTTCGCCTGGACGAACCCGGACAGGGCACCGGTGAAGAAGGGATGGCGCACGATGGCCGTGTTCTGCTGGCCGTAGCGCTGGCCGTCGGTGTTGTGGTCGAGGTCGCGGGTCTCCTGGCTGCGCAGGATGAGGTCCCAGCCGCAGGCCACCTCGGACCCGCCGCGCCAGCCCAGGGCGCCCTCAAGGCTCTGGGCGCGGATGGCGCCCTGATTCTCGTAGTGGGAGGTAAACAGGGGCGGGAAGGCGAAGCTGGTGTCGTAGACGAAGGCCAGCAACTCAGCGACCCGGGTGCGCTGGGCCTCCAGGCGGTACTCCCAGTGGCCCGCCAGCAGCCCGGTGGCGCCGAGCTGCACCGTGCGGCTGCGCTCGGGGCTGATGGGATAGACCTTCCCATCCAGGCTTTCGGCCTGGGCATTGAGCGTGAATTCCGTGGTGTTGGGAATTCGGAAGCCCTGGCCCGCGCTGGCGTAGAGGCGCAGTTCGGGGGCGATCACCCAGTTCAGGCCCGTGCGCCAGGTCCCCGCTTCGGCACTGCCGGCGCGGCTGCGGACCATGCTGTCGGAGCGGGTGAGATCCCGGTGGCCGGCATCGCGCCGCAGGCCTGCCACCCAGTCGAGGCCTTCGGCGAGCGTCCAGCGGGCTTCGAGCGCGCCCGCCAGATCCCGGCCTTCGCCGCGGTAGGGCACGGCTGCATAGGTGGCTGGATCGTAGTAGTTCTTCGCGTGGCTGGTGTCTTCGCGGCCCTCGATCCGGCCCGAAAGGCGGAAGGTGTTCGAAGGCGTCCAGTGCAGGGTTAACTGATCCTCCACCCGTTTGAAGTCGCGGTCGGTCTGTTGCCGGAGGGGGCCGTTGGGATCGCCCGTGAGCCCGGAGAGGGCCTGCAGCGTGTTCTCCAGCACCAGGCCCGGGGCCAGGGTCCAGCGCAGGCTGGCGCCCCAGCTTTCCTGGCGGGCCCGGGTCTCCCGCTGGGGTTCATAACTGCGGCCGAAGCCTGGCCAGGCTTGCGTGGTGAAAGGTACGGTCGCCGTCTGCCCGCTGTTGCGGTAGAAGGCGGTGAGCTCCGCATCACCGATCGTGCGGCCCAGGCGCAGGAAACCGCCTGCCTGCCGGAAGGTATCTTGCGGGAAGCCACTCTCCTGCTTCAAAGCCTCGACACCTGCGGCGATCCAGCCCTGCGAGCCGGCCAGCTGCATCCGCGCGGAACCACCCCGCTGGCCGCGGGTGCCGAGCTTCAACCCGGTCTGCCCATGGAAGCCCTCGGCGCCGCGGCCCAGGCTGGTGAGGGCGATGACGCCGCCGATGGCATCGCTGCCGTAGAGGACGGAGGACGGTCCCAGCACCAGTTCCACGCGGGCGATGCCCACGAGGCTGAGGGTGCCGAGATCGGGGCTGGGAGCCGTGGGATCGTTCAAACGCAAGCCGTCCAACAGCACGACGACATTGCGGCTCAGGGTGCCGTTGAGGAAGGCCGAAGCGTTCGCCCCCGGGCCGCCGCTGGTCATGATGGCGCCGGGTTGGAGGACCTCCAGCAGTTCCGCCAGGGTGCGGCTGCCCAGGCGGGCCAGTTCCTCGACCTCCACGATCCGCACCGGGGCCGGGGTGCGGGTGACCGCCACCGGCTGGGCCTCGGCGCTGACCGTGACCGTGGCCTCGCTGGGCTTCCGGTCAGCCTCAGTGGCCAGGGATCGGGCGGACAAGACCGCCGGGGAGAGGGCGGACACAGCCGCCAAAGAGAAGAGAATCCGGGTGAGACCCATCATGCCTCCACGCATGTAGTCGCAGAAGCAGGGCGGGTCCACGAGGGACCTTGGCCCGGCCCGTGCCCGCGACGGGGGGTGAGGTGCAGGACCGGTCTCCGGGCTCGCACGCGACAGGGGCATTTCGGCTCCCCCCTCACCTTCCCAGGACGATTCCCAGTGGCTCGGGCTTGAGGTCTCGCAGGTCCCGGAAGGGGCTTGCGGTGCATACCGTTGCGGGGCAGCGCAGGAGTCTCACCTGCTTCCCGAACATCCAACACGTGAATTGTCAGAACCCACAGACAAACACGGCTGCGCCTCCTTCCGCAAGTAGAATGGTCCAATGCGAGCACCCATCGGCATCATCGGCGGCAGTGGCCTCTACCGGATGGAGGGCCTCGTCCTCGATCGGGCGGTGGAAGTGGCATCGCCTTTCGGCACCCCCTCGGGCCCCGTGCATCTGGGCACCCTGGAGGGTGCGCCCGTCGCGTTTCTGGCGCGCCATGGTGAGGGCCATCGCTTCACCCCCAGCGAAGTGAACTACCGCGCCAACCTCTGGGCGCTGAAATCCCTCGGGGTCGAGCGGTTGCTCTGCGTCTCCGCCGTGGGCAGCCTCCAGGCCCGCCACAAGCCGGGCGAACTGCGCCTGGTGGGCCAGTTCATCGACAAGACGCGGCACCGCCAGGACACCTTCTTCGGTGAAGGGCTGGTGGCGCATGTGAGCTTTGCCGAACCCACTTGTGCCCATGCGTCGGGGCTGCTGTTGTCGGCGGGCCGTGAGCTGGCGCTGCCCATCGCAGGCGATTCGCTCTATGTGTGCATGGAAGGCCCGGCCTTCTCCACCCGCGCCGAAAGCCGTCTGCATCAGAGCTGGGGCGCGGATCTCATCGGCATGACCCAGGTGACCGAGGCCCGGCTCGCCCGCGAAGCCGAGCTCTGCTACGCCTGCATCGCCCTGGTGACCGACTACGACGCCTGGCGCGAAGAGGAGGCGGGCGTGGATGCCGCCTCGGTGCTGGAGGTGATGCACGCCAACGTGGACAAGGCCCAGCGCCTGCTCCGCAAGGTGGTGCCGCAGCTGTCGGGTGCGCGGCGCCCCTGCGCCTGCGGCGAAGCCCTGAAGGCCGCGTTGTTCACCTCCCCCGAAGCCGTGACGACGGAAGCCCGGGAGCGGCTTGATCTGCTGGTGGCGAAGTACGGCTATGGCGTGGTGCGTTGATGGCCAGGCCCCAGGGCCCCCCGCCGCCCAGCCCCAAGCTGCAGGCCCTGCTGAAGGACTTCCAGCAGATCGCCAGTATGTCGGGCTACTTGAATCACTCCTTCGATCCGCCACAGCTGCGCCTCTTCTTCACGCTCTACGGGCGGGTCATGGCGGAATCGCCCGAACAGGGGATGGCGCTCACGCCCCAGCTGCAGGCCTGGTGCGACGCCCTGGCCAACCGCCTGCGCGAAGGCAGCTCCGGCACCATCATGCAGCCACAGGTGCAGGTCAGCGCCCCCCAGATCATGCCCGACGGCCGCGACTACCTGGTGGCCACCCTCACCTTCAACACCAAGGTCACCGAGACCTCGTACCTCCGCATTCGGACCGCCATCCTCGCCGCATACAAAGACGCCGTGAAGATGCGGGAGGTGGGCTTCGAGATGGAGGCGGAAGCGCCGGTTCTTGAAGAATCACCGCCAGTCGAAATCGAAGCAGTGCCAATGGCCGATGAGGGCAGACCAGCCCCGTCCCAGGAGATCCAGCGCTCATGACCTCAGGCTGTCTGGCCGGCCGTTCTGTGTGTCTGCTCCTCCTGGGATCGGCCGCCTTGGCGCTGATGGCCAGGGAATCAAGCGCGCTTCCCATCAAGGCCTCGCCAGTGCCCGGGGGCGTGGCGGTCCTTTCCCTCTCAAGTCGAGCGCAGTCGCCGAAGGTGACCTACCGCGGGGAGCCGGTGCTGACGCGGCGGAGCGCGAAGGGCTGGGTGGCAGTGGTGGGGCTGCCGCTGAGTGCGCAACCGGGGCCGGACGCGATCGCAGTGGACGGCCAGGCGGTGCCGTTCATCATCAAGCCCAAGCACTACCCCGAGCAGCGTGTTCGCCTGGAGAATCAGCGGCAGGTGACGCCCAATGCCGAGGACGAGACGCGCATCGCGCAGGAGCAGCTGCTCATGGGGCCGGCCTGGAAGGCGTGGCCCGCAGGCTTCACTCCTTCGCTGAACTGCCGCCAGCCCACGCCGGGAAGCCTGACCGCCTCCTTCGGTATGCGGCGGATCTTCAACGGCGTGCCCCGCTCGCCGCATTCGGGCCTCGACATCAAGGCCCCGCAGGGCCAGGCGGTGCGGACACCGGCGGCGGGTGTGGTGGTGCTCACGGGCGACTTCTTCTACAGCGGGAATGCGGTGTTCGTTGCCCACGGTGAAGGCCTGGTCAGCCTGCTGTGCCACCTGTCGAAGATCAGCGTGAAGCAGGGCCAGGTGCTCAAGGCCGGCGAGGTCGTGGGCGAGGTCGGCAAGACCGGGCGGGCCACGGGCCCCCATCTGCACTGGTCCCTGAGTCTCAACAATGCGCGGATCGATCCGCGGCTCTTCCTCGGAGGGAACCCATGATCCGCAGGGTGTCCGAACTGACGGAGGAGGCCAAGGTCAACATCCGCGGCGGCGTGGGCGCGGGGCGCGGCGTGGACCTGCTGAAGCTCGGCGAGATGGCGGGCGTCCTCAGCCTGGGTCGCCTCACGCTGGAGCCCGGGGCCACCATCGGTGAGCACGCCCATCCCAATACGGAGGATCTCTACCTGATCCTGGAGGGCCATGGCCTGGGTGTCCTGGATGGCGTGCGCTTTCCCGTGGCCCCTGGCGATCTGTTCCTGGTCAAGGCGGGGGGCAGTCACGGCCTCATCAACGATTCTGATGAGGCACTGACCTTTCTGGGACTGCTGACGCGATCCACCGAAACCGCTGATTGAGGCTCGGCCAGGCTGAGGCGTAAACCACTGATTCAACGCGTGGCTTCCAGATTGGTCCGCGCCGGTCGGCAGGATTCTCCCGATCGGAGTGTTCATCGGTGGCCAAAACGGCTTCTGATTTGGATCGCCAGTTGAATCGGTGGTTCTGACTCAGTCCCTCTGGTAGCCCCTGGTCTGCACCAGGATGACGCCGACGATGGCGATGGCGCCACCGACGATGGTGAGCAGGGCGGGCAGTTCGCCGAGCCAGAGCCAGGCGATGAGGCTGGCGAGCACCGGCGACAGGTACAGAAAGCTCGACAGCAGCGACGCGGGCATTCGCGCGAGGGCGTGGTTCCACAGGACGTAGGCGATGGCCCCCGGGAAGAGGCCCAGATAGATCACGGCGAACGTGGCGGGCGGCGCCGCCACGGGGAGCTGACGGAGCAAGCCGGGCAGGAAGAGCAGCAAGGGGAGGGTGCCGGCCCAGATCGAGTAGCAGGTGAACGCGATGGGGTCATAGCGCCGCAGGAACGGCTTCGACAGGGTGGCGTAGATCGCCGCGACCCCTGCGGCGAGCAGGATGAGGAGCGCGCCAGGCGTGAAGCGCAGGCCCTTGCCGCCGCTGAGGGCGATCAGCGTGACTCCGGCGAAGGCCACCAGGATGCCGGTCCAGCCGATCCGCGTGAGGCGTTCCCGCAGGAACAGCGTGGAGAGCAGGGCGGTGAACACGGGGCCTGCGGAGATGAGGAGCGAGGCGGCGCCAGCGTTGACGGTGACTTCCCCGAAGTTCAGGGCGACATGGTAGACGCTGATGCCCAGAAAACCGGCGAGGCCGAGCTGCGGCAGATCCGCCAGGTCTGGCAGCCGCATCCGCGTGGCCACTGCGTAGAGGGCCAGGACCAAAGAGGCCGTGCCGAACCGCAGCAGGGCCAGTTCGCCGGGGCCGAAGCCATCGGGGCCAGGAAGGCCCGCAGGGGTGAGCCGCAGGCCGGCCCGGATGCCCGCAAAGGCCGAGGCCCACAGCAGCAGCACGCCCGCGATGGCCAGCCAGGTCCGGGGTTCCCGCTTCCAGGTCATGCGTTCCACCCTACCGGAGGACGGCGGAAAGGCGCTCACACAGCGCGGCACAGGCGCCGGCACGATGGCTGAGGCTGTGTTTGATCGCGGCGGGCACTTCGCCAAAGGTCTGGTCGTAGCCTTCGGGGATGAAGATGGGGTCGTAGCCGAAGCCGCCCTCGCCACGAGGCGTGAAAGCCAGGGTGCCCTCCACAGCAGCGCCCACGGTGAAGGCCCCACCGGGCAACAGGCCGGGCATGGGGGCGAAGGCCAGGACGCACACGAACCGGGCGCTGCGGTCGGCCCCCTCGGGAAGCAGGGCCAGCAGTCGGAGGTTCTTGTCGTGGTAGGTGGGCAGGTCCGCCGCAAAGCGCGCGCTCAGTACGCCCGGGCCGCCCCACAACGCATCCACGCACAGGCCCGAGTCATCCGCCAGCACGCCATCCACCGGTCCGCTGCCATGGGCGAGCCACCAGGCGCGGGCGCCCTCGGCCTTCTGCCACGCGTTGTCGTGAAAAAAGGCACCGGTCTCCGGCAGCTCTGGCGCATCTGCAGGCCACAGCACGAATTGAAAGTCGGGCAGAAGCGTGGCGAATTCCCGCAGCTTGCCGGCATTGCGGGAGGCGAGTAGAACTTTCAGCACCCCACCACCTCGGTGTACCAGCTTCGCGCCCGTTCAGGCGTCATGGGGCCATGGACGAGGGCGCGGCCGTCGGCGAAGAGCGTGATCTCGTTGGCGCCTTCGTGGCCCTTGAGCAGCATCCCGGCCTTCTTCCAGGGGCTGTGGGTGCGGGCTTCGAGGCGCAGTTTCAGAGCATTGATGTCGAGCCGGCCGGGCGGGTTCACGCGGATCTGTACGCCTTCCAGGCCGCAGAGGGCGCTGGCCTTGAGGGTCCAGCGGGCCTCCAGGAATTCGGTGATCTGGCCGGTGCAGTATCGGCAACGGGTTTTCGGTGGCTTCAGGAACTGGCGCTCATCGTGCCAGAAGTCGAAGCGCACCAAGTCGGTGTGCGGAGTCTTGCCCGTGAGGACCTTCACCGCCTCCAGGGCCGCCCAGCTGGCGATGACGCCCACGGCCGGGCCCAGCACGCCCGCGCTGTCGCAGGTATCCACATCGCCGCCGGCCGGCGGCTCCTCGATGAGGCAGCGCAGGCAGGGCGTGTGCGGCGGGTGCAGGGGCCAGACGACACCTTCACCGCCGATGGCGCCAGCGTAGATCCAGGGCGTACTGGTGAGGATGGCCACATCATTGATGAGGAAGCGGGCCTCGAAATTGTCGGTGCCATCGCAGATGAGATCGAAGCCAGACAGCAGCTCCCGGGCGTTGCCGCTGGTGAGGTCTGCCACCACGGGCCTCAGCTCGATGGACGAGTTGGCCTCCTCCAGGTGCTGGGCAGCCACCTCGGCCTTTGGCAGGCCCAGATCGGACTCGGCGTAGAGCAGCTGCCGCTGGAGGTTCGAGGCCTCCACCAGATCGCGGTCGATCAGGGTGAGGTGCCCCACGCCCGCCCGCGCCAGCCACGGCGCGATGACCGAACCCAGCGCGCCCAGCCCGAGGATGGCCACGCGTTTCGAGCGCAGCGCCTCATCCGCCTCGCGGCCGAGAAATATGCGTTGCTTGGCGTAGCGGTCGTTCATGGGTAGGCCTCAGGCTTCGGGCTTGAGGCTTCAGTGTAAAAGCAACGGCGCCCCACCGGGGCGCCGCTCTGAAGCCTGAAGCCTGAAGCTTGACTTAGTTTCCCGCCTGCCCGGACTCAGCCATGGCCTTCTCGTATTCGGCCTGGAGGCGGCTGGCGTCGGAGATGGCGAACTTGTAGACATATTCAAAGCGGTCGGCGCCCTTGGTGAGCGCGATGATCACTTCGTAGACGCCCTCGCCGGTGACTTCGAAGGGGCTGGCGATGACGTTGAAGGTGCCTTCCTTGGCGCCATCGGGGATCTGCACATCGCTGTCGCGGATCACATCCTTGCGGTCGCCGGTGGGGCTCACGATGGAGAAGCCGAACTTGAACTGGCCGTCCATGCGGGAGAAGCGGGTGTAGAAGCACACCTTGGGGAGCGTGAAGGGCACCTGGGGCACCACGATGTGATGGTCGTACAGGCCCATCAGCGAGGTCTTGCCGCCCATTTCCTGGCGGATGTCGTCGCACAGCAGCGTGAATTCGTGCTTGGGGGCCTTGATCTGGACTTCTTGCATGGGGGGCTCCAAAAGAGGGGGCATCCTTGGGTGAAGGGTAAGTTTACCCTTGAAGTCGGCCCCTTCCAACCCTGCGTTGTCGGGCGGTCCCGGAGGCAGCATGCGGCATTGGTTCCTTATCCTGTTGATCGCCCTGGGGCTTCAGGCGCAAGAGGCCCGAATTCAGATTCTTGGAACCACGGATATGCACGGCCACCTGCTGGCGCAGGACACCTTCAGCCTGCAACCTGCGAACTCGGGCTGGGCAAAGGTCACAACTCTGATCCGCCGCCAGCGGGCCTTGAATCCGAATACGATCCTCGTCGATTGCGGGGATACCCTCCAGGGCGAGCCGGTCAACTACGTGCGCAATGTCCTGCGGCGGGATCTTCCCGAACCCAGCATCGCCATCATGAACGCCCTGGGCTACTCGGCGATGGCCCTGGGCAACCACGACTTCGACTTCGGCTTGGGCGTGCTCCGCGAAGTGGAGAAGCAGGCGGCCTTCCCCTTCCTGTCGGCCAACACGGTGCCAGGCAAGGGGAAGCCCGGCTTCCCGTCCCATGCCCTGGTGACGGTAGCTGGAATTCGCGTGGCCCTGGTGGGGTTCACCACGCCCGGGGTGCCGGCCATGACGGAACCAGGCAACTACGCAGGCCTGACCTTCCAGGACATCGTCACCGCGGCTAGGGCACTGGTGCCCAGGCTCCGTGACAAGGAGAAGGCGGACGTGGTGATTGCCCTCCTGCATTCCGGACTGGGCGCTCTGCCCGGCCAGGAGGGCGACGAGAACGCAGCGCTGCGGCTGGCGCAGCTGGTGCCCGGGCTCGATGCGATTTTCACGGGCCACACTCACGAAGCGATCCAGGCCGAACACAAGGGCATCCCCATTCTCCAGGCCGAGTGCTTCGGCCGGGCGCTGGCCGTGGTGGACCTCGATCTGCGCCAGGAACAAGGGCGTTGGCGTGTGGTGGCGAGCGCCGGGCGGCTGCTGAAACCGGATGGCCTCACGGCCACCGATCCCGAGGTGCTGCGGCTCACGGCGGAGCTGCGCACCGCGACGGACCGCTACCTGGACACGGCGGCCACGAATCTGCTGGTGGATCTGGACAGCCGCTGGTCGCGGATGGAGGATACGCCGCTCCTGCAACTCATCCACCAGGTGCAGCGCCAGGCAACGGGCGCGCAGCTATCGGCCGCGGCCAGCCCCGGGCCGAAGCTGTTCATTCCCAAGGGGCCGACGAGCGTGCGCCAGTTCTATGCGCTCTCGCCCTACGAAAGCCAGATTGCACGAATCCGCATCACGGGCGAGCAGCTGAAACGCTACCTCGAGCACGCCGCCCGCCACTACACCTTCAGCTGGGAGCCGGAGCTCTATCAGCGGGAGGTGCCCTTCTACAACTTCGATACGGTGGATGGCGTGGCCTACGCCCTGAATCTCGGCAAACCCCTGGGCAGCCGCGTGCAGAATCTGAGCCATCAGGGGAAACCCGTGAAGCCGGACCAGATCTTCACCCTGGCGCTCAGCACCTATCGGCTGCGCGGCGGTGGTGGCTACATGGCGGCCATCGGGTTCACTGGTCCCGCGGAGCTGATCACCCCGGCGTCGCAGCGGAATCTCCTCCTTGATTTCGTGCTGACCCGAACCACGCTGAACCCGACGGCGCTGAACGCCTGGCGGACCATTCCCTTCCTGGATCGGGAGCGGGTGCTGAACCTGGCGCGGTAGTTCCGACTACCCGATTATCGGGTTCGACTATTTAATCTTCACCAACATCAGGCCGCCCTTGGGACTGGCGAGAACGGCCTCGGAATCCAGCACTCCGATCAGGTAGTGGGACTCGTCCAGCCCGGTGGGCAGGAACTCCAGGCGTGATTGCCCGAGGTCGAGGCGGACGAGCGCCAGACCCTGGATCGCTTCCCGCAGCTGATTTGGGATCTGGCCGGCCTTGACGGCGGCGAAGATCACGCCCTTGCCGGACCAGATCGCCAAGGGCCCCCGCTCCACGGCCGAACCATCGAGGGCCGGGGCGGGTTGCCCGCCCGCGAGCAGCAGGTTGGTCTCGGTCACCTTCCGGCCCGTCTCCCCGTCCAGGAGGGAGAGGTTGAGCGAATTGCCATCGGCCATCACCACTTTGCCGGCATCGTCGATGGCGATGGGGCGGCGGTTCTGGGGTGCGGGGCCATCGCCCTTGGAGGGCTTCGCTCCGAACGACCAGAGCAGGGCACCCTTGAAATCGCGTTTCTCGAGGTAGGGTTCCGTGGCGCGGTAGGACAGCACGAAGCCCTTCGCATCCCAGCAGACATCCCCCACTTCGGCAGGGAGCCTGATGCTGATGAGGCTGCGTCCACTGCGGTCAAATTGGGTCAGGGTGGTGCCGTGAGCCACCCAGGCGTTGTTGCGCGGATCCATCGTCCAACGATCAGGCGGATCCTCGAGTTTGGTGAGGGGCAGGCTGCCCATGAGCCCGCCATCGCGCATCCAGGTTCGCAGCGAACGGGTGGCCGGGTCATAGAAGGTGAAGGAATCGTCCTTGTCCTGCTTGGCCCAACCTCGTCCCTGGCTGGCGGCATCCCAGGACTGGGCGTTCAAGGCCAGGCTGCAAAAAGCCAAGCAGGCGCTCAAAAGAGAAACGCGAATCGGGAATGTCCTCACGGAATCCTCAGAAAAGGTCCAAACAGCATCTTGGGTTGGGACCAACCATAGGAATTTCCTGGGAATTTCGCAAGGTTTTACTTACAGGGCCTTGGCAAAATTCCGGATCCGTAGTTCCAGCATCTGGGGGCTCAGGCCCTCTTCCTCAAGCAATCGCTTGGGATCGCCATGGTGGACAAGATGGTCAGGTACGGCGCAGCGAAGCAGTGGGCGCAACAGGCCCCCATCCGCCAGCGACTCGGCCACGGCCCCACTGAATCCCCCAGGCGCGCAGCCTTCTTCGAGGGTCACGACGCCCTTGCAGCGGCTGGCCCAGGCATGGATGAGGGGGGCATCGAGCGGTTTCACGAACCGGGCGTTGATGACGGCGCAGGACAAACCGTCTGCGGCGAGTTTCGCGGCGAGCTTCATCGCGGGATCCACCATGGACCCGAGGGCGCACAGCAGGAGGTCGTCGCCTTCGAGCAGCAGTTCACCCTTGCCCACGGGCAGGGCTGTGATGGGTTCCTCCAACGGTACGCCGAGGCCGTTGCCGCGGGGGTAGCGCAGGGCGGCTGGATGGCCGCAGTAGAGCGCGGTCATGAGCATTCGCCGCAGTTCGTTCTCGTCCTTGGGGGCCATGAGCACGATGTTGGGCAGGCAGCGGAGGTAGGCCAGGTCGTAGAGGCCGTGATGGGTGGGGCCGTCGGCTCCCACGATGCCCGCACGGTCCAGTGCGAAGGTCACGGGCAGGTCCTGGATGCAGACATCGTGGGCCACCTGGTCGAAGCCGCGCTGGAGAAAGGTGCTGTAGATCGCCGCCACGGGCCGCATACCCTGGGCCGCGAGGCCGGCCGCGAAGGTGACGGCGTGCTGCTCGGCGATGCCCACATCGAAGCAGCGCTCCGGGAAGGCCTTCTGGAAGAGGTTCATGCCCGTGCCATCCAGCATGGCGGCGGTGATGCCCACGATCTTCTCGTCGGCCTTCGCCAGTTCCACCAAGGTCTTGCCCAGCACGCTGGTGTAACTGGGTGGTGCCGGCTTGGCGGGATCGGAGACCACCTTGATGATCTCGCCCGATTCCGCGTCGAAGGCGGTGACGCCATGCCACTTCAGCGGATCCTGCAGGGCGGGCTCGTAGCCGTAGCCCTTTTTCGTCTGCACATGCAGCAGCACCGGGCCGTCCTTCATCTTCTCCCGGGCTTCGGCGAGCGCCTTCACCGTGGCGTTCACGTCGTGGCCATTGACGGGGCCCATGTAACGGAAGCCGAGATCCTCGAACAGCAGGCCCGGCACCATGAGGCGCTTGAAACTCTCTTCGCTCCACTTGGCGGCCTTCGCCACACCTTTGCTGAGGCCCTCCAGAGGAATGGCCTTGATGGCGTGCTCGATGCGGTCCCGCCAACGGTGGTAGTACTGGCCCGACATGATTTGATTGAGGTAGCCCTGCAGCGAGCCCACATTGGGATTGATGCTCATGTCGTTGTCGTTGAGGATCACCAGGAAGTTCTTGGCCTGCAGGTAGCCCGCCTGGTTGAGCGCCTCGAAGGCCATCCCGGCGGTCATGGAACCGTCGCCGATGACGGCGATGCAAGCGTGATCCTGCTTCTGCAGGTCCCGGGCCTTGGCCATGCCGAGGACCGCGGAAATGCTGGTGCTGGCATGCCCGGCGCCAAAGTGGTCGTAGGGGCTTTCGTCGCGCTTGAGGAAGCCCGAGAGGCCGTTGTGCTGGCGCAGGGTGGGAAAGCGGTCCTTGCGGCCCGTGAGGATCTTGTGGGGATAGGCCTGATGGCCCACATCCCACACGATGCGGTCCTTCAGGAAATCGAAATGGTGGAAGAGCGCCACGGTGAGTTCGACGGTCCCCAGATTCGAGCTGAAGTGGCCGCCGGTTTCAGAGACCGAGGTGATGAGGAAAGTGCGCACTTCCTCTGCCAACTGCTCCAGCTGGTCGGGCGAGAAATGCTTCACCTGCTGGGGGGCGGCCAGGGAGTCGAGCAGTGGATAGGGACCGGAAGCGGAGGTCATGGGGCGCGCTACTTGGCCCGCTGGGCCAGGTAGCGCGCCCAGGCTGCCAAGGAATTCTGGTTGGGTAGGGAAGCTAGCTGACATAGGGCGGTCTCGGTGGCTTCGCTCAGGGCCTTGCGGGCACCGTCCAGGCCCAGGAGCGAAGGGTAGGTGATCTTACCCCTGCCGGCATCCTTTCCGGCACGCTTGCCCAGATCGGCCTCGGTGGCGGTCGCGTCCAGGATGTCGTCCTGGATCTGGAAGGCGAGGCCGATGGCTTCGCCGTAGGCGCTGAGGGCTGCCTCTTCGGTGGCAGAGGCGCCGCCCAGCACGGCACCGATCTCGAGCGAGGCGCGCAGCAGCGCGCCGGTCTTCATCCGGTGGATGAGGCGAAGGTGGTCCAGGTCGTACGAGGCAATCTGCTCACCCTCTAAATCCAGGGCCTGCCCACCCGCCATGCCGCGCCAGCCGGCGCCTTCGGCGAGCAGGGCCAGGGCTCTGGCCCGCCGCACGGGGTCGAGGTCCGCGCTGGCCAGCACACCAAAGGCCTCGGTCAGCAGGGCGTCGCCGGCCAGGATCGCGTGCCCCTCGCCGAAGACCTTGTGGTTGGTGGGGCGCCCCCGCCGGAGATCGTCGTCGTCCATGGCGGGCAGATCGTCGTGGATCAGGGAGTAGGTGTGGACATATTCCAGGGCCAGGGCACCGGGCAGGGCCTCGGCTGATATGCCGCCCACGGCTTCGCAGGCCAGCAGGCACAGCACCGGACGCACGCGCTTGCCGCCGGCTTCCAGGCTGTAGCGGATGGCCTCGCCCAGACGCGCAGCCTCGCCCTGGCCGAAGGGGCCTGTCAGAGCCGCATCCAGACACGGGAGCAGGCGATCGAGATCGGCCTGAACCTGCAGCGAGGCTTCCTTCATTGGGAGCCCTTGGGATCATGGAGCGGCTCGGCGCGGTACTCGCCGCCCAGTCCCGCCTTGAGCACTTCCACCTTGCGCTGGGCCTCGGCCAGTTGCTTCTGCAGGACCTGGCTCAGCTGCACGCCCTCCTCGAACCGGGCGAGGGCGTCCTCGAGGCTCAGGTTGCCGGATTCCAGTTGCTGGACGAGGGCCTCCAGCTGGTCCAGGCCATCGTCGAAGGAAGGGCGCTCACTCATGGGGAATCCAAGGGAAGGGGCCCCGCGAGGAGCCCCGTCCAGTCTAAGTGAAACCCGGGATCAGCGCTTGCCCTTCATGGCGTCCTTCATTTCCTTGCCGCCATCCTTCACGGTGTAGTCGGCGGGCAGAGCCCAGGTGGCTTCGGGGATCGCCGAAGTGGATACGGCCGTGGCCTCGGTGGTGATATCCATCCCCATGAGCCCGGTGATGCGGGTACGCAGGGCCACGCCCTTGAGCCTGCCCGTCTCCTGGTAGATCCGCTTGAAGATGGCCCCGGCCTGGCCCGGCATCCGGTTCAGCATCGTCATGGCCTTCGCGTAGTCCTTCACGGGGATCTGCAGCGAGGGATCCAGGCTCAGCTCCTGGGCCATCTTGCCCAGGGTGATCCGCACTTTCTTGCAAGGGCGGCCTATGACGGTATCGGGGCCCAACTGCTCCACCTTCACCTCGGACACGTCACCGAACATCATTTTCGTGATCATCTCGGGCATCCCGGCCATCTGGTCCTCCATGGCCTGCATGGCTTCCTGCAGATCCTTGAAGGTCATCCGGGTGATGACCTTCTTGCCGTGGTCGATGGTGTACATGACTTCCTGCCCGTAGTCCACGAGGCTATCGGTTTTGGCACCCACCTGGTTGACCCGCATCCGGGTCGGGCTGAAGTACTGCACCTGACTGCCATCCTTGGCCAGCGCGCCCTTGCCGGTGACCTGGCTGGTGATCGTGAGGTCTGCAGCGAGCAAGCATGGCGCGGAAAGAAGGATGGCGAAAGCTGATACCAGCAGGGATCGCATGGTAATTCTCCGTGGAAGTGGCACCCAGAGCATATCCCCAGACCATCGCCAGGGCCAGGGCACTTTGGGATACCTTCTTGGTGGGGGTAATGATGGCCCGTGTGCTCGTGGTGGATGACAGCAAGGAGACCTGTGAGTTCCTCGAGGAACTGCTCGGGACGATGGGACTTGAAGTGGTGAAGGCCACGCACCCCGACAAGGCCATCGAACTGCTGCGCAAGGAACCCTTCGACCTGCTGCTGTCTGACATCAATCTGGAGGCCAAGAAGGATGGCCTCGACCTGCTGCGGGAGGCCAAGCCCCTGGGCTTGGACACGATTCTGCTATCGGGTTTCGGCACGCTGGAGACGGCGATCGAGGCCGTGCGGGAAGGCGCCTTCGACTTCCTCAGCAAGCCCTGGAACAACGAGGAGTTGAAGGCGCTCGTCACGCGGGCGCTGGCCCGCCGCCAGTCCAGTGGGCACGGTGTCGTGCCCGGGGCCTCCCCGAAGGCGAAACGCAGCCTGATGATCGGGTCCAGCCCGAAGATGATGACGGTCTACAAGACCATCGCGAGCTTGCAGAACAGTCGGGCCACCGTGCTCATCACGGGCGAGAGCGGCACGGGCAAGGAGCTGGTGGCCCGCAGCATCCACCTGTCGAGCGACCGGCGGGATCGGGCCTTCGTGGCGGTGAATTGCGGCGCGCTGACGGAAACGCTGCTGGAGTCCGAGTTGTTCGGTCACGTGAAGGGTTCGTTCACGGGGGCCATCGGCGAGAAGCCGGGCCTCTTCGAGGAGGCTTCGGGTGGCACGATCTTCCTCGACGAGGTTGGCGAAACCAGCCTAGCCTTCCAGGTGCGGCTGCTGCGGGTGCTGCAGGAACAGGAAATCCGGCGTGTGGGCGGCAACAAGACTATCAAGGTGGATTCCCGGGTCATCGCCGCCACGAACCGCGATCTACAGGCGATGGTCAAGGCCGGGAGCTTCCGGGAGGATCTCTACTACCGCCTCAGCGTGGTGGAACTCGCCGTACCCCCGCTGCGGGAGCGGCGCGAAGACATCCCGGCCCTGCTGGACCATTTCCTGTCCGAGTTTGGGCGGAAAGATGACCAGAGCTACCAGGTGCATCCGGAGGCCCGGCGGGTCCTGGAGTCCTATTCCTGGCCAGGGAATGTGCGCGAGCTGGGCAATGCGCTGGAGAACCTGACCCAGCTGAGTCGGGGCCGAGAGATCACCGTGGACGACCTGCCGGCCAAGATCCAGGCGGATGTCCTCAAGAAAGCCCTCCGCCGGCCGGAGTCGGGCGAGGAAGTCCCGGCCCTGATTGAGGATTGGCCTTCCCTGGACGAGCTGGAACGCCGCTACATCCAGGTTCTGGTGACCCGGCATAAGGAAAAACAGCGAATTGCCGAGATCCTCGGGGTGGATCGGACCACCCTCTACCGGAAACTCAAGCGGTACGGGTTCCACGAAGGCGAGTAGGGGACCTGGGGGACCGCAATCGTCGCACCCTGCCACAGGTTGCAGAACACCACGCCTTGTGGGGAGTATGAATTGATTTAAATAGATTGTTTACAATCTATATGGTTTGGCGTAAAGCCTGCTTATATATCAGCACTTCCGGCCGTGCCGGATCAACCCAGGAGAACCACCATGAAGAAGCTTGCTGCGCTGCTCATTGCTGCCGCTCTGATCAGCCCTGTCTTCGCCGAAGAGACCAAGAAGCCTGAAGTCAAGAAGGCTGAGAAGGTTGAGAAGAAGGCCGAGCCCAAGAAGGAAGAGGCCAAGAAGGCCTTGACCGTCGAGGAGAAGAAGGCCGAGCCCAAGAAGGCTGAGAAGAAGGCTGAGAAGAAGGCCGAGAAGAAGGCCGAGCCCAAGAAGGAAGAGGTCAAGAAGGCTTTGACCGCCGAGGACGAGAAGGCCGCCAAGGCCGAGAAGAAGGCTGCCAAGACCACCGAGAAGGCCGAGAAGAAGGCTGCCACCGTCAAGGCCGAGAAGGCCGAGAAGGCTGCCAAGACCACCGAGAAGGCCGAGAAGAAGGCCGCCGACGTCAAGGCTGAGAAGGCTGAGAAGGCTGTCAAGGCCGATAAGAAGGCCGAGAAGAAGGCCGCCCATGTCAAGGCTGAGAAGGCTGAGAAGGCCGCTGAGGCCAAGAAGGCCCTGACTGCCGAAGAGAAGACCGCCGCCGCCCCCAAGGCCGAGAAGAAGACCAAGAAGGCCAAGAAGGCTGCCAAGACTGCCGCTCCTGCCGCCGAGGCCAAGAAGGCCCTGACCGCCGAAGAGAAGAAGGCTGCCTGCGCCAAGGACTGCAAGAAGGATTGCTGCAAGAAGGCCGAGCCCAAGAAGGAAGAGGCCAAGAAGGCCCTGACCGCCGAAGAGAAGAAGGCCGAGCCCAAGAAGGAAGAGAAGAAGGCCGAGCCCAAGAAGGAAGAAGCCAAGAAGTAATCAGGCTTCACTGGTTCAGGAAAAGCGGGCTTCGGCCCGCTTTTTCATGCCCGTCTTTCCGGAAGCCACCCCCGCGGCCATGATGGAGCCATGATCGATCCCCTCCTCGACCTCACGGCTGAAATCCGCGCCCGGGTACCAGGCCTTCCAGGGGAAGGCGTGCCCCAACTCCTGGGCTGCGTGGAAGGTCATGGCCTCTTCCGCGACGCGCGGGGCCTGCACCACCGGCCCTTCAGCCAGATCACCCCCGAGGAAGGTCCCTGGGATCTGTCCCCCCTGATCGACCACACGCTGCTGAAGGCGGAGGCAACGGGCGCCCAGGTGGAGACGCTCTGCCAGGAGGCCCTGAAGCACGGCTTCGCCTCCGTCTGCGTCAACCCTTTATGGGTGCCTCTGGCCGCCTCTCTCCTGCGGGGCAGCCGCGTCCGCACCTGCACCGTGGTGGGCTTCCCCTTGGGCGCCTCTGCCTTCCCGGCCAAAGCCTTCGAAGCGGAAACAGCTCTGCGGGCGGGTGCCGGGGAAGTGGACATGGTGTTGGCCATCGGCGCCGCCAAGGGTGGAGACTGGGAGGCTGTGCGCCAGGATTTCGAGGCCCTCAGGGCCGCGGTGCCGACACCGGGGGTTCTGAAGGTGATCCTGGAAACCTGTCTTCTGGACGAGGCCGAGAAGGTCCGGGCCTGCGAACTGGCCTGTGATGCGGGACTGGACTTCGTGAAGACCTCCACCGGGTTCTCCACCGGTGGCGCTACCGAAGCGGATGTGGCCCTCATGCGCCGGACCGTCGGCCCCAGAGTCGGCGTGAAAGCCTCCGGCGGCATCCGCACCTACGAGGTCGCGCTCCGGATGGTGCGGGCCGGGGCGACGCGGTTGGGTCTGTCGGCTTCCGTGGCCGTGGTTCAGGGGGGCTCAGGCTCCGGGCCCTACTGAAAAGTGCGGTATCCTCCAGCAGTCAGTCCCCGGAGGCTCTAGTGGCGAAGCTTGATCTCATGCTGTTCGAGGAGGAATACAAACTCCTTCAAGAGATCATCGGTCGCCTGGAGAAGGATGCCTCCGCCAAGGTGGTCTTCCTGGTGGACAAGAACGGCCAGCAGATTGCCGCCGCCGGCGATGTCAAGAGCATCGATGCCACCAGCCTCGCTTCGCTCACCGCAGGCAACGTTGCGGCCACGGATGGCCTGGCCAAGCTCATCGGGGAAAAAGAATTCAGCCTGCTCTTCCACGAAGGCGAGAAGGACAACCTCCATATCTCCATCGTCGGCAAGCGCGGCATCCTGGTCGTGATTTTCGACCAGAACTCCAGCCTCGCCCTGGTCCGCCTGCGGGTAAAGAAGGCCAGCAAGGAGCTTCAGGAGATCTTCGAGCAGGTGGAACAGCGCGCCCAGAAGGAATCGGATGGGGGCAGCCGCTTCGAGAGCCCGTTCTCCGAGATCACCGACGAAGACATCGACCGCCTCTTCGGCGACTGAGCCAGGGACGCCTCATGACCTTCATCAACTACGCGTCTCGCGAGATCAACTGCAAGATCGTGTATTACGGCCCGGGCCTTTGCGGCAAGACCACGAACATCCAGTGGATCTTCGAGCAGGCCAATCCCGAAAAGCGGGGCAAGCTGGTCAGCCTCGCCACCGAGACGGATCGCACCCTGTTCTTCGATTTCCTCCCGCTCGACATGGGCACGGTGAAGGGCTTCAAGGTCCGCTTCCACCTCTACACGGTACCCGGCCAGGTGTTCTATGACGCCAGCCGCAAGCTGATCCTCCGCGGCTGCGATGGCATCATCTTCGTGGCCGACAGTCAGCGGGCCCGCATGGAAGCCAACATCGAGTCCATCGCGAATCTGGCGACCAACCTGAAGGAGAATGGCTTCGACATCCGTTCCATTCCCTATGTCCTGCAGCTCAACAAGCGGGATATGCCCTCGGCGGCGACTCTTCCCGAAATGGAACGCCTCCTCCGCTTCAGGAACGAACCCATGATCGAGGCCGTGGCCAACCAGGGCACGGGCGTGATCGAGACCCTCAAGGCCTCTGCCCGCCAGATCCTGATGGAACTCCAGCGCATCTAGGCGCGATCAGACCGGGATCACAGGCTGAGAGCCTCCCGCTTGAATCCACGACGCCCTCGGGTAGAATGGATCTTCGTCCTTTCCGGAGTAGCTCAGGGGTCAGAGCGGGTGACTGTTAATCACTAGGTCGGGGGTTCAAATCCCTCCTCCGGAGCCAGCAAAGCAAGGGGTCCCATTGGGACCCCTTGCTTTGCTGGCTATGAAAGGCGGCACTGTAAATTCAAAACTTTCCGGAATACATAGTGTT
>JBBQEL010000006.1:0-81763 GCA_038320645.1 Holophagales bacterium | reverse complement strand
TAGCCCAGATCGCGGCCCATGGGCATGACGGGGCGGCTCACCAGGATCTTGTCGTAGGCCTCGTCGTCCACCACTTGCTGCAGGCCCGCGGCGATGGCCAGCAGGGTCTTGCCGGTGCCGGCCTTGCCGAGCAGGGTGACCACCTGGACGGCGGGATCCAGGAGCAGGTCCATGGCGACTTGCTGCTCGCGATTGCGGGGCTTGATCCCCCAGGGCCAGGCCTCATTGCGCCGCAGGGGCCGCAGGATGCCTTCGCCGGAGATGAAGCGGGCCAGGGCCGTGTGGCTGGGGTTGGCCCGGTCCACCAGGGTGAGGAACTGGTTCGGCTGGAGGTTCAATTCGGGGTCGGGCCGCAGGCCGCCGTCGTAGAGCAGATCGACCTGGGCGGCATCCACCTCCCAGGACTTGTGGCCCGTGTAGAGTTCGTCCATCTCCACCATGTCGGTGGTGTAGTCCTCGGCCTGCACGCCGATGGCATCGGCCTTGATGCGCAGGTTCGTGTCCTTGGTGACGAGGACCACGCGCTCCTTGCAGGTGTGGAGCAATTCCCGGGCGCAGGCCAGAATCTGGTTGTCGGCCTTGTTCTTGTCTGCGGACAGGATGCCCAGATCCAGGCTGTGGGCAGCCACATCCACCTTCAGCGTGCCGCCGCCTTCGAGGGGCACGCCGCGGCTGAGGGTTCCGCTGGTCCGCAGCTTGTCCAGCAACCGCGAGACGGTGCGGGCATTGCGGCCGACCTCGGTCTGATCCTTCTTGAAGTGATCCATCTCCTCGATGACGACGATGGGCAGCACCACATCGTGTTCCTGGAAATGGAAGATGGAATTCGGATCGTGCAGGAGGACATTCGTATCCAGGACGAAGACTTTCTTGCTGGATGGTGGGACCAAAGAGACCTCCAGGGCTGGCCGAGACTACCACCAAGCCGGCGCCCTTGCACGGCCAGGCTTGGCGCCCGGTGAGGTATTGTTAGTGGTTCTCAGGAGTCACCGCATGAGGTTCCTTCCCATGGTCCTTGCAATCTCAACCGTCCTGTCAGCCCAGACCCCCTTGACCTATCCGGTCACCCGGAAAGGCGAGGTGGTGGAGAATTTCTTCGGGACCCAGGTGGCCGACCCCTATCGCTGGCTGGAGGATGATGACGCCCCCGAGACCAAAGCCTGGGTGGAGGCCCAGAACCAGGTGACCTTCGGCTACCTGGCGCGGATACCCGAGCGGACGCAGCTCCGGGAGCGGTTCACGAAGCTCTGGAACTATGAGCGGTTCAGTGCGCCTTTCAAGCGGGGGGGCCGCACTTTCTATACGCACAATTCGGGCCTGCAGAATCAGGCGGTGCTGTTCGTGACCTCCGACCCGGCCAAGCCGGGGCGCGTCCTCCTGGATCCCAACGCCCTCAGCAAGGATGGCACCGTGGCTCTGTCGGGCATGAGCATCACCGAGGATGGCCGGCTCCTGGCCTACTCGATCTCCTCCGCGGGTTCCGATTGGCAGACCTGGAAAGTGCGGGATGTGGCCACGGCCAAGGATCTCGCCGACGAGATCCGCTGGTCCAAGTTCAGTGGCGCCGCCTGGCTGAAGGATGGCTCCGGCTTCTTCTACAGCTGCTACGACGCGCCGAAGGCGGGAGGCGCCCTCACCGGCGTCAATAAGTTCCAGAAGGTCTACTTCCACAAGCTGGGGACCGCCCAAGTCAAGGATGCGTTGGTCTACGAGCGCCAGGACCAACCGGACTGGGGCTTCGGAGCCGAGGTCACGGAAGATGGCCGCTGGCTGGTGCTATCCCAGAACGAAGGCACGGATCGCAAGAATCGACTCTTCCTCAAGGACCTGACGAACCCCGGCGCCCGGGTCGAACCCTTCCTGGATGCCTTTGACGCCCAGTACTCCGTGGTGGGCAACGACGGGAACATCTTCTTCCTGCTCACCGACAAGGACGCCCCGCGCAACCGCCTGGTGGCCGCCCCCTTCCGCACCCAGCAGGCCTGGCGCGAGATCATCCCCGAAGCGAAGGGCAGGGAGGTGCTCGCCACCGTGAGCCTGGTGGGGGGGATCTTCCTCGCCACCTGGATGCGCGATGCCCACTCCGCCGTCACCTTCCATGGGCTCGATGGCCGGGCCGAAGGCGAACTGGCCCTGCCGACCCTGGGGACGGTGGAGGGTTTCCATGGCCGGCGGAAGGATCGGGCGACCTACTACGCGTTCACCTCCTTCGCCCAGCCCGCCACCATCTACCGCCTGGACTTGAAGACCAGGGAGAGTGCCGTCTTCCGCAGCCCCAAGGTGGATTTCGACCCGGCTGCCTTCGTGGTGAAGCAGGTCTTCTACCCCAGCAAGGACGGGACGGCGATCCCCATGTTCCTGGTGCACAAGAAGGGGCTCAAGCTGGATGGCGGCAACCCGACCCTGCTCTATGGCTACGGCGGCTTCGACATCTCCCTGACGCCCGGTTTCGCCGTCTCCCTGGTCGTCTGGCTGGAACTGGGTGGGGTCTATGCCATGCCCAACCTGCGCGGCGGAGGCGAGTACGGCAAGGCCTGGCATGATGCCGGCCGGCTGGAGAAGAAGCAGAATGTCTTCGACGATTTCATCGCCGCCGCCGAGTGGCTCATCGCCAACAAGTACACTTCCACCCCGAAGCTCGCCCTCAACGGTGCCTCCAACGGCGGGCTGCTGGTGGGCGCCTGCCTGACCCAGCGCCCTGATCTCTTCGGTGCCGCCGTGCCGGAAGTGGGCGTCCTGGATATGCTGCGGTATCACAAGTTCACCATCGGCTGGGCCTGGAAGAGCGACTACTTGGTTGCCGATACCCAGGCGGGTTTCGAAGGGTTGATGAAGTTCAGCCCCGTCCACACCCTGAAGCCCGGCGTCAGCTACCCGCCCACCCTCGTGACCACCGGAGACCACGATGACCGCGTGGTGCCCGCCCACAGCCACAAGTTCATCGCCACCCTCCAGGCCTGCCAGGCCGGCCCCGCCCCCGTCCTCACCCGCATCGAAACCAACGCCGGCCACGGCGCCGGCAAGCCCACCGCCAAACAGATCGAAGAACGCGCCGACGTCTTCGCCTTCCTGGTCAAGAACCTGGGCGTGAAACTCCCCTGAAAACCCGCAGCTTAGGCCGCCTGGCCCCAGCCCACAGTTGATTCCAAAGCCCTTCCCAGGCAAACTGGAAAGCCAGCGCCAACTTAGCTCAGCTGGTAGAGCAGCTGATTCGTAATCAGCAGGTCGCAGGTTCGAATCCTGTAGTTGGCTCCAGTCAAAAAGGCCCCCGAATCGGGGGCCTTTTTGACTGGAGAAATCGAGGATTCGAACCTGCGAGTGGGATCGCCCGAGGCGCGACTTGATGTCGCGCCGAAGCGGGACCGGCGGCTGGCAAAGCCAGACGCAGTTCGAATCCCGATCGAGTGGGTTGGCATCCCTTCTTAAACCCTCGAAGCCGAACGCAGTTCGAATCCTGTGGTTGGCTCCACATGCAACCCTCGCCGATGCTTAGTTTCGGGAGTTTTCCTGACTCCAAACTCGTACGGCTCGAGGCTCGTCCACCTACCCATAAGCCCTTTGTTTCTCTTCCGTGAACCGGAATCCGCCGCCGTAGTCTTTGCTCGCATGGAAAAGCCGTTGGGTCGTACCCTCGACAGGCAACCCACCATCTCGCTCCACCGGACCGAACCTTCGGCCCAGGTTGATGTGCAGTGCGATCGGAGCACACCCTTTCTTTTTCACCCTCACCATGGCGAGGTCCGAGGATGTCAAACCCCAAGCCTTCGATCCTGGTGGCTGACGACACGCCCGCCAACCTCGATCTGCTGAGCGCCCTGCTCGGGGGAGACTATGAGCTCCTCTTCGCTGGCAGTGGCCGCGAGGCGCTGGAACTGACGGTGGCTCACTCGCCGGATCTCGTCCTGATGGATATCTTGATGCCGGAGCTGGACGGCTACGAGGTTTGCCGGCGGCTCAAGGCAGATGTTCGGACCAGGGATATTCCCATCATCTTCGTCTCGGCTCTGGACCAAGAGGCGGACGAGGCCCTGGGATTGGAACTGGGGGCCATCGATTTCATCTCGAAGCCCTTCAGCCCCCCTATCGTGCGGGCTCGGATCCGCAACCACATGGAACTCAAACAGCAGCGCGACTTTCTCAGGGGACTCTCCTTCCTGGATGGTCTGACGGGCATCGCCAACCGCCGCCGCTTCGATGAGGTCCTCGACCGGGAGTGGCGGCGCCACATCCGGAATCAGGTCCCTCTTTCACTGATCATGATGGACATCGACTTATTCAAGGCCTTCAACGACTCGGTCGGACACCTGCAGGGGGACGACTGCCTTCGGCAGGTGGCCCAGATACTGGCCGCCGTCTTTCAGCGTCCCGGCGACCTCCTGGCCAGGTATGGCGGGGAGGAATTCGTCGCGATCCTCCCCGAAACTGGGGCGGCCGGTGCCCAGACCATGGCCGAGTCCGCCCAGGAGGCCTTGGCGGCCCTGGCCATGCCCCACCCATGCTCCGCAGTCTCTCCCTTTGTCACCCTGTCCCTGGGTGTGGCCAGCAGGGACTCCGAAGCGGCCGGGACCGCTGAGTCGCTCCTTCAGGATGCCGACTCGGCCCTCTACCGGGCCAAAGAGAGCGGCCGGAACCGTTTCGTCCTTGCCGCTGGCTGACCCTCAGGCTCTTCTTCAAATTGAATGAACTGAAATTTCATTCTGATCGGGAATGGGTCGAACTTATGGCATCAAAGGTTGTAAATATCTAAAAACAATCCATCTAAACAGTGGCCTGGAAACTGCTGCTGGAGCCTCTGATGCGCTCGACCAGGGCGGCCAGCACCCCACAACCACGCCATTGGGCACCGGAGGCGAACCCTTGAACGTCAGTCGCTACGATCCTGCCATTGACCCAGGGGCCGCCGGCCCGAAGCAATCGGAGGAAGCGCTGCTGAAGGCGGGGGCCTTGCAGAGCGCCATCTTCAACAGTGCCAACTTCTCGAGCATCGCCACGGATGCCAAGGGCGTCATCCAGATCTTCAACGTCGGTGCCGAGCGCATGCTGGGCTACACGGCCGCCGAGGTGCTGAACAAGATCACCCCGGCCGACATCTCCGATCCGCAGGAGGTGATCGCACGGGCCGCGGCGCTGAGCCTCGAGCTGGAAACCCCCATCACGCCCGGCTTCGAGGCGCTGGTCTTCAAGGCTTCCCGCGGCATCGAGGACATCTACGAGTTGACCTACATCCGCAAGGATGGCAGCCGACTCCCGGCAGTGGTATCGGTCACGGCCCTGCGCGACGCCCAGGAAGCCATCATCGGTTACCTCCTGATCGGCACCGACGTCACCGCGCGCAAGCAGGCGGAAGAGGCCCTGCTTCGGGCGGGCGCCCTGCAGAGCGCCATCTTCAACAGCGCAAACTTCTCGAGCATCGCCACGGATGCCAAGGGTGTCATCCAGATCTTCAACGTGGGCGCCGAGCGCATGCTGGGCTACACCGCCGCCGAGGTGATGAACAAGATCACACCGGCCGATATTTCTGATCCGCAAGAAGTGATCGTGCGCGCAAGCGCGCTGACCATCGAACTCGGAACCCCGATCGCCCCTGGTTTTGAGGCCCTGGTGTTCAAGGCCTCGCGCGGCATCGAGGACATCTACGAGTTGACCTACATCCGCAAGGACGGGAGCCGCTTCCCGGCCGTGGTATCCGTCACGGCCCTGCGCGACGCGCAGGATGCCATCATCGGCTACCTGTTGATCGGCACGGACAACACCGCCCGCCTGGAAGCGGAGGAGGCCCTGCTCCAGGCGGGTGCCCTGCAGAGCGCGATCTTCAACAGCGCCAACTTCTCGAGCATCGCTACGGATGCCAAAGGCGTCATCCAGATCTTCAACGTGGGTGCCGAGCGCATGCTGGGCTACACGGCCGCCGACGTGATGAACAAGATCACCCCGGCCGACATTTCCGATCCCCAGGAGGTGATCGCCCGCGCCAGAACCCTGAGCGTGGAACTGGGGACCTCGATCACGCCCGGCTTCGAAGCCCTGGTGTTCAAGGCTTCACGGGGCATCGAGGACATCTACGAGCTGACCTACATCCGCAAGGATGGGAGCCGCTTTCCCGCCGTGGTGTCCGTGACGGCCCTGCGGGACGCCCAGAACGCCATCATCGGCTATCTGTTGATCGGCACGGACAACACCGCCCGCAAGCAGGTCGAAGAGGAGCGGATGAAACTCGACCAGCGGCTGCGGGACCAGCAGTTCTACACGCGTTCTCTCATCGAATCCAACATCGACGCGATCATCACCACGGATCCCCAGGGCATCATCACGGACATCAACAAGCAGATGGAAGCGCTCACAGGCTGTACTCGCGACGAATTGATCGGCGCACCGTTCAAACATTTCTTCACCGACCCGGAACGAGCCGAGGCAAGCATCAAGCAGGCGCTGACCGAAGGCAAGGTCACAGACTACGAACTCACCGCGCGCAACTGGGATGGCAGGGAGACCGTGGTATCCCACAATGCGACCACCTTCTACGATCGGGATCGAAAACTGCAGGGCGTGTTCGCCGCAGCCCGCGACGTCACAGAGCGCAAACGCCTGGACCAGGTACTGCAGGAGAAGAACCTGGAACTCGAAAATGCGAATCAGGCCAAGGACCGCTTCCTCGCCAGCATGTCCCATGAGCTGCGCACCCCGCTCAATGCCATCATCGGCTTTACGGGTACGCTGCTCATGAAACTGCCCGGGCCGATCACTCCGGATCAGGAAAAGCAGCTGAAGACCGTTCAGGGGAGTTCCAGGCATCTGCTCAGCCTGATCAACGATCTGCTGGATCTCGCCAAGATCGAATCGGGGAAGGTGACGCTCAGCCCTGAACCGATTTCCTGCCGGAGCCTGCTCGAGGAAGTGGCTGCCGCCCTCCGCCCGGCCGCCGAGGGCAAAGGCCTGAGCTTCGAGCTCCTGCTTCCCCCGCCGGAGTTGCTGGTCCTCGCGGACCGTCGGGCCTTGAGCCAGATCCTCATCAACCTCACCAACAACGCCATCAAGTTCACCGAACAAGGACAGATCCGGCTCGAGGTGGCGGCCAAGGCCGACGACCGGCGTATCCTGGAAATTCGTGTCACCGATACGGGCATCGGCATCCAGGCTGAGGACCAGGCCAAACTCTTCGAGGCCTTCAGCCGGGTGAACTCTGCTGCCACGCGTCGCCGGGAAGGTACCGGCCTGGGGCTGCACCTCAGTCAGAAACTGGCGGCCCTGATGGGCGGAAGCATCCACTTCAAAAGCGATTACGGGGAGGGAAGCACCTTCTGGCTCTCCCTCCCAGGACAGTGATTCATGTGCTCCCGAATCCTCATCGTCGAAGACAACGCCACCAACCTTGAGCTGATGGACTACCTTCTGAGTTCCTTTGGCCATGAAGTGCTGGCCGCCATGGACGGGGAAGCAGGGCTGGAGCTGGCGAAGGGGGAAGCCCCCGATCTCATCATCTGTGACATCCAGATTCCGAAGGTGGACGGGTTCGGCGTGGCGCGCCAGTTGAAGGCGGATGACCACCTGCGGCGCATCCCGCTCGTGGCCATCACCGCCTTCGCCATGGTGGGCGACCGGGAGCGGGTGCTGGCCGGCGGCTTCGACGGCTACGTCTCCAAGCCCATCGATCCCCAGGTCTTTGTCGCCCAGATGGAGGCCTTCCTGACCCCCCAGCCACTGGCTGCCCGACCCGATCTGCCCCGAAGGCGCCAAGGTGAATGATGGCCAGGATCCTCGTCGTCGACGACCACCCTCTGAACCGTGAACTCCTGAGCACCATCCTCGGCTATGCCCATCATGAGGTGGTGGAGGCTGGCGACGGCGCCGAGGCCCTCGACCTCGTCCGGGCCCAGTCCTTCGACCTGGTCATCTCGGACATCCTCATGCCCACCATGGACGGGGTTACCTTCGTCAAGGAAATCCGAGCCGATCCCCGCTTCCACGATCTCCAGGTGATTTTCTATACGGCCACCTACCGCCTCGTCGATGCCCACAAGATGGGCGAGTCCTGCGGCGTCAACTGGGTGTTGCCGAAACCCTGTGAGCCCGAGGTCATTCTGGCCACCGTCAACAAGTGCCTCGGGCTCTCTGTGCCGCTTCCGGTTCCCGGTCCCAGCGAGATCAACGCTTCCAGTGCCACCGATCGCAACCTGATGACCTACCTGAAGGACCTGCACCAGCTCAATGCCCACATCACCACCATCGTGGCGCGGGGCACCGAACTCGTGGGCCAGGGGGGCCTGATCGAGAGGGCGACCCTGGCCCTCACGGGAACGCTCAGCAGCCTGGAACGGGTGAGCCTCCGCCTCTCGGCCATCCTCGAAGCCAGCATGGATCTGGACCTGGAACGGACGCCCGCCGCGCTCACAGCCCTGTTCTGCCGCCAATTGAGGGATGTGGTGAGTTCCCGCTTTGCCGTACTGGGCATCGGGGCGGATCCAGCGGCCCCCCTGGTCCATCTGGTGGTCCACGGCCTTCCTGCCGGGCAGTGGGAACCGTTCCGGTTCCATCCGGAGTTCTTTCGTCGGCTCATGGTGGCGGGCAAGGCCCAGCGCCTGGCGGGGCCAGGTTGGGAGCCGTCCCAGTGGGGCCTGCCCGCGGGTCACCCCGGTTGTCATACCCTCCTGGTGCTGCCCGTGGCTTCGCCACGCCGCACTTACGGCTGGGTCTACCTGGCCGATCGCATCGGGGCCACGGCTTTCAGCGAGGAGGACGAGAAACTCGCCTCGACCCTCGCCTCCCATTTCGCGGTGGCCTACGAGAATCTCCAGTTGGTGGAGGACCTCCAGATGCAGATCCTGGATCGGATCCGCGCGGAGGAAACGGGGCTTCGACTCAATGAGATTGTGGAAGCCTCTTCGGACGCCATCATCAGCGTGGGGCTGGATCGCCGCATCACCAACTGGAGCAAGGGGGCCGAGCTGATCTTCGGTTATTCGGAGGCGGAGGTCCTGGGCAACCACCTGGCCATGCTGGCCCCGCCTGGGCTGATGGAGCGACAGTCCGCCGCCATCGATGCGCTGGAGCGGGGCACTCGTCTGCCTGCCTATGAGACGATCCGCCTCCGGAAGAACGGCACGCCCGTGCAGGTGGCGATCCAGATGACCACGGTCCAGGACACGGCCTGCACCGTCACCGGCTTCTCCGCCATCATGCGCGACATCGGCGAGCGGCAGAATCTGGAAGTGGCCCTTCTGAAGACGGCCACTCAACTGCAGAACGTCTTCAACAACGTGGACATCGTCATCTGGTCCTACGACCCCGTGGGCAAGCGCATGCTCGAGATCTCCCCCGCCTGCGAAGCCATCTATGGGATCACGCCCCAGTCCTTCTTCGAAAATCCCCAGCTCCTGTTCGAGGCCGTCCATCCCCAGGACCAGCCTTTGCTGGCCCAGCAGATGACGGATCTCCACCAGGGGCTTCCAACCAAGGTTGAGCACCGCATCCTGTGGCCCGATGGCACCCACAGGTGGGTGCTCGCGAAGACCCGGCCCGTGATGGATGGGGCAGGGAGCCTGGTGCGCCTCGATGGCACCATCTCCGATATCACCGACCGGAAATGGGTGGAGGCGGAACTGGAGGTCCGGACCACCCAGCTGGACAATGTGTTCCAGAACGTCGATGAGGTTCTGTGGTCCTTCGATGCCCGCAATGGCCGGATCATCACCATCTCCCCCGCCTGCGAACGGGTCTATGGTCGGCCACCCGCAGCCTTCTACGAGCAGCCCCTCCTGTTCTGGGCCGATGCCCTTCGCCCCGAGGACAAGGAGGCGGCCATGGCCTCCTTCGACCAGCTGCTGCTGGGCAAGCCCGTGGAGCGGGAAGAGCGCATTCTCCGGCCCGACGGCACCATCCGCTGGGTCATCCTCAAGGCCAATCCCCAGGTCGACAGTTCCGGCCAGGTGATCCGGATCGATGGTTCCGTCTCAGACATCACGGAGTCCCGACTCACCAAGGAGCGGATGGCCCAGCAGGAACGCCTGGCGGCCCTCGGCACCCTGGTCGGCACCGTGGCCCACGACATCCGGAATCCCTTGATGAGCATGACCATGGCGGCGGAGCTGTTGGCAGCCGAACTCCCTGTCACCGACGGGGCCCAGGTCCACTTGGACCGGCTTGACCGGGCCAGCCTCCGCATCATGAACCTGGTGAATGAACTGCTGGATTTCGCGACGACCAAGCCACTGAAGCTGGAGTCGGTCCCGGACCAGGTTCTTCTCCAGGAGGTGGCTGAAGCCTGCGAGGCCACAGCCGCCCAACGGAATGTCCGGGTGGACCTGCGGGTGGGTGGGGATGCCCCGGAGCTCGTCCTGGACCCTCAACGCATGCACCAGGCCCTTCAAAACATCGTGGAGAACGCGATCCAGCACTCGCCCCCAGGCAGCCTGGTCAAGATCTCCTCCTCGTTCAAGCCCGGGTTCTGGACCTGCACCGTGGAGGACGAGGGCTCCGGCATCGCCAGCGAGGACCTCCCCAGCATCTTCGATCCCCTCTTCACCAAGCGGCCCGGCGGGACGGGGCTGGGCCTGGCCATTGCCCACCGCATCGTTCAACAGCACAGCGGGGACCTGCGGGCCGAGAACCGCCCCACAGGTGGGGCCAGCTTCCTGGTTTGCCTGCCGTTGCTTAACAGCAGCGAGAGACCCTAACCCAGGCTGACGGCCGGGGACCGGCAGCACCGTTACCCGGGGTGGCGTCAGGTCGGGTCCGTGAGGAAGACCTTGACGCAGTCGGCGCAGAGTCCGTGGGTGAAGCTCGCCTCCGAGTGGGCCGAAATATAGACCTCCATGGGAATCCAGCCGCCCTTCTCGTCCCGGATCTTCTTGCACTTGGCGCAGATCGGAAGCAGGCCGGTGAGCTGCTTGATCTGGATGAAGGCCTCCTCGAGCTGGGCCCGGAGGGCCCGCTCCTGGTCTTGAGCCTGCTTGAGTTTGATGTGGTTGCGGACCCGGACGGTCAGTTCCTCAGGGTTGAACGGCTTGCCCACATAGTCGATCCCGCCCGCGGCAAAGCCGCGCATCAGGTCAGCATGATCCGACAACGCGGTCAGGAAGATGATCGGGATACCCTGCGTCCGCGGGTCGGCTTTGAGGCGGGCACAGGCCTCGAAGCCGTCCATGACCGGCATCAGGACATCCATCAGGATGAGATCCGGCCGTCTTGAAGCAGCGAGGGTGAGCACCTCGAGGCCATCGGTGGCGGTGATTGTGTCGTAGTCCGCCCCGAGGACCGCTTCCAACAGCTCGATGTTGGTGGGCGTGTCGTCGGCGAGGAGGAGCGTGGGTTTCCGGTCGGTCATGAGCTTCCTCACGGCAACGCCAGGGGCACAGCGGAGTACCTGGCCAGGCTCCACAGAATGGTCCCAGATTCCACGGAAGTCCATCGCCTTGGCAAGTCTTCCGGGTCGGCCTGTCCCCCCATAGATCCTGGCCAACGCATGCGTTGGCCAGGGGAAGGGTGCCGCGCCAGCCATCCGTATGGGTGCCCGTATTTTAGGCGAGGCACCCTAGCGAATGGGGCCGATCCCCTGGATCCGGTCCGTGGCCTCGACGGCGAGGCTCACGAGGCTCGAGACGAATGCCGCGAACTGCTGCTCTTCGGGCTGCCAGGCCCGCCGGGGTCCCGTGTGTTCCAGGCAGACGACCCCGGCGAGGCGGTCACCGTGCTTGATGGGGACATCGAGCATGGAAGTGATGTTCAGGGGCAGGAGGTAGCCTTCCGCGAACTCGCGGGTGCGGGGGTCCAGCAGGGCGTCCTCCGCGGCCACCACCCGGCCACGCTCGATCTCGGCGAAGTAGGCGGGGTATTGGCTGGCCAGCAGGATCGCGCCCTCCCCGTGCAGGCTTTCGCAGCCATCAAAGATGCAGGCGCAGGTGAGGTTCGTGCGCGCATCGTTCAGGAACCAGATGCTGGCCCTCTGCACATCGACCGATAGGGCCGCCATCCGCGTGATGTCGCGAAGCGCGCTGGGCAGATCCCCAGAGACCAGGGACCGATGCCGGGTCAGCAGGGTCACGGCCATCAGCAGGCGGTTGAGGAAGCCCTCCTTGGCGCGCAGTCGCTGGTTTTCGAGGCGCAAGCCCTCGGTTGGATCCGGTCCCAGTTCCAGGAGGTCGGTCTGGGAATCACTGTCCTGGAGAGCATGGCGTCGCACGGAGGCCCCTGAATGACGAAGGTCCAGTCTGACCGGGGACCCGGCCCAGCCGGGGTGGCAGACGTCACACTTCGCTGCCGGCAGGGCTGTACCATTCTGCCGCTTGCCTGCATCCAACTCCTCATACCGGAGGTCATGAATGCGTTCACGCCTATTCTGGGGCGGCCTTGCCCTGACCGTGGCCCTCGCCGGCTTCGGCTACGCCGTTTCCGGCACCCACCAGCCCGCGAACGCGGCGGGCCCCATTTCCCGAGAGGCCAAGGTGACCGACCCCAAGAAGCCCAGTCCTGCCGAGCTGAAACAGAAGCTCACCACCATGCAGTTCCACGTGACTCAGGAGGCGGGCACCGAGCCGCCCTTCCGCAACGAGTACTGGAATGAGCACCGGGATGGCGTCTATGTGGACATCGTCAGCGGAAAACCCCTGTTCTCCTCCAAGGACAAGTTCGACTCCGGCTGCGGCTGGCCCAGCTTCACCAAGCCGCTGGCTGGGGAGGATGTCGTCGAGAAGCGGGATGCCACCCTCGGCATGGTTCGCACCGAGGTCCGCTCCAAGGAGGTCGATTCCCATCTCGGCCATGTGTTCGATGATGGACCGCGCGACCAGGGTGGCCTCCGTTACTGCATCAACAGTGCCGCCCTGCGTTTCGTGCCTGTGGCGGAACTGGAGAAGGAGGGCCTGGGCAGCTTCCTGCCCCTCTTCGGCAAGGCCGCACCAGCCAAGCAGGAGGAGATCGCCACCCTGGCCGGGGGGTGCTTCTGGGGCATGGAGGAACTGATCCGGAAGCAACCGGGCGTGACCGCCATCGAGGTCGGCTACACCGGTGGGAACGTGGCCAACGCCACCTACCAGAACCATGAAGGCCATGCCGAAGCGGTCCAGATCCGGTTCGACCCCGCGAAAACGACTTATGACGCCCTGCTACGGTTCTTCTTCCGCATGCACGACCCCACCACCCTCAACCGTCAGGGCAATGACCTGGGCAGCTCCTATCGCAGCGCGATTTTCTTCCACGGCGCGGCCCAGAAGCAGACCGCCGAACGGGTGAAGGCCGAGGTGGGCGCCAGCGGGAAATGGCCACGGCCCATCGTCACCGAAATCACCGCCGCCGGGCCCTGGTGGAAGGCCGAGGAATACCACCAGGACTACCTGGTCAAGAACCCAGGCGGCTACACCTGCCACTTCGTGCGGGACTGATCAGACCCGGAAGGTGTCGGGGCGCCAGGTCTGGATCAGCTTCTTGAGGGCCTCGCCGCTGAGCTTCTGGTCGAGGGCTTCGCGGACGCGGTCGGCCAGTTCCCCGTCTGCCGCAAAGCGGAGCCCCACGAACTGGCTGGGCGACAGTTCGTGGAGGCGGCCCAACAGGTCCGCTGGCAGCAGGCGCTGCATCCGCAGGGTCTCCTCCAGGCGGATCAGCCGATCCTGCACCTTCAGCGCATAGACGCGGATCTGCATGGCCATCAGGAGCAGGGCGAAACCCAGGATCATGATCCAGAAACTGTGGAGGCTGGGGTACTTGTAGAGGTGCCAGACGGTCGTGAAGAAGGTGACCAGCAGGATCGGCGCCAGGATGAAGTGCTGCAGGGGCTCGAAGCGGCGGTGGTTCGCGTAGGTCTGGGGCTTGGACATGGCTGACTCCGGAGGAAGGACTCAGCTTACCGGCACCCCTCACGCGGCGCTGTGGGGTTTTGGTAGACGCTCCTACTCCAGGGGGCCGCTTCGGCCCCGCTTGGTATCGGAGACCCGCTTCTTCGAATCCAGCCGCCGTTCCTTCGAGGCTTTCGTGGGGCGGGTGGCCCGCCGGGTGATGGGCCGGATCAGCGCAGCGCGGATGGCCTCGGCGGCCTTGTCGCGGGCATCGCCCAGATTCTTGAGCTGATCGCGGGTGCGATCGCTGATGACGATCCAGAGGCCCTCGGCGTCGAGCCGGTTGCGCTGGGCCACGCGGAGGCGGAGCAGGGCATCGTCAGGCAGTCCCTCGATGGCGGTGAGATCGATGCGCAGCTCCACCTTGGAGGACACCTTGTTCACGTTCTGCCCGCCCGCACCCCCGGCGCGGACCGCCTTGAAGCGGATGGCCTCCCCGGGAACGCGGACAGAGACGGTGACTTGGATGGGATCGGCCATGCCTAGATCCTACCGCCCACCCCGGTCAACGCGTGCGTTGCCCGGGATCTATGGTCAGCCCATAGCCCACAGCCTACCGCCCAACAGCCCACCGCCTACCGCATCGCCTCCATGGGGCTCAGGCGCATGGCGCGGAAGGCCGGGTAGAGGCCGAAAACCAGGGCCAGGCTGAGGGCGACGATCCAGGCCGTGAGCAACCCGATGGGATTGACCACCAGGCCATAGGGGAAGCTGGCGGAGAGGGCCTGGCAGAGCAGGGCGCCGGACACAGTGCCCAGCAGGGCCCCGATGGCGGCGAGCACCAGGGCCTCTAGCAGGAACTGGACGAAGATCTCCTGATCGGAGGCGCCGAGGGCCTTGCGGAGGCCGATCTCGAAGCGGCGGTCGCTGAAGCTGATGAGCATCACCGACAACACGCCCACGCCGCCCACCAGCAACACCGTACCGGCCAGACTCATCATCACGACCTGCCAGCCCCGCATCTGCTCCAGGAAATTCTGGTAGCCCTTGGCAGCCTCGGCGTCCAGGTCCACGACTTCGACATCCTCGATGCCGTGATGGGCCTGGCGCACACGGCCGAGCAGCATGGCGGAGACTTCGCCCATGTCCTCGGGACGGCGCAGCTTCACGGTGATCTGGGCCAGCTTGTGCGTTGGATCCATGCGGTCCATGTAGGTTTCCAGCGGGATCAGGATGCCGTTGGCGTCGAAGTAGTTTTCGTCGTTGAAGATCTGGCCCGGCGCCTGGACTCCGACCAGGCGGAAGGGGACGCCGTCCACCACCAGGTCCCGGCCGACGGGATCAGCGCCGCCGAAAAGCTTGGTGGCGAGGGTCGCCCCCACCACGGCTACGGTGGAGCGCCGGCGCTGATCGTCTTCGGTGAGGCCCCGGCCTAGACTGATGGGGCGGTTCATCCACTGGGCGTAATCGGGCGAGACGCCCGAGACGAAGATGCGCTCGGTATCGCCGGTGACGCGGACGGTGACATTCTTCTGGGCCCGGGGCAGGAAGGCCAGGACCTTCGGCGTCGCGGTGGTCACGCGGCTGAGATCTTCGTAGCGGAGGCCGGGGCTCATGTTGAAGCGCTTGCGGTCCTCCCCGGTCTCCGGGGTCTTGGGCGCGATGCGGACCGTGCCGTCCCAGCTCATGCCGGCGAAACCGGTGCTGATCTTGTCCATGACGCCATCCAGCACCGAGGTCATCACCACCAGGGCGAAGACTCCGAGCATGAGCAGGGTCAGGGTCAGCAGGCTCCGCATCTTGTGGGACCATAGCTCCACAAGCCCCGTCCGGACCACTTCCCAGAACATGCCGAAGGTGAAGCCGCGGGTCGGAACGGGTGGCGCGGGCGCCATCCCGTTCAGCAGGGAGGGCCCGGGGGATCGGAGGAGGGCTTCGTCACTCATAGCGCAGGGCTTCCATAGGTGAGAGCCGCGAGGCCTTCCACGCCGGGTACAGCGCGAACAGGAAGCCGCAGGCGGCCGCGAGGCCGTAGGCCCACACGAAACTGGCCGCTGTCATGTAGAGGGGGATGCCGATGCTCCGGGTGATGATCCAAGAGAAGCCGACGCCGAGCAGCAGGCCCGCGCCGCCGCCGAGGGCGGTCAACAGGAGCGCCTCGGTCATGAAGCCCTTGAAGATCTCCCGCCCGGAAGCGCCGATGGCCATCTTCACGCCCACCTCCCGGACCCGCTCCTTGAGACTGGCCAATTGGATGTTCACGTTCACGATGCCGCCGCCCAGCAGGGCCAGCACGCCCGACAGCATGAAGATGATGTCGTAGACGCTCCCCTGGCTCTGGCGCCGGCGGACCCTGGCGGCCACATCGTCCAGACGGAAGTCCTCCTGGAGCCGGTGGTTGGAAGCCACGAGGTTGCGGAGCTGCTGGGCGAACCCGCTCATCGCACCCAGATCGGGAATCCGGAAGGTCACCCGGTCCAGTCGGCGGTAGGCATCCCCGTTCATGCGCCGTTGCACGAGGTTGGCTGGTACGGCGATGATGCGGTTTCGCCACCGGAACTGGTTGCCCTGATTCTCCCGGAACCGGAAGACGCGCTCCTGGAATGTGCCGATGACCGTGACCGGAATGTTGCCGATCTTCAGGGATTGGCCGAGGGCGTCCCCCTTCGGGAAGAAGGTGTTGGCGGCTTCGGTGCCGAGGATGACGACGGGGGCGCCGGTCTCCATTTCCAGGCTGGAGAAGGCCCGGCCCTGGGCGATCCCGTAGCCATTGGCGGGAATGTAGTCGCCGCCGATGCCGCTGATCTGCCGGTCCTGGTCCGCATAGCTGGACACGATGCGGGAGCGGGCATTCTTCTGGCGGCTGACGCCCTGGATGGCCTCGGATTTGAGCGCCTCGCCGCCCACGGCATCCGTATCCCGAAGGCCCAGGTTGGCCTGCTGGAGGGCCGTGGGGCGGCCATCGCGGATCGCGGCCTTGGGTTGGATGTTGAGCTTGTCGAGGCCACCCATCTTCACGAACATCTGGTCGGCGCGGCGGCGCTGGCTATCGGAAATGGAAAAGCCGCCGAGGACCGAGGCCACGCCCAGCATCACGCCCAGCGCCTGGAGGACGGAGCGGCCGAGGTTCTCCCGGATCTCCACCCAGGCCCCGAGCAGGCGCTCGCGGAAGGCGCCAGAGGACTTCATCTAGGCCACTCCCTCAGCCAGGGCGATCAATCCATCCCTGATCTCAACGCGACGCTGCGCCAGGGCGGCGATGGAGGGATCGTGGGTCACCAGGAGCAGGGTATGGCCCTGTTCGTGCAGGTCGCGGAACAGATCCAGCACTTCGGCGCCGGTTCGGGAATCCAGAGCGCCGGTTGGTTCATCCGCGAGCAGCAGGGCCGGGTCGTTGGCGAGGGCCCGGGCAACGGCCACGCGCTGTTTCTGCCCGCCGGAGAGCGTGGCAGGGAGCTTGTGCGCCTGGTCGGCAATGCCCACTTTTTCGAGCAGGGCCAGGGCCCGCTCCCGGCGCTCCTTCCGGCCCACACCCGCGTACAGCATCGGCAGTTCCACGTTGCGGACGATGCTCGCCTTGGGCAGCAGGTTGTAGCTCTGGAAGACAAAGCCGATCTTCTCATTGCGGATGCGGGCCAGTTCGCCCCCGCTGAGGCCCTGGACCTGGTGGCCGTCCAGGGTATAGGTACCGGCCGTGGGCAGATCCAGGCACCCCAGGATGGCCATGAGCGTGGACTTGCCCGAGCCCGAGGGGCCGATGAGGGCGACGAACTCCCCCTTCTCGACGGTGAGATCGATGCCGCGCAGGGCATGGACCGCCGCCCCGTTGGCGCCGTACACCTTGGTGACCCGCTCGGTCTGGATGATGGTAGAGGACGGACCGCTAGTTGTTTTCATCGTCTTTCTCGACCTTCTTCTTACTGGGGTCTTCGAGGCTCACCTGGTCGTTGGCCTTGAGGCCGGAGAGGATCTCCACGCGCTCCAGGGTGGCGATGCCCGCCTTCACGGGGACCACATCGAAGTAGTCCTTCCAATGGTCCGCCAGCCAGATGAATTTACCCCGGCCGGTGAGGCCATCCTTGGCCTTGGCGAGGTCCTGGGGCGAAAGGTTCTCCTTCAGGCGGTAGACCACGGTCTGGCCATCGCGTCGCTGCAGGGCTTCGAGAGGCACGCTCACAGCCTTGTCGCGCTTCTCGCCGAGGATTTCCACATTGGCGCTCATGCCGGTCTTGAAGGATTCCGTCAGTTCATCGAGGGCCACTTCCACCTTGAAGACCTTGATCTTCTCGACCAGATCCGCGGCCGGGGCGACGAAGCGCACCTTGCCGGTGAATGCCTTCTGGGGGTAGGCATCCAGCGTGATGCGGACCAGCTGGCCGACCTTCACCTTGGCGATGTCCACCTCGTTGAGGTTGACCTTCACGATGAGGGAGGCCAGGTCGGCCACGGTGAACACCACGGTGCCGGCGCTGAAGGAACTGACGCCGGAGGTGATGGTATCGCCCAGTTCCACGCCCTTCTTGATGACCACGCCGTTGAGGGGCGCAGTGACGCGGGCCTTCTGGGTGGAGGCGTTACCGCTGATGGGAATGCCCCGATCTTCGACGATCTGGTATCGGGTCTGGGCGCTCTTGAAGGATTCCTCCGCGAGATCCTTGGTGGTTCTGGCACCGCGGAAAGCCTGGTCTGAAATGAGACCGGCCTTGAAGAGTTCGGCCTGCTGGGCGAAGTCGCGTTCGGCATTCTTGAAGCTCACCCGGGCCTGGGACACGCTGCCCTGAACATCCGACAGGGTTTGCGCCTGGTTCACGTCCGGCTCGACCTCCGCCAGGACTTCCCCGGCCCTCACCGTGGCGCCCTCACGGACCTTCAGGCCGACGATGCGGCCGGAAACGGAGGATTTCACATCCACCTTGGTGAGGGGATCCACCACGCCCACTTCCCGGACGCTGACCTGGAGATCCTCCGCCTGCACCTTGCCCAGCCGGAAGGGGGTATTGGCCTCGGCCTTCTTGCTCTTGCCGTCGCTGCCTTTCAGGGTGAAGAGCATTCCCGCCGCCAGGACCACTCCGGCCACGGACACGATGACCCAGCGTTTCTGCATGGAACCCCCTGATGGGAAAGACGCCGGACCAGCCGGGATGATGAATGAACTACGCATCAGAGTCTGGCGCCGTTTAGAGGGCTCTCCCCGGGGGATTCGGCCACCGTAGGCTCGGGATCGGCCAAACGCCCGGGGCGACCGGGGAAGACTCCGGTCCCCGGCTTGCCCCGCCCGGGCCTACCTCATGAAAACGGCCCCCAGAGCGGAGGCCGTTTTCATGAGCAAGCCTGAACCTACCGCACGGTTTCCCGGGCGATCATCAGTTCCTCGTTGGTGGGGACCACCGTGACCGCCACACGGGAGTCCGGGGTCGTGATGATGCGTTCACCGGTGCCGTGCTCGTTGGCTTCGCGGTCGAGCTTGACCCCCAGGAAGCTGAGCTTGCTGCAGACCTTGGCCCGGACGAAGGTGCTGTGAGTGCCGATGCCGGCCGTGAAGCAGATGGCGTCGATGCCATCCAGGGCCGTGGCGTAGGCCCCGATGTACTGGCGCACATTGTAGGTCAGGAGATCCCGGGCCAGGCGGGCGCGGTCATTGCCCTGATCGGCGGCGAGTTCGATCTCGCGGAAGTCGGAGGACACGCCGGAGATGCCCAGCAGGCCGGATTTCTTGTTCAGCAGGTCGGTGATGCCGTCGTAGTCCAGGTGTTCGTATTCCATGAGCATTTCAACCACGCTGGGATCGATGGTGCCGCAGCGGGTGCCCATGATGACGCCCTGCAAAGGGGTCATGCCCATGCTGGTGTCCACGCTCTTGCCATTGTTCACGGCGCAGATGCTGGTGCCGTTGCCGATGTGGCAGGTGACGATCTTGAGGGCCCGGAGGGGGCGGCAGAGCAGGATGGCAGTGCGGGCGGCCACATAGGAGTGGCTGGAACCGTGGAAACCGTAGCGGCGGATGCCGTATTTCTGACTCAGCTCGTAGGGAATGCCGTAGGTGCGGGCGTGATCCGGGATGTTGTGGTGGAAGGCCGTGTCGAAGACCGCGACGTGCGGCACGGCCGGGAAGGCGAGCATGGCGGTGCGGATGCCCATGGCGTTGGCCGGGTTGTGGAGCGGCGCATACATGGCGAAATGCTCGATGTCGCGGACGACCTCCTCGGTGATCAGCACGCTATCGCCGTACTTCGGACCACCATGCACCACCCGGTGGCCCACGGCGTGGATGGGCGTCTCATGCAGGACGGTGGTGCGAAGGCGTTCGAGGATGGCCTCCAGCGCTTCCTTGTGGGTGGGTAGCGGCAGGATCTCCTTGCGCTTCTCCCCTTCGAGGGTGCAGGCGAGGTTAGCCTCGCCCAGTCCGATGCGTTCCGCCATGCCCTCGGCGATGGACACTTCTTTGCCCATATCGAATAGATTGAATTTCAGGCTCGACGAGCCGGCATTGAGCACGAGAACGAACACGATTTCCCCCATGACAGGACCATTCTACCGGTCTGACCACGTGACCAATGCCGCATTGTTGATATTGCGGTCGTCATGTTAATTGGAATCGCCGGGTCAGGACCTGCAACTGCTGGGCCAGGCTGGCGAGTTCGTCCGTGGTGCGGGCCGTCTCCTGGACCGTGGCGGACAGTTCGGTGGCGGCGGAGGCGTTGCGCTCCACCATCTGAGTGGCCGACTCCATGGCCTGGACGACCTCTTCGCTGGCCCGTCCCTGCTCTTCCATGGCCGTCGCGATCTCCTTGAGCTGGTCGGCGTTGTCCTTCACATGACCACCGATGCGCTCCAGGTTCCGGGCCGCCTCCTTCACGGATTCCGTGCCCACACCCACGCGGTCGCTGCTTTCCTGGATGAGCGCCGTGATCTCCTTGGCGGCGGTTCCGCTGCGTTCGGCGAGCTTCCGGACCTCTTCGGCCACCACGGCGAAGCCCTTGCCCATGGCCCCGGCCTTGGCCGCCTCGATGGCCGCGTTGAGGGAGAGCAGGTTGGTCTGCCGGGCGATGTCGGTGATGACGGTGATGATCCGGCTCACCTTGGAGGAACTCTCCTCGATGGCTTCCATGGCCCGGCCAGTGTCCTGGACGGCGGCCAGACCCTGACGGCCGGCCTCCTGGGAACGGCTGGCCAGTTCTTCAGCCCGCAGGGCGCTCTGTTTGACCTGCTGGATGTTGGCGTTCATCTGCTCCAGGGCGGCGGAAGACCGCTCCATGGCCAGGCGCTCCTGTTCGGTGCTGCGGCGCAGTTCTTCGGTGGTGCGGTTGACCTGTTCGGTGGTGGCGGCCAGTTCCGTGGCGCTGGAGGCCGTCCCTTCCGCCGTCTGGGCGATGGCCTGGATGTCGCGGCGGAGGCCCTGGATCACGAGCCCAAGGCCGGTGGCCACCTGGGCCAGCTCGTCCTTGCCCTCGACGGCGGGTTGCCGGGTCAGATCGCCCTTGGCGACCGCCACCATGATGGTTTCGATGTCCTGGGCCTTCCGGCCCACCCGGGCTCCGACCACGCGGCTCAGGAGGGTGCCGGCCCCGATGGCGCCCAGACCGACGCCCAGGATCCAGGCCTTCCCGCTGGCGGCATGGCCCAGGCCCTCCTTGATGGCTTTCTCCGCGCCCACTTCGGCGGCCTTCTGCAGCTTCAGGATCCGGTCCCGCGCGACGCGCATGATCTCGACATTCCCCTCGAGCAGCCGGGCGGTGGTTTTCGGATTCCGATCCGAACGGGCCTCGGTCAGGAGTGCCGGGAAGCCCTGGTCGTACTTCTGGAAGGCCTGGATGCCCTCATCCAGAAGCGTTTTTTCCTCCGCTGGCCAGGTGAGGGTCTGGAGGCTGGCCAGATCCTTCTGGAGGGTGGCCGAATAGTCCTTGAGCCTGCCTTCGCGGAGGCTGATGTAGTCGGGATCCGCAGCGCCGCCAATCATGCTGGTGTGCAGGGTCCGGAAGACGTTCATGCCGTTCAACACCCGCGAGAGGGTGGCGGTCTTTCCCAACTGGGTAGCCACCTCCCACTGGCCTGCCTGGAGGTCGGCCACGGTCAACCAGCCCAGACCGCCCACCAGGACGAGAGCCAGGGTTTGGATGGTGAGGAGCAGGTTGAATTTCCCGCGCATCCGAAGGTTGTCTGTTGTTTTTCCGAGATTCATGGATCACCCCATACCCACCTCTTATCGGGGCCGCTGGGGGCGGGTTGAATCCGGGCAGGTCAGGAGGCGAAGACGCCCGGGCCGAGGGAGGCTGGATCCGGCCAGGGGGCCGCCAGGGCGGCCTCGGCCGCGGCCTGGAGTTCCACCTCCAGCCTGGCCGCGAGCCCCGGCTCCGGCAGCCACCGCCGTTGGGTCATCCAGGCCTCGAAGCGGGGCAGGGGATCCCGGGTGGCCCACTGGGCCAGGAGCGCCGGATCCACATAACGCTGATCGTCATGCTCGGCGTGCCCCTTCATTCGGAAGGTTTCGCAGACGAGGAAGACGGGGCCCTTGCCCTCCAGGCATCTTTGCCGGGCCTGGGCGGCCGCCTCGTAGACGGCGATGGCATCGTTGCCGTCCACGGTGAGGGTGAAGGCCCCTTGGGAGCGGAGGGACATCCGCCCCGTCATCTGGAGTTCGGGCGGGGTGGAGAAGGCATAGCCGTTGGCTTCGCCCACCACGATGAGCGGGAGTTTCTGCACCACGGCGAAATTGAGTCCCTCGTAAAAGGCTCCAGTGGAACTGCCCCCATCGCCGATCCAAGTCATGGCCACCCGGCGCTCACCCTTTTGCCGGAAGGAGAGCGCCACGCCAGCCATGACGGGGATCAGCGCCCCGAGCATGGAAGTGGGCGCGATGATGCCCCGTGCCACCGAGCCGAAGTGGTTGTTGTGCTCCCGGCCACCGGTGGGGCCGGTGGCCCGGCCCAGATACTGGAGGAAGACCTCCAGCGGGGTCACGCCGCGCACCAGGGTCGAGCCCAGGTTGCGGATCAGGGGGGCGATCACATCCTCCGGCCCCAGGGCCATGGCCGTGGCGCAGGCTGTGGCCTCCTGGCCCAGGCTCCGGTAGACGCTGCCAAGGGTCTTCCCCTGGCGGAAGAGTTTCACCAGACGCTCTTCGGTCAGACGGGTGAGCAGCATGGCCTCGTGCAGGCGCAGGGCGGTGTCTTGATCCATTCCGATAGGATAGACGCATGTTGACCCTCCGCCCCGCCCTTCCGACCGACGCTGCGCTGATCGTGCAGTACATCCGCGAACTCGCGGACTACGAGCGGGACCCCGCAGCGGCCATTGCCACGGAAGCGGACATCCAGCGCCACGCCTTTTCCGATCACCCCCTGGTGAAGGTGACCATGGCCGAGTGGGAGGGGCAGCCGGCCGGGTTCGCCCTGTGGTTTCTGAACTTCAGTACCTGGGAAGGCCAGCCCGGCATCTACCTCGAGGATCTGTTCGTGCGCCCGGCCTTCCGCGGCAAGGGCATCGGCAAGGCCCTGCTGCAGCACCTCGCGGCCCTCGCAGTGAAAGAGGGCTGGACCCGTTTCGTCTGGCAGGTGCTGGACTGGAATACCCCGGCCATCGAGTTCTACGAGGCCCATGGCGCGAAGGTCATGCGCCCCTGGCTGACCTGCCGGGTAGAAGGCGAGGCCCTCAAGCGGCTCGCCGGGGCGCAGGCTTGACCTGGGCCCCGCTGCTCCGGCTGAAGGAGGCCCTGGGCCCGGATGCTGAGTTGGTGATCGTGGGCGGCGCCGTCCGGGATGAACGGCTGGGACGGGCCCACGCCGATTGGGATCTGGCCACGCGCCTGCTGCCCCAGGCCGTGATGGACCGGGCCCGGGCGGCGGGCATGAAGGTGATCCCGACCGGGCTCCAGCACGGCACCGTCACCGTGATCCTCGAGGATCGCCCTGTGGAGGTGACCACCTTCCGTAGCGATGGGGATTACCTGGATGGCCGCCACCCCGAGTCCGTGCGGCTGGGCGTGGAACTGGCCGAGGACCTGTCCCGTCGCGACTTCACCATCAATGCCATGGCTCTGCGCCTAGACACCTGCGGGGGCGGAGGCGATCTCGTGGATCCCTTCGGGGGCCAGGCGGATCTGGCCAGCCGCACCATCCGGGCCGTGGGCGATCCCCTCCAGCGATTTGCGGAGGACGGCCTGCGGCCCCTGCGGGCCTGCCGCTTCGCCGCCCAGTTGGGCTTCGAGGTCGATGCCGCGACCCTGGCCGCCATCCCCGCGCGGCTGGACGTGGCCCGGAAGGTATCCGTTGAGCGGGTCTTCACGGAGCTGGACAAGCTGCTTCGGGGGGCGGAACCGGAACGCGGACTGGCCCTGCTGGCCGAGACCGGCCTGCTGGACCTCTGGCTGGGGGAACTGCGCCCCATGATTGGCTGCGGCCAGAACCGCCACCACATGCATAACGTCTGGGAGCACACCCTCCAGGTGGTTCGCCTCGCGCCGGGGGAATCCGGGTTCCGCTGGGCGGCCCTCCTCCACGATGCGGGCAAGCCCGGCACGCGCACCCTGGGGCCGGACGGCGAAGTCCATTTCTACGGCCATGAGACCCGCTCGCTGGACCTGGCCGAGGCCATCCTGGAGCGCCTCAAGGCCAGCCATGCCCTGCGCAAGGAGGTGGCCGCCCTTATCCGCCACCACGGCACCCATCCCACGGATGCCTGGAGTGATGCCGCGTGCCGGAGGCTGCTGAAAAAGCTGGCCGAGGACGCCTTGCCCCTGGACCACTGGGCCGCCTTCCGGCTGGCCGATCAGCGGGGCAAGGGCCTCGACCTGGAATCTAGCGAACGGCAACACGGGGCCCTGATGGCCCGGCTGGAGGCCCTGGCCGCCGCCGCGCCACCGCTTTCGATCCGGGACCTGGCCCTGAATGGCGCCGCCCTCATGGCCCTGGCCGGGCGGGACGGTGGCCCCTGGCTGGGGGAACTTCAGCGGCACCTGCTGGAAGCCGTGCTGGAGGATCCGGGGCTGAATACATCGGAAGGTCTGGCGGACCTGGCAATAAAGCATCTCGGCAGGTCGTGAAAAGGATCATCCAGATGGAGGCCGATGATCTTCCGCCCTATCGGGAAGGTCGTCTCGCCCGGTAGCGAGGTGTGATCCGCCCAGCCTCAAAGTCGCCATTCGATTTTAAGAAAAAAATTGACAGGAGCCGGGGGGGGGAGTGTACATGATGTTGATATCGTCTTTCCTCCCACCCAAGAGGAAATCATGTCGGCCACTTTCGCAACTCGTTGGTTCAAGGGCATGCCTTGGCCGTTCCGTCTGTCCCTGGCCCTGCAGGGCATGGTTCTTTCCCTCGCCTGCGGGGGAGCGGATGCGCCCGCCCCCCTGATCACCCGCTTTGAAAGCGCGCCCGCCATCGTCGAGGTGGGCGAACCGGCCACGCTGAAGGTGGCCTTTTCGGGGGGCGAGGGTCGTGTGGATCCCCTCGGGCCGGTGCTCTCGGGCCAGGATGTGAGCCTGGCCCCCGTGGCCAGCACCACCTACACCCTCACCGTGACCTCCGCCGCCGGGAAGGTGGCCAGGAGCCAGGCTACCCTGACCGTGAAGCCGGGCCTCATGGTGAAGATCGAAGGCCTGCCCGATGGGCTGGATGCCGCCGTGACGGTGGAGGGCCCGGAGGGCTTCCGCCAGACACTGGCCCGCACCCAGGCACTGAAAGGCCTCAAGCCGGGGAAATACACCATCCTCGCGGCTTCCGTCCTCGAAGGCGCCATCACGCGCCCCCTCTTGCGCCCCAGCCAGGAGGTGGACGTGACCACCACTGGGGCCCTGGTGAAGGTAGCCTATCCCGCCCCCACGCTCACCTTCAAGCTGCCGGGGGACGTGGCCCTGGACTTCGTCCTCATACCACCGGGCAGCTTCATGATGGGGCCGATTTCTCCTGAGCAGACGGCGGATTGGCCCGGTTTTTTTGAACCACATGATTTTGTGAAATACGCTTTACCCAGACATGAGGTAACTATTCAGAAGGCCTTCTACCTGGCCAAGTTCCCCGTCACCATCCGCCAGTGGAAGGCGGTCATGAACTGGACCACACCCGACTACCGGAGCAAGGATTTCGATGTGCCCATCTGGGATCGGAACTGGTTCGAGTGGCGCCTGGAGTTCCTGCCGGCCCTGGCCAAGGCGCTACCGGGCCAGGGCTTCCGCCTGCCCAGCGAGGCGGAATGGGAGTACGCCTTGCGGGCTGGGAGCACCACGAAGTACTTCTGGGGGGACGATTTCAAGGATGTGGACACCTACTGCTGGACCTATGACACCACGGTGGCCGTGGGATTCATGAATCCCAAAGTGGGCCTGAAACAGCCCAACGCCTGGGGCCTCTATGACATGTTCAGCGTCCTCCAATGGACCGAGGATGATACCCACTTCAGCTATGATGGCGCCCCTTCGGATGGCAGCCCCTGGATCGACAATCCTCGCAAGGGAATGATGGTCGCACGGGGGGGGTTCTGGAGTGCGTATACAAGGGAGATTGATAGGTACTGGTTTGATTCCGCTTTCCGGAGTGGGTTTGAATCCTTCCCCAGTGAGGCCAATAATAACGGGATGCGCCCGGCCCTGAGAATTCCCGAGTAGTTCCGTCCTTCAGTTTCTCTCTTCCCAGGTCTGGAATGGTTCCGGGCCCGGTCTCACTCTGCCTTCGGAGGCTTTATGAAATCACCCTCATCACCTGTCTGCTCGCGGGGGCGGCCCTTGTGCTGCCCGTCCGGGCCCAAGCCCCCGCGACGCTCTTCCGGACCATGGCGCCATCGGATCCCAATAACGATGCCAATTGGGATTTCTGGACCAACCGGTCCTACCGCTTCTACTACTACAAGGATGGGGCAATCCTTCACACCCTACCAAATTACGATCGGCTGCCCTACTACACGCAAAGCCACACGACTTCATCGAACAACTTGATTCCGGATACCTTCCCGGCAGATGGCTGGATGCTCGTCAAACGTGATTTCGGAACACCCACGGCGGCTCCGGCCTTGCCCTATTTCATCCTGTACAACAAGTACCGGGGCATCCTCCGCGTCTTCATGCTGAACACCTGGGGCTTCGACAATTTCAATCAGTTTTCCACCACCCTGGGCTTCAATGCCCCGGCCACCCAGACGCAGTACCACGGCGCCCTGCTGACCTTCACCGACAAGACCCATGCCTTTCTGAAGGACTACGATCCAGGGCAGCAAGTCACAACCTTGGGGAACATGAAGGCGACGACCGGATGGGGCTACTTCGACTTCATCCTCTCGGGCTACGACCCAACCCTGAAGACCAAGCCATTCGCCAACCTGGATCTGAAGACCAACGGACTGAACGTGGCCAACATCGATCTGGTGGGCAATATCTATGGGAGCCTCGAACAGCAGATGAACAACGCCCCCGTGTCCTTCTCCAGAAGCGATATGGAGACCATGGAAGCCGCGCTGGGCAAGGGATTCTCCTACTACAAGAGTACCGACGATGCCATGAAGAACCTAAAGAAGGCGACGGAGGACCCGTCGAACGCGAATGCGTGGTGGATCAGCGCCGCGACCCAGATCGTCGCTGGCTTCTATACAGGCGGCGCCTCCTATGTCCCCTGGATCGCGGGCGCGGTGGGTTTCGTATCGGAATTCATCGGCGGGGGAGACAAGGCCGCGCCCATGCAGCCTTTGAATATGAAAGTCCAGTTGGCCTTGAAGGCCAAGGGCACGATCACCAGCTCGACCTGGCTCGATTCACCCGGCTTCTATCTGAATTACACATCTACACCCCAGCTTGGTCAGGTGGTCCCCGTCCAGCCCATCCCCTGGGGCGTCTTCAACGTGGATGAGATACCGGAGGTGACGGTTCAGCCGGAATACAAGCCCCGCTATGGTCCGATTAATCCGGAAGACGGCACCCGGTGGGTCTATCCCGTCCTCGGCGGCTACAAGGCCACCACCACGAAACTCCCCGGAGTAACCATCAATCCGGAAACAGGTATGGCCACTCAGTCCGTGAAGTATGCCTTTACCTACAACAGCCTTCCCCCTTCAGGATTCGTGGATTCATCCACGTCGTATTCTCGTCAGAGAGCAGCCATGCCGACTGGGCGGAGCTACGAACTGAAGTTCATCCTTCCGAATGCTTCCAGTCTTGTGCACTCCGACCCCGTTCAGGTTTTCTATAAGACAGTGCCCATCAAGATCATCCAGGGCGAGCCCATCGGCTGGTTTGAACAGCACGTCCAGTAAGGCGGCCCAGGCGGCTGGGCCCGCCCAGCCGGATCGAAGGCGGCCCGCGCCCGGGAAGGGTGCGGGCCGCGCTGTGTCCAACGGGGGCCAGGCGCAGAACCAGACGAGCCGCTGTTTGAATGGTGTCTCCGCTTTCCCTGGATTCCCGAAAGACCCATGAAAAACGCCCGGCAATTGCCGGGCGTTTCCCTTGAGCCAATGAAACCTACCCCGCGCCACCGCCAATGGTGGCGGGACGGTAGGTGAGGCTGGCCTTGATGAAGTCGCGGTTCATGCGGGCGATGTTCTCCATCTTGATGCCCTTCGGGCAGGCGGCTTCGCATTCGCCGTGGTTGGTGCAGGTGCCGAATTCCTCGGCGTCCATCTGGGCGACCATGTCGCGGACGCGGATGTAACGCTCAGGCTGGCCCTGGGGCAGCAGGCCCAGCTGGGTGATCTTCGCGGAGACGAAGAGCATGGCGCTGGCATTGGGGCAGGCGGCCACGCAGGCGGCACAGCCGATGCAGGCGGCGGCATCCATTGCGAGGTCGGCGTTCTCCTTGGAGATGGGCAGGGCGTTGGCGTCCTGCGGACTCCCGGTGGGGGCGCTGATGAAGCCCCCGGCGGCGATGATGCGGTCGAAGGCGCCGCGGTCCACCATCAGATCCTTGAGCACGGGGAAGGCCTCGGCGCGCCAGGGTTCCAGGGTGATACTGTCCCCATCCTTGAAGCTGCGCATGTGCAGCTGGCAGGTGGTGGTGCGTTCCTTGGGGCCGTGAGGACGGCCGTTGACGACCATGCCGCACTGACCGCAGATGCCTTCGCGGCAGTCGTGATCGAAGGCGATGGGTTCCTCGCCCTTGCGGATGAGGCCCTCGTTCACCACGTCCAGCATTTCCAGGAAGGACATATCAGGACTGATGTTCTCGGCCGGGTATTCGACGAACTTGCCGTCGCATTTGGCGTTCTTCTGCCGCCACACATGAAGGGTGAGATTGAAGTGCTTGGCCATGGCTCAGTTCCTCACTTGTAGCTGCGGGTCGCGAGGTGGACGTTCTCGAAGGCGAGCGGCTCGACGTGGCGGACCGGCGTCTGGCCTTCACCCTTGTATTCCCAGGCGGCGACATGGCAGAAGTTCTCGTCGTCGCGCAGGGCCTCGCCCTCCTCGGTCTGCCATTCCTCGCGGAAGTGGCCACCGCAGGATTCCCGGCGTTCGAGGGCATCCAGGCACATCAGCTCGCCGATCTCGAGGAAGTCGGCCACGCGGCCAGCCAGTTCGAGGGACTGGTTCACCTCGCCCCCGATGCCGGGGATGCGGAGGTTCTTCCAGAATTCCTCACGGATCTGGGGGATGAGCTGGAGGGCCTTTTTGAGGCCGGCCTCGTTGCGGCCCATGCCGCAGAACTCCCACATGACCTTGCCCAGTTCCCGGTGGAAGTGGGTGGGGGTTTCCTTGCCGCCGATATCGAAGAGCCGCTTCACCCGCTCGGTGACGGACTGCTCGGCGGCCTTCACGGCGGTGTCGTCGGCCTTGATGCGGGTGCCGGGCTTGATGTCGGCCAGGTAGCCGCCGATGGTGTAGGGGATGACGAAGTAGCCGTCGGCCAGGCCCTGCATGAGCGCCGAAGCGCCCAGGCGGTTGGCGCCGTGATCGGAGAAGTTGGCTTCGCCGAGGACAAACAGGCCGGGGATGGTGCTCATCAGGTTGTAGTCCACCCAGAGGCCACCCATGGTGTAGTGGGTCGCCGGGAAGATCCGCATGGGCGTCTTGTATGGGTTGTCGTCGGTGATGCGCTCATACATTTCGAAGAGGTTGCCGTACTTCTCTTCGATCTTGTTCTGGCCCAGGCGGGTGATGGCCGCTTCGAAATCCAGGTAGACGCCGAGACCGGTTTCGCCGATGCCGCGGCCATCGTCGCAGACCTGCTTGGCAGCGCGGCTGGCGATATCGCGGGGGGCGAGGTTGCCAAAGGAGGGGTATTTCCGCTCCAGGTAGTAGTCGCGGTCGTCTTCGGGAATTTGGCCGGCGGGCTTGCCGCAATCCTCCTTCTTCTTGGGCACCCAGATGCGGCCGTCGTTGCGCAGCGATTCCGACATGAGCGTGAGCTTGCTCTGATGGTCGCCGGTGACGGGGATGCAGGTGGGGTGGATCTGCGTGAAGCAGGGGTTGGCGAAGGCCGCCCCCTTCTTGTGGGCGCGCCAGATGGCGGTGCCGTTGCAGCCCTTGGCGTAGGTGGCCAGATACATGGTGTTGCCGTAGCCACCGGTGGCCAGGCAGACCGCGTCGGCCACATGGGACTTGATCTCGCCGGTCACCATGTCTCGGGTGACGATGCCCTTGGCCACGCCGTCCACCACGATCAGCTCCTGCATTTCGTGGCGGGCGAACATCTTCACGGTGCCGAGGCCCACCTGCCGCTGCAGGGCCTGGTAGGCGCCGAGCAGCAGCTGCTGGCCCGTCTGCCCGCGGGCGTAGAAGGTGCGGCTCACCTGGGCGCCGCCGAAGGAGCGGTTGTCCAGCAGGCCGCCGTATTCGCGGGCGAAAGGCACGCCCTGGCCCACGCACTGATCGATGATGTTGTTGCTGACCTCGGCCAGGCGGTGCACGTTGGCCTCGCGGGCGCGGAAGTCGCCGCCCTTGACCGTGTCGTAGAACAGGCGGCGGACGCTGTCGCCGTCATTGTGGTAGTTCTTGGCGGCGTTGATGCCGCCCTGGGCCGCGATGGAGTGGGCGCGGCGGGGGCTGTCCTGGTAGCAGAAGCACTCCACCTCATAGCCGAGTTCGGCCAGGGAGGCGGCAGCGGCACCACCGGCCAGGCCGGAGCCCACCACGAGCACCTTGTACTTGCGCTTGTTGGCCGGGTTCACGAGCTTGAGATCAAACTTGTGCTTGTTCCATTTCTGGTCGATCGGGCCGTCTGGGATTCGGGCATTGAGTTCCATGGTTGGCTCCCTGAGGTCAGTGAATGAAGCCGGTGAGGACGGCGATGGGGTAGGAGATGTTCACGCCCACCACGAGGAGGGTGAGGCCGGTGGCGAAGGTCCGCCGCAGGCTGTCGTAGCGGGGGTGGGACAGGCCCAGGGTCTGGGTGAAGCTCCATACGCCATGCCACATGTGCAGGCCGAGGCAGAGCTGGGCGACGATATAGAACCCGGCGGCGGCTGGCACCTTGAAGCCGCTCACGAAGTTCGCATAGGGGTTGGCGTGGTCGAAGGCCGGGTGGACGCTGCCGGTGGTCAGGTGGAGCAGGTGGTAGACGATGAAGACCGCCAGAATGATGCCGCTCCAGCGCATCGTGCGCGAGGCCCAGGTGGAGGCAACGCTCTGCTCGGCGCGGTAGCCCACGGGGCGTGCGGCCCGGTTGTCCAGAGTGAGGGTCACGGCGGCCCAGATGTGCAGGCCAGTGGCGGCCAGCAACACGGCGCGGAAGATCCAGATGCCGGCGCCGTGGAGCATGCTTTGCAGGAACTTGGCGTAGGCGTTGAAGGTCTCGGCCCCCATGTAGGCCTGGGTGTTGCCGATCATGTGGACCGTGACGAACCCGAAGAGGATGATGCCGGTGCCGGCCATGATGACCTTGCGGCCGACCGAAGACGCCATGAAGCCGTGGCCGCGTGCTTCCGCGCCCGCGATGCTTTGTTCAGCGACGGACATAGGTGGACTCCTTAGAAAAAGCAGAAGGGTGGATCCAGGGTCCCGGGTGGGGCGGGGGACCAGCAGCGAAGGACAGGGTCATATGGGACCCGATTATCTTCCTCGGGCCCGGGAATCCCAAGCCCCGAGGTGTGGACGATGGTCACACTGCGGATCCACCCCGCATGGGGGTGGAATGTGGGGCGGTCTCCCGGGCCCTGGACTTGCGGCCTGGCACCCTTCCAAGCTAGAGTAGGACACGATCTAGAGACGATCTTTGGTGGCTTCCCCCCGCTTTGGGGGTGTGCTTGCTTGATGGCAGGCCACCTTAGCTCCTTCCGCCTACCTTCAGCCCAGCTCCTTCCAATCCCCAGTGCCCTTTTCACGAATTCCCTCCGGAGGAAAACCATGGCGATGCTGAAACGCATCCTTGACGCCCTGGCGTCGACCCGAATCTTCAAGGGAGCGCTGACGGCGCTCATCGCCCTCGTGCTCGCCCCCCCGGCCTTCGCCGGTGGTGAGGCTGAGCTGCACATCCCGAAGCTGACGGAAAATGCCCAATTATTCATGGGCATGACGGGTCACAACCTCCTGCTCATCGGCCTCTTCATCTGCCTGCTCGGCATCGGCTTCGGCCTGGTGCAGTACAGCCAGATCCGCAACCTGCCGGTGCACAAGTCCATGCTCGAGATCTCCGAGCTGATCTATGAAACCTGCAAAACCTATCTGTTGACCCAGATCAAGTTCATCGCCATCCTCTGGGCCTTCATCGCGGTCATCATGGTGGCCTACTTCCGCTTCCTGGCCCATACGCCCATGAGTTGGCCCCAGGTGATCGTGGTCCTCCTCTTCTCGATCATCGGCATCCTCGGCTCCGTGGCCGTGGCTTGGTTCGGCATCCGGATCAACACCTTCGCCAACTCCCGCACCGCCTTCGCCAGCCTGGGCGGCAAGCCCTTCCCGACCATGGCCATCCCCATGAAGTCCGGCATGTCCATCGGCATGCTGCTCATCTCGGTGGAACTGTTCCTCATGCTGGCCATCCTGCTCTTCGTCCCCGGGGAGCAGGCCGGCCCCTGCTTCATCGGCTTCGCCATCGGTGAGTCCCTCGGCGCCGCCGCCCTCCGCATCGCCGGTGGCATCTTTACCAAGATCGCCGACATCGGCTCCGACCTGATGAAGATCGTCTTCAAGATCAAGGAAGACGATGCCCGCAACCCCGGCGTCATCGCCGACTGCACGGGTGACAACGCGGGCGATTCCGTGGGCCCCACGGCCGACGGTTTCGAGACCTATGGTGTGACTGGTGTCGCCCTCATCACCTTCATCCTCCTCGCGGTCAAGGAACCTTCCATGCAGGTCGCCCTGCTGGTCTGGATCTTCGTCATGCGCGTGGGCATGATCGTGACCTCGGCCGTGTCCTACTGGATCAACGCCGCCTGGGCCAAGGCCACCTATGGTGAGTCCAAGAAGTTCAACTTCGAGATCCCCCTGACCACCCTGGTCTGGCTGACCTCCATTCTTTCGATCGTGATGACCTACATCCTGTCCAAAGTCCTCATCGGGAACATCCCCGACGGCATGTGGTGGAAGCTCTCCACCATCATCACCTGCGGCACCGCCGCTGGCGCGCTGATTCCTGAACTGGTCAAGGTGTTCACCTCCACCAACTCCGGCCATGTGAAGGAAGTCGTCACGGCCTCGAAGGAGGGCGGCGCCTCACTCAATATCATCTCCGGCCTGGTGGCGGGCTACTTCTCCGCCTACTGGATGGGCCTCACCATCGTGGCCCTCATGGGCGGCGCCTACTATGTGTCCACCTTCGGGCTGGGCAACTTCATGGAAGCCCCGGCGATCTTCTCCTTCGGTCTCGTGGCCTTCGGCTTCCTGGGCATGGGCCCCGTCACCATCGCGGTGGATTCCTACGGCCCGGTGACGGACAACGCCCAGTCCGTCTATGAACTTTCCACCATCGAGACCATCCCTGGGATCGAGACGGAAATCCAGAAGGACTTCGGCTTCAAGCCTGATTTCGAAGACGCCAAGATGTATCTCGAAGAGAACGATGGCGCGGGCAACACCTTCAAGGCCACCGCCAAGCCCGTGCTCATCGGCACGGCGGTCGTGGGTGCCACCACCCTGATCTTCTCCATCATCCAGGTGCTCAACGGCAAATTCGGCTCCGTCCTGCCCAAGCTGCCGGGTCAGATGGCTGTGCAGGAAGGCCTCTCCATCATGAATCCCCTGTTCCTGCTTGGCCTCATCACCGGTGGTGCCGTGATCTTCTGGTTCAGCGGCGCGGCCTGCCAGGCCGTGGCCACGGGCGCCTATCGGGCCGTGGAGTTCATCAAGCAGAACATCAACCTCGATTCGGGCGCAGAACGGGCTTCCGTCGAAGACTCCAAGAAGGTCGTGGAGATCTGCACCCTCTACGCCCAGAAGGGGATGTTCAACATCTTCCTGGCGGTGTTCTTCTCCACGCTTGCGTTTGCGTTCGTAAACCACTACTTCTTCATCGGCTACCTGATTTCCATCGCCGTCTTCGGGCTCTACCAGGCCATCTTCATGGCCAACGCCGGTGGCGCCTGGGATAACGCGAAGAAGCTCGTGGAGACCGAGCTGAAGGCCAAGGGCACGCCCCTCCATGACGCCTGCGTCGTGGGCGATACCGTGGGCGATCCTTTCAAGGACACCTCCTCCGTGGCCCTGAACCCGGTCATCAAATTCACCACCCTCTTCGGCCTCCTGGCCGTGGAATTGGCCATCGAGGTCAAGAACCCGGCTATTGCCCACTGGGCAGCCCTGATCTTCTTCGTGGTGTCCATGGTCTTCGTGTGGCGATCGTTCTACGGCATGCGGATCCCCGAGGCGGAAGCCAAGTAGACTGCAAACCTGACGAAGAATTAACGACCAGGCCCCTCAACCGAGGGGCCTGGTCGTTCGTGGTACGGTGGACACCGTGTCTAACAGGAGCTTTCCATGCCTTCCCGTCCTTTCCGCCTCGCGGGCCTGGCGGCCCTCGTGAGCGCCGCCATGGGCCTTGGCGCCGAGGGTCCCGTGCCCCCTCAGGCCAAGCAGGACGAACACATCTCCGTCTGGCACGGTGAGAAGGTCAATGACCCCTGGTTCTGGTTAAGGGAAAAGACCAACCCTGACGTGGTGTCCTACTTGAATGCCGAAAACGCCTACATGGAGGCGATGACCGCGGACCTCAAACCCTTTACGGAAGCCCTCTACAAGGAGATGCTCGGCCGCATCAAGCAGACCGATCTCAGCGTTCCGGTCCGGCTGGGTGCCTTCTACTACTACTCCCGCACCGAGGAGGGCAAGCAGTACCCCATCCAGTGCCGCCGGAAGGGCGCCAAGGGCGGCGCCTATGACGAAAAGGCCACCGAAGAGATCCTGCTGGACCAGAATGAACTGGCCAAGGGCTTGAAGTTCCTCAGCCTGGGCGGCATGGCGGTCAGCGATGACGACCGGACCCTGCTCTTCAGCACCGATGCCACGGGCTTCCGGCAGTACACCTTGTTCACCAAGGATCTGGCCACCGGCAAGGTGAGCGCCCCCCTGGCCGAGCGGGTGACCTCCTTCACCTGGGCCGCGGACCACCAGCACCTCTTCTACGCCACCGAGGACGCGGTCACCAAACGGTCGAATCAGGTCTGGCGTCTGAAGCTCCAGGCGGGCAAACCCGAGTTGGTGTTCGAGGAGAAGGATGAACTCTACGGCCTCGGCGTGGGCCGGACCAAGGATCACAAGTACCTGGTTTTGAGCAGCGGCTCCACAGATACCTGGGAGACCCGCTATCTGTCCGCCACTGACCCGGCGGGCGCCTTCAAGGTGCTCCTGCCCCGGGAGAAGGGGCACAAATACGACCTTGAGCACCGGGAGGGCCTGTTCTACATCCGCACCAACAAGGGCGCCAAGAACTTCCGCCTGGTGTCGGCCCCGGTGGCTACGCCGGGGCCCGCTCATTGGACAGAAGTGCTGCCCCATCGCGCCAGTGTGCTGCTCGAGCGGATGGAGGCCTTCAAGGATTTCCTCGTGGTGGTTGAAAAGAGCCAGGGACTGAATCGATTCCGGGTCTTCGATGTGAAGGCCAGGACCTGGCGGGATGTCTCCTTCCCCGAGAGTGTCTATGCCGCCTTCCCCGGCGGCACGCCCGAATACACCTCCACTTTGTTCCGGTTCAACTACCAATCCATGGTCACGCCTTCCAGCATCTATGACTGCGACATGACCACGGGCAAACAGACCCTCCTGAAGCAAACCGAGGTGCTTGGCGGCTATGACAAGTCCCAGTACGCCACGGAACGGCTTTGGGCCCCGGCCCGGGACGGCGCGAAAGTGCCGCTTTCCGTGGTCTACAAGAAGGGCGTGAAGCGCGATGGCAGCGCGCCGCTCTTCCTCTATGCCTATGGCTCCTACGGCTATGGCCAGGCGGCTGCCTTCTCCAGCCCCCGCCTGAGCCTGTTGGACCGGGGCATGGTGTATGTCATCGCCCACATCCGGGGTGGCAACGACCTGGGCGAGGCCTGGCACGACGACGGCATGCTCATGAAGAAGCTGAACACCTTCACCGATTTCATTGATTCCGCCGACTTCCTGGTGAAGGAGCAGTGGACCGCCAAGGACCGCCTGGTCATCGAGGGCGGCAGCGCCGGTGGCCTGCTCATGGGGGTCGTCACCAACCTGCGCCCCGACCTCTTCAAGGCCGTCCACAGCGCCGTGCCGTTCGTGGATGTGATGAACACCATGATGGACGCCAGCCTGCCGCTCACCGTGGGCGAGTACCTCGAATGGGGCAATCCCAACGAAAAGGCCGCCTTCGACTACATGCGCAGCTACAGTCCCTACGACAATCTCAAGAAAGGGGCCTATCCGGCCCTCCTCGTCACCACCAGCTTCAACGACAGCCAGGTGATGTACTGGGAGCCCGCCAAATATGTGGCCAAGCTGCGCACCCTCAAGACCGACGGCAACCCCCTGGTTATGAAGATCAAGATGGACCCCGCCGGTCACGGGGGCGCCTCGGGCCGCTACGACGCGCTGAAGGACAAGGCCTTCGAGACCGCCTGGATGCTGAAGCAGGTCGGGATCACCAAGTAGCTGTTTCATGTTCCAAAGGGCGCCCTGCGCCCTTTGGAGGTAGCAAGAGAAGGAGGGACGCGATGGTCGAACCTGTACCTGCCGGCTATCACACGGTCACGCCATATCTGGTCGTGCCCAATGGCCTGGGTTTCCTGGCCTTCATCGAGAAGGCCTTCGGGGCCGTGGAGAAGAGCCGGACCCTACGCCCCGATGGCACCATCGCCAACGCTGAAATCCGGATCGGGGATTCCATGCTGAGGGTGGCCCAGGCCCGGGACCCCTGGCCGGCCATGCCGGGCGGGTTCTATCTCTATGTGCCCGACACGGATGCCACCTACCTGGCGGCCCTGGCGGCGGGTGGTGTGTCCACCCTGGAACCCTCCGACCAGTTCTACGGCGACCGCAACGCCGGAGTGCAGGATCCCTGGGGCAACAATTGGTGGATCGCCACCCACATAGAGGATGTGGCTGAGGCCGAGATTCAACGCCGGCTGGCCGCCCGGGGTTGAGTCCCGCAGCTGAAACCGGGACAATGGAAGGGCGCGGCCAAACACTGCCGCGCCTTTCTATGTCCGGAACCCCATGTCCCTTTCAGAAGAAATCCAACGGCGGCGCACCTTCGCCATCATCAGCCATCCCGACGCGGGCAAGACGACGCTGACGGAGAAGCTGCTGCTCTACGGCGGCGCCATTGACCGGGCGGGCAGCGTGAAGGCCCGGGAGGGCGGGGCGGCGGCCCACTCAGACTGGATGAGCATCGAGCAGGAGCGCGGCATCAGCGTCACTTCGGCCGCCATGCAGTTCGAGTACCAGGGCCGGGCCATCAACCTGCTGGATACCCCAGGCCACCAGGACTTCAGCGAGGACACTTACCGCGCGCTCACCGCTGCGGATTCCGTGGTGATGCTGCTGGATTGCGCCAAGGGCGTGGAAGAACAGACCAAGAAGCTCTTCCGCGTGGCCAGCGAACGCAGGCTGCCCATCTTCACCTTCGTGAACAAGCTGGATCGGCCGGGCCGCGACCCCATTGAGCTCATCGACGAGGTGGAGGAGCTGTTCGGCCTCCATGCGGTGCCCATGACCTGGCCCATCGGCTCGGGCACGGACTTCAAGGGCGTGTATGTGCGCGCCACGGGCCAGATCCAGGTCTTCGAACGGGCCAAGGCCGGCAGGAAGGCCCGTATCGCCGGGAAGGGCGGGCTGGACGATCCGGAGATCGCCGCGCTGCTCACACCCGCGGAGTTGCAGCAGCTCAGGGACGATGTGGATCTCATGAACCATGTGCTGCCGGCTTTCGATCGCGAGGCCTTCCTGCGCGGCGAACAATCGCCCATGTTCTTCGGCTCGGCCGTGAACAACTTCGGCGTGGCGGAGTTCCTGGAGGAATTCCTGGAGCTGGCCCCAGCCCCCGGAGCTAGGCCCCTCATGGACGGCGGCGAGATCACGCCGGAGCAACCCTTCACGGCCTTCGTGTTCAAGGTGCAGGCCAACATGAACAAGGCCCACCGCGACCGCGTGGCCTTCGCCCGCATCGTGTCCGGCCGCTTCGAGCGGGGCATGGACGCCCTGCATGTGCGCGAGAAGAAATCCATCAAGCTGAACTATCCCCACATGTTCTTCGGTCGGGAGCGCCAGATTGTCGACGAGGCCTACCCTGGCGACATCCTGGGCCTCATCAACCCCGGCCTCTTCCGCATTGGCGATGTGCTGAGCGCCCAGGGGGCCGTGGCCTTCCACGCCGTGCCGCGCTTTTCGCCCGAGCAGTTCGCCTCCGTGCGCCTGGCGGATCCCGGCGCCCGCAAGGGCTTCCTCAAGGGCCTGAGCCAGATCGCGGAAGAAGGCGTGGTGCAGGTCTTCTGGCCCAAGGGCGGTGCCCCGCTGCCCATCCTCGGCGCCATCGGCCGCCTCCAGTTCGAGGTGCTCCAGCACCGGCTCAAGGATGAGTACGCCTGCCCGGTGCTGCTGGAACCCCGCGGCTTCCAGATGGCCCGCTGGCTCGAAGGCGGCTGGCCCGAGCCCAGCAGGTTCTGGGGTGACCTGGTGGAGGATGTCGAGGGCAACCCCGCCATCCTCTTCGAAAACGATTGGCAGCGCCGGACCACCGCCGAAAAAAACCCCGAGTTGACCTTTCTGGAGCATCCGCCGAAGTAGACGGAGGTGGCTCGGAAGGCTGCGCCTTCCGAGGTAGAAAAAGAATAGCAAAACCAAATAGCGGCGCTTTCGCGCCGCTGTTTTTAACTCGGAACGCGCAGCGTTCCGAGCAACAACCTACTTCGCGTTCTTGTACATGTCCATGATCGTCCGCAGCAACTGGATGGCCTCGGCCTTGGGGCGCTGGAAGGCGTTGCGGCCCATGATGCTGCCGAAGGCCCCGCCGGCGACGATCTCCGCCACTTCTTGGAGGACTTCCGGTGTGCCCTTGGCTTCGCCGCCGCTGAAGATCACGATGCGCTTGCCGTTGAAGGCGCTCTGCACCACGTGGGCGATGCGGTCCTTGAGGGTGGCGGTGGGGATTTTGTAGTTCTCGTAGACCTTCTTGGCTTCAGCCTGCTCCACATGGTTCTTGGGGGGCTTCACCTTGATGATGTGGGCGCCCAGCTGGGCCGCGATCTGGGCGGCGTAGGCCACCACATCCACGGCGGTCTCGCCTTCCTTGCTGAGGCCCGCGCCGCGGGGATAGGCCCAGACCACCGTGGGCAGACCCACGGCCTTGGCCTCGAGGATCAGCTCACTGAGGGCCTCGTACTGCACGTTGCGGGCGCCGCTGCCGGGGTAGATGGTGTAGCCGATGGCGGCGCAGCCCAGGCGCAGGGCGTCCTCCACGCTGCCGGTGATGGCGCTGCAGGGTTCGAGGTCCTTGTACAGGCCGTCGCTGTTGTTGAGCTTGAGGATCAGGGGGATGTCGCCGGCATAGTCCGAGGCCACCTGCTCGATGAAGCCGAGCGGCGCGGCGTAGGCGTTGCAGCCGGCCTCGATGGCCAGCTCCACGTGGTAGCGGGGGTCGTAGCCCGCCGGGTTCGGCGCGAAGCTGCGGGCTGGGCCGTGCTCGAAGCCCTGGTCCACGGGCAGGATCACGAATTTCCCGGTGCCGCCCAGGCGCCCGGTGTTCATGAGCCGGGCCAGATTGGCCTTCACCCCCGGGTTTTCCGAGGCGTACCAGCTTAGGATTTCACGCACTTTCACTGTGGTCATGTGGAACCTCCTGGGGGATAGCTGATGTTGAGTCTCTTCAGGTCTTGGCGTAGTCGTAGAAGCCCCGGCCGCTCTTCTTCCCGAGCCACCCGGCGTCCACGTACTTGATGAGCAGGGGGCAGGGGCGGTACTTGGGATCGCCCAGGCCTTCGTGCAGCACGTTGAGGATGAACAGGCAGGTGTCCAGGCCGATGAAATCCGCCAGGGTGAGGGGTCCCATGGGATGGTTCATGCCCAGCTTCATGATGCCGTCGATGCTTTCAACGGTGGCCACGCCTTCGTAGAGGGCGTAGATGGCCTCGTTGATCATGGGCAGGAGCACGCGGTTGCTCACGAAACCCGGGAAGTCGTTGCAGGCGATGGGCGTCTTGCCCAGCTTGGCGGCAAGGGCCATAACCGCCTCAAAGGTGGCCTCACTGGTGGCCAGGCCGCGGATGACCTCGACGAGCTGCATTACGGGCACGGGGTTCATGAAGTGCATGCCGATGAAGGCTTCGGGGCGCTTGGTGATGGCGGCCAGCTTGGTGATGGAGATGCTGCTGGTATTCGAGGCCAGGATGGCGTCGGGCTTGCAGATGGCGTCGAGCGTCTCGAAGATCTGCTTCTTGACCTCCCATTTCTCGATGGCGGCCTCGATGACGATGTCGCAGGAGGCCAGGTCTTCGAGCTTCGTGGTGGTGCGGATCCGGCCCAGGACGGCGGCTTTCTCCTCGGCGCTCAGCTTGCCCTTGTCCACACCCCGCTGGAGGTTCTTGTCTACGGTAGCCAGGCCCTTGGCGGCGTAGGCCTCGGTGATGTCCTGCATGAGGACGCTGAAGCCGGCCTGGGCGCAGACATGGGCGATGCCATTGCCCATCTGGCCCGCGCCGATGATACCGATGGTCTGGATGATCATGGGATTCCTCCAACTCCCGAGTTTACCGGGACTGCCCTACGGCGCAGGTCACCCGCCTACAATGATGGATTCTCCGGGGACGCCATGGCCGCATCCAAAACCCGCATCGACTGGGCACTTCTGCTGCTGCGCGTGGCCGTGGGCGGCATGGCCGTGATGCAGGCCTTCGCGGTACTTCGCGGCGCCCATGGCGCGATCACCTTTGCCCACGCCGCGGTCTGGGGCCTGGCCCTGGGTGAACTCATCTGCGGCACCCTGCTTCTGCTCGGCCTCTGGGTGCCCCTGGCCGGCGGCATCCTGGCCGCGGTGCTCGCCTGGCCGCTGGTGCATGGCTGGCTCCACGGAGCGAGCATCCTGTCGAACCTGGGCGGCCTATTCCGGCTGCTGGTGGGCCTGGCCTGTGCCCTTGGCGGCGGCGGCAAGTGGGCCCTGGAAAGGTAGGTGCGAGATGCTGAGGCCTCCGCAGTACCAGATTTTCGCCTTCGACGCCGAATGGGTGCCGGATCCCGCCACGGGGCGGCGCGTGCTGGACCTGCCGAAGGACCTGCCCGACGACGAGGTGGTCGAGCGCCTGTGGGCCTATGGCGGCGCCACGGAGGCCGACCCCCGGCCCTACCTGAAGACCATTCTCTGCCGGGTGGTGTCCATCGCCGCGGTGATCCGGACCGTGAAGGGCGGGGAGGTCCACCACAAGCTCTATGCCCTGCCGGAGGGCCCCGACGCCCTGCCGGAGGATGAGATCCTGCGCCGCTTTCTCCTGGCCATTGGGGACAAGAAGCCCCAGCTGGTGGGGTTCAATTCCCGGGATTCAGACTTGCCCATCCTGGTGCAGCGGGCCATGGTCCATCGCCTGTCGATCCCCGGCCTGGGCCGCAGTGCGGAGAAGTGGGCGGCGGGGGATTTCTTCGACCGCTACGGCAATCAGCACATCGACCTCCGTGAGGTCACCGGCTCCTGGGGCAAGGCCTCGTCGACCCTGCATGAACTGGCCACGGCCTGCGGGATTCCCGGCAAATTGGGCACGGATGGCAAGAGCGTCATCGACCTGTGGCGCGCCGGGGACATGGCCGGCATCGTCCGCTACAACCAGTTCGACGCGCTGACCACCTTCCTGGTCTGGCTGCGGGCCATGACCCTGGCGGGCCACCTCACCCCCGAGCAGATGGAGGCCGAGGAAGCCCAGATCCGTGCCCTGGTGCAGCAGAAGGCCGCCGTCGACCCGGTATTCATCACCTATCTCGAGGGGTGGGACCGGCTTTCCTGACGTGGCATGGCATGGCCATTCTCAGGAGCTTGGGCAGTACCTCGTTCGGGAGACCCCGGTTCGAGAAGGTCTGGAAGCAGGAGCCGACCATCCCCTTCATCCCTTTCATCCCTGTGAATCAAAAGGCATTTGAAACAGGGATGAAGGGGATAAATGGGATGAAAGGGATGAAAGGGATGACAAACCCTGACCGGGATGGAACCACAATGCCGGTGCGTTGCCGACTTCTGATTCACCGGGCCTCCCTGTGCAGAATTGGCATGGCTTGAGCAACCTGGGGTTCTGACCGATACACTGATGATCCGAGGAGCCGCCATGAACCAAGAGATCCGCCCCGAGGACCTGATCGTCACCGAACAGGACGGAACGCGCCGCATCAACCACGATGTGATCGAGAGCTATGGCCTGTTCAACCTGCCCCGGGCGACCATGCGGCAGGCCCTGATGGTCTATTACGACAACGCCAGCCGCCTGGGCCGTGGCCCGGCCCAGACCGTGCGCACCTTCATCACCCTCGCCAGTTCCATCACCCGCTTCCCCCGGCAGGTGGCCATCAACTTCACCCGGGGCGTGGCCTATCGGCGGAATATGAGAATGCTGAGACGGTTCAGCCGCTGAAATCGCTGCGCGATTTCAGGTAGGAAGAGACAAGAGCGTCAGAGCGTACGCAGGATCCTCTCGATGCGGGTGGCTTTGCGGCCTTCGGTGGTGACGAGGACGGCGTGGAGCTGCAGGTCGCCGCCGGTGACTTCGTACCTGGGGCGCTGCACCTTGAGGAAGCGGCCCAGGCTGGCCTCCTTCTTCATGCCGATGACGCCGTCATAGGGGCCGGTCATGCCGATGTCCGTCACATAGGCGGTACCGCCGGGCAGAACCTTGGCATCGAGGGTCGGCACATGGGTGTGGGTGCCCAGCACTGCAGCCGCCCGGCCATCCAGGTGGTGGCCCATGGCCTGGGCTTCGCTGGTGGCCTCGGCGTGCATGTCCACGAGCACCAGGTCGGCGCGTTCCTTCTGCAGGATGGCATCCACGCAGCGGAAGGGGCAGTCACAGGTGGGCATATGGACCCGGCCCATGAGGTTGATGACCAGCACTTCCGCACCGGAGGGCGTGTGGAGCTTGATCCAGCCATTGCCGGCGGTGTCCGCCGGATGGTTGGCGGGCCGGAGGAGGCGCGCTTCCTGCCGGAAATAGCTTTCAATGCCCTTCACATCGAAGGCATGGTTGCCGGTGGTGATGACATCCACGCCGAACTGATCGAACCACTCGCGGGCCATGGCCTCCGTGATGCCGTGGCCGTGGGCGGCGTTCTCACCGTTGACCACCACCAGATCCGCACCGGTCTCCCGGCGGAGCGCAGGCACGAAGGCCTCCACCAGCCGACGCCCCGGTTCCCCCACCACATCGCCGAGCGCCAGAATCTTCATGTCTCCAGCCTAAACGAAAAAGGGCGGCGCTTGCGCGCCGCCCCTTTGGTCGAACCGATGGAACTAGAAGGCGAAACGGGCGCCCAGTTGCACCTGACGGGGGGTGCTGATGATGCTGGCGGAAGTGGTGAAGACAGGCGCGGCATCCGTGCCGGTGAAACGCAGCCGCTGGTAGGTATCGGCGCGATTCATGAGATTGAAGACTTCGGCGGACAGCGTGAACTTGACGACCCGGGTGAGCTGCCAGTCGCGGCTGAGCTTCAGATCCACGATCAGCTGGGAGGAGGTGCGCCACTGGTTGCGCTCGGTGCCCACCGGCCGGTCGTTGTTGTAGCTGTCGAAGTTCAGATCCGTGGTGGAGGTGATGGTGTAGGGCGTGCCGGAAAGGTAGCGGACATTGGCCCCGATCTGCAACTTGGTAACGGGATCCAGGTAGCTGGCGTAGCCGGTGATCACATGGCGCCGGTCGTTGTTGCTCCAGCCCCAGTCATCGTTCAGGCGGTAGGGATTCTGGGTCGAGTAGGCCGAGAAGTTGCGTTCGTTGGAATCGTTATCCCGCTCCTTGCCATAGGTATAGAAGAACTGGGCCTGGAATGGACTGTCGGCCTTCTGGTACTTGGCGCTCAGGGTCCAGGCCTGGTAGCGGCCTTCCGCATCGCTGACATACATGCCCATGCGGCCGTAGGCCGTGTTCGGGCGGACGCGGAGACCGGCGGCATTGTTGAACAGGTAGCGGCCGAAGGCGTTGGGAGCGACCTCCTGCAGGTTCACGTCCGTGACGCGTTCGAGGTTGCTGGTCTTGGCATAGGTGCCCGACAGACCCAGCACCCAGCCCCCGAAGGCCCGGTCGATGCCAAGATTGGCCCGCTGGGTCCTGGGGTTCTTGAAATCAGGCGAGAAGCTCCACAGATCGAGGGCGAAGGGGACGCTCGGGAGGCCGGAGAGCACGAAGGGCGTCTGGGCGTTGAAGGCGGCCCCGATGGGAATGCCGTAGGTGCCGGCCAGGGCGGCCTGGAACTGGATGCTGGCGCTGCGCTGGCCATTGTTGGCGTAGACCTGATAGAGGAATACCGCCGGGGTGCGGCTCACATAGGTTCCAGCCGAGCCGCGGACGACGGTCTTGCCGTTGTCGGCTTCTGGGGTCCAACTGAAGCTGAAGCGCGGGGAAACCTGGCTGTCCGTGGGGATCTTGCTGTTCACGGGCATGGGGTTGGCGAGGGCATTGCCGAAGTTGATGACATTGAAATCAGCATGTTCCTGGCGATCCCAGCGCAGGCCGATCCCCACCTTGAGGCTGCCGGTGGGACGCCAGTCGGTCTGGATGAAAGCAGCCTGTTCCTTTTCGTCAGCGGAGAAGGTGCCGGCCTGCCGACCCGTGAGACCGTTGAGGCCGAAGGCCTGGGTGTAGCTGGTCCAGTTGCCCAGGCGGAAATTCGTCAGGGAGCTGAAGCTGTAGTTGCCCTCGACATTGGGTGCGAACACTTCGCTGGCGCCGTTGTAGTTCAGGTCCACGCCAGCCTTCAGGACAACGGTGGGGGTCACGAAGCTCAGGGTCTCCGTGATCTGCTTCCGGGTGGTTTCGAATTCGCGGGTGAAGGGGTACTTGCCGTAGGTGCCGATGGTGCTAATGGCGACCTGGGCATTCCCGGAGCGCTGGTTGCGCGGGAGCTCATCCTTGACATAGCTCACGCGGAATTCGTTGGCCCAGCGGCTGCCGATGGTCCAATTCCACTGGCCCACCATGCTGAGGGTCTTCACGTCATCCGAGGACGTGTTCTCGTAGGAGTTCAAAGTGCCGGCGTTGGTATCGCCCTTGAAGTCCGACTTGTTGATCCGGAACTGGATGGCGTGATCGACGCTGACCAGCCAGTCGAGGCGGCCGAACAGGGTGGATGAGTTGGCCTTGGTGGCATAGATGCCATTCCGGGCGATCAGGGCCGCATCATTGGCCTGACCCGGCAGGGCCGGGTCCAGCGTGGTGGGAGTGGTGCCGCCCCACTGGAAGTTGACGGGACGGGTTTCCTTCTGGCCATCGAAAGCCACGAAGTAGAAGAGCTTGTCCTTGATGATGGGACCGCCCACCGAGAAGCCGAACTGCTCGGTCTTGAACTGGGGCACGGAGTTGTCGAAGGTCGAACTCACCTTGGGGTTCGATTCGACGAAGGCCCGGGGACGAAGGTAGTAGAAGAGGCTGCCGGACAACTCGTTGGTGCCGTTCTTGGTGATGGCGTTCAGGTAACCGCCGCCCATGCGGCCGAACTCGGCGCTGGCGCCATCGGTGATGACCTGGAATTCGCGGACGGCTTCGATGGAGACAGTGAAGGGTGTCTTGCCTTCGGCGCCGCCGGTGGTGCCACCGAAGAAGGATTCGTTATAGTCGCCGCCATCAATGTTGATGGAAGTGTTCACGCCGCGCTGACCACCGATGGCGATGTTGCCGCGATCGGACAGGGTCACCTGGGGCGTGAGGAAGGCGAAATCGGTGAAGCCGCGTCCCTTGACCGGCAGGTTGGTCAGGGATTCAGGGCTCATGCTGGTGGCAGAGGTGGCCCGGTCGGCGTCCACCTGGCTGGCGGAGGCGACGATTTCCACGACCGCGCCGGCATCGCCGGCGAGGCGGATGGTCAGGGGGGCGGCATCACCCAGATTCAGGTTCACTTTGATGTTGCTGGCGGTCTGGAAGCCGGCCTTGGTGACGGTCACGGAATAGGGGCCCACGGGCAGCAGGGTGGCCAGGTAGCGGCCTTCGCCGCTGGTCTGCAGCGTGCGGGTGAGGCCGGTCTCGCCGTTGCGGATGACCACCGTGGCACCGGCCACGGGAGCGCCCTTGGTATCGAGAACCCGGCCACCCAGTTGCGCGGATACGCCCTGGGCCATGAGTGGGGCAGCTGCCACGAGCATGGCCGCCAAGCTTGAGCTGCAGAAATGCCTAGAACACATAGGAAGTTCCTCCGTCTTTGAGAGTAGCGGCCTGGGCCCCGCAGAAGAAGGGGACCAGGGGGTCGTGGAACGAAATTCACCCGGCCGACACCTGATGGTCATAGGGGGGTCCACGAAGGGCCGTCTGTTAGGCTTCTTCTTTCCTTGAGATCCCCATGAAACTGGCCTCTGCCATCGCCTTTCTGACCCTGGCACCCCTGCTGGCCCAGGCCCCGGCCACCCTCGGGGTGGCGGAGATCCGGGCGGGAATGAAGGGCTACGGGCGCACGGTCTTCCAGGGTGGAAAAATCGATCGCTTCGAGTTCGAAGTGCTGGGCGTGCAGAAGAACGCCGCCCCGGGCCGCAGCCGGATCATGGTGCGGGCCTCGGGCGGTCCCTTGGCGGACACCGGCATCCTCGCGGGCATGAGCGGCAGCCCCTGCTACATCGACGGCAAGCTCATCGGGGCCCTGAGCACGGGCATCGCCTTCGAGAAGGAACCCATCGGCGGCATCACCCCCATTGCCGAGATGCTGGATCAGCTGCGGGACATCCCCGAGACCGCCCCCAGCCGCACGCCACTGATCCTGCCCAAGCTGGAGCCGCCCAAGGTGCTGAAGGCCGCCCTGCTGGGCCAGATGCTGGATTTCCGCACCCTGATGGGCGATCAGGATCCCCAGGCCCTGCCCATGGCCCTGGCGGGGAGTGCCCTGGGTGCCGAGGCCCAGCGCCTGTGGGCCGGGTGGCCGGTCACCTTCGCCGCCGGCCCGGCTCTGTCCGGTGGCCGCGAGGAGGCCAGCCCCATCGAACCCGGGGGCATGGCGGCCATCTCCCTCATGCAGGGCGATCTGGATCTGGCGGCATCGGGCACCATCACCTATGTGTCCGGCAAGCGGGTGCTGCTGCTCGGCCATCAGCTGTTCAACCTGGGGCCGGTGGATCTGCCGCTCTGGTCGGCCACGGTCTCCACCACGGTCGCCAGCTACCAGAACTCCTTCAAGCTGGCCCTGCCCGTGGCGCCCATCGGGGCCCTGCGCCTGGATCGCAGCTCCGGCGTCGCCGGGATCTTGGGGGCCGAAGCCCACATGGTGCCCATGCGCATCGGCCTGAACCTGGGTGGCAAGCGCACGCTGAATTTCCGCTTTGAAATCATGGATCATCCGGTGGCCACGGCGGCCCTGGCGGCCACGGCGGTCGCCCAGACGCTGGACGCCCACACCCGCGGCCTCGGCTTCCAGAGCCTGTCCATGCAGGGCAACATCAAGCTCGCCGGGCACCCCGCCATCGTGATCGAGAATGTCATCGCCGACCTGAGTCCCGGCCGGATGTCCCAATATGTGGGGGCCATGCTGCAGGCCATCTGCCTCAATCCCTTCGAGAAGCCCGTGTTCGAAGGCATCTCGCTCACCATCAAAGCCGAGGAACGGCTGGATCTGACGAGCATCGCCGCCGTGCGCCTGCTGAAAGCCCGGGCCAAGCGGGGCGAGGTGCTGCCGGTGCTGGTGACCCTGCAGAACATCCAGGGCGTCCGCGAGACGGCCACCTTCAACATCCAGGTGCCCTCGTCCGCCGCGAAGGGGAAGGCCATCCTCATGGTGGGTGACGGCTTCAGCCTCACGGCGGCGGATCCCGATGAGCGCGTGGTTGAAGTGGCCACCTTCGGCGACATCGTGCGGATCCTGAACGGGGCCCTGCGCAACAACCACGCCTACGCCCTCCTGGTGCAGTCGCAGCCGGGTGCTGGCCTGCGCGGGAGCCGCATCGAAGGCATTCCGCCCACCGTGGCCAGTCTGGTGAGCGGAGATGGCGCCAGCAGCGACAACCGCCTGCAGCGCCGCATCGTGGGGCGGGCTGTGCTGCCGCTGGAGCGTGAGGTCAGGGGCTTGGCCCAGCTGGAAGTGGAGATCGATTAAATGCGTTCGCAAAGGGGATCTATGCGCTGGTTGACCTTGCTGCTTTCCGTCTTGCTGGGTTTCCCAGCTCTGGCGGATCAACCGACCGCCACATTCTCTGGGTTCAACGACTGGCTGGGTTCCGAGACGCGCGGCGTGCGCATCGGTGCTGACGGCCGCCTGCGCCTGGCGCCGAACCTGCGGCGGGTGGGTCAGTTGCCCGAGGGCGTGATCTGGGCGGCGGTGCCGGATGGTTCCGGCGGCGCCTTCCTTTCCGCTGGCACGGACGGGAAGCTGTTCCACTTCGTCGGCGGCCAGGTGAAGCCCTTCGGCCAGGTGAAGGGCGGCATCGTCTTCGCCATGACCCGCCTGGGGCAGGATCTGGTGGTGGCCCCCACGGGCGAGGGCAAACTCCTCCGCGTAACGCCAACCGGCGAGGTGAAGCCCTTTGCCGAGATCGAAGCCCGCATCGTCTGGGCTCTGGCCGTCGAGGGCGATGCGGTGATCGTGGCCGGTGGCGCCGAGAAGGGTGCCGTGCTGATCCAGGCCCGGGAAGGTTCCAGCCGGCGCCTCGCCGAGTTGAGCGATGAGACTGCCTTCACGGCGCTGGCTTCGGACGGGCAGGGGGGCTGGTACCTGGGCAGCCATGGGCGGGGCCTGGTGCTCCGCTACACCCGTCCAGGCGACCGCCTGGAAACCTTGATGGACACCCCCTTCGAGGAAGTCCGGGCCCTGGCCGTGGCCGACGGCCAGCTCTATGTCGGCGCCGACAACGGCCTCACGCCCAAGTTCAGCACTGGCCAGCTGGAGCGCCGCGAAGGCTACCTGCAGGCGGACACTTCGACGGCGACGCGCTCCGCCGTCATCAGACTGGACAAGGATCGCGTTCCCGAAGTGCTGTGGCAGAGCGCCCAGAGCCAGGTCTATGCCCTGGCCGTCTGGAAGGGGCAGCTGCTGGTGGGCACGGGCAACCGTTCCCGGCTCTTCTCCCTGCCTTTGGGCAAGGCCCGGGACACGGATCCCTTCGCCATCGTGCAGGAACTGGGCACGGCCCAGGCGACGAGCTTCCTGCCGACCGGTGGCGACCTGCTGGTGATCGGATCCAACCCCGCCGAGTTGCACCTGCTATCCGAGGCCCAGGCCACCGAAGGCACGCTGGAATCGCGCATCCTCAAGGGCGCGCCCATCGCCGACTGGGGTCGGGCCTACCTGGATGCCGAGGTGCCCGCGGGCACCAACGTTGAACTCCAGTTCCGCATTGGCAGCACCGAAACGCCCGATGCCACCTGGAGCCCCTGGACGCCGCCGCTGCGCAGCGGGGAGCGGCCCGCCCTGCCACCGGCCCGCTTCGCCCAGTTCCGTCTCCGTCTCAGCAGCACCCGCGGTGGCGCCACGCCCATCGTGGAAACCGTGAGTCTGCATTGGGCCCACCGCAACCTCGCCCCGGTCTGGGAGGGCGTGGATGTCATGCCGCCGGGCCTGATCATCACCCGCAATGCCCCGCCGGAGGACATCGGCATCGAGCGAGTGCCACTGGAAACGCAGAAGCTCATCCCGGCCCTCGGCTACATGGGCGCCGAAAAACGCAGCTTCCGCCGCGGCGGCCAGAGCTTCGTATTCCGGGTGAACGATCCCAATGGCGACACCCTCCAGTACGCCATCCGGCTGGTGCCCGACCGGGGGGCGCCCTACCTGCTGGAAAAGGCCTGGAAGGAGAAGTTCTTCAGCCTCGACACGCTGCCCGTGCCGGACGGCCGCTACCGCCTGGAGGTGACGGCCTCGGACGCCCCGACCGCGCCCTTCAATGCCGTCCTCACCAGCACCTGGCGCACGGCCGCATTCCTGGTGGACCACACGCCCCCGACCATCTCGGACCTCACGGCGGTGGCCGAAGGCGACGGCATCCGCGTGCGCTTCCTGGCCCGGGATGAAACCTCCATGGTGAAGGAGGCCGCCATCAGCGCCGATGGCGAGCGCTGGCTGCAGATCGTGCCCGAGGACCGCGTCTTCGATCAGAAAGAGGAACGCTTAGATGTCCTGGTGCCCCGGGAGGTCTTGCGCGGCGATCGCATCCTGGTGAAGGCCGTGGACCAGCACAACAACGAACAGACGGCGGCGGTCACGCTCGGTGCTGCTGTCGCCAAGAGGTAGCTGCCTCATGCTCCAAAATAGGCGGGCCAGCAGGCCCGCCTATTTTGGAGCTGGTGAGATTGACTGGAGAGAGCCGTCCACTCAGGCTGCGCTTCACCTTGGCGGCGAGCACCCTGCAGGCCATGGCCAGGATCACGCTGTAGAAGGGGGCGACCAGGGTGGCGGCGAATTTCAAGCCGAGCCCTTGGAGGTCTGAGCTAAAAAAGGTGAAGGTGATGATCAGGCCAGTCAGGAACCCGAGGACGCCACCGCAGTACACGCAGAATTCGAGCAATTTCCAGATCTTCACGGAGGCGGCATTGGAAGGCGAGGCGGCCGAAGGGCGGAGCGCATCTGCGAAGGCCTGTTGGCAGTCTTGAAATGAATAGGCAGACAGAGCGGCAAAGACCGGCACCACGAGCACGAAGATGAAGGCCATGACGGCGGGGTGCAACCAGGTGGTCACCCGGCCCCCGATCAGGGTGATGCCCAGGAGCACCGCCAAGATGAGCAGCGCCTGGCCTATGAGGAATCGGATCATGGGGGGCCTCCTGCTGCTGCTTCGGTCCGCAGGGGCGCGATTATGACTCTTCTAGGGTTCCTTTTTGCTCAGGTCAATCCGCTTCTTCGTCTGGGATCCAAGCAGCCAGAGCATGGAAGCCCACCATGCTTTTTTTCGCCGACCCGGGTGAATCCGCCTTTCGATGCCGTCTGGAGGTCCTATGTCGCGGATCCTCCGTTCGGCCGTCCGCTTCTCCTCCTGATGGATGGCCAGCAGCAGAAGGCCAAAAAACAAGGCGACGACGATCAGAATGTGGTCATTCGTTCCCACCGGCGCTCCCATGAGGAGGTGATCTTACTCCCACTCTTCCATGGACGCTCTGAGAGCCGTGGCTTGATCGGTTTGAGCAGCGCCTCCGGGGTGGCGGAAGGGGGCCGATCCTCCGGGAGCTATAACCCCCGGAACTGCGCCGCCCGCTTCTCCAGGAAGGCGCCCATGCCCTCCTGCATATCCGTGGTGGCGGCGAGGAGGCCGAAGAGGGCGGCCTCGTACTGCAGGCCCTGGTCCTGGGGCATCTCAAGCCCTTCGTGAACCGCGGCGAGGGCGCTGCGCAGCGCCAGGGGGCCGCGGGTGAGGAGGGTCTTCGCCAGCTTCTCGGCACTGGCCTTGAGTTCGGCCTGGGGCACCACGCGGCTCACCAGGCCCATGCGCAGGGCATCGGCGGCCGGGGTCATCTCGCCGCTGAGGATCAGGTCGAGGGCCACGCCCTTGCCCACGAGGTGGGGCAGGCGCTGGGTGCCGCCGTAGCCGGGGATGATGCCCAGGCTCACCTCGGGCAGGCCGAACCGGGCGTTCTCGCTGGCGATGCGGATGTGGCAGGCCAGGGCCAGCTCACAGCCGCCTCCGAGGGCGAAGCCGTTCACGGCGGCGATGACGGGCTTGGGCATGGACTCGATGCGCTGGAACACGGCCTGGCCGCGCAGGGCCAGGACCCTTGCCCCGGCGGTGTCGAGGCTCTTCAGCTCGCTGATGTCCGCGCCCGCCACGAAGGCCTTTTCGCCCGCGCCGGTCACCACAACGACGCCCACCTCGGCATCGTGTTCCAGGTCCGCGAAGACCTGTTCCAACTCCTTCAATACTTCGTTATTCAGGGCATTGAGCTTCTCGGGGCGGTTGAGGGTGACCCAGGCGATGCGATCGGTTTTCTCGACGAGAACGAAGGACATGGGGACTCCGGGGGGTGCGGTCATTGTACGCTGAGGGCGGAGGAAGCGATGTTCCATCCCCCGCACCCTGAAACCTACCGCGACCAGCTGCGCGCCTTCCTGCGCGAGGACTGGGGCACACAGGATTGGACCACGGCGGCAGTGCCGGACCGGGCCATGACGGCCCGGGTGGTGGCGAAGGAGGAACTGGTGCTGGCCGGCCTGCCCATGGCGCTGGAGGTGTTTCTTCTTGCGGATCCAGGTCTGGCGGTGTCACTGGAGGCTGCCGATGGACAGCGGGTGGCCAAGGGTGCGGAGGTGCTTCAGATCAAGGGCTCCAGCCACGGCATCCTCCTCGCCGAGCGGGTGATGCTGAACCTGTTGCAGCGGTTATCGGGTACCGCGACGCTCACGCGGAAATTCGTGGAGGCCGTCGAAGGCACCGGCGCCCGCATCCTCGATACGCGCAAGACCACGCCAGGCCTCAAACTGCTGGAAAAGTACGCCGTGCGCTGCGGCGGTGGCGTGAACCACCGGCTGACCCTGGGCGATGGCGTGCTGCTCAAGGAAAATCATCTCGCCGCCGCCGGTGGCGTTCGCGCGGCGGTGGCGGCGGCCCGCCGGGTTGCGCCCAACCTGATCAAGATCGAAGTCGAAGCGGAAACGCTGGGCCAGCTGAAGGCCTGCCTGGAACTGCCAGAGGTGGATGGCGTCCTCCTCGACAACATGACGCTCGAACAGATGCGGGAGGCCGTGGCCCTGCGGGATCGCAGCGGGCGGCGGCTCTTCCTGGAAGCCAGCGGCAACATCACCCTGTTGCGCGCCCGGACCGTGGCCGAGACCGGCGTGGATTTCCTCAGCGTCGGCGCCCTCACCCACAGTGCCCCCGCCGTGGATCTCAGTCTGCGGATGGACTGAGGCAGGTTCCTGCGACATGATGAAGGCCTCAACTCACGAGGCAGGAGATACCATGCGTTCGATCCGATGGGGCGGGGCCGTGGCGGCCCTGGTGATGGCGGGATCTCTGGTGGGCCAGGTGGCGGCCCCGGCGACCCGCCCCATGACTTTCATGGATGTGATGGAGATGCGCGGCGTTGGCGGCGGTCAGCTGTCGCCGGATGGCGCCCGGGCGGTGTACACCGTGAGCATCCCCCACTGGAAATCGGGCAAGGCCTACACCGATATCTTCGTGGCAGATGCCGGCACGGGCGTCGCCCGCCAGATGACCTTCACCCGCGAGAAGAACGAGACCGGCCCCCAGTGGGCGCGGGATGGCAAGCGCTTCGCCTTCCTCAGCGATCGGGAAGGCAGCCAGCAGGTCTTCCTCATGTCGGTGGAAGGCGGGGAGGCCCGCAAGCTCACGGACGCCAAGGATGGCGTCCATGCCTTTGCTTTCAGCCGCGAGGGGAAGGGGTTGGCCTTCAGCGCCGGCAAACCCGAGGAGCGACAGCTTTCGATCCTCGATCTGGCCGCGGAGGAACTCACCGTCACCGCCCTGCCGAAGCACGCGGCACCCGTCCGGGAGTTCGCCTACAGCGAGGATGGCAGCCGGATCTTCTTCACCAGCCCCGATCGCCTGGACAAGGACGATGTGAAGCGGAAAGAGAAGAAGTTCGACGTGCGCATCGCCGATCCCGAGCAGCCCCCGGTGCATCTGTGGTCCGTGGACCTGAAGGACAAGGCCGAGAAGCGTTGGACCGAAGGCACGGACCTCACCGTCACGGGATTCCAGTTGGCGAAGAATGGCCGCTGGGCGTCCTTCCGGGCCATGCCGGCGGCCCGGCGGGTAAGTGACATCGCCATGGAGGAGGCGAGCCTGCACCTGGTGGACCTCGGCACTGGCAAGGCGCGCCGGATTCTCGAACAGGCCGCGCGCTTCTCGGCTTTCTCCCCGGACAGCCAGGCGCTGGTCTACTCTGCGCCGGAGCGCTTCGAGCGCTTGCGCAACGAGAAGCTGTGGGTGGTGCCCACGGCGGGTGGGGCCGCCAGGAATCTGTTGGCCGGGAAGGATATGAGCGTGGCCAGCGCCAGCTGGAGCGAGGATTCCCGGACCCTCTACTTCACCGAAGCCGTGGGGGTGGATCAGCATCTGTATGCGCTCACCACTGCCGACGCCACGCTGACCCAGCTCACGAAGCAGACCGGTGTGATCGCCGGAAGCTATAGCGCCGAGGCGAAGGCCTTCCTGCTGACCTACAGCCACCCGCGCCAACCCATGGATTTCTATGTGGTGAAGCCCAGCGCTGTGGGCGCCTCCGACCGCTGGGTGAAAGTATCTGTGGCGAATCCCCAGGTGGCCAGGCTGGCCCTGGGCGCAACGGAGGCCGTGCGCTGGAAGGCGCCGGATGGCGTGCCGGTCGAGGGGCTCCTCATCAAGCCCCTGGGCTATGAGAAGGGGAAGCGCTACCCACTCATCGTCCAGCTCCATGGCGGCCCGGCCGCGGCGGACATGAATGGCTTCCAGGGCCGCTATGTCACCTACCCGCACATCTACGCCGCGGCGGGTTACGCGGTGCTGCAACCGAACTACCGGGGCTCGTCGAACTACGGGGAGGCCTTCATGCGCCAGATCGGCGGGAACTTCATGCGGCTTTCCTACGGCGACATCATGAGTGGCGTGGACCATCTCATCCGCGCAGGCCTCGCGGATCCCGACCGGCTTGGCATGATGGGCTGGAGCGCGGGGGGGCATCTCTCCAGCTGGACGCTCACGCAGACCGACCGCTTCAAGGCCATCAGCACCGGGGCCGGGGCCGTGAACTGGATCTCGATGTACGCCGAAAGCGATACCCAAAGCGTCCGCGAGTTCTACCTCGGCGGTAAGCCCTACGATGCCTGGGACAACTTCCTGAACGAGTCCGCGCTGAAGTTCGTCAAGAACGCGAAGACGCCGACCCTCATCCATGTGGGCGAGGCGGATCAGCGCGTGCCCAAGCCCCAGAGCGACGAGCTCTACATGGCCCTCAAGAAGCTGGGCGTGCCCGTGGAGTACATCGTCTATCCGGGTATGCCCCACGGCCTGACCGAACCCCGCTACCAGCTGGTGAAGATGGTCAGCGAGTTCAACTGGTTCGAGAAGTGGATCAAGGGCCAGAAGGACTGGTTCGACTGGAAGGCGTTGCTGGATACGCTGCCGGTGGATGCGGAGAGCAAACCCGAGACACCGGCAGGCTCCGCCGCGCCGCGGCGGAGGTAACAAGATTCAGGGCCCCAACCGGGGCCCTGAATCTTGCACACACTGGGTGGGATTACTTCAGCTCAAGTTTTCGGGCTTCCAGCAGGTGGCCCAGGGCCTTCTCCAAGGCAGTCACGGCTTTGGCGTAGGTGATCTGGGACTGCAGTTCATTGCTCTTGGCGGTGTCGAGATCATTCTGCTTGGTGAGCACCAGGAAGTTGGTGCTCATGCCGTTCTCGAACTTCTTCTGCTCGGCGTCGAGATCCTTTTCGCGGAAGTAGCGCGTCTTCTCCGCGGCGGACACGCCCTTGGCGGAGGCATCCACATTGCGGAAGGCGGTGCGGACCTCCAGCGTGATGCCCAGTTCGAGGTCGCGGAGGCTCAGCTCACTCTGCCGGCGATTGGCGCGGGCCTGGGCCTGATTACCCCTGGCGGTGCGGTTCTGGAGGGGCAGGGCGAACTGGAGGCCCACGGTATAGCCGGGATAGGCGCCCTTGGAGAGATCCTTGTTCACAGCAGACAGACCTTCGGAGGGAATCTGGTTGGCCGCATTGCCGTTGTAGGTGGCGAAGGCATCCAGCTGAGGCAGGGTGCGGTTGCTGGCGGCGGTCTCCAGCACATTCTTGGATTCCAGATCGAGGCGGGCGCTCTTCAGTTCAATGCGGTTGGCCAGCGCCTGCTGCTCGGCCGCGGTCTCGTTCATCTCCAGGGCTTTCACGCTCGGCGCATCGGTCAGTTCCAGGCCCGCGGGGCGTTCCGCGGAGGGGTAGAGGGCGCGGATGAGGGCATCCTTGGCGTTCAGCCATTGGGCCTCGGCAGCGATGATGTCCTGCTCGCGCTGGGCCACGGAGGCCTCGGACGAGGTCACCTCGATGGGTGCCAGAGTGCCCACCTGCACGCGGATCTGGTTCTCCTTGAGTTGCTTCTGGCCCAAGGTCAGAGTCTGCTGCTTGTTCCCCAGGTTGCGCTGCGCGAAGACCACATCCCAGTAGAGGGATTCGGTGCTGGCCACCAGATCGATGATGGCCTTCTGGAAGCCCAGATCGGCGGCCTGGGCGCTTTTGCGGGCCACGATGAGGCGGCTTTCCGTGGCGTTCCGGCCGAAATTCCTCAGCAGGCTCTGCGTGTAGGTGGCCGAGAAGGTCCCGTCGTAGGGATTCGAAGTGAAGGGGGCCTCGGCCGCGCCATTCACCGAGCCCTTGGTGAAGCGGTAGGCGGGTGCATAGTTCAGGTTCAGGTTGCCGCCCCAGCCGAAGGCTTTGGTGGAGCCGATGGTGGCGTTCCGACTGAAGGTGGTCGTATCCGAGGAGTTGAATGGCCCCCCAGGGAAGTTCTGGGAACGGTTGAGGTCCCGGGTCTTGCTCAGGTTGAAACTGCTGGTGAGGTTCCAGTCGAAGACGCCCTGTTCGATCAACAACCCGGCGCGCGTGTAGTCCCGCGACTCGACGGCGATCTGCACCTGCAGGTTGTTCTTCAGGGAGGTTTCGATGGCCGCCTGGAGGGTCAGCCGGGTGGCTGCCGGCTTGGCGGCTTCGGCCTTGGGAGCCTCCTGGCCCACCAGGGAGAAAGCCACGAGCAGGGCCGGAAGAATCTGGGGACGCATCATCACCACTCCTTGAAGATCGAAAAGAGCCGCCACAGGGACAAGTTGCCTACGGATGGGTCCAGGGGCCGGTTTAGAACATCCCCGGCAAGCAGGATGCCTGCCTCACATGATGAGGGCAAGGATAATTTCATCGAGTGTTGAAAAACCCTACTTCAGGAGTTCCCGGGCGATGACCATGCGCTGGATCTCGCTGGTGCCTTCATAGATCGTGGTGACGCGCACATCGCGGTAGAGACGCTCGACGAGGTATTCCTGGCTGTAGCCGTAGCCGCCGTGGATCTGCACGGCCCGGTCGCAGATCCAGACCGCGCTTTCGGTGGTGAAGAGCTTGGCCGTGGCCGCTTCCACCGTGCAGGTCTTCCCGGCCTGCTTGAGCGAAGCGGCCCGATAGACCAGCAGGCGCGAGGCCTGGAGGCGGGCCTCCATCTCGGCCAGGTAGGTCTGGATCATCTGGTGTTCACCGATGGGTTTGCCGAAGGAGATGCGGGCCTTGGCGTAGGCCACGCTTTCGTCCATGGCGCGCTGGGCGATGCCGAGGGCCTGGGCGGCGATGCCGATGCGGCCACCGTCGAGGCCGCCGAAGGCGACTTTCAGGCCATCGCCAGGTTTCCCGAGCAGGGCGTCTTCGGGCACGAAGGCATCCTCCAGGGCCACCATCACCGTCTTGCTGGAGCGCAGCCCCATCTTCGCTTCGGGCCGCCCCATGATCACGCCGGGTTGTTCTGCATCGAGGATGAAGGCGCTGATGCCTTTCTTGCCCTTGTCGGGATCGGTGCGGGCCATGGTGACGAAGTAGCGTCCTACGCCCCCGTTGGTGATCCAGGCCTTCGCCCCGTTCAGCTGCCAGCCGCCTTCCACCCGGGTGGCGCGGGTCTTGAGGGCGGCGGCATCGGAACCGGCATCGGGCTCAGTGAGCATGAAGCCGCCCAGCACCTTGCCGCTGGCCAGGGGCTTCAGATAGGTCTGCTTCTGGGCTTCGGTGCCGAAAGAGATGATGGGTGCGCACGCCACGGAGTTGTTCACGCTCATGGTCACGGCCACGGAGGCATCCGAGTAGGCGATCTGTTCCAGCGCCAGGATGTAGCTGAGGAAGTCCACGCCCGCGCCGCCGTAGGCTTCGGGCACGGTCATACCGAGAAAGCCCATCTCGCCGAGCTGCTGCAGGATGGCCTTCGGAAACTCGCCGCTGGCATCGCGGGCGGCGGCGCCGGGATCGATCTCGGCCAGTGCGAAGTCCCGCGCGGCGGCGCGAATGGCGGACTGATCCTCAGTGAACTGGGGGAACATGGGCACTCCGGAGAATGCTTCAGGTTACCAACAGTTCCCGCCTCAACAGCATCACCGCGGCCTTGGAGCCCTCCCACTTCATCCGTGCGTGGGCCTCGTCGAGGCCGCACCACAGGAATTCGCTGTGTTCCTTGGGCTCAAGGCAGACCCGGGCCTCCGGGGCCACCTCCATGGAGAAGCAGGTTTCGGTGTTGAAGCGGGGCTCGGCGTCCGGGAAGCGCACGATGGTGGGATCCACCCAGAAGCTGTGGGAGAGGCCCAGGGGCCGCAAGGTGCCCGTGAGGCCGGTCTCTTCCAATAATTCACGGTGGGCGGTCTGTTCCGGCGTTTCGCCGGGCTCCATCATGCCGGTGACGCTCTGCCACCACAGGCCGTGCGAGGGTACGCGCAGCATCATGAGGATCTCGGGGCCATTCGCGGTGCGGCGCCAGGTGAGGGCCGAGACGCTGCGGCTGGGCTCCCGGGGCGCCTGCAGGTCCATGGCCAGCAGTCCGGTGAGGTGATGCTGGAGCCGGTCCGCAGCTTCCGCCCAGGTGGGGGCGCCGTCTGCCAGGAGCGAAGCCAGGCTGCACACGCCCTTGTCGGTGAAGCCGCAAGGGGTGATCCAGCGGAAATGGTCGAGGTTCGGCTGCACGTTGAAGGCGATGCCATGGGTGCTGATCCAGCGGCTGAGGTGGAGGCCGATGGCCCCCAATTTCTCGGGGCCACGCGGGGTCTCGACCCAGATGCCGGGCGCTCCGGCCAGGCGGTCGGCGCTGACGCCGAAATCCGCCGCGGTGCGGATCATGGCCTCTTCCAGCCCCCGCACCAGCCGCCCCACATCCTCGCGGCCCCCCCGCAGGTTGCAGATGGGGTAGACCACGATCTGGCCAGGGCCGTGGTAGGTGACTTCGCCCCCGCGATCCGTGTGGTGGACGCTCACGCCCTGGCTGGCCAGGAAGTCGTCGCTCATGTGGATATCGGCCGGGGTGGCATTGCGGCCCAGGGTGAAGACCGGATCGTGCTCCAGGATCACCAGCTGGTCGGGCCGCCCCTCGTCACTTACATGGTCGGCCAGGGCCTTCTGCAGCCGTTGTCCCGCCGGATAGAACACCCGCCCGAAGCGGCGGAGCTGGGCTGGACGGGGTACGGTGAAGCCGAATTCGGACATGGGAAGAGTCTACCCGTATGTGGACAGGCCAAGCCTCTGGGCCATGATGATGGGATGGTAACGGTGATCGTGGTGGGTGGAGGTGCAGCCGGGCTGGTCGCGGCCTGGCGCGCGGCCTCGCTGGGGCACCGGGTGACGCTGCTGGAGGCCAATGGCCGCCTGGGCGTGAAACTCCGCATCAGCGGCGGCGGCAAGTGCAACATCACCCACGACGGGCCGTCGAAGGCCCTGCTGGGAGCCTTTTCCCGGGACCAGGCGCGCTTTCTCCGGCCCGCCCTCCACGCCTTTGACAATGCCGCCGTGCTGGAGCTGCTGCGCCGGGAGGGCGTGGAGACCTACACCCGGGACAACGGGCGGGTGTTTCCCTCGATCGTCCCGGCAGTGCCGCGGCCGTGGTGGAAGCCTTCGAAACCCTGGTGCGCCGCGCCGGCGTGACCATCCGGACCGGGGCCCGCGTGACGGCGCTGGCGGGCTCGGCCCCGCGCCTGGAGGGCGTGCTCCTGGATGGCCAACGGCTTCAGGCGGGCGCCTTCATCCTGGCCACCGGCGGCGCCAGCTATCCCGAAACAGGCACCCGCGGTGAAGTGCTGGGCTGGCTCAAATCCCTCGGCGTACCCATCCGCCCCTGGTTCCCGGCCCTGGCGCCGATCCCGCTCCAGCGTTCGCGGGCGGCCTGGGAAGGCGTGGCGCTCCGGGACGGCGAATTGCGCCTGAGCGCCGGGGCTGAGGGTCGCCGCCTCGCCGCCTTCGGAGGGGACATCGTCTTCACCAGGGCGGGCATCAGCGGGCCCGCAGCCCTGGAGCTTAGTCAGGCGACGGAGCGCGCGCGGCGGGACGGCTTGGCCTGGCTCAGCTATGCCTCGATCCTGAAGGTACCTGAATCGGTGGATGCGGCCCTGATCGGGGAATCAGGCTCCAATCCGCGCCTCCTGGCAGCCACGTGGTTGCAGCGACACCTGCCGGAGCGGCTGGTGGAGCCCCTGCTGGAAGCGTCCGAGGTGCCTCCCAACCTCATGCTGAAGGAGCTGTCGAAACCGCTGCGGAAGGCGCTGGTGGCCCTCGTGACGGCTCTGCCTCTGGGTGGGCCCCAGGCCGTGCCGCTGGCTCGGGGTGAGGTGGCGGCCGGTGGCGTGGACCTGGCCGCCGTGGATCCCCGCACCATGGCCCTGCGGGACTGGGAGAACCTGCGCATCTGCGGCGAGCTGCTGGATATCGACGGCCCCGTCGGCGGCTACAACCTGCAGGCCGCCTTCAGCACGGGCTTTGTGGCCGGAACGATCTAGATCCGTTCCGCCAGATCCACGACGAGGTCGCAGAGTCTCGCGGCGTAGCCGGTTTCGTTATCGTGCCAGCCGAAGACCTTCACGAAGCGCGGGCCCAGCATCCTGGTCAGTTCCAGATCCAGCACCACACTTTCGGTGCGGCCGGTGATGTCGCAGCTCACGGTGTGGGGCTCCGCCAGGGCCACGAGCCCCTGCCATCGTCCGGCCGCGGCGGTGGCGAAGGCGGCGCGGATGGCGGCCACATCGGCGTCCCGCCGCAGGGTGGCCACCAGATCCACGAGATTCACGCTGAGGGTGGGCACGCGGAGGGCCACACCATCGAAGCCCGCGGGAAGCCCCGGCATGGCCCGGTGCAGGGCGCCGAAGGCACTGGAGGTGGTGGGGATGATGCTCTGGAAGGCAGCGCGGCCCCGGCGGCGGTCCTTGTGCGGCAGATCCAGCAGGCGCTGGTCGTTGGTGACCACGTGCACCGTGGTCATGCCGGCGTGGTCGAGCCCGAAGGCCTCGTCCAGGATCTTCAACATGGGCGCCGTGGCATGGGCGGTGCAGCTGGCATTGGAAATGACGCGGTGCAGGGCCGGATCCAGCTCGGCGCCGTTCACTGGCGCGATGACCGTGAAGTCCGCGTCTGGACTGGGCGCGCTGATGACGGCGTGGGAGACGCCACCCTTCAGGTGCTGCGCGGCCTCGGCCCGGCGGGTGAAGCGGCCGCTGGCCTCCACCACCAGGCGGGTGCCGGCGGGGAAGGGGATGTCGGCGGGATCCGGGTTGTGGAAGAGGGGCACCCGCTGTTTGCCCAGCAGGAGGAAGTCCTGGCCGGCCTCGGTCTGCCCACCGATGGAAAGCGCGCTATGACCATGGATGGAATCGTGGCGGAGCAGGTGTACCAGCTGGTCGAGGGGCGCGGGATCGTTGACGGCGCACAGAAGCTCCCCCGACGCTGCCCCCAGTTGCCGCACCGCGAGGCGGCCGATGCGGCCGAGGCCGTTGATGGCGATCCGTTTCATGGTTCCCTCACCCCGAGCACGAGGAGACAGAGATCCTTCAGGCGGGCGGCAGAGGCGGATTCGTTGTCGTGCCAGGCGAAGACCTTGACGAGCCGGGGCCCGAGCACCTTGGTGAGGAAGGGATCGTAGAGGCAGCTGGCGGTGCTGCCTACCAGATCGGCGCTCACCAGTTCGGCGTCCAGCACTTCCAGGTAGGGGGCGAGGGGGCCGGTCCCGGCCGCTTGCTGGAAGGCCGCATGAATGCCGTCGAGGCTGGCGGCGGTCTTCAGGGTGGCCGTGAGGTCGAGGATGCTGACAACCGGCGTGGGCACCCGCACGGCGAGGCCATCGAGTCTCCCTTCGAGGTGGGGGAGGACCCGGCCGAGGGTGGTGCCGGCGTCGCTGGCGGTGGGGATCATGCTGAGCGCGGCGGCGCGGGCCAGCCGCAGATCCTGGTGGGGCAGATCGAGGATGCGCTGGTCATTGGTGTAGCTCTGGACCGCGGTCATGAACCCGTACTCGAGGCCGAAGGCGTCATCCAGCACTTTCACCATGGGGGCGAGGCCATAGGCCGTGGCGTCGGCGTTGGCGATGATCCGATCTGCCGCCAGGTCGAGCGCGCCGTCGTTGACGCCCAGGATGATGGTGCGGTCGGCATCACCGGAGGAAGCGCTGATGAGCACGCGCTGGACGCTGCCTTGCAGATGGGCTGAGGCTTGGCTGCGCCGGGTGAACCGGCCGGTGCACTCCAGGACCAGTTCGGCACCCAGGGCGCCAAAGGGGAGCCGCTGCGGATCGCTTTCTGCAAACACCTGGATGCAGCGGCCATCCAGGAGCAGGAATTCTTCCTCGGAAGCCACCGAGAAATCCGCCCGACCCTGCACCGAGTCGTACTGCATGAGGTGGGCCAGGGTGGCGGCATCGGTCAGATCGTTCACGGCCACGACCTGCAGCTGGGGAACCTTCATGAGCTGGCGCAGCACCAGTCGGCCGATCCGCCCCATCCCGTTGATGGCCACCTTCCTCAATGCGTGCTCCAAACCTTTGTTGTAGCGATCCCGGCGGATCCTGTCGAAAGAAAAAGCCCGGCTGGTGCCGGGCTTTGACGAATGGGAAAGGTCAGGTCAGCTGGCCAAACTCACACGCCTCAGGCGGCTGGGGGACGCCTCCAGCTTCTTGGCCAGGGTATTGCGGTGGATGCCCAGTTCCCGGGCAGCCGCGCTGTGATTGCCTTCGTGGGCGGCCAGCACTTCCTCCAGATACACGCGCTCGAACTCCCGTCGAGCCATCTCCAGGGGGATGCCGCCACGCACCATTTCGGCTACGAGGATCCGCAGCTTTTCGCGCATTCCATGTTCTCCAACATCCGTATCGGGAGAACGAAGGTATCACCGCGATGGCAAGAGTGAAAGCCCCATGATAAATTTGAAGCAGAGTCGTGCACTGTGGAAAAGAATGTGGAATGCCTGTGCAGGCGATGGGAGCTGACGTGCGCAAGACCAAACTCGTGATGACCTTGGGCCCGGCCCTGATGCAGGGAGACCGGCTGCGGGAAGCCCTGAAGGAGGCCGATGCGGTGCGCCTGAACGCCAGCCACGGGGATCCGGAATCCAGGGCCGAGGCCCTCACCAAGGTGCGGGCTATTGCTATTGATCTGGGGCGCGCCATCCCGGTGTTTCTCGATCTGCAGGGCCCAAAGTGGCGCATCGGCCTGTTGGACGCGCCGCTGGAGTTGGCTGAGAACAGCGTAGGCGTCTTCTACGTGCCGGGGCAGACCGTACCCCAGGGTTACGCCTGGGCGGCCCCTTTGCCGCACCCCGAGTTGTTCGAAGGCGCTGAAGCCGGTCAGCACTGGCTCCTCGACGATGCCGCCATCACGGTGAAGATCCTCGCCAAGACTGCGGATCTGGTGAAGGCCGAAGTGGTGATCGGTGGGCCGCTCAAGGCGCGCAAGGGGGTGCACCCCATCGGCATGGATATCGCCATGGATCCCCTCACCGAGAAGGATCATGTCGACATCCGCTGGGGCGTGGAGCATGACGTGGATCTCTTCGCGCAGAGTTTCGTGCGCCGGGCTTCCGATGTGCAGCAGTTGCAGGCCATCATCCATCACCTGGGCGGCACTCAGCCCATCATCGCCAAGATCGAGCATCCCACCGCCCTGGCCCACCTCGACGAGATCCTGGAGGTGTCCTGGGGCGTGATGGTGGCCCGGGGCGACCTGGGCGTGGAACTGGGCGTCGAGCGGGTGCCCGGCCTCCAGAAGCAGATCATCAAGGCCGCCCGGCGCGCCCTGAAGCCCGTGATCACGGCCACCCAGATGCTGGAGAGCATGATCGAACACGCCCAGCCCACCCGGGCCGAGGCCAGCGACGTGGCCAACGCCATCTGGGATGGGACCGATGCGGTGATGCTGAGCGCGGAAAGCGCCTCTGGCGCCCATCCCGTTGAAGCAGTGCGGTGGCTGGCCCGCATCGCCGCGGAAGCCGATGCCAATGTGAAGCAGCGAACCTTGACGCTGCCGGAAGAGCTGGCCGAGAAGATCCTGTCCCGCACAGACATTTCCGTGGCCTTTGCAGCCTGCCGCACGGCAGAGGAGATCAACGCCCGTTGGATCGTGGCCTTCACCGAAGGGGGCGGCACCGCCCGCATGGTGAGCCGCCTGGCGGGACGAACGCCCGTACTGGGTGCGACTGTGGATGAAGTGACCGCCCGGCGCATGGGTCTGCTGCGGGGCGTGACGGCCCTCATGATCCCCCGGGTGGACAGCACAGACGAAATGGTGGAGGTGGTGCGGGCGCTGCTCATCGCCAAGCATGGCGTGGGCAGCTTCGATCGGGTGGTGATGACCATGGGGCTCCCCCTCTGGAAAACCGGCACTACGAACACCATGAAGGTCATGACTTTCTGAGGAGACGCTCCATGGGCCTCACGCGACCCCTGCCTGGCGAATACTCGGAGGGCCTGGCGCCCTACATCGCCAAGGCTCCCGAAGGGGATCCGCTGGCGCTCCTGGAAGTCCAGTCGGAGGAAGTGCGGGCCCTCTATGCCGGCCTCTCCGAAGCCCAGGCCGCGTTCCGCTATGCACTGGGCAAGTGGAGCCTCAAAGATCTGCTGCAGCACTTCAGCGACGCGGAGCGCATCTTCGCCTACCGCTGTCTGCGTATCGGCCGTGGGGACACCACCCCACTGCCGGGCTGGGAAGAAGATGACTACGCTCGGACGGCTCGGGCCGATGCCCGCACCGTCGCGGATCTGCTGGCGGACTTCGAGGCCACCCGGCGGGCGAGCCTGGAGCTGTTCCGCAGCCTGCCAGACGAGACCTGGTCGAACCTGGGCACTTCCAACGGCCGGCCCCTAAGCGCCCGCAGCCTTCCTTTCGTCTGCCTCGGCCACGCCGTCCACCACCTGGCCGTCATCCGCGATCGCTACTTGCCCGGCTTGAGGTAACCCTCCCAGTCCCGAAACGCCTCGGCCAGCTTGTCCAGCTGGGCCACTTCCGTGGTGCGGAAGCGGCTCACGAGCTTCCAGCCCTGGGCCACCTTCTGGTACCGGTGCAGCCACAGGAAGGGGCCTTCCCACTCGCCTTCGGGATCCGTCTTCGTCTTCACCAGGAAGGCCACCGTGGTCCACGGCCCCCGGGCCAGGAACCGGCGTCCGAGCTCCTGGAGGCCGGTCTCCTCATCGGAATCCAGGAGCAGGTCGTCGAGATCGGGGATGATCATGGGAACACCTCGGCCATTCGGCCCATCGTACTCCGGAGAGGGGAGCCCATGGAAAAACTGATGGGATTCGTGGGCGCCACCCTCGGCAGCCTCGTGGGCTGGTACCTGGGGGACCTGGTCGGCTTCCTGACGGCGGTGCTGCTCAGCATGGTGGGTACGGGCGCCGGACTCTGGTTCGGCCGGTGGGCCACGCGGCGGTGGCTGGAAGGGTGATGTGCTTGGAGCCGACCCCACTCCGTGGTTCCATTCCAAGCATGCGCATCGAATGCATCGCCATCGGCACTGAGTTGCTCACCACGCGGCGAGTGGATACGAACTCTGTCTGGCTGGGGGAACGGTTGGCGGACCTGGGCCTGGCCTTCCATCGCAAGACCGCCGTGGGGGACGATCGGGGGGATCTGGCCGGGCTGTTCCGCGAGGCGTTGACGCGATCCGATCTGATTCTCACCACCGGCGGACTGGGTCCCACCTTCGATGACTTCACCAAGGAACTCTTCGCGGAGGTGCTCGGAGCGGAACTGCAGGAGGACGCTCGCAGTCTGGCGGACATGCTGGCTTTCTACGCCGAGCGCAACCGCGTGCCGGCGCAGGCGAACTTCAAGCAGGTGCTCCTTCCTGTGGGCGCGGAGGCCATCCGCAACCGGGTGGGTACGGCCCCGGGTGTGTGGTGGGAAAACCCTCCGGGCCATCCCGGCGTGCGGATCGTGATGATGCCCGGCGTGCCCCGCGAGATGAAGCGCATGTGGGAGGAGCAAGTCGAATCCCGGCTGCGCCCCCTGGCCGGAGTGGCCGTCCACACCCTGCGCATGGTGGTGTCGGGCGTGCCCGAGAGCAACCTGGACGAGCGCACCCGCGCGGTGCGGGAACAACACGGGCATCTGGAGTGGACCATCCTCGCCAACCTGACGCAGGTGGAACTGCTGGCTCGGGGCAGCGATCCCGCGGAGCTGGAAGCCGCCCGCGTGGCCTTCGAGCCGGTGCTGGGGGCGGACCTGGCGAGTGTGGGCCAAGGCAATCTGGAAGACGCGGTGCTGGCTCAGCTTCAGGCCCGGGGCGAAACCCTCGCCGTGGCCGAGAGCATGACAGGCGGGCTCCTGGCCTCGCGCCTGACGGCCATCCCCGGGGCGAGCCGGGCCTTTCTCGGCGGCGCCACGGTCTACACCCTGGAGGCGAAGGTCGCCCTGCTGGGCCTGGATGCCGACTGGCTGCGCTCCGTGGGCACGGTTTCTGAACCCTGCGCCATCGCCTTGGCCGAGGCGGCCCGACAGCGGTTGGGTGCCACCTGGGCTCTGGGCATTTGCGGAAACGCCGGCCCGAACGCCGAGGGCGCCGCCCCCGTCGGCACCGTGTTCATGGCCCTGGCTGGCCCCTCAGGCACCCAGGTTCGCGCCCCCAAAATGGCGGGAGATCGCGCCGAAGTTCAACTGCGGTGTACGGCGCAAGCCCTGGACTTCCTGCGGCGGGCGGTAACGGCAACCCGCTGATACACTGCGTCCATGTCCTCGATCGCTCTTTCTTCCCTGGTCCTCTGGTGCCTCGGTGCCTTTCTGTGCGGCAGCATCCCCTTCGGGCTCATCCTCGTGAAGCTGTCCGGCAAAGGCGATGTGCGAGCCCACGGCAGCGGCAACATCGGCGCCACCAACGTCAGCCGCGTGGGCGGCAAGGCCCTGGGCGTGGTCACCTTGGCACTGGACATCCTGAAGGGCTTCCTGCCCGTGTTCCTGGCGAAAAAGCTGGGTGTGGGCTCCGACCTGCTGGCCCTCATGGCCTTGGCGGCGGTGCTGGGTCATGTCTTCACGCCCTGGCTGAAATTCCAGGGTGGCAAGGGCGTGGCCACGGCGCTGGGCGTGATCCTCGCCACGGATGCCTCCATGATGGTGCTGCCGATGGGCACCTTCCTGTTCGTCCTCTTCCTCACCCGCCACGTGAGCCTGGGTAGCATCCTGGCCGCGGCCATGGTGCCGGTGCAGCTGCTGCTGGGGGCCTGGGCCTTGTCCTGGGGAGCCCCGATGAGCAGAAGCATCGGCCCCATCCTGCCCTGGCTGGCCCTGGTGGTCCTCGTGATCTGGAAGCACCGCGAGAACATCGCCCGCCTGCAGGCGGGCACCGAGTCCAAGCTCTGGGGCGCCAAGAAGGGGACTGCCCATGGCCAGGGCTGACATCGGCGTCTTCGGCTCCGGCGCCTGGGGCACGGCCCTGGCGATCACCTGGGCCCGGACGGGCGCGCAGGTGGCGCTCTGGGGACCCTTCCCCGATGAGATGGCCCAGATGGCCGCCACCCGGCGGCACCTGCGATTGAAGGACGCGGAATTCCCCGTGGGCCTGCAGACATCCGACGATCCCACCGAGGCCTTCGCCGCGCCCCTCTGGATCTCGGCCATGCCCACCCAGGTGACGCCCCAGGCCTGGCGGGACCTGCGGCCCCGGGCGCCCAAGGGCCCCGAGACGGTGATCCACGTGAGCAAGGGCATCCTGCAGAACACTCACCAGACCCTGTCCCAGGCACTGACCGGCGTGCTGGACGTGCCCGTGGGGGCGCTCTCGGGCCCCACCTTCGCGGATGAAGTCTCCCGCGGCGTGCCCTCGGCCATCGTGCTGGCCCTGCCCACCACGGTGACCGATGACCGCGCCAAGGCCCTGCAGGCCCAGCTGGCCTCCGAGCATCTGCGCATCTACCTGAGCCGCGACGTGGTGGGCACAGAGCTCTGCGGCGCCTTGAAGAACGTTCTGGCCATCGCGGCGGGCCTGGTGGATGGATTGGGGCTGGGCTACAACACCCGCGCCGCCCTCATCACCCGAGGCCTGGCTGAAATGGCCCGCCTGGTGGAGGCCCTCGGCGGCCAGTCGGCCACGGTGATGGGCCTGGCGGGCATGGGCGATCTGCTGCTCACGGCCACGGGTCCCCAGAGCCGCAACCGTACCTTCGGCGAGCTGGTGGGCAAGGGGAAGAGCGTGGACGAAGCCCGGGACGCCCTGGGGGGCCAGGTGATCGAAGGCATGTTCACCACCGAGGCCGCCCTGGCCCTGGCGAAGGCCCATGGCATGATCCTGCCCATCACTGCCGAGGTGCATCGGCTCCTCAACGGCGGCTCAGTCGAGGAGGCGGTACGTCGGCTGATGACGCGATCCCTGACATCGGAATAGCCCGGAGGCCCTGATGGCCGAACCCTACCGTTTCCGCATTCTTGCACACGGCCCGGCGGGTTCGCCGGTGCGCGAGGTCTTCAGACCGGCCGAGCCCAAACCGGGCTGGGTCCGGATCGCGTTGAAGGCCATGGCCCTCAACCATCTGGACCTCTGGACCACCTTCGGGATTCCCGGGTATCCCTTGCCGCTGCCCCTGACGCCAGGGTGCGATGGCGCGGGCACCCTGGAGGCCGTGGGCGAGGGTACGGTCCTGCCGCCCGGTGTGGAACTGGGCGGCAGCGTGATGCTCGCGCCGGGGCTCAGCTGTGGGGTGTGCCCCGCCTGCCTGCGCGGCGACGACATGCTGTGCGCGTCCTACGGCGTGCTCGGCCACGCGAGCGATGGCACCGCCGCCACCCATGTGCTGGTGCCCGCCGCCAATCTGCTGCCCATCCCCGGCAACTGGAGCTTCGAGCAGGCGGCGGCCTTTCCGCTGGTGTTCCTCACGGCCTGGGAGATGCTCGTCCACAAGGCGGCAGTGCGCCCTGGGGAGACCGTGCTGATCTGGGGTGGCGGCAGTGGCGTGGGCAGCGCGGCCATCCAGCTGGTGAAGACCCTGGGTGCCATCGGCATCGCCGTGGTCGGCAGCGAGGCCAAGGCCATGAAGTGCTGGGAACTGGGTGCCGAGCACGTCATCGTCCGCGGCGATCTCAAGGCCCTGTCAGCCAAGGTGCGCGAGTTGACCGGCAAGCGCGGCGTGGACGTGGTGTTCGAGCATACCGGAGCGGAAACCTGGGCCACCAGTTTGGCCGTTTGCACGCGCGGGGGCCGCATCGTCACCTGTGGGGCGACCACAGGCCGGGAGACGAACTTCGACCTGCGCAGCCTCTTCGCGAAACAGCTCCAGATCCGCGGCTCGTACATGGGTCGCCGGGAGCACCTCTGGACCCTGCTTTCGCTGCTCCAGCGCAATTCCACCAACCCGCCCTTCCACCCCGTCCTCGATCGGGTGTTCGAGCTGGCGGAGTATCCCGAAGCCCAGCGCCACCTGGAGGCAGGGCAGGGCTTCGGCAAGGTCGTCTGCCGGGTGTCCTGATGCTGAGGACCCTGCCCCTGCCCGAAGGAACGGGCTTCACCTGGGTGGATCTGGTGGATCCCAGCACCGCCGAAATGCAGGAAGCGGCCGATCGTTACGGCCTCCATCCGGCCGCGGTAAGGGATTTCCTCAACCAGCCGCACCTGCCCAAGTTCGAACGCCTGCCAGGCCAGCAGCTGCTGATCCTGCGGGCCTACGATGAAGTGGCCAAACGTGGCGACACCATCCAGGCCATGACCCGGCGTCTGGTCCTGCTGATGATGGATGGCGTCCTCATCACCGTCCACCGCCGGGAGCAACCCTTCTTCACCGAGGTTGCGGCCCAGGTTGCGGCAGGCCCCGCGCTGCGAACCGAACAGCTGGTGCTGGCCCTCTGCACGGGGGCGGTAAAGTCGTTCGACGAGCCGCTGAAGGAGAGCGAGGAGCGGCTCGATCGCATCGAGGCGGCCCTCTTCAGCCGGAAACAGCCGCACCTTGGTGTGAAGCAGGTCTATGGCCTCAAGCGCCGCTGTGCCGTCATCAAGCGCACCCTCTGGCGGACCATGGCGGCCCTGGGGCCCCTGAAGGAACAGGCCCGGGACGATCAGGGCCTGCTGGCCGACGTGCTGGAGGAGGCCGACCGCCTCCACACCTGGGCCGATGAGTTATCCGAGGGCGCCACGCATCTGATGAACCTCGAAATCAATCTGGCCAGCCAGCGCACCAACGAAGTGATGCGGGTACTCACAATCTTCAGCGCCTTCTTCCTGCCCCTCACGTTCATCGCCGGAGTCTACGGCATGAACTTCAAACGGATGCCCGAACTGGAGCACCGACTGGGGTACCCGCTCGTGATCGCCGTCATGCTCATCACGGCCCTCAGCATCTGGGGCTGGTTCCGCCGCAAGGGGTGGCTCCGGTAGTCCAGGGCTGCATCCCAGGGGCCGAGCGGCTAGACTGAAATGTTTGCGTAAGGAGTCCTCGTGAAAGTCCTCATTCTCGGCGTCAACGGCTTCATCGGCTCCCATCTGGTGGATCGCATCATGGCGGACACGGACTGGGAGGTCTATGGCCTGGACCTCGGCGCGCACAAGGTGGCCGAGCATCTCAGCAACCCCCGCTTCCACTTCGTGGAGGGGGACGTGACCATCTCCAAGGAGTGGATCGAGTACCACATCAAGAAGTGCGATGTGGTGCTGCCTCTGGTGGCCATCGCCACGCCGAAGATCTACGTGACCGATCCCCTTCGCGTGTTCGAACTGGACTTCGAGGAGAACCTCCGCGTGGTTCGCCAGTGCGTGAAGTACAAGAAGCGTGTGGTGTTCCCCAGCACTTCCGAGGTCTACGGCATGTGTCCGGATGCGGAGTTCGACGAGCACGAGTCGCCGCTGGTGACCGGCCCGATCCCCATGAACCGCTGGATCTACAGCACCAGCAAGCAACTGCTCGACCGCGTCATCTGGGCCTACGGCTTCCAGCAGGGGCTCAAGTTCACGCTGTTCCGCCCCTTCAACTGGATGGGGCCCAAACTCGACAGCCTCAATACCGCCAAGGAGGGCAGCAGTCGCCTGGTGACCCAGTTCAGCTGGAACCTGTTCAACGGCGAGCCCCTGCAGCTGGTGGACGGCGGCACGGCCCGTCGCTGCTTCATCGATGTGGCGGATGCCATGGACGGCCTCATGTCCGTGCTGCGCAACGAGGGTGGCAAGGCCGATGGCCAGATCTTCAACATCGGCGCCCCCCAGAACGACTACAGCGTCCGCGAAATCGCCGAGATGATGATTGCGATCTGGAAGGACCATCCCTTCCGCATTGAGCGCGGCATTCCCGAAGGCCGCATGGTGGAAACCGGCAGCGGCGAATTCTATGGCAAGGGCTACCAGGATGTGGCCCGCCGCACTCCCAGCATCAAGCGGATGCAGAGCACCTTCGGCTTCCAGCCCAAGGTCACCATGACGGATTCGCTGAAGAAGACCATCGACTTCTTCGTGGAAGAGCACAAGGCGCAGGAGAAGGTGGTCGAGACCGAGAACTAGCCCCGAGCCGGGATGGACCTCCGACCATGACGCGCCGCGAACGCTCCACCCTCCTCGCCCTGTGGTTCTTCCTGGGCCTGCTGCCGCTTTTGGTTCGTCCCTTGTGGGAGCCGGACGAGGGGCGCTACGCGGAAATACCGCGGGAAATGCTGGCCACCGGAGACTGGCTGACGCCGCACCTGAACGGTGTGCTTTATTTCGAGAAGCCACCGCTGCAGTACTGGCTGTCGGCCCTCAGCATGAAGCTCTTCGGGCTCACTGGCGCGGCGGCCCGGCTGCCTCTGGCGCTGGCTTCGGGGCTCATGATCTGGGCAGCCTGGCGGCTGGCGAAACGCCTCGGTGCGCGGGAGCCATTGTGGGCGCCGTTCATGGCCGCCACGGGCCTGCTGGCGTTCCTGGTGGGCCAGATCCTCACGCTGGATGCGCTGTTCAGCGCCTTCCTGGTGGCTGGCATCGCCGCCTTCGTGGAGGCCGTGGCCCGGCGCCGCGAGGGGCAGCCTGCCATGGGCTGGACGCTCGCCACCTTCGTCCTGCTGGCGGGCGCCCTGCTCACCAAGGGGCTGGCAGAGCTGGTCCTCACCGGCGGCATCCTCATCTTCTCCCTGGGTTTCGCCTGGCGGGATGCAGAGCTGCGCCGCGCGGTCCTGCGCACGGCCCTGGATCCCCTCGGCTGGCTGCTCTACCTCAGCCTCGTGGTGCCCTGGTTCTGGGCCGTCAACCGCGCGAATCCGGGCCATGCCGACTTCTTCTTCATCCACGAACATTTCCGGCGCTTCCTCACCCACGAACACGCCCGGCAGGGCTCCAACAACTGGCTACTGGACAAGCTCTATTTCGTGGGAATCCTCGCCCTGGGCCTGCTGCCCTGGCTGTCGGCCACGGTCCTCGGCCTGAAACGCAGCTGGCTGTTCCTGCGGGGCAGGGGGCCCCAATCCCAGGAGCACCTGGCGCGCTGGACGGTCGGTATCACGGTTCTGGCCTTCCTCTGGCCCCTGGTCTTCTTCAGTGTCTCGGGTTCCAAGCTGCCACCGTACATCCTGCCGGCCATCGTGCCGTTGGCCGCTCTGGCCTGCACCTTCGAGCGGCAGGGCGAGGAAGCCGGGGCCCTGCGCCGCATGGGGAGGGAACTGATCCTGCTCGGCGCGATCTTCCTCCTGGCCGCGGCCCTCTTCCGCAAGGATCTGGGCGGATGGGCGTGGCTGCTGGCGCTGGCGGCCAGTTTCGCGGGGCTGGGCCTGTGGGCGCAGCGCCCACGAAACCTGAGCGGCCCGCGCCTGATGGTGGCCCTGGGCGCCGCCTTGTGGGTGCTGGTGCTGGCCGCCCAGGCGGCAGTTGGGCCGGGTAAATCCGTGGCGGAACTGGTCCGGAAGGCGCCCGCCGAGGCCCGCTGGATCAGCTACGGTACCTATTTCCAGGGCCTGCCCTTCTATGCCCGAACCCGGGTCGTGGTGGTGTCTGGTACTGGCGAACTGGCCTATGGCCGTGACCGCCTGGGCGCCGAGGCCCCAGGCTGGTTCAACGAGGATCCCGCCGCCCTCGGTGAGGTGGCCGACCGCCTGCAGCTCGAAACGCCAGGGCGTCCCATCCTGGTGATGGCCAAGACCGCCAGCTGGAACCGCCTGGCGGCCGCTGAGCAGGCCCGCTGGGAGGAAGTGGCCCGCAATCCAGCGGCCGTGGTGGCGCGGCGGCGATAGGGCTTAGCGGGTGTAGTCTGCTTCACCGCCTACTTCACCGCCTCCTTTACGCCATGCGCACCTTCCTTCGCGCCTTTGGCCACGCCTTTGGCAGCGGTCTTAGCGCCGCGACCTACGGCCTTGCCACCTTTCTTGGCGGCGTGGCCGATGGCTTTGCCACCCTTTTTGACGCCCTGGCCGATTTCCTTGCCGGCTTGCTTGATGTCCTCCTTCACCCCGTCGACGGAACCGGGGCCGGGATCCCCGGCGACGCAGCCTGGGGCCGAAGGGAAGCTGAGGAGGAGGGTGGCGAGGAGGGCTGGGAGCATGAGTCATTGTAACGCGTTGGGCGGAACGGCGGCTTCCAGGGGAAGATGGAGGCATGGAAGCAGCCCCGCCCCAGCCGACGATTCCCACCCGCCTCGCAGGCTGGCTGCGCGCCCATCGGCCGGAACTGCTCTTCGCCATCCTGCTGCTGGCGGTATTGCCCATGCGGGATCTCTGGGCACCGGACGAACCAGACTTCGCCCAGTGCGTCAAGGAGATGCGCCTGCGCGGGGACTGGTTGCTCCCCTACCTGAATGGTGTGCCGTACAGCGAAAAACCGATCCTCTACTACTGGGTGATGAAGGCCTCGACCGTGCTGCTCGATGCGCTGACGGGAGGCTTCGGCTTCACGCAGGGCGTGGCGGCCTGGGCCCTGCGGGTGCCCTCCGTGCTCGCCGCCGTGGCCTTCCTCTCGGCCTTCCGCCGCTGGGCCGTGCGCTTCCTGGAGCCGGGCCTCGCCGAGCCGGCCGCGCTGATCCTGGCCACGACGCCGCTCTGGTTCTGGCAAAGCCAGTTCATCCAGATCGATCTGCTCTTCTCGGCCCTGCTCGCCTGGAGCTGGTTCTGCTGGCTGGGGGGTTACCTCCTGCTGCGCGGGGCGCAGAAGAAGGCCCAGGCAGGCGACCCGCGCCGCTGGTTCCTGCAGGCCTACCTCTGGCTGGCCCTGGCCTTCCTCGCCAAGGGCCCGCTGGCACCGCTGCTGTCGGTGCTGGTGCTTGCGGCGTTTCTGGTCTGGCAGCGGGATTTCGGCGTGCTGCGCCGGGTCCACATCCTCGCTGGCCTGGGTATCACGCTCCTGCTCGTCGCGCCCTGGTACATCGCCGCTGGCCTCAAGGGCGGGGCGCATTACGCCTACGAGCTGATCATCTTCCAGAACTTCGAGCGCGCCACCAGGGCCTGGGATCACATCCATCCGTGGTGGAAGTACGGCGAGTACATCCTGGGCGATTTCTTCCCCTGGGTGCTGCTGCTGCCCTCGCTGGCCCTCCACCTGCGCCGGGAACGCAGCCTGGGCGATCCCGCCAAGCGCTTCCTGCTGCTGGCCTTCCTCGTGCCCTTGGCCTTCCTGAGCATCGTGCAGAGCAAGCAGGGCAAGTACCTGCTCATGAGCTATCCCTTCCTGGCGCTGCTGCTGGCGGATCTGGTCAAGCAGGCGACGCCGGCCCGGGCCCGCCGCCTCGGTGGCCTGCTGGCGGGGGGGCTGGCGTTGCCCACGGCCGTGCTGGTGGCCCTGGCCCTGGGCGCCGGGGGAGGGAAGGTCCAAGCCCAGATCGCGCCGTTCCTCGCGCCGCTGCGCCTGATGGCCCTGGGCCTGGGGTGCGGTCTGATCGTTCTGCTCGTCCAGGCCAGCCGTGGGAAGGCGACCCGCCTGGTGCCAGCCACGGCCCATGCGCTCGGTCTGCTCTATCTGGTCGGCGGGACCTGGGGCTTCCACCGGCTGGATCCCCAGAAGACCTACCGCCGCTGGTCCGCAGCCGTGCAACCGCTCATCCAGGGGCGGGAGGTCTTCTACTGGCAGACCATCCGCAGCGGCGTCATGGTCTACACCGACCACCTGATGCCCGAACTCCGCCGGGCCGAAGCGCTGGCGCTTATGCATCCCGAGGCCAGGCTGGTGGCCCAGCGCGGCGAGTGGGAGCAGGATGCCTGGGGCATGACGCCAGCCCTGCGCAGCCAGTTCGAAGTGCTGCTTTCGGTGCCCACGGGCAGCGGCGAGATCCTGCTGTTGAAGAAGAAGCCATGATCCCGGACCGCGCCCACTGGCTCCGCATGCCCCGCTTCGTGGGCGACGCCATCATGATGCATCAGGCCGCCGCCCCGCTGATCGCCGCGGGCCTGCCCCTGGTGGCCTGGGGCCCGGCCGCCACCGTGGAACTGTTCGCTGGCGCGGAAGGCTACGCCGGCGCCGTGGCTGATCCCCCGGGGAAAACCGGGCTGCTGGCAGCGGCCCGCCTCCTGCGCACCCATCGCCCGGCCTCGGTGCTGGCCCTCTCCAAGAGCCTGCGCGCGCCAGCGGCGGCTTTTCTGGCCCGGGTGCCCCGCCGCGTGGGCTGCGGCGATGGTGGCGCCGCCCTGCTGCTGACGGCCAGCCTGAACTACTGGAACCGGGATGACCACTCCCTGGATCGCTACCGCGACATCGTGCAGCGCGGCTATCCGGAGCTGGGGCCACCAGGCTTCCTGTCCTTCCATGCCCGGGCGGAGAGTGCCGACGCCGTGGCTGAGGCCCGGCATCGGCAAGGCTTCGAGGGTATCCCCTACCTCGCTTTCGCCATCGGCGCGGCAGCAGGCGCCAAGCGGCTCGGTTTCGATCTGCTGGTGGAACTGGCGCGCCGGGCGTTGGCCCGGGGCTTCCGCATCGTGGTCCTGGGTGGGCCCGGGGACGATGTCATCTATGGCGGACGGCTCCAGGCGGAACTGCCGGAAGTGCTGAACCTCACCGCGCAGATCCCCTGGTCGCAGAGCGCCATCTGGCTCACGGGCGCGACCGCCGTGCTGGCCAATGATTCGGGGCTGGCCCATCTGGCGGCGGCCTGCGGCGTACCGGTGGTGGCGGTTTTCGGTCCCACCATTCCCCGGCACACGGCGCCAAGGGGCCCCGCGGTGACGGTGCTGCGCAAGGACGACCTCACCTGCCTCGAGTGCCAGCACTGGCACTGCCCGCTGCCCGATCATCCCTGCATGACCCAGGTGCCCGTGGACAGAATCTGGGGCGCTCTGGAAGCCCACTTTGCCACCCCCGCCCCGGAGGGCCCATGAGCCCCAATGTGAAGGCCATCCCCCTCATCGTGGTCGGCGTGCTGCTCAACGCCGCGGCGCAGATCTGCCTGAAGAAGGGGCTGCAGGCCGCCGGGGGCATGCAGCTGGCCGCCGGGCCCCTGTTCAAGCTGATGCTAGAACCCTGGGTGATCGCAGGACTCGCCTGCTACGCCGTGAGCGTCGTCGTGTGGCTGGGTGCCCTGTCCCTGGTGCAGGTGAACTACGCCTATCCCTTCCTCGCGCTCGGTTTCATCGCCAACGCCCTCATGGCCAGAGCCTTCCTGGGCGAAGCCATGACCCCCATGCGCTGGGTCGCCCTCGGCGTCATCGTCATCGGCGTGGGATTGCAGGCGTTGAGCGGCCGGGGGAACTGAGACCGGACACGCGCCTAGAACCGGTAGCGCTCCTAGAACCTGTAGCGCGCCTCAAGCGAATAGCTGGGGGAAGCGGCGGGGTAGCCGTCGATGATGGAGGCGTCGTCCTGGCCCTGGCGCCGGTTGGCCACCCACTCGGCGGCGGTCGTCCGGGGCTGGGCCAGGTGCTCGCCACGCAGGGTGACGGTCCAGTGACGGCCAGCCTGCACCGCGGTGGACAGGCCGATATCGCGGTAAACCACCTGCGTGGGGCGGATGATCGGTGGCAGGCCATTGGTGGCCACGCGCCCCGTGCCCTCGCCGACCGAGGAGTACTGGTGACCCTGGAGGGTGTAGTGGATCTCGGTTGTGACCCGGCTCCAGCCCAGGAAGCCCTTCAGGCCATGGGCGTTGAAGGGCCGCCGCTGGGTGGCCCCGGTGCGGTACTGCTGGCCCTCGGGAGCATTGAGGTCGCGGGCCTCCTGAGCGCGGGCGAAGGCTTCCACCCCGCGTTTCCTGGCGGTGCGCCAGCCGAAGGCGGCCTCAGTGCCTCGCACCTGCACCCGCTCCTGGTTCACGAAGGCGGAGCCGGTGTAGCCGATCAGATCCCGGCCTGACTGCTGCTGGCTTTCCACCTTGCCATACCAGTTGCCCTTGCCCCAGCCGAGGCCCAGTTGCAGCGTGGTGGTCTGCTCCATGCGGAGCGGGATGGCCCCAGCCACCTGAGCGTTGTGGAGCTGCTGGAGAAGGGCCGGCGCCGAGCGGCCACCCGCCGCGGCGGCATAGAGCCGGAGCCCGCCCCCCAGTTCCTGGTTCACGCCGAGGCGGAGGGTGTGGCCGGAGTCATCCAGCGCGGCCACATCCGTCCCGCCCTGGACCAGGTAGTGGCGGTCCTTGGTGCCGCGGAGCAGGCCCACCAGGCGCAGGCCGGGCCGGGGTTCGAAGCGCCATTCGAGGCCCAGCCCGATCTGATTGCCCTTGGCCGCGCCCAGGACGGCCGGGTCCACATCCCCGTCCTGCTGGGCGGTCTGGCCTTCGATCCGAATGGTCAGGCCCGAGCGGGTGCCGGTCACGACGTGCAGCGCCCACAGGAATCGGGTTTCGCGACCTTCGAACTGGCTGGGCAAGGCGGTCCCCGCCTGGGCCTGCTCGTGGCGGAACCGGGAAAAGCCAAGGGTCGTCTCCAGGCTCAGTGCCGCGCCCAGGCCCCAGTCCAGGCGCAGCTGCCCGGCGTCGCTCCGTTGGCGGCTTTCCCGCGCCGGATTGTAGACGCGGGAGCCATCGGTGACCTCCTGGAAGGGCTGGGGGACCCCGAAGGCCGTGCCGCGCCAGGCGAGGCTCCACGCGGCGGCACCCCAGGTCTGGCCCAGGCCGAGGAAGTTGCTGACCTGCCGGTAGGGCCGCTCGGTGGCCGTGGCCGGTTGCTCCTGCGCGCTGAGATTGCCGCCGCGCAGGTAGCCACCGGCCCAGGTGAAACCCGGGGTGGCTGTGCTTTGGCCCTGGGTGTTGTTGCCGCCGAGGCCACTGAGGTCGCCCGAAAGCCCGGCCCGGAGGGGCTTGCCCGTGAAGAGGGCGATGGTGCCGCCCGTTCCGCCCGTGCCGGAGCCCGGCGCGCCGGTGATCACCTCGATGCGGGTGATGCCGAGCAGGGGCACCTCATTGAGATCCTGGCCGAGCCGTCCGGGATCCATGAGGGGCACGCCGTCCACCAACAGCAGGGTGTCCTGGGGGCGGCTGCCGCCCAGGTAGATGCGGGAGGGCAGGCCGGGACCGCCCTGGTTCTGGACCTGGGCCGGCAGTTCGCGGATGAGGAAGGCGCCGAGGGTGCGGGCGCCGGAACGCTGGATGTCGTCCTCGACGAAGATCCTCACCTGGCCCGGTGTCCGGCCGACGGGCACGGGCCGGGCTTCCGCCGCCCAGGATTCCGGCGGTGGCTCGGCCGGTACACGCGGTGGCGAAGGAACCTGCGCCTGGGCCACCAGGGCCATGGGCAGCGCCGCCAGCAGGAAGGTCAGTCCCGCGAGTGCAGGTGGCTTGGGGCTCATGGATGCTCCGGGGGTTGTGTCTTTCCCATATTGAAACAGCGATGGACCGGATCGGCATCGGGAGCGCTTCGTGAAACCCATGAAAACCCACGATCCGCAGCGTCCACGCTAGAGGGAGCCCCCCAGGAAATCGAAGCCCACTTTTTTCTGGAGGAGAGAAATCTGGGAGCAGACCTGCTTCAGAAGGCTTTCCTCAATGTGGGTGAGGGTTTTCAGATCGATATCGTTATTGGCGGGAAGACCGGCCACGAGGCGCTCGGCCTGGTGGCGAAGGCGAAGCGTCATCAGGAAGTCGTAGCCCTGGGACAGCTCTTCGTAGGCTGGGGTGCTGAGCACCCCCACTTCCTGCAGGCGCTTCATCCGGTCAAAGGTGCTGGTGTCGGCCAGGCCATGGTGAAGGGCATAGAGGCGGACCAGATTCACGAGGGCCGCCATGGCTTCCTTCACATCGAAGGTGCCGTGAGTGTCGGCCACGAGGTTGCCGAAGAAACCCCGGGGTGTCTTGTACTGCACAGCTGTCTGGGCCAGGTACCCCAGGAAGGCTGGGGTGTCGGTCACTTTCCGACGGATGTGCAGCTTGAGGGCCGCCACCAGGCTGGCCTCCCCATGCACGCAGCGAAGGTCGAAGAAGGTGGTGAACTCCAGGAGGTTCTGGGCTTCCGCCAGCCCGATCCAGTGGCTGAAGTATTCCCGCCAGCGGGCGATGGGTTGGCACCAGCGCGGGTTCCCGGCCATCAGTCCGCCCTTGCATAGGGCATAGCCAGCGGCTTCGAGCCAAACGCCCACCCGATCCCCCAGGACCAGGAAGTGGGCCTGGATCTGCTCGGGATCTGAACCTTCGGGAGGATCGAAGACGATGGCCGTGTCCTGGTCTGAGAAGAGCGTCTGCTCCTCGCGCCCCTCGCTGCCCAGGGCCATGAACGCATATGGGACGGAGGGTCCTAGGCCCGTCTGGGCAAAGGCCAGGAGCTTCTGGACCACAGCGTCAGACACAGCCGAGATGGCCCGGCAGACATGCTGGGGACGGGCCCCGCTCTCCAGGAGCGCCTTGACCAGGAAGGGGAGACGGGCCCGGTGGGCGATCACCTCGTCCGGGCCGCTGGATTCACGGATGGCCCGGGCGAGGATGGCAAGCGGGTAGCGGTCCATGGGGAGGAGATCCAGCCCCCACACCAGCCCCACGATCACCCCATCCTCTCCCTTCACCGCCAGATGCTGGACCTGCTTGTCCCGCATGAGCAGCAGGGCTTCATGGGCCTGGGCCGAGGGGGCGACGGTGAGAACAGGCGAGCTCATCACTTCGAAAAGGGGACGCGCCAGATCCACTCCCTGGGCCACCACGCGTTCCCGGAGGTCGTGGTCGGTGAACAGGCCGAGCGGCTCTCCCGAAGGGCCCTGCACCAGCAAGGCGTCCACATGGTGGCGGCTCATCAACGCAGCGGCTTCGGCAACGGGCATTTGGAATCCGGCGGCGTGAGGTTCGCGCATGAACCGTTTCACGGGCTCTCCCAGGTGCAGCAGGGCCGTCTGCAGTTCGGCGATCAGGGCGGTGCGTTCCCGGTCCTCACGCTCGCGCGCGGTCAGGATGCCCTGATGGAGGCTCAGGTCCCGGACGATGAGGATCGAACCCTCCCGGTTCCCCATGCGGATGTGCTCTGTGGAGAGAAGCACCTCCGTGGTACCGCCGTCCCGCCGGCGCAGCAGAGCCTCGGCGGGCACGGATTCAGGGTTCTCATTTGCAGAGGCCATCCATCGGGAGGGAGTCATGGCCCCTTCCCGGAGTTCCAGCACATCATCAAGGCCGAGCAGGGCCCACTGTTCCTCGGAGCAGCCCACCAGATTCAGGAAGGTCTGATTGGCGAAGACGCTCCGCCCGGCCAGGAACATCACGGTGCCTTCCTTGGAAGCATCCACCAGTGCCCGGTAGCGCTCATGGGATTCCCGGAGTGCCTCTTCGGCCACGGAGCGCTTGCGCTCCAAACGGAAGCTCTGTTGCGTGGCGAAGAGGAGCAGGAGAGCGACCACCAGCGCCAGGAGGGCCGTGGCCCGGATGATGCGCCCCGTGAAGAGGGCGATCTCCGCGTGGACATCCTCGATGTAGATGCCCGTGCCCACCACCCAGCCCCAGGGCGCGAAAAGGCGAACATAGGATTGCTTGGGGGCCATGCGGAGGGCATCGTCCTTCCATTGCCATACGTATTCCTGATAGCCCTCCCCGTGGGTCTGGACCAGTCGCACGGATTCCACGAAGATCCGGGTGCCCTTCGGATCCTGGAAGCCGTCCAAGTCCCTGCCGTTCAATTCGGTGCGGTACGGGTGCATCACCATGCGCGGGTGCAGATCCGTGATCCAGAAGTAGTCCTTGCCCTCCTTGCCGTAGCGGAGGTACTGGATCCTGGCCGCGGCAGCGGCCTGGGCCTCGGCGCGGGTCATCCGGCCCGCAAGCTCATCGCCGTGGTACTCCTGGAGGATGCTGCAGGCCGAATTGGCCAGTTCTCGGATCATCTCCCGTTTGCGGCTCAGCAGGCCCTCCTCGAAGGCCGGGATGATGTAAGTGAAGGCTGGCACCACGAGCAGGATCATGGCCAGGAGGGTGGGGACCACAATGCGCAGGAGAAAATTCCTGCGGTCCAGCTTCGGGAGCGGGCGCTTCATGGGTCCGGTGGCCGGGGCAGGGGGATGCGAGGGACGGTTCGAGGTGGCCAGCAGCAGATCCCGAAAGGCCCGCCAGTGCTCCATCGGCATGCTGATGCCCAGATCCGAAAGGCCCCTCATGTGGGGGCCGTGGAAATCGCAGCCAGCGCTGGTCGCCAGGTTCGATTCCCTCGCCAGTTCCAGGAGCGCCACGATCTGTCCGTGGGTGTACGGGGCGTAGATGGCCTCGATGCCATCAAGCCCCTGGGCGCGGAAGGTTTCCAGTCTCACCCGCAGGCGGGCAAAGTCAGGCTCGAACTGAAGGGGGTGGGCCAGGAAGGTCCGCCCCCCGGCCCCGCGGATCAGATGTACTGCCGCCTCCAGGGCCAACCCGCCC
>JBBQEL010000005.1:0-82455 GCA_038320645.1 Holophagales bacterium | reverse complement strand
GCTAAAACACCCCACGCCGCCCCTTACTCCACCCCACCCCTCCTATTTATATTTTGTTAACGCTAAAAACTGTCGCCACACGCCTCTTACAGTGGCTTGCCGCTACTGCCTATGGGAAATGGTGAGGCAAGGGTCTTGCGTTCTCAGCCCGCCTGCTGCACCAGCTCCGCGAACTTGCGGGGATCAAGACTGGCGCCGCCGACGAGGCCGCCGGCCACTTCGGGGATGGCCAGCAGTTCGGGGAAGCTTTCCGGGGTGACGCTGCCGCCGTAGAGGATGGGCACGCGGTACTCGGTGCCGGACAAGTGCCGATTCAACTCGCCGCGGATGAATGCGTGGGCCTCCAAGACCTGGGGGGCTTCGGCGCGGCGGCCGGTGCCGATGGCCCATACGGGCTCGTAGGCCACCCAGAGAGGACCGGGGCCGGTCTCGGCCAGGATGGACAGCTGCTGGCCAAGCACGGCCAGCGTCTGGCCAGCATCCCGCTGGTCCAGCGTTTCACCGATGCAGAGCAGAGGCAGCAGGTCCCACTGCCAGGCGGCCTTGACCTTCTTCGTCAGGGCCGCGTCGGTTTCCCCGAAGAACTGCCGCCGCTCGCTATGGCCCAGGAGTACGCCCGAACAGCCCGCGTCCCGCAGCTGGGGCATGGAGATCTCGCCAGTGAAGGCGCCCTTGGTCTCGGCGTGGCCGTTCTGCCCGAAGACCTGGATGCCGTGAGAGCGGACCAGATCGCTCACCTGGTGAAGCAGCGTGTAGGGCGGGGCAATTCCTATTTCAGTTTCTAGCTCGGGCGCAACGCGCCCGAGCAGATCCTCACAGAAGGCCCTGGCCTCATCCTTGGTCAGATTCATCTTCCAGTTGGCGACAACACAGCGCATGGGATTCCTTATTTGGAAAGGGCGGCGACGCCCGGCAGTTCGAGGCCGCTGAGGAACTCCAGGCTGGCGCCGCCACCGGTGGAAACGTGGCTCATGCGGGCGCCGACTCCGGCCTGGTTCACGGCGGCCACGCTGTCGCCACCGCCCACGAGGACGAAGGCGCCTCGGTCGGCAGCCTCGGCCAATTCCTCGGCCACCGTCAGCGTGCCACTGGCAAAGGGGGCCATTTCAAAGACGCCCATGGGGCCGTTCCAGAGCAGCGTCTTCGCGGCGCGGATCTCGGTGGCGTAGACAGCCACGGTCTCGGGGCCGATGTCCAGCGCCATGCGGTCGACGGGGATGTTCTGGTCCACCGTGATCGCGCAGTCCGCGTCCTCCTTGAACGCGGAGGCGGCCACGTGGTCGAGGGGCAGCAGCAGGCGGGTCCCCTTGGCCTCGGCCTGCTTGAGCAGGTCCAGCGCCATCGCCAGCTTGTCCTCTTCGCAGAGGCTCTTGCCGATCTCGAAGCCCTGGGCCTTGAGGAAGGTGTAGCTCATGGCGCCGCCGATGAGGATGGCGTCGGCCTTGCCGAGGAAGTTCTGGATCAACTCGATCTTGTCGCTGACCTTGGCACCGCCGAAGATCACGACCAGCGGCTTGTCGGGGTTATGGACGACCTTGCCAAGGGCCTTGAGTTCCTTCTCCATGAGGAAGCCCGCGGCCACGCGGTTCTTGGGGAAGTGGGACACCATGCCACTGACCGAGGCATGAGCCCGGTGGGCGGAGCCGAAGGCGTCATTCACATAAGTGTCGGCGAGCTTCGCCAGACTGGCGGCAAAGTCCTCCTTGTTCTTGGTCTCGCCCTTTTCGAAGCGGAGGTTTTCCAGCAGCAGGATCTGGCCGGGCTTCAGCGCCGCGGCCTCGGCCTCCACGGCCTCCCCGTTGACATAGCCCGCCAGGCGGCAGTCGAAGCCCTGCTCCTGCAGCCAGGCGGCCACGGGCGCCGCGCTGTAGGCGGCTTCGAAGCCCTTGCCCTCGGGTCGCCCCAGGTGCGAGGCCAGGACCACGGAAGCCCCGCCATCCAGCAGGAACTTCAGCGTGGGCAGCGTTTCACGCACACGGGTGGCGTCGGTGATCTTGCCGTCTTTCAGCGGCACATTCAGATCGGCCCGGAGGAAGACCCGGTGGCCCTTCACATCGAGATCCTGCACTGACTGGAAACCCATGGCTGCTCCTTGCAATTGAACCAATCCATTCTGACGGAAGTGGCGCCGACCGGCCATCGAGGCCTGCGGCGCTTCCTACCAGGCCTTCTCGAAGATGCCGATCCAGCGGGGGCTGTCTTCTGTGAAGGCTTCCCCGGAGTAGGTGCCCATGACGCGGCGGAGGCGGAGCCCGGCCCGCACCGCCATCTCCTGCAGATCGGTGGGGTGGTAGAGGCGGATGCTTTCCAGGACCTCCCGCACATCGCCGGTCTCCAGGCGGGTGAGGACCATCCGCTTGACGAGGCGCTCGCCCTCCAGCGATCGCCGGCTCTGGGCGCGGATGCCACCCCGCTCGACGACATCCTCCGGAACCAGGGTCCGGGCCACCAGATCGGCGTTCAGGTAGTCCATCACCAGCACCCCCTTCTGCTCGAGCAAGGCGCCGAGCCGCGTCATCAGGGCGCGATTCTCCTCGTCCGAGAAGTAGCCGAAGGGGGTGAACCAGAGACAGATGCCGCGCAGGGAGCCTTCGCGGACCGGCATCTGCCGCATATCGCCCCGCAGGAGCCAGGGCCGCAGCCCCCCAGGGGCCATGCGCAGAAGCGGTCGGGAGAGATCCATGCCGAAGGCCAACGGGTTCGCCCGGCGCAGGATCTCCAGATGCCGGCCCGCGCCGCAGCCCAGGTCGAGCACCGGACCTGCCCGCAGTTCCGGGGCGACCCGCAGGGCCCGGCCCACGGCCACGCGGGCCTCCTCTGCGTCCCGGTGGGAGTAGAGCAGGGCGTAGTCCTCGTCGAACCACTCTGCGAACCAGTCGGTCAAGGGTGTGCCTGCGGAAACATTCAGAGTAGCCGCTGCCGTGGGTGGTCGCTGCACCAGGAAGGAGGAAAGGCGGGGTCGGCTACAATGGGAACTGCAAAGGACAACCATGCAACGCCCCGAACGCCTTGAAGACCAGCTGCATTTCCTGCTGTCGACCCTGATCCAGCGCGAGCTCCGCGACCCGGAACTCGGCTTCCTCACGCTGACCGCAGTGCGCCTCACGCCGGACCGCAGCCTCGCCAAGGTCTACTTCACGGTCCTGCCGGCCAACGGCGGCGACCAGGAGGCCCAGGATGCGCTCACCCGCAAGGCCCTGGGCCGCGCTGCGGGCTTCCTGCGTACCCAGCTGGCCGCGCGCCTCAAGATGAAGCGGGTGCCTGAGCTGCGCTTCTTCCCGGATTCCACTCTGGACGCGGGCAATCATCTCGAGTCACTCCTGTCGGAACTCGAGCAGGAGCGCGCGGCCCGGCCGGTGGTTCCTGAACCTGAGGCGCCGGGGGCCTGATGGTTGGTTCCGGCATCCATCTCGTCCACAAGACCGTGGGCCAGAGCAGCTTTGATGTGGTCCGGGGGTTCAAGCGCCGGGCCTTCGAAGCCGGGCAGAAGAAGCTGGCCCTGGGCCACGGCGGCACGCTGGATCCCTTCGCGGACGGGCTGCTGCTGTTGCTGGCGGGCCAGGCCACGCGGCTCATGGAACTGCTGCATCCACTGCCCAAGACCTATCGGGCCGAAGTGCACTGGGGCGTGGAGACGGACACCTGTGATCTGCACGGCAAGCCCGTGTCCGAGCACGCCGGGTTCCTGCTCACGCCCGAGATTCTGGACGCGGTGCTGGCGCCGCTCCTGGGTTGGACCGAGCAGATCCCCCCCGCCACCAGTGCCAAGAAGATCGACGGCGAGGCCGCCTACAAGAAGGCCCACCGCGGCGAGGAAGTGGTGATGAAGCCCTGCCGGGTCTTCCTGCTGGCGGCGCACTGGGTCGCCCACGACCTGCCCCAGCGGAGCACGCTGGAACTCACCTGCCGGGGCGGCTACTATGTGCGAAGCCTGGCCCGGGATCTGGGTCGGGCCCTGGGTTGCGGTGCCCACTTGACCGCTCTCCGCCGCACCGCCATCGGCCCCTGGACCGATCCCGGCGAAGGCCCGGAGCGGCTCCTAATCGGTGCCGAGTTGCTGCCCTGGTGTCCTTCCCGGATGCTGACGGACGAGGAGGCCGAACACCTGAGCCATGGTCGGGCCATTCCTGCGGGTGAAGCTCTTCCTGCGATTTGGGCCATGCCCGGGGGCTTCCCGGATCCTGGCGCACCGCTCCAGGCCATGCACGGGGAACGGCTGGTGGCCCTCCTCAAGCCTACCGAGGATGGGCTGTGGACCTTTGCGAACCTGCGCGGCGGGCTGTAGGGAAATCCTGTCCAGGCGAACCGATCAAGAGGGGACAGGCCTGCTGGACCTGTCCCCTCTGGTTTCAAGGTCGGGAAGTGTTGCCTAGGGCCTGGTCACTGTCGCTTGCTGCAGGGCGACCTGGGTCTGGGCCAGGATCCTGCCGTTCATGGAGGCCCCGGTCTCCAGCGTGACCTGGGTCTTGCAGAGCAGGATGCCTTCGAAGTGGGCAGCGGTGCCGATGATCACCTTGCCAGCGACCTGCCAGAAGATGTTCTTCGCCTGGGCGCCGCCAGCCAGAGTGATCCTGGTGGCCGGGCTCATGTTCAGATCGCCACTCGTCTGGAGGATCCAGACATCATTCGCCCCGCCGGAGATGACCACATCCGAGGGCATGGTCACAGAGCTGGTCCATTTGTAGAGCCCAGGCATGAGGGTCTTGCCACCGATGTTGCCGGTGCCCAGTTCGAGGAACTTGGGGTTCACGCGACCGGCCGCGTCGGTGTAGGCCGTCTGCATGTCACCGACGGCGGTGGTCAGGTTGGTGGGCGTGGGAACTGCGTAGTTGGCTGCGAAGGCCTTCCCCGTAATCTGGGTGGCGGTCGAGAAGACATTTGTGGCGTCCGCGGTCAAGGCGAAGCCGGTCAGGTAGGTCGCGGCCGCGGGGCTGACCGCGATGTCCCCGGTGATGGCCGATGTCGGGACGGTGGAGATGGCGGTCTTGGCCAGGATGACGTAGTTACCCGAGGTGCCGAGGTTGACCACTGCTGGCCCCATGGCGACAGCCGTGCCTGTGGTGAAGGTCCAGGTATGAGCCGCTGCCAGCGCATTGCCCTGCAGGTCCATGACGGCCGTGGTGAGGGCGGCCGTGTAGAGGGTCGCCGAAGCCAGAGGATTTGTGGGTGTGAATGTGGCGGTGGAGCCAGGGCCATAGATCACGGTACCCATCACGGGTGTCGCCCCCTGTTTCACTGTGAAGGTGGTGGGGTTGATGGTGAGGGGATCCATGGGCTTGCTGAAGGTGGCGGCGACCATCGTATTCACCGCGACGCCGGTGGCGTTTGCCATCGGATTGGTCAGGCTGACCACAGGCGGGGTTGTATCAGTTGCGGCTCCGGTGGTGAAGGTCCACATGTAGGGAGTGGCCAGGGCATTGCCCAGAAGATCCATGACACCGGTGGTGAGGGTGGCATTGAAGGAGGTATTGGCGGCCAGAGGGTTCGTGGGTGTGAACGTCGCAGCGGTCCCCGGCCCGTACGCCACGGTCCCGGGCACCGGTGTGCTCCCCTGCTTCAAGGTGAAGGTCGCAATCGTGATGCTGAGCGGGTTGATGGGTTTGCTGAAGGTGGCGGCGACCTTGGTATTGAGGGCCACACCCGTCGCGTTCGCAGCAGGGTTCGTCGTATTGACTATGGGCGGTGCCACCGTGGCGGTGGTCGTGAAGCTCCACATGTGATTGGTCATGGCGACGCCGCCCATGGACATGGCGCCAGAGGTGATCGTGGCGGTGAAAACACCACTTGGATTCAGGTCGTTCGAAGGCGTGAAGGTCGCGGTCATTCCGTCAGCACTGGTTCCCACGGACCCGGGAACGGGTGTGCCGCCCTGGTGCAGGGTGAAGTTCGTTGCGTTCAGGGGCCCCATCGCCATGTTGAAAATGGCGGAAGGCTTGGCGTTCAACGCCACGTTCGTCGCTACGTCCACGGGTGTGGTCGAGGCCACCGAAGGGGTGGGAGAAGGCGTTGACCGTGGGCTGGAATCGCTGGACCCGCAGGCGGTGAAACCAAGCGTCAGCAGCACGACCCCGAAGGAGAGCCAAACCTGGTCACTGCCTTTTTTGTGAAATTTCAAACAACTCATGACTCCACTCCTTATGGGAGCGATGAACTCCCATGCCGTGCACTGACGCCGTTGGAACCGCCAAAGCGGTGTGCCCATGAATCCAGGGCACACCTAGCTAACGCATTTATCGCGCCAAGCAATGGCTCCTGTTTAGTGGCTTATCTGCTTTGTTTATCTTTTGCATGAACTGTCCACCTATATCACTTTGACGGTCGTACTTATCAATTCGATGGGCGGACCGCCAAGTCTGTGAAGTGGACGTTCCCGGTTATCGTAATGGAGATCATTTGGTTGTTTTTGGAAACACACGCCCACGAATTTGAATGCACCGCGCAATGAGCCACGCAGACTTCGATTGCCGTCAGAGGCGCCCTGGGTTGGGCGCTGATGGTGCCAAGCCTCATTCTGGGCCCGACGGTTCAAGCGCAATCCATCCAGTCCTCCCAATTCCGGCAGTACCAGGCGCTGAATTCCACGATCGAACGGGCGCTCAAGGCGGTGATGAGTGGCCGCTTCGACGAAGCCAAGGCGATCCTGAAGCCCTCTCTCGAAAAGGTCCCTGATCACTTCGAGGCCCACTACCTCATGGCCTTGATGGCCTATGAGGCGCGCGATTTTGCAGGTAATCTCGCGGGCCTCGAGATTGCGGAATGGACCCTGGGAAACCTTGACCGGGCCTACCGGGAGCATGAAGCCCAGAGCTTTTTGCGGGGGAACGCCTTGCTCCGGTTGGGGCGGCGCGAGGAGGCCCGGAATGCCTATCGGAAGGCGGTGGAGATGGATGCCGGCCACGCAAACGCCTGGAACAACCTGGTCGCCCTCAGCCTGGGGGCCAAGGACATGGCCGGCGCGAAGGCCGATATCGCCAAGGCCGAGGCCGCGGGTGCCAGGATCCGGCCTGAATTGAAAAGGGCGGTGGGGGATCTACCCTAATTCCCAGGGCTTTCAAGTTGTTCGCCCATCCCGGCCGAACGCGGCCCTGCGCTGCCTCAGTCCTGAACCGGCACCCTGGCGGCCAGATCGTCGAGGACCTTCAGCATGTGCTGGCATTCTTCGCAGCTGGTGTGCGGCGTTCCACACGGGAAGCCATCGCCCTGCATGCCGAGGCAGCGGGGCTGCTGGATGAAACGGGCGAGCTCCGCAAGAAGGCCGGAGACCTTCTTGCGGAGCGGGCTGTCGGGGATCTCCCGGAGGGCCAGGACGATCTTCCATTCCTCGGTGCTGAGGGTGGTCTGGATGGCGGTGTCCGTCATGGCTGCCTCCTGGGAGGAATGATTATTTCTCGAGGGCTTCCACCGACTTGATGCCCCAGGCGAAGGCTTCCTCGTTCAGGGGGATGAGGGCGCACTTGTCCTTGAGGGCCACGCGGATGGCCGTGAGGAAAGTGTCCTTGGGGAAGATGTTGGTGGCGGCCTGGAGGGCGCCCAGGGCCACGATGTTCTTCACCACGGCCTTGCCCAGATCGGTGGCGATGCCGGTGAAAGGCACCGGGACCATCCTGATGCTGGGATCGAGCACCGGGGGATCGGTCACCACGGAACTGTCGTAGATGATGGTGCCGCCCTTGCGGACGGTGGGGCCGAACTTGACGAGGCTGGGCGTGTTGAAGGCCAGGAGGATCTGGGGATCGGGCGAGCCGGGATTCAGCACTTCCTCCTCGGCCACATGGACATCGGCGTAGGAGGTGCCGCCGCGGCTTTCGGGGCCGTAGCTGGGGATGTGCGTGGCGTCGAAGCCTTCATTGATGGCAGCGCGGGCGATGAGCATGGCCGCGGTCTGGGCGCCGTCACCACCGGAGCCGGCCAGCTTGAGCGAGATGTCGCTGGGCGCAAGGTGGGTGGGGAAGCCCTGGCAGGAGCGCACGGGGTGTTCCAGGGTGGCGCCGGTGAGGCTGAGAATCTTCTCGCCCTTGAAGCAGGGCGGATTCCGCTTGAACCAGGGATCGACGGTGAGGTCCTTCTTCACGCCCAGCGGATAGATTGGCTCCATGCACTCCTTGACCCACTTTTCATTGTCCTCAGGGCTCATCTTCAGGTGGGTGGGGCACTCGGCCAGCACTTCGATAAAGGAGTAGCCGCGGCCTTCGACCTGCAGCTTGAGGGCCTTCTGGATGGCCTTCTTCGCCTTGATGCGCTGCTTGGCATCGTAGAGGGCCACGCGCTCCACATAGATGGGGCCATCGAGGCCGGCGATGATCTCGGCCATCTTCATGGGCTGGCCGTTGTACTCGTTGCGGCCCGTGGGGCTGGTGGAGCTGGTCTGGCCCATCAGCGTGGTCGGGGCCATCTGGCCGCCGGTCATGCCATAGATGGCGTTGTTGATGAAGATCACGGTGATGGGGGCGCCCAGCTGGGCCGTGGCGATGGTTTCAGCGAGACCGATGGAAGCGAGATCGCCATCACCCTGGTAGCTGATGACCACGCTATCGGGGTTGGCGAACTTGTGGCCGAGGGCGACCACGGACGCGCGGCCATGCGCGGCCTGGCTGTTGCCCACATCGAAGTAGTAGTAGAGGAAGACGGAGCAGCCCACGGGGCTGATGGCTACCGTGCGGTCCTGCACGCCCAACGCATCAATGGCCTCGGCCAGGAACTTGTGGGCCAGACCATGGCCGCAGCCGGGGCAGTAGTGGGTGGCATTCCCCTTCAGGCCCTGGGCGTGGGAGTGGCGCTCGAATTTGTCGTAGAAGACGCTGGACTTGCTCATGCGCGGACCTCCTTCTTGCCCAGCACCTGGGTCATGATCTCGTTCTGCTGGGGCAGGATGCCGCCCATGCGGCGGACGGACTCGAGTTCGGGGAACTGGCGGACGCCAGCCTTGCTCAGGGCTAGGCGGATTTCATCTTCCAGCTGCCCGGCACTGGCTTCGATCACCACGATGCGCTCGGCGCCGCGGATGGCTTCCTTCAGATCCTCCACCGGGAAGGGCCAGAGGGTGATCGGCCGGAAGAGGCCGGCCTTGATGCCCTGGTTCCGCAGCTCCTGCACGGCGCCCTTGGCTGTGCGGGCCGGCGTGTTGCAGGCGATGAGGACGACTTCGGCGTCCTCACAGAGGAAGGCTTCGGCGCGGGCTTCGACCTGCATGGCTTCGTACTTGGCGTTCAGGTGAAGGTTGTGGGCTTCGAGGTCGGTTTCGGTGAGGAAGATCGAGGAGATGAGGTTCTTGCGGTGCATCGCATCGCCATAGACCGCCCACTTGGGGATGCCGGGCTTGAGCATTGATTCAGGCAGCTGCACCTTGCCGGTCATCTGGCCCAGGTAGCCGTCGCCGAGCAGCACCACCGGGTTGCGGTACTTGAAGCTCAACTCGAAGGCCAGGATGGTGAGGTCGAGCATCTCCTGCGGCGTGGAGGGGGCCAGCGTGATGGCCTGGGTGTTGCCGTGGCCGAGGCCATGGCAGGCCAGCTTGATGTCGGATTGCTCGGGGGCGATGTTGCCGAGGCCCGGGCCGCCGCGCATGATGTCCACGAACACGCCCGGCAGCTCGGCGCCGATCATGTAGGAAACACCCTCCAGCATCAGGCTGAAGCCCGGCGAGGAGGTGAAGGTCATGGTGGGCAGGCCGGCGCCAGCGGTGCCGTACATCATGTTCACGGCGGCCACTTCGCTGACAGCCTGGATGAAGGTGCCATCGAGCTTGGGAAGGAACTTAGCCATCAGCTCGGCACCCTCCGTGGAGGGCGTGATGGGGTAGCCGTAGACGTGGCGGCAGCCCGCGAGGATGGCGCCGATGGCGGAGGCGTAGGTGCCCTTGATCACCAGGGGCTCGGTGCGGGGTAGGGGCAGCACTTCGTCGGGAATGTCCACCGGCACCGGGGCGTCGCTGGGCTTCACGCCGAACAGCTTGGCCGGATCCTCCAGCTCGAACTCCTGGATCTCGCCTTCGTGGGCGGGGCGCAGACCGTAGGGCTCGGGGCAGGCGTCCATGCACATACCGCAGGCGTTGCAGTCGGTCAGGTCCAGTTCCACGGGCACCAGGCCCGTCAGCGGATTGATCTGGTCGCTGAGCGTGATGCAGTCCTTGGCGCAGGCGTCGAGGCAACGGCCGCAGCCCTTGCAATACTCTGGCAGAAGGAAGGGTTTCGGTCGTTCTTTGAGGGCCATGGGGCCTCCATGCAGGGACACAGGTCTACCTAGCCTGAAGTGTCGACCTCACCCCATGTGCCTGGGGTCACATGCATGGGAGGACGCAGACCACCGCCGACCAATGGGGTGGGATTCCCTCCTCGGGGCCGCGGTCTGTGGTGGACGGTCCGAATCCTGGGGCCAGCGCCGGGCCTACCTATCCCCCCAATGCAGCTTCTGCTGAAGCAGGGCGAAGAAATCGAGGCCGGGGCGCTGCAGCAGGGTGATGTGGGTGGCGGCCTGGCGCAGTCGCACCTCGTCGCCGGGCAACACCCGGTGGCCTACCTGCCCATCCAGCGTGAGATGGGCGTCCTCGGCATCCACCAGGGTGATGGAGATGGGGCGGGAAGCCGGGACCACGAGGGGACGCAGGGTGAGGGTATGCGGGCAGATCGGGGCGATGACGAAGGCTTCCAGGCTCGGGTGCATGATGGGGCCGCCCGCCGACAGCGAGTAGGCCGTGGAGCCGGTGGGCGTGGCAACGATGAGGCCGTCCGCCTTGATGGGGCCCGCGTCCTGATCCCCCACCACCAGGCGCATGTCCATGATGCGTGCCAGGGCGCCCTTGGCGAGTACGGCATCGTTCAGCACGGCCTGCCGGGCCAGGAGCTCGCCCTGCCGCCACAACTCCGCCTCCAGCATGGAACGCACATCGGGCATGAGCGTACCGGCCAGGAAGGCCTCGACCGCGGCGCGGGCACCCGAGACCGGATGGGCGGTCAGGAAGCCCAGGGAGCCCAGGTTGATACCCAGGATCGGCGTGCCGCGCAGACCCACGCGCCGTGCCGCGTAGAGCAGGGTGCCATCCCCACCCAGCACCAGGCAGAGATCGGCGGGCGCGTCGGCGTTGCCCAGGTCCTGGTCGGTCTCCAGCCGGGCCGGATCGAGGCCCGCCTGGGCCCAGGCTTCCTCCAAACCGGGTTCGCTGATGACGGCCCAGCCCCGGTCCAGGAACATCGGCATCACTCCGCGCAGGGTGGAACCCAGGTGCGGAGATTTGACTTTGGCTACGAGGATCAGTCGCTGGGGCATGGCCATACTTTGGCATGACCAACCGCCTATGTGGAGGCTGGGCAAAGCCCGACCGCCACGGCTACCGCCATCCAACGGTATCCTTGGAGCATGGCTCTCACGCAGGCTTCCCCCTCATCCCCGGCCCGGCGCTGGTTCCGGCGCTCACTCTGGGCCCTCCTGGCCATTTCGGCGGCCGGCGCGGCCACCCTGGCGGTGTCCTGGTCCGTGATGTCCCGCGACGCCGACAGCTTCCTCACCTATTTCGCGATCCGCGTCCCCAAGACCATCACAAAGGTGCTGGACCAGAGTGGCAATGTCATCGGCATCTTCGCGGAGGAGCACCGCGTGGTGATCCCCTTCGGCGACATTCCCAAGGCCTTCGTCAACGCCCTGGTGGCCACGGAAGATGCGAATTTCTGGGAGCACAGCGGCATCTCGGCGCGGGGGATGGCCCGGTCGGGCTGGAACTTCGTCAGCAGTTTTGGCCGGCGCCGCGAGGGTGCCTCCACGCTCACCATGCAGCTCATCCGCACCGTGACCGCGAAGCGCCAGAAGCGGCTGGACCGGAAGCTGAAAGAGATCATCCTTGCCCGCAAGCTGGAAAAGGCCTATTCCAAGAAGCAGATCATGGAGATGTACGCCAATGAGGTGTACTTCGGCGGTGGCCGCTACGGCATCGAGGCCGCCGCGGAGTTCTACTTCGGCAAGAGCGCCCCCCAGCTCAACATTGAGGAGTGCGCGCTGCTTGCGGGTCTCGTCCAGAATCCGAACTGGTACAACCCCTATAACCCGGACCCCAAGGCCAGGGCCGCGGCCAAATCGCGGCGGAACCATGTGCTCATCCGCATGGTGAAGGAGAATCACCTGAAGGCCGCCGAGGCGAGCCTGCTTATCGAGAAGCCCATCCGGCTGGCCCGCGAGAATGCGCGCGAAGAGGCCGTGGCGCCCTATGTCGTCGAAGAGGTCCGGAAGTACCTCTACGAAAAATATGGTCGCGAGCAAGTGCTGAATGGTGGCCTGGAAGTCACGACCACCGTGGACAGTTTCTGGCAGGAAGCCGCCAATGATGCCGTGCGGGCGGGCCTCAAGGCCGTGGATCGCCGTCGCGGCTTCCGCAAGGAAGCGGTGCAGTTCGTGACCGATCCCGACACGACCCAGCTGAATGGCTGGAAGCGGTACTTCGAGAATGGCGACAGCGTGCGCGGCGTGATCCTCGGCTGGAAGGGTGGCAAGGCCCAGGTGCGCATCGGCAAGACCCAGCTCGAGGTGCCTGAGACGGCCTTCGCCTGGGCGGGCAAGGACATCCAGAAGCTGCTGCCGCGAGGCGCGGCGCCCCTGTTCACAGTGAAGAGTTCCGATGACGGCACTCCGAAAACGCTGGAACTTGATCAGGATCCGCAGGTGGAAGGGGCGCTGATGGCCGTGGATCCCAGAACAGGCGAGATCCGCGCCATGGTCGGTGGCTACGACTTCAACCGTTCGAAGTTCAACCGCGCCACCCAGGCCCTGCGGCAGGTGGGTTCCACCATGAAGGCCTATGTCTACGGCGCGGCCCTCACGGCCGGCAGGACCCCCGCCTCGTTGGTGAACGATGTGCCGACGCGCTTCCTCGATACCGTGGATTTCGTCACCATCACCCATCCGGATGGCACCACCGACTTCAAGCCCCTGCGCTCTGGCGTGAAGCCCTACGAGCCACGGAACTACGAGCGGGATTTCTGGGGACCCATCCCCATCTGGGAAGCCCTGCGCGATTCGCGTAATGTGCCGGCCGTGCGCACGCTGGAGGAAACCGGTGTCCTGAATGTCATCGACTTCGCGCGGAAGTGCGGACTTACTGGCAGCATCCCGCCGTACCCCAGCATGGCCCTCGGTTCGGCGGACCTGACGCTGAAGGACATGGTGCGGGGCTACGCCACCATCGCCAATGGCGGCCTCCAGGCGCCGGTGCCATTCTTCATCAAGACGGTCAAGGACCGCAACAACCGCACGCTGGAAAGCCATGGCGGCGCCGCCACCGAACAGGTGCTGGACCCCCAGAGCACCTACCAGCTCATCCAGTGCCTGCAGGGCGTAGCCACCAGCGGCACCGGAGCGCGCAGCAACGAACTGGGGTGGCCCGTGGCGGGCAAGACCGGTACCACGGACGATCATACGGACGGGTGGTTCATCGGGTTCTCCACCCGCATCGTATGCGGCGTGTGGGTGGGCCTCGACGAGAAGAAGACGATCTTCAAAGGTGCGGACGGCGCCAAGGTGGCGTTGCCCATCTGGATCGATTTCATGAAGGCGGCGCTACCCACCACCGGTGATAAGGAGGACTTCAAGGCACCGGAAGGGATGGATTGGGCGGACATCGACCGCTATACCGGACTGCTGGCCACCTCCGCGACGACGGACCGCGTGCTCCGCCTGGCCTTCAAGCCGGGCACTGTTCCCAAGTCCGGCAGCGATGCCGAAGCGATCCAGAAAGTGAAGGAAGCCCGCGACAAAGCCAACGCCCAGCCCGCGGAGAACCGCATCTGGGGCCGCCCCCAGCAGGTCGAAGAACCCAAGCCCGTGGATTTGAACGTCACCGATCCGAATGGATGACCGGGCAGATTGATCCTGTTGTGCCTTTTACTTGCTCCCAAATGGGCGCCGAAAGGCGCCCATTTGGGAGGTGGGAACGGAACTACTTCTTCTTCCAAGCCTTGGTGACGGGTTTCCAGGGGCGGGGAGTTTCCGTGGCGGCCGGCTTGGCGGCAGGGCGTTCCTCCCAGGCCTTGCGGGGGGGCTTGTCCGCGCCTTCGGTGCGGGGCTTGGCGTAGGGGCGGGGCTTGTCCTCGAAGTCGCTCCGGGGCTTGAAGCTGCCATCCGGGCGGGTCTTGGAGAACGAATCGGGTCGGGGCGCTTCGCTGCGCGTGGTGGAGCGTTCGGCGTAGGTCCGCTGGGGCCTGGGGCCGCCCTCCTTGCGTTCCCGGGCCGAGTCAAAGCGGGGCTTGGTTTTGCGATCGGGTTCGGCGTGCATCTCGAACCCGGCGGACTGGTCGGCCAACACAAGCCCCAGCAGGCCCGCCACGAGCCGCACGGGATCGGCATCCTTCAACATCTGGTTGGCCTGGGCCATGGTCGCCGCACTGGCGGAACCGGTGATGCCCTCGATCAGACGGGTGCCCTGGGTTTCGCGGATCTGGGCCGGGGTGGGGATCGAACGCCAGTCGAGCTTGAGACCGCCGCGGCGGCTCCAGGCGAGCAGGATGCGGCTTTCAGTGCCATTCACCAGGGCAAGGCTGGTGCCCTTGGCCCCGGCCCGGCCCGTGCGGCCACTGCGATGGACATAGCTCTCCAGCTGCGTGGGGATGCCCACATGCACCACGAGGGGCAGGCCACTGATGTCGAGGCCGCGGGCAGCGACATCCGTGGCGACGAGGTAGCGCAGCTTGCCGTCCTTGAACTGGCCCAGGATGCGCGTCCGGGTGGCCTGGGCGAGATCCCCATGGAGGAAGGCCGCGGGGAGCCCGGAGACGGTCAGTTCCTCAGCCACCTCTTCGGTCTGGGCCTTGGTCTTAGTGAAGATCAGGGCGGCGCTGGGCTCGTCCATCAGCAGCAGGTTCACGAGGGCGCGCACCTTCTGGTGGTCGGGCACCTGTACTGGCGTGTGGGCGATGTCGGCATGGACGGCGTGCTCGCCGGCATCGGCCAACTGCAGCTGCACCGGGTTCTTGAGGAAGCGCTTGGCCAGCTTTGCGATGGGGGCGGGGAGGGTGGCTGAGAACAGGTAGGTCTGGGGACCGGCGGGCACCTTGGCCAGGATGGTCTCCACGTCGTCCAGGAAGCCCATGTTCAGCATCTCGTCACACTCATCGAGGACGATCATGCTCACGCGGCTGAGATCCAGGGTGCCGCGCTGCAGGTGATCCATCACGCGGCCAGGGGTGCCCACGACAACGGGCGAGCCCATCTGCAGGGCGCGCAACTGAGGCGGATAGCTCACGCCACCCACCAGGGAGGCGATGGGCAGCTTGGGCATGAGGCTGTGCAACTCGGCGCCCACCTGCTGGGCCAGCTCCCGCGTGGGGGCGAGGATCAGGGCCTGGGTGTGGCGTTCATCCGACAGTCGCTGCAGCAGCGGCAGGCCGAAGGCCAGGGTCTTGCCCGAGCCGGTGCGGCTCTGCACCAGCAGGTCGCGGCCTTCGAGGCCGGGCTGGATGGTCTGGGCCTGCACGGGCATGGGGGTCTCGAAACCGCGCTTGGCCAGGGCGGCCAACAGGGCTTCGCTGCAGCCGAGGGCTGCGAAGGTGGTATCGCTCAATGTGTCTCCCGGGGCTATCCCTGTGCGAGTGTGCCAAGTGGCAGCTCTATTGGCGAACAGCGCCAGCCGGGAGGGGCCCAAACGATGATCATCTCACGAAAAGCCTTGTGGGGAATGGGAAATTCATGAGCTCCAGTGCGCCTGCCGTCGCTGAACCAAATCCTCAAAGCCGGGAAATGAACTTCCGACAGACGACTAGTCTTGATGCTTTTCTTTGTGCCCTTTGTGGCCAATTTCTGATAAAGCCCGGCCGGCCCAACAGATCGCAGCCGCAAGAACTGCCAACGTGGCCACAAAGAATACAAAGAACACAAAAGGGCTATGACGGTGGTACGCAGCCCATCACTGTCATTGTGCGAAACCTCGCCACCTGGCCCGGTGGAGAGCAGGCGCAGTCCCACCGTTCCTCATTTGACAACCTGGATTCTGCCCCCGTCCAGGGTTTGAGAAGGCCAAACACACTGCCCTCAGAACCATCTCCAAATCTGAACCCACCCCCGATTTGGAAGGCCCGTCTCGCGGCCAACTCAAAATGGGGCTTTTGAATTCCCTATACACACGAACGCGGCGAGGGCCTTTGGGTGCGGAAATTCGCGAAGGTCGCCCAGTTCCCCCATGATGGTCGCAGCCACGACGGGACCGACGCCGGGGATCGTTTGGAGCAGGCGGAAATCCTCGCTCAGGCTAGGATCTCCGGCAATCAATACCTGGATTGCCGACTCCAGCTCATGGATCGCCGCGCGGTGGCTCTCCAGCATGCGCTCGCGAATCCCCTGGGCCAGTGCGGATTCACTGGCCAGGTCGTTGCGGTTGCCCAGCGCGACAAGAGCTTTCACCAGCGCAGACCGCTCCCGGGTCAAGGCACGGAGTTGAATGTAGGCAGGGGACATGGGATGGAAGGGAACAACCGGCTCGGAGGCTCCGAACTGTGCCAACAGGATGGCATCCTGGCGATCCGTCTTGTTGGTGAGACCGCGCAGCTTGGCGTAATGGTGGACCTTCAGGGGCTGGGCGATGGCCACCCGAAGGTCCTTTCTTTCGCCGAGAAGCCAGTTGGCCAATTCCCGCGAATAGCCGCCGGTGGCCTCCATGACGAACGCAGGAACGCTGCCCCCGGGCGCCAGGTCGGCGGCCCAGAGAAGACAGGCGCGGCAACCTTCCAGCGTCCTCGGGAACTTCTGATGAGGTGGTTTCTTGCGTCCATCCGGCCCCAAAGCGACGTCAATAGTGGCTTTGGATACGTCGATGCCGAACCACAAGGTGTTGGTCGGGACCTGCATGGTCCACTCCTTTCTGCCCCCGGAAAGGCCACCGGCACCCTGAACACCTCACTTGCGAATGCAGGCTTTATGCCCATGATGGTCGTCCGGCTTTTTGGACACCGTAAAGGAGATGGGCGAAATCTCGGACGCGAGCTTCAAGCGCCAGTTGAGCGACAACTCCATCTCCCACGGCCTTCCTAAGGCTCCCTAAAGTGGCCTACTTCAGGGGGCACTGCAAACATACAAGTTGAGCGGAAGGTTAGGCACTCAGGGCTTCCCAGAGATGAAAGTGGCCCATGAATGGGCCACTGACCGATCGAACAATACCATCGCCTGTTGAATTAGTTACAAGTGATGGTGCAGCGAATCCCATCAATCGATACCGATGTTGTAGGGCAGCAATTTGTAATGGTCCCACAGCGATCACTTGTGTAGGAAATGGGGTAGCACCCACCGCCACCACCGCCGCCGCCGGGCTCATCATTGATAGGGTATTGGATGATACCCATAGAGATAGCACCGGTCCGTGGGGTGGTTTCGCTGGGAAGGATCAATCGAATACTTTTGCCTGGTGTTGCCTGGGGGTGCAGGACCAGCACGACACAGTCAGACCCTGGATCCCTCTCCAAGATAAGGCGGGTCTGGCTGAGGTGGGTTGGGCTAGCCGAAGCGACCGGTGCGAGAATGGTTTTGGAAATAACGCTTCGATCAGATAGCGAGCGCTCTTGGTGAATTTCAACACCATTTTGGCCGGCGAGAGATAGGGTGACATCAGCGGCACCATCCCCTCGAACGGAGCTGGTAAAAAGTAATTCCATTGTGTAACGAGGAGTTGGCGCCGTGCGTGCTGTAGCAGGAGCTTGAGCGAGGACGGAAGTCGCGCTCATACCCGCTAAGACCAGGGCTGCTTGTAAAATACGGCCAGTTGAGAAAATCATAATTCCTCCTAAGTAGGGTGGGAAAACCTGATTGGATGCTGGGCCCACCTAAGGTAGGGGTCAACAGATATCCGCTGAACGGGATCAAATCTCCCGCGAACGGGAATTTTGGGGAACGCTGATCTCTGGTGAGGCCTAACGTAGAGCTAACCGGCGCGGCTTCATCGCGTCCGGTTGAGCGCCGGGTTAGGTGCGTTTACGTGATAGCTCTTTTTCGATGATTTCTTTGACAACTTCTGGTATTTCACTACCCAGCGATTGAGCTTGGGTTTTCAGCTTCTCGTAAATTTCAACTTCTTTCCCCTGCCAAATGAGATCAATCCGCCGAATTTGGCGCATGGCAATGTGCGAATAGTTCTCTGGATAAGCCCAATAACACGTCAGGCAGACACTTCTATCTTTAACATTATTCCAGTTTTCGCAATGCTCACAAGACCATGACTTCGCCCGGTTGGCAGAGCCAGAGAGCAACATAAAGTCCTCTGGGTTAAGTTCATCGTTCTCACCGTCACCGCCAACTTCATATGGAACACGGTGATCAATTTGCAGATCACGCTCATCAATTTCTTCGAGGTAGATAAAGCACTTGCAACCGTACTTTCCAACTAACGCATCCCTGATTTTCTTGGAAAGGCCCGTCCGTCCTGACAACTTTCTGAATTTTTTATCATTTACATCGCCGAAGCGGGTAATGTCACCTAATCATTGCATTAATCCTTAGATTGCCTATCTTGATCTCAGAGGAGGTCAGGATGGGCGAACTGGGACTATCTTTCTGTCCAAACGAGCAGTGCAAGGACTACGGATTGCGGGAGCAGGGTAACCTCACGCGGCAGTTTGCCTACGGCGTGAAAAGGGACCGGCATATGCTCTACTGCCGGACCTGCAAGACTCGCTTTGCGGAGACGCGCTGCACGGCCTTTTTCGGGTCCAAGTTTTCCAGCGAGACGATCGGTTCCATCTTGCGCACGACGGCGGAAGGCGTGGGCGTGCGGGCCACGGGGCGGATCCTCGGCCTGGACAAGGACGCAGTAAACCGTGTGATCCTCAAAGCGGGAGAGCACTGTGCCAAGGTGCTTGAGACGCTCCTGGTCCAGCTCGGCCTGACGGAGGTTCAGCTCGACGAGCTATGGACCTTCCTCGAAAAAAAACGCTTCCAGAGATGAAGGCGAAGGGGGTGCGCAGTGGATCTGGACGGCACTCGACGCAAAGACCCGCCTCCTCGCGGGGTTCCTCATCGGCCACCGGGACCTTGAGAGCGGGCGGCAGATGATCGAGAGCCTGGTGGCCAGGCTCTCAAAGCAGAAGCCCCTGTTTACCTCAGACGAACTGGCGCACTACGCCAGCCTGCTCGCCGAGGCTTACCACCACGAAGTGGAGGTCCCGCGCACCGGAAAGCCCGGCCGCCCGAGGGATCCCGAGAAGGTGGTGCATGAGGATCTCGACTACGCCACGGTCCATAAGACTCGCGTGGATGGCCGAGTGGTTGATGTGGCGCGCCGGATCATCTTCGGTGACCCGGACCGGATCGAGAAGCGGCTGGAGGAATCCCCGAGCCAGACCATCAATACGTCCTACGTGGAGCGATCTAACGCCACCTTGCGCCAGATGGACGCCCACCTCCGCCGAAAGAGCCTGACCTTCGCCAAGGCGCTGCGCTGGCTGAGGCCAAGTTTGCCTTTAGGGGCCGTTCCAAAATAACCTGTGCAGTTCAGGTTATTTTGCTATGGCCCCTTATGCCGGACCGCCAAACGAATGACCAGGTTATTCGTGGACGACGGCTTACCGTAGCCTGGTACAACCTCGTGCGGCCCCACACGACACTCAGCCGGAACCCCGACCGCAGCATGACACCAAGAACCCCGGCCATGGCAGCGGGCCTCCTGAATCACCCCTGGACCCTCGCCGAATTCATCGCATTGGCCTGGATTGTGTAATGCAATGATTAGGTGACATTACCTACGGTTTGGGATAGACGCGAATCCCCACCCACTTTTTCAGGATCACCTTCCCCGGGGCGTAGCCGCGGGGCTTGCTGATATCGGCGATGCGGGCGACGTGGACCTCCACCTTGCCGCCGTCCCGGGCCTTGCTGTGGAAGGCCGCCAGCTCGGCGGCGCGCTCCAGCACGTGCCGGGGCAGCTCGCTCAACTTGTCGGGATTGCTATACACCGTCTGAACGACGCCACAAAGGCCCAAAACGCGACGTAGCGGACGCGGGTGGCCCGGTGTCTGTCGGAGGACCTCCCTGGCTGGGCAGGCGCTTCTTTCAGCTGTAAGATCCCACTGTCATGACCACGCTCCTGCTCATCCGCCACGGCATCGCCGAAGACCCGCAACCCGGCCAGCGGGACGCGGATCGGGCCCTCACCGAGGAGGGCTGGATCAGGACCAGGGCAGCCATGAAGGGCCTTGTGGCCCGGGGCCATGTGCCCAGCCGGGGCTTCAACAGCCCCTACCGGCGCGCCGCAGAGACCATGGTCTGCCTCCAGGAGGCCGCGGGCGCGTTCCCCATGGAGACTTCGCTGGGCCTGGTCCCCGAAGCGCGACCCGCGCGGGCGGACCTCTGGCTGCGTGGCCTCGCCGCCGAGGGCGCCAGCAAAGATGTCCTGGCCCTCGTCAGCCACCAACCCTTCCTCGGTGATCTGGTCTTCCAGCTCACGGGCCACAGCCTCGAGGTGAAGAAGGCGAGTTGCACGGTCCTCCGCTGGGACAGCGAAGCCTGGCACTTCGAACACCATTACCAGCCCTCGGAATTGCGGGGCTGAGGTGAGAGCGCAACCGACTTTCATCACGCTGGCCTCGGGCCTGAAGCTGCACTACCGCGTGCAGGGGACTCCCGGCGGCCCCTGGCTGGTGCTGCTGAACGGGCTGCTATCGGATACCACCATGTGGGCGGGGGTGCTGCCCGGGTTGGCTGACCGCTTCAGCATCCTCACCTTCGACAGCCGGGGGCAGGGGAAGTCGGAGGCTCCGTTAGAAGGCCCCTATCCCACGGCCCTGCTCGCCGCCGAAGCCTGGGAGTTGTTCCAGGCGCTGGACCTCACGCGGCCCTGGCTGATCGGCCTCTCCAACGGCAGCGCCATGAGTCTCGAACTGCTCACCACGCACCCGGAGGCTTTTGCGGGCGCGATCCTGACGAGTGCCATGCCGCATTTCGATTTCGCCATGAGCCTGAAGGCCGAGCACTGGGCCCGCTGCCTGGAACTGGGCGGGCCGCTCACGCAGTTTGACGCCGTGGCGCCCTTTCTGTGGGGCGATCGGTTTCTCGAGGCTCGGCACGGCGTTTTGCGGGCGTACCACCAGGTCGTCACGGGTGGCGACAAACCCATGCATGGCAACCTCCACCAGATCCGGGGAACCCGGGGTTGGGACATCCGCAACCGGTTGGGCCGGATCCAGGTGCCGGTGCTGCTGCTGAGCGGTGCCGAGGATCTGCTCACCCCGCCCTGGAAGTGCCTGGAGACGGCCCGGGGGATCCCGCACAGCCGTTTCGAGGTCGTGCCGGGGATCGGCCACGCCTACCCGGTGGAGGACGCCAAGGGGTTCGTGGCCCGGGTGCGGGGGTTCCTGGCCGAAGCTGGCACGGGTTTGGCCGATCTGCAAATCTGACCTATCCTGTCAGCAATCCCGAGCCACTTCTGACTCGCCCTGCCCCTGAGGTGACCTATGGCCACCCCTCCACAGTTGCCGATTGCTTTGAGCTTGCAAGAGCTCAAGGAACTCTCCATCGGCAAGCTCGCCGAATTGTCGAAGGATCTGCAGATCGAGAACCCGCTCTCCATGCGCAAGCAGGAGCTGGTGTTCCGGGTGTTGCAGGCCCAGGCCGAACGCGAAGGCCAGTTCTTTTCCGAGGGCGTGCTGGAGGTCTTGCCTGAGGGCTTCGGGTTCCTGCGCAGTCCAGACCAGAACTACCTCGCAAGCTCCGAGGACATCTACATCTCACCCAGCCAGATCCGCAAGTTCAACCTGCGCACCGGGGACACGCTCTCCGGCATGATCCGCGCTCCCAAGGAAGGCGAAAAATTCTTCGCCATGCTGCGGGTGGATGCGGTGAATTTCGATCCGCCCATGATGGCGAAGGAGCGGATGCACTTCGACGATCTGGTGCCGCTATACCCGAAGCATCACCTGCGCATGGAGCGGGATGCCCAGGAACTGAGCACCCGCGTCATGGACCTGATGACGCCGCTGGGCAAGGGCCAGCGCGCCCTCATCGTGGCCCCGCCGCGCACGGGCAAGACCGTGCTGCTGCAGAACATCGCCAACTCCATCACCGCCAACCACCCGGAAGTCTTCCTCATCGTGCTGCTGATCGACGAGCGCCCTGAGGAAGTGACGGACATGGAGCGCAGCGTGAAGGGCGAAGTCGTCTCCAGCACCTTCGACGAGCCCGCCACCCGCCACGTCCAGGTGGCTGAGATGGTCATCGAAAAGGCCAAGCGCCTGGTCGAGCACAAGAAGGATGTCGTGATCCTGCTGGATTCCATCACCCGCCTCGGCCGGGCCTACAACACCGTGGTGCCGCCCAGCGGCAAGGTGCTGTCCGGTGGCGTGGACAGCAATGCTCTGCAGCGGCCCAAGCGGTTCTTCGGCGCGGCCCGCAACATCGAAGCAGGCGGCAGCCTCACCATCATCGCCACGGCCCTCATCGAAACCGGCAGCCGCATGGACGATGTGATCTTCGAAGAGTTCAAGGGCACCGGCAACAGCGAGATCGTGCTGGACCGCAAGCTCAGCGACAAGCGCATCTTCCCCGCCATGGACATCCAGAAGTCCGGCACCCGCAAGGAAGACCTGCTCATCGAGCCCGCCAAGCTCGCCAAGATCTGGGTCCTCCGCAAGATCCTCAGCGCCAGCGGCCCCAGCGAAAGCATGGAACTGCTGGTGGATCGCCTGGGCAAGACCAAGACCAACGATGAGTTTTTGGCGAATTTGCAGGAGCCACCGGCACGAAGGTAGCGGCCTTGCTCGGAATCCGGCTGCGCCGAATTCCGAGATAGAAACGCTTCGCGTTTCAAACAAATTGCTTTGCTGGGAGGCGCCAGCCTCCCTACCTCTGAATTTGGCCGCAGGCCAAATTCAGAGCCCGGGCTAAACTGGAAGGTCATCAGAAAGCCCCACCGTGACCTTCCCGCACACCCCCTTCCACATCCGCGACATCGAGGTGCCCAACCGTCTCGTGATGGCGCCTCTGCACGAAATTACCGATCAGCCCTTCCGCAAGTTCATCCGGGAGATCGGCGGGGTGGGGCTGGTGGTGTCGGAGATGATCAGCAGTGAGGCGCTGATCCGCCATGCGGTGAAGGCGGAGAAGATGATGGCGGCCACGGGCGAGCGGCCCCTGTCCATGCAGATCTCCGGCGGGCGCCCCGAGGCGCTGGCAGAGGGTGCGGTGCTCTGTGAAGCCGCCGGGGCGGACCTGGTGGATCTGAACATGGGTTGCCCGGCCAGCAACGTCACCAAGGGCGGCGCGGGCTCGGCGCTGCTGCGGGACATCAAGCTGGCGGAGCGCTGCGTCACGGGCATGGTCAAGGCTGTGAAGGTGCCGGTGACGGTGAAGATGCGGGCGGGCTGGGATGCCTCGCAAAAGGATCGCGGCGAGTTCCTGGATTTCCTGCGCATGTTCGAGGCGGCGGGCGTGCAGGCGCTGGCCATCCACCCGCGCACCCGCGCCCAGCAGTACGAAGGTTACGCCGACTGGAGCATCATCGCCCGGGCCGTGGACGCGGGCACCTCGTACCCCATCATCGGCAACGGCGATGTGAACCTGGCGGAGGATGCCTTCCGCATGGTTGCCGAAACCGGGTGCGCGGCCGTGATGATCGGCCGCGGCGCCCTCACCAATCCCTACCTGTTCCGGCAGATCCTGGAACCCGAATTCATGGTGACCACGGAGATGCGCATCGACGCCACGCTGCGGCTGTTTCAGATCCTGCTGGACCTGCTGGAGCCCCGCGAAGCCCTGCACAAGATCAAGAAGATCGGCGCCTGGTTCACCAAGGGCGTGCCCGGCGGCCACGGCTTCCGCCAGAACCTGCACGCCGCCAGCGATGCCCAGGCCCTGATGGTCGCCATCGATGGCCTGCGGCACCAGGGCGTGGCCTGACCGGAGGGATTGGCGGCAGGTGCTTCGAAACTCAGCGGCGCTTGCTACCACCACCGAAGATGGACCCCATGACGCCACGGATGATCTGGCGGCCAATGGAACTGCCGGCGGCGCGGATGACGCTCTTGCCGAAGGCCTCGATCATGGTGTCCGAGCGGCGGGCGGGTTCCCTGGAGGCCTTGGCCTCCTCTTTGGCTTGAGCCTGGACAGCCTCCTGCTGCATGGCCTCAGCCGCCCGGGCCTTCAGCTTCTCGAAGGCGCTTTCCCGGTCCACGGCCTGCTCATAATGCCCGGCGAGCAGGGAGGTCTTGATGACCTGCTGCCGCTCCTCGGGAGTGATCGGCGCCAGTTGACTGGCCGGGGGGCAGATGAAGGCGCGCTCCACAATGCCGGGCCGACCCTTGTCGTCCAGGAACGAGACGAGGGCCTCGCCCACCGCCAGTTCCGTGATGGCCGTGGCCACGTCGAGCGCGGGGTTGGCGCGAAAGGTTTCAGCGGCGGCCTTCACGGCCTTCTGGTCGCGGGGCGTGAAGGCGCGCAGGGCGTGCTGCACGCGATTGCCGAGCTGGCCCAGCACCTTCTCGGGGATGTCCAGTGGGTTCTGGCTGACGAAGTACACGCCCACGCCCTTGGAACGCACCAACCGCACCACCTGCTCGATCTTGTCGAGCAGGGCGTCCGGCGCGTCGTTGAAGAGCAGGTGGGCCTCGTCGAAGAAGAAGGCCAGCTTGGGCTGCTCGGGGTCGCCCACTTCCGGCAGCCGCTCGAAGAGCTCGGACAGCAGCCAGAGCAGGAAGGTGGCATAGAGCTTGGGCGCATTGATGAGCTTGTCCGCGGCCAGGATGTTGATGACGCCGCGGCCCTTGGCATCCGTCTGCAGGAGGTCGTCGAGATCGAGGGCGGGCTCGCCGAAGAAGGCCTCAGCGCCCTGGCTCTCCAGCTCCAACAGGCCGCGCTGGATGGCGCCCACGCTGGCGGCGGAGGCATTGCCGTACTGGGTCTTGAATTCGGCGGCGTGGTCCCCCACGAATTGCAGCATGGCCCGGAGGTCCTTGAGGTCCAGCAGCAGCAGGCCGTTGTCGTCGGCGATCTTGAAGACCATGTTCAGCACGCCGCCCTGGGTGTCGTTCAGGTTCAGCAGCCGGGAGAATAGCAGGGGGCCCATGTCGCTGATGGTGGTGCGCACGGGATGCCCCTGCTGGCCGTAGAGATCCCAGAAGGCCACCGGATAACCCATGTAATCAAAGCCCTCGAGCTTCAACTGCCCGATGCGCTCGGCCACTTTCGGATTGCCGCCGCCGGGCTTGCAGAGGCCGGGCAGGTCGCCCTTCACATCCGCCAGGAAGACCGGCACGCCAATGGCGGAAAAACGCTCGGCCATGGTGCGCAGGGTCACGGTCTTGCCGGTGTCGGTGGCACCGGCCACCAGGCCATGCCGATTGGCCATGCGGGGCAGCAGAACGAGATCGGATGCGCCTTTGGCGATCAGCTGGGGCTGGGACATGGGGGCCTCACGGGGGATGGGGGTCGAGTGTAGCGAGGTCAGGTGGGGCCGGTGGCGGTGGCCTCTTCCAGGGTGAAAGTGGTGCCGGTGGTGTGGGCGGCCACGCGGATGGCGCAGTCCTGGGCCGGACACCGCTCGCAGTAGATCCGCCCGCAGGGATCCACATGGGTATGCACTTCCCCTTCGATGCTCCCGTCCTTGAGGGCCTTCATGCCGAAGGCCTCGCAGAGGTCGTGGGCCTGCCGCACCGGGTAGAACTCAGGCACCACGATGTGGACGTCCACGTGTGTGTAGCGGCCGCTGCGGAAGCTGCGCAGCTCGTGGAGGGCGATGATGTCCCAGGTGCGGACGCGGTTCATGGCCGCCAGCACCTTGCCGAGCACCTCGGGATCCTCCATGTCCAGCAGGGCCTGGGAGGATTCCCGGACGAGCCGGAAGCCGGTCCGGGCCAGCAGCAGGCCCACGATCATGGCCATGGCTGGATCGAACCACTTGAGGCCCGTGAATTTCACTGCGAGCAGGCCCGCTGCGATGCCCACTGTGGTCCAGAAATCCGACAGGATGTGGTGGCCGTCGGCCTCCAGGGCCTTCGAACGCTTCTTCCGGCCCTGGGTCAGGAGGAACCAGCCCAGCAGGCCGTTGAGGGCGCCCGCCAGTAGGCTCACCAACAGGCCCCGGCCGAGGTCCTTCAACTCCACCCCGTAGACGAAGCCCTTCGCCGCCTCCAGCAGGATGAAGACGGCCGCCAGGGAAATCAGGCCGCCTTCGAAGGCGGCGCTGAAGTGCTCGATCTTGCCGTGGCCGTAGGGGTGTTCCTTGTCCGCGGGCTTGCCCGCAAAGATGACAGCGCCCAGCGCGAAGACAGCCGCGACGACATTCACGATGCTTTCGATGGCATCGGATTTCAGGGCCACGGAGCCCGAGAGTGAGTAGGCCAGAAACTTGAGGCCGAGTATGCCGATTCCCGCCACGATCGAAAGCGTGGCGACGCGGATCCGGGACCTCTGTTCAGCTTGATCGGCGGCCATCGTGGGTCATCTCCCCTGGAAAGACCTTATCAGTCGAGCTCTTCGAACAGGCCGCGCTGGACGCCATTGCCGGGGTCAGCAGGGAAGGGGAAGGCCGTCACGGGCGCCCAGGGGCGATCTGGATCGAAGGGACCCGGGGGCGGCAGGTCGGGCGGCAACCACCGGATCGCGGGCATCGGCTGAGCCTGATCGAGCAGGCTCTGGGCCCCGGCCTCCGGCGGAACGGCGGGCACCCGCAGCAGCGCGACCGGGGGGTGGTCCAGCGTATCCGTCCAGCCCGCCGGGTGCAGGGTGCGGGCCTCCAGGGGCGCGGGATCCCTCGGATCAGCCGCGAGTCCGGGTGTGAAGGCGCCTGGAGCGGGCGGCAAGGGCAGGCTGGCCCGCCAGGGGAGACCTTCCCGCAGGGCCTGGCGGCCCAGCAGGGCGGCCACTTGGGGATCGCCACAGGCGCCCAGATGGATCGGCGTGCGGAGGCGCTCCTGGAGGAGGGCCTTGAGGGCCCGCAGCTGGCCCAGGGCGGCGGGCCAGGAGCCGCTGGCCCGCTGGAATTCCATGCCTCCGACCAGGGACACGCGCCAGCCGATGGCCTTGCGGGCAAAGGGCAGCTCCACCCAGGCCCCGGAGGCCAGGCGCAGGGCCAGGCCGCGCTCCACGGCCCCCTGGGCTTCGGACATGGCCGCCACCAGGGCCTCGCCGGAAGCCAGGGCCAGGAGGGCACCGAGCGGCAGGGTCACCTCACCCCAGAGCCAGCCCGGAGGGACTTCCTCGCCTGGTCCGGCGACGCCGAGGTTGGGCAACGCCCAGGCGGCGCCAAGGCGGGGAACCCAGCCCAGGACACCCTGTCGCCAGAGCTCGCCGACGGTTTCCTGCGGCATCGCGGGTGCGTGGACCCAGCCGCGGAAGGTACCGCCAGGCAGACCTTGGGCAGCTTCTGGTTCCAGATGCAGGCTCAGGTGGGGAATGGCGGTGATGGCTTCCCACCAGCCCTGGCGGGATTCGGCCGGGAGGGCCTGCATCCAGGCGGGAGGATGATCCCAGATCAGGGCAAACCCCCCGGGATGCAGGCTGGCCAGGTTCATCAGCCGGGCCAGCGCGCGCCCAGGGGCCGCATGGATCGAGGCCAGGCCTTCGTCGAGGAACCGCGAGCCCGCCCAGCCCGCCCAGGGCGTGTCCAAGGCCGTCCGCACCAGGAAGCCGCGTCCTTCGGTGCCGCCGATCACCGGGCCTCCAAGGGCCGGGAGGCCGGACCAAAGATGGGGCGCCCCACACTTCCGGGAGCGAAGGCCCGCTCCCAGCGTTCCCGCAGATGGCGAGCCGCCTGGTGTGCGGCCTCCAGCTCAGACGATCCACCCAGCCGCAGGCCCAGCCAGGCGGCCGAAAGGAGGCAGCCGGTGCCGCGGCGCTCGCCCGGCAGCCGCGGGGCGAGTTCCAGGGGTTGGATGTGTCCAGGCGTGATCCAGAAATCCTGAACCCCTTCTCCTCCGGCGTGGCCACCCTTGAGCCAGACGGCTGCCGCACCGGCCGTGAGCCAGGGGCGGGCCAGGGCCTCCGGGTCGGCGGTGGGGATGGCGTCGGGGGGGAGCCCCGCGAAGGCGGCGGCCTCACCCCGGTTGGGGCTCACCACCCAGCCGCCCATGGGTAGGAGGTCCGCGGCCATGCGGCGGAGAGCCTGGCCGTCATGGAGGCCCACACCCGCGCTGGGTGCCAGGATGGGATCCCAGATACGGATGGGTGGAGTCAGGTGGCGCAGGGTCGCACAGAGACGCCGGAACGCGTCCGCATCAAGGGCGCAGAGACTCAGCTTCGTCCCCCACCGGCCGGTCAGGTGGGGCGCCAGCGCCTCCAGCCGTTGGCTGGAATCCAGGCCCGGAGGGGCGATGCTAGTGCAGGCTAGGCCGTTCTGGAGGGTCTCGGCCAAGCTGACTGCCATGGGTTGGCAGCCGAACTCGGCCAGAGTGATGACATCCCGCAGGATGCCCGCACCTCCGGATGGATCCATGCCGCCCAGACAAAGGGCGACCGGCGGGGCGCTGCGGCGGGTGTCATCCATGGCAAACCCCAGAATGACACAGGATAGGATCAGACCTTCCGCTCGGGATCCACAATCTCGGTGACCCGCAGGCCCAGGCTGTCTTCCAGCACCGTGACCTCGCCGCGGATGATGACGCGCTCCTTGCAGAGCACATCCATGGGTTCGCCGGCGCTCTTCTTGAGTTCCACCAGGGAGCCGGCCTCGAGGTCCAGCAGATCCCGGATGGTCATGCGGGCCTGGCCGAGTTGGATCTCCATCCGGAGGGGTGTATCGATGAATGGCATGAGATCTGTGACCACCTGCTCAAAGCTGAGCACGCGGTCATTCTCGAGCCGATCCCCCCGCTTTACCATGTGTCTCCCGCTGGTCCTGTCAAAGCATGGACCCTGGCCTCATCTGCGGCAACGGTCGTGCCAGAGGCCGCGATCACTGCTGGATGGCCCAATCCACGATCAGCACGCTCTTGATGGGACGCTTGGGCTTCTTGTGCTTGGGATCCTCCTTCTCGCCGGCTTTGGGAGGATGCGGCTTGAACTGGTCGTTGAGCTTGTCCTTGATCTCCATGCTCAGGGCCTCACGGGATTCGGCATCGGAGGCCTCTTCCACGCTCTTGCCCGAGAGGGTGCCCAGCACGATGGACTGGATGAGGCTCTTCTCCGCCGAGGGCTTCTCCCCGGACACCAGCTTGCCCAGTTCGGCATCGCAGAACAGGATGTTCAGTTCGCAGCGGAGGAAGGCGTTTCGCCGGGGGCCGGTCAGGTTCACGGTGCGGGTCAGTACCATGACCGGTGACGCCTCGGCTCCACCCTGTCCGCCGCCTTCCTTCTTCTCGCCGGTGTCGCCGCAATCCTCGGAGTCCTCTTCTCCGTGGGGGCCCGCTTCCCCAGCCTCCCCGTGGGGCTGGGCCTCGTTCGCCTTGGCCAGTTCCGCCGCGGCCTTGGCTGCCGCGCGCTTTTTCAGGAACCACATGGTGCCGGCCCCACCACCACCGAGCACCACGAGGGCGGCCACGATGATGATGATCAGTTTCAAAGGACTCTTCTTCGGGGCGGCCGCTTCATCGGACATGGGAACCTCGTCGGATGACCCTTCATCGGACGGGGCGCCGAAGAGCCTGAATTGCGGACCGGCGGGGAGTGGACCAGCGCTTCCTCAATGAACTGGCGGTTTACCGTGAGGGGAAGGGCGGGGAGTCGCTGCTGCAGTGCTCCTAGTGTTTCAGTGGCTGGCTTGGGATAATCGTCAAATTATCCTTGCTGACAGGAAACGGGGCCTGTCGTAACAGGCCCCGTCAATGCTTGAATCCGGATGAAACCCGGAAGGATTAGATCTTACTTCCGCTTCTTGCCGCCCTTGCCGTTGACCTCGTCGGCCAGCTTCTTGCCGGGCTTGAACTTGGCGACCTTCTTGGCAGCGATCTTGATGGGCTTATTGTCGCGGGGATTGCGGCCAGTGCGGGCACCGCGATTGGCCACCGAGAAGGTGCCGAAACCCACGAGGGTGACCTTGTCGCCGGCGCGCAGGGCACCAGCGACGCCAGTGAGTACCTGATCCAGGGCGGCAGCGGCCTGGGCCTTGGTGATGCCGGCCTTGTCGGCGACGGCACTGACCAGTTCAGCCTTGTTCATGGAAACCTCCAAAATTGGGGAGCTGTGTCCCCGGGTTGAAAGAAACGGTTTCGCCTCGGCTGGGAGACCACCGTATTTGCTGGGTTTTCGAAGATCATGGGCCCGTAGAGGCCGATGAAACCTGTGTTTTCTAAACTGCCAAGAAGCTACGCCGCAGATGCAGTGTGGTCAAGGGTTTTCTTTGCCCAAAAAATGGAGATCGGCGCCAATGGCGGGTCTGGGAGGCCATGGAACAACGGGAGGGCCGGAAATGCTTGAATGTAAGTGCCATGGATCGCACAGATCCCCGTAGAACGGGCGATCCCGAGCCGGCCAGGCCGCTCTGCCCAGTCCAGGCCTATCATGGACGGATGTCCCATCCCTACTTCCTCACCGTGGCCTATGCCGGGGCCGGCTTTCATGGCTGGCAGATCCAGAGCTCGCTGCGCAGCGGCCAGGGGGAACTCTGGCGGGCGCTCCAGGCCTTCGATCCGGAGGCGCCCATGCCCCAGGGTACCGGGCGCACGGACGCGGGCGTGCACGCCCGGGCCCAGGGGGTGCTCATTCATGTCCTGCGGCCGTGGGAGCCCTACCGCCTGCTTGCCGCACTGAATGCCCACCTTCCCCGCGACATCCGGGTGATGGCCGTGCAACTGGCCCCGGAGGGTTTCTTCCCGCGCCACCACGCCATCGCCAAGCGCTATGTCTACCGGCTGGGCCTGGGGCCGGCGGGGGACCCCCTGCAGGCCGGGTTCCGCTGGCATGTCCGCCAGGCCGCCCCGCTCGATCTGGCAGCGATGGCGGCGGCCGTGCCGCCCCTGCTGGGCACCCACGACTTCTCCAGCTTCCGCTGCGTGGAATGCGCCGCCAAAACCCCCGTGCGCACCCTGCATGGCATCGGCATCCTGCCGGTGGAGGGCGGGGCAGATCTGGTCTTCGAGGGCAGCAGTTTCCTCATGCACCAGGTGCGCATCATGGCTGGCACGCTCGTCGAGGTTGGCCGGGGCAGGCGCACGGCGGGGTCCCTGGGGGAAGTGCTTCAGCGGCGGGACCGTTGCCAGGCCGGGCTGACGGCGCCTCCGCAGGGTTTGTGCCTCGAAAAGATCTGGTACGAAGCCCGCTGGGGCCTGGGTGAGCCCAGTCCCTGGGGTGAGCGGGATAGGCTATAGCCCACTACCCACAGTCTTGCTACCGCCTCAATCCAGATAAAACCCGACCCCCTGCCAGACCTTGAAGCGCAGCTTGCCATCCTTGGACGCCGCGGGATCGAAGACGATGTGTTTGGCGGCCTCGACGCAGGCTTCGGCAGCCTCCTTGGCCTCGGGAGTGTCGCCCGGCAGCCCCTGGATGAGCCGTGCGGCCAGCACATCGCCCTTTTCGCTGATGAGCACATTGACGACCACGACCCCCTTGGCCCGGCCCGCGAAGAGGCTGGCTGCCTTCAGCCGCGGAGTCACCCGGTTGAGGTTGATGGGCCGGGCGGGTTGGATCTCCGGGCCCAGTGGCAGCAGGTCGCCTTCCTGCGGGGCGACACTCGTCTTCCGCTGCATCTCCTCGTTGTCGGCCTTCAACCGCACGACCTCGGCCTTCGCATCGACAGCCGCCTGCCGGGCCTCCTGGAGCTCCGTGAGGATGGCATCGCCGCCGCCCTGGTTCTCCTTCAGGGCAGCGCGCAGCCGCTCAGTCTCTTTCCTGGCCGCTTCGCCCTCGGCTTGTGCAGCCTCCCGGGCCTTCCGGGCCGAGGCGAGTTCCTGCTGCACGTCCTCGGTCGCCACCAGACGCTGTTTTAATTCGTCCCGCTCGGCGGTGAGCCGCTTCAACTGCACCTCAAGCTGGGCGGTGGTGGGTCGCTTCGCCGCAGCAAGGGGCAGGGCGATGAGCAGCAGGGCAAGAGCAACGCGCATGACACCTCCGGAGGCGGGAGGAGGTCAGCGGGAAGCTCCGAGCTGATCGCCTCCCTGGGCGGGTTTCGTGGTCTTGAGAATCCCACGCTTCAGGAGCTTGGAGAAGATGCGGAGGCACTCGTCGTGCTCGAAGGGTGCGATCGAGAGGATGTCCCGGATGGCCCACAGGCCGTTCACGCGACTGGCGAGGAAGGCCTCGTTGGGTCCGAGATTCGTCGTCATGAGCTCGTCGAGACTGACCACCAGCTCGGGGATCAGATCCAGATCCAGCTTCTTCTCATCCAGCAGATCCTGGACCACGGCCATCATCTTGTTGGCATCGAGGTGGCGGGGCTGGTCCTGGAGGATCCGGCGCAGTTCCTCCTGGGCCTCCTGGAGTTTCTGTTTCTCGACCAGGGCCCGTGCCCGCTGGAGCTGGAGACTGGGATTCTCCCCCAGGTTCCCCCCGGGATTGGCGATCCGCACCAGCCCCTTCTCGTGGAGATCGAAGAGCAGCTTGTTGATCTTGTACTCGGGCATCCGCATCTCGAGCACGAGCTGATCCACGCGTTTGGTGCCATTGAGCCGGGCAAGGATGTCCGCATCCTCCGGCGCCAGGGGCAGGCGTTCGGCGATGGCTTCGGAGATGGGTGCCAGCACGGCGTCACCGCCCTTGATGACCCGGCGGATGCGCTTCCAGTCATCGAGACGACGGGCGCCTTCGAGGACGATGCCCGTGACATCCAGGCTCAGCAGCATGGACTTCTGGTGGGAGGCGGCCCCGTCGTGGAACTCGAAGCTGCCGACATTCCACAGGAAGGTGTCGAAGATGCTCTCCTCGACCTTCATCTGCACGATGCGCCGGATTTCGGCTTCGGTGACGAGCTGCCGGTTGATCAGGATGCGGCCCAGGAGTTGCTGCTCGTCTTCCTGGGTGGCCAGCGCGTCGCGGAGTTGTTCTTCGGTGATCCGGTTGAAGGCCAGCAGGTACTGGCCCAGATACTCGCGCGGATCGGAGGACCAGATGCTGGTGATGCGGCCTTCGTGGAAGGCGACCCGCTTGGTATGGAGTGAGCCCTTGAGCTCGAGCACGCCAGTCTTTTTGCCCACGGCCAGCCACTGGAAGATGTCCTCCAGGCCCATGGTCGCCAGATCACCGCTCAGCGCCAATTGCCGCCTCCTGCTCAGACAAGCCTACTCCGTACCTTGTCATAAAAATAAATTTCATCAAAACATACAAAAACCCGCCAAGCCCCGCTCTACCTATCGGCATCTGAAGGAGAACCGATAGTGGGTCACAACCTTGACAGAACCTCGCGGATGGCATGATTCAGGAGGTCGGGATGGTGCCGCGCCGTCGGAGCTTCGGGGTCCAACAGAGGGAACCGGTGGACCGGGATGCCCAGGATCGAGTCCGCAGCGGCGAAAAGGGGTTCGCCACCCTCCTCCTGATATCTGGCGAGCATTTCGGAATTCAGGGGGGTGGCGTTCGCGATGATGGCGGAGATCCGGGTCCGGCCGAAGGCCGAGATCGCCGCCACGTGGGTCTCCAGATCCAGCCCGGCGGTTTCGCCAGGTTCGGTCATCAGATTTGCCACGTAGATCACCGGGGCCCGGGAGTGTGCCACGGCTTCCTGCAACTCCTGGAGCAGCAGATTCGAGATCGTGGAGGTGTAGAGGCTGCCGGGAGACAGGAGGATCAATTGCGAGCGGAGCAGGGCGAGCACCGATTCGGGCAGGGGTTCGGCGTCGGGGGGTTCCAGCCAGAGCCGCGCCAGTGGCGGCTGGCAGGAGCCCACCTCCGTCTCGCCGATGTAGCGATGGCCAGCCATGTCCTCGGCGCAGAGCGTGACGGGCACCAGCGTGGAGGGGAACAGGCGCCCCAGGGTCACCAGCACGCCGGACAGCTGCCGGATCGCCCGCACCCAATCTCCGGTGAGGTCCGCGAGGGCCCAGAGCATCAGGTTGCCGAGGGCATGGCCGGCGAGGGGCCCTTCCCCCTTGAAGCGGTAGTTCAGGAGCTCCGAGAGGGCCGAATCCTCCAGCGTAAGCGCTGCCAGGCAGTTGCGCAGGTCGCCCGGGGGGAGGCCACCCAGTTCGTTTCGAAGGCGTCCGGAGGACCCACCGTTGTCTGAGACGGTGACGATGCCCGTGAGCTTCCAGGGATCCCGGCCCCTGCCGGCTTCCCGCTTGAGGGCGCGCAGCAGGGCAGCGAGCCCAGTGCCGCCGCCCAGTGCGACCACCCGCAGCGGCTGATCGGCGTCGAGACCTGCGGAGCCGGCCATGGGGCCCAGATCCGCGGCTCAGCGGCCTTCGGTGAAGGCGAAGAGAGGCGACTTCCGGATGGCGTTGAAGTCGGATTCCATATGCCACTGGAAGACGAAGTCGGCATCCAACTCCATGGCCTTCTTCAGGCTTTCGGCGGCGGCCTCGGTGTTTTCGGACTGGGCGAAGGCGACGGCGCGCAGGTAGTGGAGCGAACCCTGGGCCGGGTGTCCCTTCAAGGCCTTGTCGGCCAGCTTGAGCGCACCTTCCGTATCCCGGTGATTGAGGCAGGACTGAATCTCGGTGATGGGGTCGGCGATGACCACCTTGAGCGGATGGATCTTGGCATCGGTCAAGGTGAGGTAGACCTGCGCCCGGCGCTTCATGGACCAGTCGCCCGCAGCTTGAGCCTCCTGCATCAATGCTTCCAGCGCCTTCGCGGCCTCCGCGTGCTTGCCGGAGTCCACAAGCTTCAGGGCCTTGCCAAAGGCAGCGGCGAGGGGTGACTGCGCGGGCTGGGAGGGCACCGGTGCGGACTTGGGAGCGGGTTCAGTCTTGGCCTTCGTCGCCATGCGGGATCCTCTGGAAGCCTTGGAGAAACTATAGAGTGACAGGTTTCCCCGGGCAAATCCTGGTCCGCATGGCGGGAAGGGCCAGACTCAGGCGTTGAAGAGTGCCTTTTCCCGGTTCAGGACCCGGGTGGAGACCAGGGTCATGAGGCCCGCCAGGCCCACCGTCATGACGAAGGCGAGGGTGTATTCGAACCAGTCCGGCTGCTGGCTGAACATCTTGCGCAGGGCCAGGCAGACATTCACGACCGGCACATAGGACAGGAAGCTCATCTTGTCCACGCCCGGCGCCATGGTGAAGACTCCGAGGAACACCACCAGGAAGATGCCCGGAGTGATCGCGGTGCCCGCCTCAATGGTGTTCCGGGCCTGGATGCCGAGCAACAGGATGAAGTTCGCGAAGAACAGGCCGAGGGGCACCATGATCAGGAAGGTGAGCCCCAGCGTCACGGGATTGGCGATGGCCGCCATCGCTTGCATGGAACCGGCGGAACCGCCCCCGACAAAGGGAATGGAGAGGCCCATGCTCAACAGGTTCAGCAGGGCCGCGATGACGCCCATGGAGAAGATGTAGAGCAGCTTGCCCAGGATGATCTGGTTGCGGGGCAGGCGCGTGGCCATGAGGCTCAGCAGCGTGTGGCGCTCCTTCTCCCCGGCCGTGGCGTAGATGCCGTGCTGCATGGCGCCCGTGTACATCATGACCATCAGCAGGTAGGGCAGGAATCGGCCCATGGCCTTGCCCACTTCGAGGGTGATGTCCGCGGCGTTCTTCACTTCCAGCTTCAGCGGCTGGACCAGCTGGGAGGAGGCCCCGATGGCCTGGAGACGCCCCTGCACCCAGGTCTTCTCCTGGGTTTCCAGCACGCCCTTCAGGCGCTTGAGGGCGACCTCGGAAGCACGCTCGCTTTCATCCATGGTGGCGGTGACCGCGAAGGTCTCCTGTTTCTGCAGGGCCGTGGCGGCCCCGGGGGCGACCTCGAGGGCCAGTTCCAGCTTCTGATCCCGGATGGCCTGTTTCAGATCGCCCTCGGGCCTGGCGACCAGCTCGAACCGCTTGGGGTCGGCCTGCAGCAGCGGAGCCAGGGCGCCGGAGGGATCGGCGAGGTAGATCCGGCTGGCCTTGTTGCGATTCTGAGCCTCGTCCCGTTTGCCCAGCTTGGCCATCATGCCGAAGATGGCCGGGTAGAGCAGAAAGGGCAGGACGAAGGCGAAGAACATCGTCTTCCGGTCCTTGGAAAGTTCGAGGAACTCCTTCTTGGCGATGAGCAGGGCGCCTCGCATCAGTTGCCTCCCTCGGATTCAGCAGCCAGCTGGAAGAAGACCTCGTCCAGGGTCTTGGCGTGTCTGGACTGCAGGATGTCTCTGGGCGGGGCGTCGCCGTGGAGCTTGCCGTCGAAGATGATGCCCACCCGGTCGCAGATATCCTCGACCATCGGCATGACATGGGTGGAGACGATCACGGTGCGGCCCTCTTCGCGCATGATGCGCAACAGGTCCAGGACGGTCTTCGCCGTGAGCACATCCAGGCCGGTGGTGGGCTCGTCGAAGATCACCACCTTGGGATCGTGCAGCAGAGCGCGGGCGATGCTGACCTTCTGCTTCTGGCCAGAGGAGAAGCCATCCATCTTCACGTCGGCGAAATCCGCCAGCTGGAGTTTCTCCAGCAGGTGCAGGCCCCGGCGTTCGGCGGTGGCGGGGTCCACGTCCTGGAACTCTCCGAAGATCCGCAGGAGCTCCCGGGGCGTGAAGCGGGTGTAGACGCCCATGTCCGTGCTGAGATACCCGAGACAACCGCGAACGGCCTCAGCCTGCTTCCGGGTGTCCAGGCCGCAGACCTCGATGTCGCCGGCATCCGGCTCCATCAGGCCGGCGATCATCCGCAGGGTGGTGGATTTGCCGGCGCCGTTGGGGCCCAGCAGACCATAGATTTCGCCCGGCTTGACTGTGAGGGAGATGCCGCGCACAGCATCGATCCGCTTGGTCGTTCGGGCCTTGCGATCCTTCACGGTGAAGGATTTGTGGACCTCGTTCAGTTGGATCACCTAGACCTCCGGGTGGCGAGTCCCCAGTCTAGGGGGGGCTTGGGCGGGCCGGAATGGCTGATCGGCGAACGGGGCGCGAGGACCGGCGAACGGAATCCTAGTGGCGGCCGAGCGCTCCCGATGCGCCGAGGGCGATCATGACCAGCCCGAGGCCGAGGCAGTAGAGCGCAAAGCCATTGAGCCTGGGCTTCCGGGTGAACCGGTCCAGCAGGCCAATGGCGAGGTAGCCCGAGATGGCCGCTGCGACGATGCCCGCCACGCACAGCATCACCGGAGCGGAGGAGTCCGGCGGGAAGGCCAGGTCCGGCGGCAGCGGTTGCTGGTTCAGGAGCGGCTTCAGCAGCCCGCGCAGCTCCAGCACCGCCGCAGCGGCGATGGTGGGCATGCCCAGCAGGAAGCTGAAGCGCGCCGAGGCCGGAAGCTTCAGGCCGCGGAACACCCCGATGGCGATGGTGGAACCCGAACGGGACAGGCCGAAGCCGCCGCCGATGCCCTGGATGGTGCCTACGGCCAGGGCGTCCATGGCGCGCAGATCCTGGATGTCCCGCCCCGCCAGATCCTGGTCATGCAGGTTCACCCGCTGCTGGCTGAGCCGGTTCGCCAGGTAGAGCAGGACGGCGGTGCAGAGCAGGCCGATGCCGTACACCCAGAGATGTTCCTTCGCCGCCACTTTGACGCCGCGGGTGGCCAGACCGAAGAGCCCGGTGGGGATCATCGCCACGAACAGCCAGAGCGCCAGCCGGCGGCCCTCCTTGTCGCGGCCGAAACAGCCCATGACGATCTGCACCAGCTCCCGGCGGAAATAGACCATCAGCGCCCCCAGCGTGCCCACGTGCAGCAGCACATCGAAGGCCAGCGGCATGGCCTTGCCGCCGAACATCAGGTGCTCGGCCAGGGTCAGGTGCGCCGTGGACGACACCGGCAGGAATTCCGTCAGGCCCTGGATGAGTCCCAGGAGGATGGCGTGCAGCAGGTTCATTCGATCTCCCCCATCCATAAGTGTGCCATGCGTGATTGAATCTCCCCATGCGACCCATCGACCTCCGCTCCGACACTGTCACCCAGCCTTCGCCCGAGATGCGCGCAGCCATGGCTGCCGCCGAGGTCGGCGACGATGTGCTGGAGCGCGATCCCACGCTGGTCCGTCTGGAGGGGCGCGTGGCCGGTCTGCTCGGGATGGAGGCCGCCCTGTGGGTCCCCTCGGGCTGCATGGGCAATCTCATTGCCCTGATGCTGCATCTGCAGCGCGGCGACCGGTTTCTGGCGCCTGCCCAGGCCCATGTGCTGGGCTCGGAGCTGGGCACGGGCGCCTGGCTGGCCGGGGGCATGCCCGAGGCCCTGCCCTGGGAGGGCGGTCCCGGCCGCCCCACGCCCGCCCAGGTGACGAAGGCCGCAGGGTCGGCCGGCCCCTACTACACGCTGCGAACCACGCTGCTCTGCCTGGAGAACACGCACAATTTCGCGGGCGGGACGGTGACGCCCCAGGCGGAGCAGCGCGCCCTGGTGGCCGCTGCCAAGGCCGCCAAGCTGGCGGTGCATCTCGATGGCGCCCGACTCTGGCACGCCGCCGCGGCGCTGGGGCTGCCCATGGCCGCGCTGACGGAAGGCCTGGATACGGTGCAGGTCTGTCTCAGCAAGGGATTGGGCGCGCCCATGGGCTCGCTGCTCTGCGGCTCCGCCCCGGCCATGACCGAGGCCCGGCGCCTGCGCAAGATGCTGGGAGGTGGCGTCCGCCAGGGCGGCGTGGCCGGGGCCGCGGGTTTGGTGGCGCTCGATTACCTGCCCCGACTCACCGAGGACCACGCCAAGACCCAGCGCCTGGCCGAGGGGCTGCGTGGCTTCGGCGTGGCCGCGCCCGTCCCCGAAACCAACATCCTCCTGGTGCCCGTACCCGCTGTGGCTGCGGCCCTGGCAGCCCTGGAAGCCGCCGGGGTCTGCGCCCTGCCCGTGGGTTCGGCGGTCCGGTTCATCCCGCACCGCGATCTCGCCCTGGCTGACATCGAAGAAGCCCTGCGCCGTATCGAGCCCTTGGCCCACCTGCTGCGGACGGCCTGACCATGAAACCGCGGCTCATCCTCGTCGGCGCCCTGCTGCTCGCCGCCCTTAGTGTGGGCGGCTACCTGCTTTACCAGAATGGCCTGGTGGCCGTGCCCCTCGCGGACGGGGTAGGCCTCTTCGTTCCTGCCAAGCCCGAATACGGAGAGGATCAGGCCCGGGTCGAAGCTGTGATGCCACCCTCACTCAACATGGAAGCCTTTCTGGCGAACCAGTCGGCCCTCCCGCTGATCCGGGAGCAGCAGCCGGGTGTCTGGACCGGGGTTCTGGCGCAGGAGTTGGAGCTCTCCCGCAACGGCAGGCGCCTTCGCTTCAGGGTCCACCAGGGTTGGCGGCTGCATGATGGTGGGGAACTGGATGCCTCCAGAATCAAGGCGTTCTGGGCGCCCCTCGAGGAGAAACTGGGATTTCAAGCCAAGGCCATCGCTGGTCATTCGGTGGAGGTGCGGTTCACGGAGCGGCCAGGCAACGCCCTGGTTTGGCTGGCCCGGTGGCTCGTGCCGGGAACAGGCCCATTCCGGCAGCAGGGCACCACCCTGACCCGATTTGACGGCTTCATTCATGGGAAGGCAGGGCTCGCCGAGCTCCGGATTCAGACCGATCCGGCGCTGATGGAAAGCCGCGCCTGGGCCGCAGGGCTGGCCTCGGGGGCCTGGGCGTGGGCGGTCTTCCCCGGGAAGATCGCACCGGAAGACATGGCCAAGGTGCGGCTCGCGCCCTATGACGAATTCCGCATGAAGGACGGCAGCGTGTGGTTCCTCTCCCGGCGCCTGCGCCGGCTGCGGCCTGACCAGGGCGACTGGACCCGCACCCGCATCTTCGGTGCCTGGAAGGGCGCCATGGACCTGCCCTACGACCCGCTGGGAATGTAGGGCACCGAACTGTCGACAGGTCACTGGCCGGTTCACATGATCTCTGGCTCGATTGAAAGGATCCTTGCACCCGGCCCGGGGTGCGCGGACGCTGACCTCAACCCGCGCTCGGTGAAACCGCTCTGTTCACGATCTGGGTCCATGGAGGGGGCGAACGATGGGGTGGAAGGGCCTTGAACCACTTCGGGGGCTGAGGTGGTCCTGGATCGTGCTGCCGGTCTGTCTGTTGCTGAGCCTGGTGGGGTGGGTGTGGATGCGCGACCGCGTTGCCCGCGAGACCGGGGAGGCGCTCCAGCGAAGGGCACAGGCGCTGAAGGTGGCCATCGAGGATCGGTTCCGCCTTTATTCCGCAACGCTGCAGGAGGCCTCCCTCCTGATGCAGATTCATGGGGGTGACCGCACCCAGGTGCTTGGGGAGTTCCTGGAGGAACTGCGCCGGCGGGATGGGTTCTCGGGGTTCTTCGGATTGGGCTACGCCGAAAGGGAGGCCGCAGCGGGCGTGGGGCCCGAGCGCCTACGAACAATGGCTGTTGTGGCCATGGACGAGCAGCTACCCCATGTGCCTGGCCTCGACCACATGACCATTCCCGCCCGGGCCGAGGCCATCTGGCGAGCCCGCGACTCTGGCCGCATCGCCCTCACCGAACCGGTGACGCTCAAGGTGGATCCCCCAGGCACCACTCCCGGCAGTGTGCTGGTCTACCTTCCGGTCTACCGTGGCTTTTCGACCCCCGTGGATCTGGTTTCCCGGAGGGAGCGGCTATCGGGGGTCATTTTCAGCCCGCTGCCGTTGAGGCCGTTCCTGGAGGCCGTCACCCCGGCCCGGGAAGAGGGTCTTCTCATCGGCATCCACGACGAGGCAAGTGGGTTCGAGGTGCATCGCAGTGCGGGCCGGGCTGCGCAGGGCAAGGCCGGCGGCCCGGTGGCCCACGCTACAGCCCGGGTGGGTGGCCGGACCTGGGCGGTCCGACTCCAGGCCACGCCAGCCTTCCAGGAGCAGATCTCCCAACACCGGCCGGGCCAATGGCTGGGTGTTCTGCTGCTGGTGAGCCTCCTCTTCTTCGCCACGGCTGCTGCCCTGGAGGGCTCGCGCGAGTGCGCCGTCCGCATGGCTGAGGCGCTCTCAGCGGAAATGCGGGACGTCGCGGCGAAGAACGCGGCGCTGCTGGAGGCGATGCCGGATATGGTGTTCGTCCACGATCCGGAGGGCCGTTTCCTGGACTTCAGGGCCCCAGCGGGACTCGCGCCGCTGGTGCCCCCCGAGGCCTTCCTGGGGCGGATGCCCGCCGAAGTGCTGCCCCCAGTCGTGGCCCAGGCGATGGCCCAGGGCTTCCTCCGCCTGCACGCCACCGGCTTGCCGGTGGTTCTGGACTATTCGCTGGGGGAAGGGGCCTCCCTCCGGCACTACGAAGGCCGGCTGGTGGCGGCCGGATCGGGCCGAGTGCTCGGCCTGGTGAGGGATGTCACCGAGCAACACGAGATGGCGCGGGCGCTGAGCCAGGCCCGGAAGTCCGAGAGTCTCGAACTCATGGCTGGCGGCATTGCCCATGACTTCAACAACCTCTTCCAGGGGTTCGTGGGTTTCCTGGATCTCGCCCTGGCCGAGGCGCCCCCAGTGGGGAGTCTCCACACGCACCTCGAACGGATGCAAGGCCTTCTGGAACGGGGGATCAAGCTGTCCAGCGAAATGCTGCTCTATACCGGAAGAGGCTTCATCCATCAGGAACGCCTCGACCTGGAGGCACTCGTGGCGGCGTCTGGTCTTACCGGGTCCATTGAATGCATCGCGGACCCGGGGCTCCCCCGCCTGGAGGGGGACCCCCGCCAGATCTCCGGTTTGATCCGCGCCCTGATCGAGAATGCGCTGGAGGCCACTGCCGAGGGAACCAGGAAGCCGCGACTGGTCCTGGCGCGGACGGTCATTGGCCAGGTCGATCTCGAAGCGGGCCTGTGGCCACGGAAGCCAGAGCCCGGCCCCCACTTGCTGTTGGAGGTGGTCGATGAAGGAGAGGGCATCCCCGCGGCGGGGCTCGACCAGATCTTCGATCCCTTCTACAGCACCAGAGGCGTAGGCCGGGGGCTGGGGCTGCCTGCGGCACTCGGCGTCCTCCGCAGTCATGGCGGCTTCATCCAGGTGGTTTCCCAACCGGGTTCGGGCACGCGGGTGCGGGTGCTGTTTCCGACCAACCCTGGCTGATCACTCCAGATTGGCGGACTGCTCGCGTAGCTGATCCAGCACGCCCTTGGCTTCCATGACCGCGCGGGTCATCTCGATGCGCTTGCACTTGCTGCCGGTGGTGTTCAGCTCCCGCAGCACTTCCTGGCACCACACATCCACGGCCTTGCCTTCGACGCGGTCCTGGGCCAGCCGTTCGGCGAAATCATCGAGGTGGGCCGCAAGGCGGATCAACTCTTCCCGCACATCCTGCCGCTCGGCGAGGACACCAGCTTCGGCCAGGAGCCGTTCGGCGGGCAGCTGCCCGGCCAGGCGCGCATCTTCCAGCAGCTGCTCGATGCGCTGGCGGTAGAGCGTGGGCAGATCCGCGGCCTGAGCTGCGGCTTCGGTGGCCAGACGGTCACACAGGCTGCGGAGCCGGGCCAGTCCCTCCACGAAAAAGGGGCGCAGGCGGTCGGCTTCCCGGGTTCGGCCCTCGTTCCAAATCCGGAGCAGGTCGGCCAGGGCCTTGTGAATGGAACCCTCCAGGCGCTCAGCGAGGTCCGAGGCCGGGGCCTGGAGGGCGCCGGGCAGGCGGAAGAAGGCCTCCGCCGTGAGGGGCGGTAGCGCCAGCCACTCCGCATCCTCCTGCCAGGCTTTGGCCACGGAGCGCAGCAGGGCGCGGTTCATCCGCGGCTCCAGCGAGGGCTCATCCAGCACCTCCACCGTCAGGTCCAGCTTCCCGCGCTGGGCCGCTTCGCGCACCTTCGCGCGGAGCGCCGCCTCCAGCGGGAAGAGCGCGGGCGGCAGCCGCAGCGAAAGGTCGAGCGCCTTGTGGTTCACGCTGCGCAGTGTCAGGCGGAGCTGGCCCGCCTCCAGTGGCTGGACAACTTCAGCGAAGGCGGTCATGGATTTCATGTGAGGTCCCGGGAAGACCTCCAGCCTACCTCAGAGCCAGGGCGTCTCGCGGATGCGGCGGGCTTCGAAGGCTTCGATGGCGGGGAGGCTGGCCAGACTGCGCCCGATCTCGTCAAGGCCTTCCACCAGGGAGGCCTTGCGGGCGGGCTCGATGTCGAAGCCGTGAACGCGGACGCCGCCGGTGACCGTCTGGGCGGGGAGGTCCACGGTGAGGGGGCCGGCGGCAGCGGCGAGTTCCTCCACCGTGGTCATGGGCAGGGCGATGGGCAGGATGCCGTTGGCGAAGCAGTTGTTGTAGAAGATCTCGGCGAAGCTGGGTGCGATCACGCAGCGGATGCCGAAGTCGAGCAAGGCCCAGGGGGCGTGCTCCCGGCTGGAGCCGCAGCCGAAGTTGGGCCCCGCGAGGAGGATCGTCGCCTGGCGGAAGGGCGCCTGATTGAGCACGAAATCCAGCGCCTCCTGGCCTCTGGCGTCGTAGCGGAGTTCGGAGAAGAGATGGCGCCCCAGGCCCGTGCGCACCAGCGTCTTGAGGAACTGTTTGGGGATGATGAGGTCGGTGTCCACGTTGGCCCGCAGCAGGGGTGCGGCCGGTCCGGAGAGGGTGGAGAAGGGTCGCATCTCAACTCCCCAGCAATCTGCGGACATCGATGAAGTGCCCCGTGACCGCGGCGGCAGCGGCCATCTCGGGGCTCACGAGGTGGGTGCGGCCGCCGCGACCCTGGCGCCCCTCGAAGTTCCGGTTGCTCGTGCTGGCACAGCGCTCCCCGGGTTCCAGCCGGTCCTCGTTCATGCCCAGACACATGCTGCAGCCGGGCTGGCGCCATTCGAAGCCCGCCTCCAGAAACACGCGATCCAGTCCTTCGGCTTCGGCCTGGAGTTTGACCAGGCCCGAGCCCGGCACCACCAGCACGCGCACGCCGGGGGCGACCTTCCGGCCCCGGGTCACCCGGGCGGCGGCGCGCAGATCCTCGATGCGACCGTTGGTGCAGGACCCGATGAACACCACATCCACGGGCACTTCCGCCATGGGGGTGCCGGGCCGCAGGCCCATGTAGTCGAGGGCGCGGAGCATGGCTTCGCGCTCGGCGGGTGAACCCGCGGCTTCGGGATCCGGCACCCGACCCTCGATGTCCACCACGGCTTCCGGGCTGGTGCCCCAGGTCAGCTGCGGTGCAAGGGCGCCGACCTCCAGCAGCACCTCGCGGTCGAAGGTGGCCTCGGCGTCCGTGGGGAGTCCACGCCAGTAGGCGAGGGCCTGCTCCCACAGCGGTCCCGCCGGAGCCATGGGGCGGTCCTTCATGTAGGCGAAAGTGATGTCGTCGGGAGCCACCAGGCCCGAGCGCGCCCCGGCCTCGATGATCATGTTGCACAGGGTCATCCGCCCTTCCATGGAAAGGGCCCGGACCGCGGCACCGGCGAACTCGAGGACGGTGCCCGTGCCCCCGGCGGTGCCGATCCGGCCGATGAGATGCAGGGCCAGATCCTTCGCGCCGAGGCCGTCGGGCAGGGTGCCTTCGAAGCGGACGCGCATATTCCTGGAATGCCGCTGGGGCAGGGTCTGGGTGGCCATGACGTGCTCGACTTCGCTGGTGCCGATGCCGAAGGCCAGGGCCCCGAACGCCCCGTGGGTGCTGGTATGGCTGTCGCCGCAGACGACGGTGGTGCCGGGCAGGGTGAAGCCCTGTTCCGGCCCGATGACATGGACGATCCCCTGCCGGTCGTCCAGGAGGGGCACATAGGGCACCGCGAAGGCTTGTACATTCTCTTCCAATGCTCCCACCTGCAGACGGCTGGTCTCGTCGGCAATGCCGGCTGCGCGATCCTGTGTGGGGACATTGTGGTCAGCCACGGAGAGGATGGCGTTCGGGCGCCGCAGGGGCCGCCCAGCCAGGCGCAGGCCCTCGAACGCCTGCGGACTGGTCACCTCGTGCACCAGATGCCGGTCGATGTAAAGAAGGCTGGTACCGTCGCCCCGGGTTTCCACTAGGTGGGCTTCCCAGATCTTGTCGTAGAGGGTGCGGGCGCCAGGGCTCATGGTTGGCTCCTTCGGGTGGGCTTGCTGCGGGCGGGTGGTGCCGGAGCGGTGAAGTCGGTGGTCCGGACGAGACGGATGAACGCCTTGGCCGCATGGGAAAGGGCCTCCTCGCGGCGGTGGACCATGCGGATCAGCTTCTCCACCTTCAGTTGCCGAACCGGGACCTCCACCAGGCGTCCTGCAGTGATGGCCGCGGCCACGGTCATGTGGGGCAGGATCGCCACGCCGGCGCCCTGGGCCACGAAATCCTGGATGGTGGAAAGCGTGCCCAATTCCATGGTCATGCGCAGCGGCGTTTCGCACTTGGCGAAGAGATCAATGATCGCGGCGCGGGTGGGCGTGAGGGCGTTGTGGGCGATGAAGGTCTCGTCCCCCAGCAACTTCAGATCGATCACGCGGCGGCCACTGAGGCGATGCCCGGGCGGCACCACCAGCACCATGTGATCCCGGTAGACGACCTCGCTCTTCAACTCGGGATGGAGCGGATCGTAGGAGACGAAGCCCACATCCAGGCGCCGTCCGATGATTTCCGAGGGGATGCGCTCAGAGCTCTGGCGGTAGGCCTGCAGCTTGATGTCGGGGCAGACCCGCTGGTAGGCCAGCAGCATGCGCGGCAGCAGGAACTCGGACATGCTTTCGTTGGCGCCGATGCTCAGGCGGCCCTGATGGAGGCCCTTGAGGCTACCGAAGGTATCCACGATCTGCTGGCGCAGATCCAGCATCCGGCGGGCGAGGGGCAGCAGGGTCTCGCCGGCGTCGGTGAGCGTGCCGCCCTTGGTGGTGCGGTCCACCAGGATTTCGCCGAGTTCCTCCTCCAGGCGCTTCAGCGCCAGGCTGATGGCGGGCTGGGTACGGAAGAGCCGCTCCGCCGCGCGGGAGAAGCTCTTCTCGCGCGCGATCGTGATGAAGGTCTCCAACTGACCGAGTTCCACGCCGCCTCCAGAAGTTCGATTCTAGCGACTTAAGTAAAACTAATGGAATCATAAAAATTATTAACTATTCTCATGGGCCAATCGGACTCATCTTGAATTGATCCGTCCGACGAATGCCGGACCAGGGAGATCACCACACCATGGGTGCCCAGCGGATCGCCATCTTCGATACGACTCTCCGCGATGGGGAGCAGTCCCCCGGTTGCAGCATGAACCTGGACGAGAAGCTGCAGATGGCCCGCCAGCTGGAAGCGCTGGAAGTGGATGTCATCGAGGCCGGTTTCCCCGTGGCTTCTGACGATGACTTCGCCGCGGTGCAGGCCATCGCCCGGGAGTGCCGGCGCCCCATCATCGCCGGTTTGTGCCGCGCCATCCCCCGAGACATCGAGCGGGCCTGGGAGGCCCTGGCCGGGGCCGCGCGGCCGCGCATCCACACCTTTCTCGCCACGTCGGACATTCACCTGGCCTACAAGCTGCAGAAGACCCGGGCCGAGGCGCTCGAGATGATCCGGGCGGGCGTGTCCCTGGCCAAATCCTTCACGCCGGATGTGGAGTTCTCAGCGGAGGATGCCACCCGCAGCGACTGGGATTTCCTCGTGGAGGTCTGCACGGTGGCCTTGGCCGCCGGGGCGACGGTGCTGAACATCCCCGACACCGTCGGCTACACGGTGCCCGACGAGTACAGCCGGCTGATCCGCCACCTGCGTGAGCGCGTGCCCGGCATCGATCAGGCCACCCTCAGCGTCCACTGCCACAACGATCTCGGCCTGGGCGTGGCGAACTCCCTGGCGGCGGTGGTTGCGGGGGCCCGGCAGGTGGAGTGCACCATCAACGGCATCGGCGAGCGGGCCGGCAACGCCGCCCTCGAGGAGGTGGTGATGGCCCTGTCGGTGCGACGCGACACGCTGCCCTTCGAGACGGGCATCCGCAAGGAGCTGCTCTACCGCACCAGCCAGACCCTGGCCAACATCACCGGCCAGGAAGTCCAGCCCAACAAGGCCATCGTGGGCCGCAACGCCTTCGCCCATGAAAGTGGCATCCACCAGCACGGCATGCTGGCCCACAGCTCCACCTACGAGATCATGACGCCGGAATCTGTGGGCGTCCGCCGCAGCAGCCTCGTCCTGGGCAAGCACTCCGGCCGCCACGCCCTCGCCAAGCGTTTCGAGGAACTGGGCTATGCCCTGGAGCGGGTCGAGCTGGACAAGGCCTACAAACTCTTCACCAAGCTGAGCGACCAGAAGAAGGAGATCTTCGACGAGGATCTGCTGGCCATCGTGCAGGACGGCCTCACCCACATTCCGGAGGTCTTCAAGCTCCGCGCGGTGCAGGCGACGGCCGGAACTTCCGTCTTCGCCACGGCTCTGGTCACCCTGGCCTCGGAGGCGGGCGAAGTCACCGAAACCGCCCTGGGTGATGGCCCGGTGAACGCCGTGTTCGCGGCGGTGGACAAACTCACGGGCCTGCCCGGCCGGCTGTTGGACTACCGGGTGCATTCCGTCAGCCGCGGGGCCGATGCCGTGGGCGAGGTCTTCGTGCATGTGGATTTCGACGGCGCCGCCCACGGTGGGAAGGGTGCCAGCACCGACATCGTGGATGCCAGCGTGCGGGCCTACCTCAACGCGGTGAACAAGGCTCTCTTCGCCCGGCGCAGCCGGAAGCCGGGCGCTGCCCATGGGGGGAACTGATATGGAAGCGAACCTCGTCGTCCTGGCTGGAGATGGCGTCGGTCCGGAAGTGACCCGGGAAGCCGTGGCCTGTCTCCAGGCCGTGGCGGAGACCTTCGGCCACACGTTCCATTTCGAGAACGCACTCATCGGCGGCGCCGCCGTGGATGCCTGTGGCGATCCGCTGCCGGAGCAGACGCTGGCGCTCTGCCGTGCGGCCGACGCCGTGCTGCTGGGGGCCGTGGGCGGTCCCGCCTGGGACCAGCACCCGCGGGAGCAGCGGCCCGAATCCGGCCTGCTGCGCCTGCGCCAGGCCCTCGGCCTCTACGCCAACCTGCGGCCCGTGATCGTCCATCCGGCCCTGGAGGATGCCTCGCCGGTGAAGCCCGAGGTCATCCGTGGCACCGATATGATGATCGTCCGCGAGCTGTCGGGCGGCCTATACTTCGGCGAGCCGCGCTCCTTCAGCCCCGAACGGGCCGTGAACACAATGCCCTACACCCGGGAGGAAATCCTCCGTGTGGCCCGCGTGGCCTTCGATCTCGCCCGCCAACGCCGCAGCAAGCTGGTCTCCGTGGACAAGGCGAATGTCCTGGAGACCTCGCACCTCTGGCGGCAGGTGGTGGAGGAATTGGCGGCGGAGTACCCCGAGGTGGCCGTCCAGCACGCCTATGTTGACAGCTTCGCCATGGCGCTCATCGCCCGACCCCGGGACTTCGATGTGGTCCTCACCGAGAATCTGTTCGGCGACATCCTCAGTGATGAGGCGGCCGTGCTGGCCGGGTCGCTGGGCCTGCTCCCCTCCGCCAGCCTGGGCGGCACCGTGGGCATCTACGAACCCATCCACGGCTCGGCCCCCGATATTGCCGGCCAGGACAAGGCGAACCCCATCGGCACCATCCTCTCGGCGGCCATGCTCCTGCGCCACGCGCTTGACCTGACCGAGGAGGCGGCCGCCCTGGAGGCTGCCGTGGACCGCACGCTGCACGAGGGCCATGGCACTGGAGACCTGCACGGCGCGAAGCATCGCCACGGCACGGCCTCCCTCGGTGCGGTCATCCGTGCAGCCCTTCCCCTGGCGCGTCCGGCCGACCCCAATCTGGTGGTGATTCTGCCCTAGGGCCGATCGGACACCCTCCGACCTCGGCCCCGCACCTGGACGCGGGGCCTTCTTCTACCTACCTTCCCCTTCCTGATCGTCATTGAGGACCCCCATGAGCCAGCCGGAAGCACCCCTCAACCGCCGCAGCCGGGTCGTGACCCAGGGGGCCCACCGCGCCCCGGCCCGCGCCATGCTGAAGGCCGTCGGGTTCACGGACGAGGATCTCGCCAAGCCGATCATCGGCATCGCGAACACCTGGATCGAAGTCGGCCCCTGCAACTACCACCTGCGGGCGCTGGCCGAGCGCGTCAAGGCCGGGGTGCGGGCCGCGGGCGGCACGCCCATGGAGTTCAACACGGTCTCCATCAGCGATGGCATCACCATGGGCACGGAAGGCATGAAGGCCTCGCTGGTGAGCCGGGAGGTCATCGCCGATTCCATCGAGCTGGTGGCCCGCGGCAACGCCTTCGACGGCCTAGTGTGTCTGTCCGGCTGCGACAAGACCAACCCCGGCGTGGCCATGGCGCTGGCCCGACTCGACATTCCCGGGCTCATCCTCTACGGCGGCTCCACGGCGCCGGGCGAATGCGATGGGAAGGATCTCACCGTACAGGATGTCTTCGAGGCCGTGGGCGCCCACAGCGCCGGGAAGCTGGACGATGCGGGCCTCAAGCGGGTGGAGGATGCGGCCTGTCCCGGCGCCGGTGCCTGCGGCGGGCAGTTCACGGCCAACACCATGGCCGCCAGCCTCGAACTCCTCGGCCTCAGTCCCATGGGCTTCAACGGCGTGCCCGCCGAGGACCCCCGCAAGGGCGAAGTCGCCGAGGCCTGCGGGCACCTGGTGATGGGGCTGCTGCGGTGGGACCTCCGCCCCAGCGCCATCCTCACGCGGGCGGCCTTCGAGAACGCGGTGGCCGCCGTCGCCGCCACCGGGGGCTCCACCAACGCGGTGCTGCACTACCTCGCCTTGGCGCGGGAGGCGGATGTGCCCTTCACCCTTGACGATTTCGATCGCATCAGTGCCCGCACGCCCTTGCTGGCGGATCTCAAGCCCGGTGGCCGCTTCACGGCGCCGGACCTGACCGCTGCGGGCGGCATCCGGCTGGTGGCGAACCGCCTGCTCGCGGGTGGTCTGGTGCATGGCGCCTGTCTCACGGTGACGGGGCGGACGCTGGCGGAGGAACTGGCGGACGCGGTCGAAACGCCAGGGCAGGAAGTCGTGCGTCCCTTCGACCGTCCGCTGAAGGCGAGCGGCGGCCTGGTGATCCTGAAGGGCAGCCTGGCTCCGGAGGGCTGCGTGGTGAAGGTCGCAGGCCATGAACGCCTGCACCACACGGGACCGGCCCGCGTCTTCGATACGGAGGAAGCCGCCTTCGAGGCGGTGCAGGCCAACCGCATCGAGGCGGGCGATGTGGTCGTCATCCGCTACGAAGGCCCGCGCGGCGGACCCGGGATGCGCGAGATGCTGGGGGTCACCGCCGCGCTGGTGGGTGCCGGGCTCGGCGAGTCCGTGGCCCTGCTCACCGATGGCCGCTTCTCGGGCGCCACCCGGGGGCTCATGGCGGGCCATGTGGCCCCGGAGGCCGCCGTGGGCGGCCCGATCGCCCTGGTGCAGGAGGGCGACACCATCGTCCTGGACATTCCGTCCCGGCGGCTGGATCTGCAGGTGGAACCGGCAGTGCTGGCAGCCCGGCGCGTCGCCTGGATGGCGCCGAAGCCGCGCTACGCCCGGGGTGTTTTCGCGAAGTATGCCGCCACGGTCGCCAGCGCCTCCGAAGGCGCGGTCACAGGGGTCTGGTGATGGGAGGGAACGCCATGGAACAGACCGGGGCGCAGATCATCTGGGAATGCCTGCTGCGGGAAGGCGTGGATACGGTCTTCGGCTATCCGGGCGGCGCCATCCTGCCGACCTACGACGCCATGACGGAGTACCCCGTCCGACACGTGCTGGTGCGCCACGAGCAGAGTGCCGTGCACATGGCGGATGGCTACTCCCGCGCCTCGGGCCGCACCGGCGTGGTGGTGGCGACTTCCGGCCCCGGCGCCACCAACCTGGTGACCGGCCTCGCCACGGCGATGCTGGATTCCAGCGCGGTGGTGGCGATCACCGGACAGGTGGGTTCGGCCCTGCTGGGCACCGACGCCTTCCAGGAAGTGGATATCACGGGCATCACGCTCCCGGTCACCAAACACAACTACCTGGTCACCCGGGCCGAGGACATCGCCCCGGCGCTGCGGGAGGCCTTCGCCGTGGCCACAAGCGGCCGCCCCGGGCCCGTGCTGGTGGACATCACCAAGGACGCACAGCAGGGCCGGGCCACGCTGGACTGGGAAGCCGCGAAACCCACCCGCCATCTCCGCCACATTCCACCGTTCCCGGCGGCCGTGGATCTGGAGCGGGCGGTGGCGCTGATCAACGCCGCGGAACGGCCCATCATCCTCGCGGGCCACGGCATCCAACTCTCCGGCGCCCGGGGCGAGGTGCTCGCCCTCGCCGAACGCGGCGACATCCCCTTCGCCCTCACGCTGCTGGGACTCGGGGCGGTGCCGGCCACCCATGCCCTCAGCCTGGGCATGATGGGCATGCACGGCGAATCCTGGGTCAACCAGGCCATCCAGGAAGCCGATCTGCTCATCGCCCTGGGCATGCGCTTCGATGACCGGGTCACGGGCCGCCTCAAGGAATACGCGCCCAACGCCAAGAAGATCCATGTGGACATCGATGCCAGCGAGTTCAACAAGAACGTGCCGGTGGATGTGCCCCTGGGCGGGGATCTCCTGCAGATCCTGAAGGCGCTGCTGCCCAAGGTGCAGGTGGCGGATCGCACCAACTGGCTCGAGCGCATCCGCCTGTGGCGGGGCGATTCCGCCGTCCGCGACATCCAGAACCTGCCCGACGACGGCCACCTCTACGCCGCCCATGTCATGCACGACCTCTGGAAGATCACCAAGGGCGAAGCCGTGGTGGTGACGGATGTGGGCCAGCACCAGATGTGGGAGGCCCAGTACTACCACCACGATGGCGAGCGCAGCCTCATCACCAGCGGGGGCGCCGGCACCATGGGCTTCGCGCTGCCCGCGGCCATCGGCGCCAAGATTGCCCGGCCGGACGCCGAAGTCTGGGTAGTGGCTGGCGATGGCGGCTTCCAGATGACCTTCGCCGAACTGATGACCGCCGTGCAGGAAAAGGTGAAGGTGAATATCGCCGTCATCAACAACGGCTTCCTCGGCATGGTCCGCCAGTGGCAGGCCATGTTCTATGAAGGCCGCTACGCCGCCACGCCCATCCTGTCGCCGGACTTCGTGAAGCTGGCCGACGCCTTCGGCATCTTCGGCCAGCGCGTCGATGGACGCGCTGGCGTGGCCGAGGCCGTGGCCCGGGCGCGGCAGGAGCCTGGCACCGCCCTCATTGAGTTCCGCGTCGAGCAGGAGGACAGCGTGTATCCCATGGTGGCTGCCGGGGCGGCCCTCCACGACATGATCCGGCGCCCTTCGCCCTGCCCCCTGGCCGAAACCGGATCCGATCCCGTCTGATGGAGAGAGATGCCATGTCCCATGTGCTCGTGATCTACACCGATGATGAACCCGGCGTCCTCACCCGGGTGGCCTCGCTGTTCCGGCGGCGAAGCTTCAACATCCACTCCCTCACCGTGGGGCCCACCGAGCGCGTGGGCGTCTCGCGGATGACCGTGGTGGTGGATACGGACGAAGCCACGGCCCGCCGGGCGGTGGAACATCTGCGCAAGCTGGTGAACGTCCTCGAAGTGCAGCAGCTCGGCCACAGCTCCAAGGTCATGCGCGACCTGGCCCTAGTGCGCGTGGCGGCGGGCCCGGAGCGGCGCTATGAGGTGCTGAAGCTGGTGCAGGTGTTTCGCGCAAACGTGGTGGACATCGCCGAGGACAGCCTTGTCATCGAGTGCACCGGCAGCCTTGCCAAGATCAAGGCCCTGGTGGATACCTTGCGGCCCTTCGGCATCCTCGAACTGGGCCGGACCGGCGCCGTGGCCATGGCCCGCGGCATTCGGTCCGATGCCGCGCTCCGCCCCTCCGCCGCGCCCACGGTCGCGGATGGCTCCCAGTCCATGCCCGTCTGACCTTCCCCGCGCAACCTCCCCACCCAAGGAGCCCCCATGGCCACCATCCACTACGACGCCGACCTTGGCCTCATCCGCGCCCGCAAGGTCGCCATCCTGGGCTACGGTTCCCAGGGCCACGCCCACGCGCTCAACCTCAAGGACAGCGGCGTCCATGTCCGCGTGGGGCTGCACGCGGGGTCTGTCTCCCGCGCCAAGGCCGAAGCCGCCGGGCTTACGGTCACCTCGCCCGCCGAAGCCTGCGCCTGGGCCGATGTCATCATGGTGCTGACGCCCGACACGGGGCAGGGCGCCCTCTACAAAGAGGCCATCGCCCCCAACCTGACGCCCGGCAAGACGCTGATGTTCGCCCACGGCTTCAACATCCGCTTCGGGTGGATCGAGCCGCCCGCGGGCATCGATGTGAGCCTGGTCGCCCCCAAGAGCCCTGGCCACCGCGTGCGCGAAGTGTTCCAGGAAGGCGGCGGTACGCCGGGCCTGGTGGCCGTGCATCAGGATGCCAGCGGGCAGGCCAAGGCCGTGGCCCTGTCCTATGCGGCGGCCCTGGGCCTCACCCGCGCGGGCGTGCTGGAAACCACCTTCGCGGAAGAGACCGAAACGGATCTCTTCGGCGAAAAGGCCGTGCTGTGTGGCGGGGCCAGCGCCCTGGTGAAGGCGGGCTTCGAAACTCTGGTGGAGGCGGGCTTCCAGCCCGAGATCGCCTACTTCGAATGCCTGCATGAACTGAAGCTCATCGTGGACCTGATGCAACGCGGCGGCTTGAGCTACATGCGCTACAGCATCAGCGATACGGCCGAATATGGCGACTACACCGGTGGCCCCCGCCTGGTGACCGCGGAAACCAAGGCGGAGATGAAGAAGATCCTCGAAGAGATCCAGGACGGCCGCTACGCGAATGCCTGGATGGAGGAGAACCGCACGGGCCGCAAGTGGTTCGAAGCCCAGCGGGCTGCCGACCATGACCACCCCATCGAAGTGGTCGGCCGCAAACTGCGCAAGATGATGCCCTTCCTGGATGCGGCGGAAGCGCCCGCTCCGGAAAAAGCCTGATCGGCCGTCCGGATCGGGGCCGTCACCTTCAGGTTCGACCCACCCCATCGGTCCATTCACCGCAGAGAACGCTGAGAGGCTGGAGAACGGGAGGTTATTTCTCTGCGTTCTTCGCGTTCTCTGCGCCTGGTATTTCCTGTCAAGACGCATGCTATTGCCCGGGGCACTAGGAGATTTCCCGCACGCGGAACAGGCCTCCTGACTTCGAGTCAAATCATTGAACCCGATCCGGGAGATTTTGGTCCAAAATAGTCCAGTGGCGGGATTTGGTCCGCGCTCCGGAGATCCGAATGGCCGAGTCCTTCTTCCAGACCGCGACCTCGCCCACCCTGCAGGGTTGGCAGGCTCCGGGTTCGTTGGATTTCCAGGCCGCCTTCCTGCGGGCCGGGGGCTGGGCGCTGCCCCGCACCGAGGCCTTCCCGGACGCCGCCCGGTTGCGGGAACGGCTGCAGGAACTGCGGGCTTCCATGCGTGGGGGCGCCAAGATCGGGCTGGATCTGCGCGGCCTGCGGGACAGCGCCGATGGCGTGATGGCCGCCGCCCGCGAGGCCGGCGTGGCCTTCCTGCTGCACACCGCCGAACTGCCCCCTTCGCTGGCCATGCTGCGCCACGCCAATATGCCCCGGCTCGTCGCGGTGCAGAATCCCGAGGAGGCCGCTGCGGCCAAGGCTGGCGGTGCGGCCGCCCTGCTCGCCCGGGCCTGTGACGTGGCGTCCCTGCGCCGCTTTGGGCTGCCCGTCATGGCCGTCGCCGACACCGAAGCCGAGGCCCGGCAGGCCATGGCCGACGGCGCCATCGGTCTCCAGCCCCGCACCCCCGGATTGCTGGACTCCTCGCCCCTGGCCGCCTTCCGCACCCGCCTCATGGCCGGGCTGGATTCCATGGCCCAGGCTTTCGTCCGCCGCGGCGCCTGCACCCTGCCGCGCCTCAAGATCCGCAACCTCGACTTGGCCTACCCCATCCAGCAGGGCGGCATGGGCGTGGGCGTCTCCTGGGAGGGGCTCGCCGGCGCTGTCGCGTCCGCCGGCTGCGTGGGTCTGGTGTCGGCCATCGGCACGGGCTACCACGGTTCCGCCAACCCCAAGATGCGCCTGGGCCGTCCCGACGGCACCGAGGGCCTGAACCCCCCCAAGGCTCTGGAGTGGATCGTCCGCGCCGCCCGGGAACGCGCGGAAGGCCGCGGCGCCGTGGGTGTGAACATCCTCTGCGCGATCGAAGGGTACGAATCCGCCGTGCGGGCCTCCCTCGCCGGTGGCGCCCAGATGATCGTCTCGGGCGCGGGCCTGCCGCTGGCCCTGCCGGGCTATGTCGGCGATGCGGATGTGGCCCTGGTGCCCATCGTGTCTTCGGGCCGGGCGCTCCAGGTGATCTGCAAACAGTGGCAGCGGAAGTACAACCGCCTGCCGGACGCGGTGGTGCTGGAAGGCCCCGAAAGCGGAGGCCACCAGGGCTTCAGCCATGATGGTTGCCTGGACCCCGCCCACACGCTGGAGAACATCCTTCCGGAAGTCATCGCCGAACGGAACAACTGGGGGGACTTCCCCATTCTCGTGGCGGGTGGCGTCTGGGATCACGCGGACATCCAGCGCTTCCTGGCCCTGGGTGCCGACGGCGTGCAGATGGGTACCCGCTTCATCGGCACTTTCGAGTGCGATGCCTCGCCGATCTTCAAGGAAGTGATCCTGCGCGCCAAGGCCGAGGACATCGGCCTGATGAAGTCCCCCGTGGGCCTGCCCGCCCGCGGCGTCCGGACCAGCCTGCAGCGGAACATTGAGGCCGGTACCGCGCCCCTGGTGCGCTGCGTGAGCAACTGCCTTTCCCCCTGCGGCCACGGCAAGGGCGCCATGGCGGTGGGCTACTGCATCGCCGACCGCCTGGCGGACGCCATGCACGGCAACGAGGAAAGCGGCCTCTTCTTCACCGGCAGCAATGGCGCCAAACTGCGCGACCTCATCAGCGTCCGCGACCTCATCGAGGAACTGACCCAGGATCCAGGGCTGCAGCGGCTCTACGCATGAGTTGAACCACCGCTGAAGAAGAACCACTCTGGCAGAAGTTGTGCGGAGGGCTGGGGCGCAGGCTGCAGCTGGGAAGCGTCGGTGCGTTTCATTGCCCCGCGGGTGGTTGCCACAATTCGACCTTGTTCCCCTCTGGATCAATGACCCAGGCAAACTTGCCGTACTCAGAGTCATCAATCTTGTCGAGGACGCTGCAGCCTTCTTCTTTAAGCGCCGTGACCACAGCGTGCAGGTCTTCAACGCGGTAGTTGACCATGAACGAGGCTTTGCCTGGAGCGAACGGGTCGCCCTCATCAGGACCAATGGACCAGACGGTCGTTCCGCCGGTGGGCTTGCCATCCGAGTCGGCCCAGGTGAACGCGGTCCCGCCCCACTCCTGGACATCGATGCCGAGATGACGCTTGTACCAAGCCCGCAGCGCAGGTGCATCCTTTGCCTTGAAAAAGATGCCGCCGATGCCAGTGACTCGCTTCATGGGAACCTCCGCTGGGGTCGTGGGGGGATGGCTTATTCTGCGGCCTGGCTTTGGTATTGGACGAACTCGATCGCCTTGATGCCAGGGGCGCTTGGTTCCGGTGTGACAGAGGGTGGGGTGCGGCTTGGCTTTCCCGGCGATGCTCCCACGGGATGAGGACGGCATCCATTGCAAATGGGTCATGAACGATCTGGTGGATGAAGCACGCGAGCGTCCTGGGCCTCCTTTTCTTCGCTGTCCACCGCCGATCCACTCTCCTCTGCTATCAAAATGCTTTCCTGATCCCCGCTGCATTCTCGACCTATCGCGTCATTCGCGGTTACAGCTTTTATCCGTTGATCTTGAGAGGATCAGGCTGACCGTCGCCGATAATCGGGTCGCATCATTCGCGGTTAGAGCCTTCGCTCTCGCGAGTGCGGTTTTCATTTCGATCAACCGGGCCCTCAGCTCGCGTTCGGATGCCGCTCCAGCAGCTGGCGCAGCATCGGGTTCCGCTTCACCACATCCTGGCGGCGCAGGTGGGCGATGAGGGCGGGCGGGGCGGCGCTCCAGCGGGCGAGGTTCTGGATGAGCAGGATGGAGACATAAGTGCGGCGGCAGAGCAGGGCGGTGGTGTGACCGTCGAGGGTGAGGCCGACGAGACTCGCGAGGCAGCGGCCTTCGGTGGTGAGGATGAGTTCCGCCCGCTCTTCCCCCGTGCGCTGGTGGAAGCTGGTCCGTAACAGCTCCCGGGCCATGGCGCGGATCTGCTCAGGCGAATCGCGCGAGATGGCCACGAGGTACTGCTCCTGGAGCCGCTTGGGCGACCAGAGGCGCCGGTAGAGCCCGAGGGGCAACAGGGGATTCTGCAGCAGGGAGCGGCGCACGCCCCCATCGTTCGTGAAGGCCGTGCGTCCGCCCAGGGCCTCCAACCCCGCCGAGGTGCGGTGGTGGGCGGCGATGAGCCGCGCGTGGACGAAGCCCGCGCGCGGATTCTCGAACACGGCGCGGATGACCTCCGCCGTGGGATCGAAGCAGTAGGCGCTCAGCTCGGGTTCCTGGGCGACCTGCGCCAGGGCCACCCGCTCGTCCACGGGCCGGGGGTGAAGCTGCAGTTCGAAGAGCTGGCGGTGGGTCGTGGCCTTGGCCCGGAGCTCAGGGGAATCCTCTTCGGCTTCCGCCTCCTCCGTCGCGGCCTCTGGCTCTGGCAGCTCCGCAAGGGGCGCGGCTGGCGACAGGGTGGCCGTCGGCACGGCTGAAGCCACGGCACCCAGCTGCACCAGCTGCTGGAGCAGGGCGGTCACCTCCTCCTCCCCGGTGTTCAGGAGCGCCGCGAGGGTGGGAATATCGAGGGTTCCGTCCAGCCGCGACAAGAGGTAGCCCTGTCGGGGATCGAGGGGCAGGGCGAGGGGATCCACGCCCGCCCGGGAGCTGGGCCGCCAGGTCATCCGTTGAGCGTAGTTCCGAACGAGGCGGAAGGCATTAGGGAAAGCTGCTTGCTGGTCGCGGAAGGCGCGGAATTCCACGGAAGACGCAGAAGGGGCCGCAGCCCTCGCCGCACGGGCCCGCCGAAGGCGGCTTCCGGCTGAGCCGGAAGTGATCCCGGGGCACCTTGGCCACGCCCCAAAAAGCGCGGTCCGGGCGCCCCGAGATCAAGCCCGTGCTTTCGGAGCGGACGCCCCTGCCTTTTTCCCCGCCTTCCGCGTATCTTCCGCGCCTTCCGCGACCAGCCAGGCGCATTCCCGGCTGAATCCCAGCAAGCCGCGGCCCTACTCCTCCACCACGCCCTTCAGCCAGGCCTTGCCCCGCAGCCGCTCGACGCTGGTTTCGGGGAAGAGGTCGAGGGGGCTCTTGCCTTCGAGGCCGAGGCGGGGCACGGCGGCGGCGGCGAAGCCCAGGCGGGCGCCTTCCTGCAGGCGCAGGGGCAGCTGGGCCACGGGGCGCACTTCACCAGTCAATCCGACCTCGCCCATGAAGAGGCACTTCTCGGCCAGCAGGCGGCCGCCGGCGCTGCTGCAGAGGGCGGCGATGACGGCGAGGTCGGCGGCGGGATCCTCGATCTCCAGGCCGCCCGCGACATTGAGGTAGATATCCCGGTCGTGGAGCTGCACGCCGCCGCGCCGTTCGGCCACGGCGCAAAGCATGGCCAGCCGCTGGCCATCAATGCCCAGGGCCGTGCGGCGGGGGATACCCAGGCCCGCGGCGGCCACCAGTGCCTGGATCTCCACCACCATGGGCCGGGTGCCGCTGAGCACCACCGTGGCGGCGCAACCGGGGCGCGGCTCGGCGTCCAGGAAGAAGGGATTGCCCTCGGCCGTCACCAGGCCCTTCTCGGTCATGGCGAAGACGCCCAGCTCGAAGGCCGCGCCGAAGCGGTTCTTGAGGGCGCGCAGCAGGCGGTGGTGATGGTGCCGGTCGCCTTCGAAGGCCAGCACCGTGTCCACCAGATGCTCCAGTACCTTCGGCCCCGCGAGGCTGCCGTCCTTGGTGACATGGCCCACCAGCACCAGGGGCGTGCCCGTGGTCTTGGCCCAGCGGGTGAGCAGGGCGGCGCAGCCGCGCACCTGGCTCACGCTGCCCGCACTGCTTTCGAAGTCGGGATCGAAGAGCGTCTGGATGCTGTCCACCAGCAGCAGGCCAGGCTTCATGCGCTCAGCCTCTTCGAGGATGCGGCGCACATCCGTTTCCGCCAGCAGGTGGATGCCGGGGTTCTCGGCACCCAGGCGCTGGGCGCGCAGCTTGATCTGGCGTTCACTTTCTTCGCCGCTGGCATAAAGCACCGTGCCGACCGTGGTGGCGGCCCACTGCAGCAACAAGGTGGATTTGCCGATCCCCGGCTCGCCACCCAGCAGCACCACCATGCCCGGCACCACACCGCCGCCCAGCACCCGATCCAGTTCGGCAATGCCTGTGGGCACGCGCGCGGTGTCGGTGACATCCACATCGGGCAGGGCCACGGGGCCCGAGTAGTGGCTTTGGGCATAGGCTGAGCCGGCCCGCTGGAGATCGCGCTTCAGGGTGCCGCGGACCTCCTGGACGGTCTCCCAGGCGCCACAGCTGGTGCATTTGCCCATCGCCTTGGGATGGCGGGCGCCGCAAGCCGTGCATTCAAAGAGAGAGGTCGCCTTGGCCATCAGGCGGAAACCTCGCGGCGGATGAAGGCCACGATGTCGTCCGTGTGTGCGCCGGGCTGGAAGATCTCCCGGATGCCCAGGGCCTTGAGGGCGGGGATGTCCTCGTCGGGGATGATGCCGCCCGCGAACACCAGGACATCGTCCGCACCCTGCTCCTTCAGCAGCCGCAGCACCTCGGGGAAGATCTGGTTGTGGGCGCCGCTGAGGATGCTCATGCCGAGCACGCGGGCGTCCTCCTGCACCACGGCGGCCGCGATCTGCTGGGGCGTCTGGCGCAGGCCGGTGTAGATCACCTCCATCCCCGCGTCCCGCAGGGCCCGGGCCACGACCTTGGCGCCGCGGTCGTGCCCGTCCAGGCCCGGCTTGGCGATGACGACGCGGATCGGCGCTGGGCTCATGGGGGACTCCGGTGTGGCCTTACCAGTTCTCAGTCTGCCTCAGCGCCTCGTAAAGGCCAATGGCGGCGGCCTGGGCCAGGTTCAGGCTGCGGTGGTGATCGCCCAGCATGGGGATGCGCACAAGGCTGTCGGGGTTGGCCGCCAGGAGTTCGGCCGGCAGGCCCACGGTCTCTCGGCCGAAGACCAGGGCATCCCCGTAGGCCCAGGGCACCTGGGTGTGGCGCCGGGCGCCCTTGGTGCTGAAGTACCAAAGATGCTTGGCCGGGTTCCGGGCCAGGAAGTCCTGCCAGTCCGTGTAGTGCGTGGGATCGAGCTTCTCCCAATAGTCCAGGCCAGCCCGGCGGACCTGGGCATCCGTGGTCTCGAAGCCCAGGGGATGGATCAGGTGCAACTTGGCCCCGTTGTTCACGCATAGCCTGCCGATGCTTCCGGTATTCTGCGGAATCTCAGGTTGATGCAACACAATATGGAACATGGGAGGTCCCCGATGAGCGCCCCTGCGAGCGGATGCCTGTTTTGCAAGATCGCGCGGAAGGAGATTCCCGCGGCCGTCGTGTACGAAGACGATACCCTGCTCGCCTTCCAGGACATCTTCCCCCAGGCGCCGGTCCATCTGCTCATCATTCCCAAGGCGCACTGTCAGGGGCTGGGCGACCTGACCCCCGAAACCGCCGCCGCCGCCGCCCGGATCCCCCAGCTGGCCGCGCGCCTGGCGGCGGAGCAGGGCGTCGAGGCCGGCGGCTGGCGGCTGCTCAGCAACTGTGGCACCGACGCCGGCCAGACCGTCTTCCACCTGCACTTCCACTTGCTGGGCGGCAAGCCCCTGGGCGGGAAGCTCTGCCTGTAGGCCCTGGCACGAAATAGCCTTGTCTTTGGCGTGGGACGCCGACGGAGCGGTCCACGGCGGCCGTCGCCGTCTCATGCAGGATGGGTTTGTGGAGGACGGCGAGGATGCCCAGCTTGGCCATGCGGGCCGCCACGGCGTCGATCCCTGGAAGGTGGGCCCCCTCAGTCCTTGCGCAAATGGTCGGCCAATTCCCGGTCCACTTCCGAAAGGTGGTGGGCCAGCCAATCCTTCAGGAAGTGCATGACCATGATGGGCAGGGTCATGGAACCCGCCGCCTACTTCTGCTCAAGGTCGTTGATCTGCTGGACGAGGTCGTCATGCAGGGCCTTGTGTGAACCAAAGTCCGGATAGGCCGCGTCCCGCATGAGGGTCTCTTCCATCTCGAAGTGTTCGAGCGTGCAGTTGCACCGCAACCTGCCTCGGATTCGCGCTGGATTAAGGGCATTGGTCCGGAAGGACATTCTCAAGGCACGCCGAGTACCACTGGATGAGGTGCGCAGCCATGCGTCGATCCTCGGTATTGATGTGACTGACCAGCCTGTCCACGAAGAAGCCAGAGATGGATTCGACGAGGACCGTCGGGTCCTTCCGGAATTGGAGCACCAATGCAGAGACCTGGTTCCGGAGATCGTCATGGGTTGCCCGGTGCTCCAGGAGCCCCGGATAGCCCGAGACCTCCATCTCCGCCTCTTCGTCCCTGAAATGGGCTTCCACATACGTGACGAGAAAGACCAGCAGCCGGAGCACGCCTTCTGCGGGTTCATTGCGCCGGACAGCCCGGAACAGCCTCTCGACATGGCTGAACATTTCCTGGTGCTGCAGATCGATCTTCTGGACGCCTGTCTCCCAGGCATTGTCCCAGACCAGTTCATCCATGTTGGGATTCTCCGCTGAACCGCGTCCATCAAGGCAGGTTGGTGGGGGCGTTTCACTCATGGGAAGGCCTGATCTAGGGGGCCCCTGGAATCGAATCGACTGTCCCATGTTGCGATGGCCATGCCTTCCCCTCCATAAGCGGTGGGCATTCAGCATCCCATTCCACACATCTCTTATCGGAAAGGGCAGAACCGGGCTTTACATAAACCAGCGAACACTGGAAGCCAGCCCGGGCATTCACTCTCCTGGGATATTTTCGAGTGCGGAGTCCTGGTGGCCGGGGCCTGAAGACGTGCCTCCCGCGTCACTCCCGGTTCCGAGCACAGGGGAGATTCTTCGCTGCAGTGCTGAGCGCTCGAAAAGCTGGACAAAACGACTCTGAAGTCATTAACGTGATCGGCTTAATCCTAGACTGCTTCTCGGCCCGCTTCAGTTCGCAATCAGAAGTCTGCTTGGCTCGTCTGCTTTCCAGAAGCCGGACCATCGGCCTTGGAATTCGTCTGTCGGCAAGGCCTGCTCGTTTTTATTTCGCTGATAATTTTGCTCACAACTGTGAGAAACCGCTCACATCAATGAGAAGTCGTGCCGCATTCGTGAGAAACGACAAGTACCGTGCTGATTTTCGCTTTTATTTCCACTTGTTGTCATTTCTAGACTTTCTAAACTCTGAAGTGGCTCTCAGTGGAGAAAAGTGGTCTGAAGTGGATCAAAGTGGTCTCACTCCGGTTCAGGGTTCTCTTCGGGTTGCTGGTTGAAAGGCGCTACCGGTGCTGCGACTTCGCGGAAACTCACCGGCCACGGTGGACGACAAGGGACGCCTCAAGCTCCCCTCTTCCTTCAAGGCCGAGTTGGAATCCTTCGCCCAGGGCGAGGGCGGCGGAGGTCTGCGCGAAGGAGCGGTGGCCCTGCGGCACTACCTGACCTCGCTGGATGGCCGGTCGGCCCGCCTCTACCCCCTACCGGTCTGGGAAGCCATCGAAGCCCGCCTGGCGGCCCTGCCGTCCACCAGTCCCGCCAAGCGCAAGTTCCTGGAGACCACGGCCTATTTCGGCAGCGAAGTGGAGCCTGACAGCCAGGGCCGTTTCGTCATCCCGCCCATCCTGCGCGAAGCCGCCCAGCTCACGGGCGAGGTTGCGGTGCTGGGGCAGATGGATCACCTGGCCCTGTGGAACAAGTCGGGCTTCGAGCGCCGGCTCGCGGCCGAGCCCCTGGGCGCCGATGATCTTGCCCAGCTCGCGGATCTGGGGATCTGATGATGACCCCGACGCCTGTTCATGTGCCCGTGCTGCTCCAGGAAGTGCTCGACAACCTGGTGCTCCCCCCCGCCGCGCGGATCCTCGACCTCACGCTGGGGCTGGGTGGCCATGCGGAAGCCCTGCTGGCTCGGGCGGATGCCGATGCCCGCTACCTGGGCGTGGACCGGGATCCCGATGCCCGCCTGTTGGCCGCCAAGCGGCTGGGTTCCGATGGGCGCCTCAGCATCCTGGCCTGTGCCTACGAAGAACTCTGGGACGAAGCCCACTTCCTCGCCTGGCAGATGGCCCAGGCGCCCGATGGCTTCGATGCGATCCTGGCGGATCTGGGCGTGTCCACCCTGCAGCTCCGCACTCCGGAACGCGGCTTCAGCTTCCGGGACGAGGGCCCGCTGGATATGCGGATGGATCCGGAGCACGGCCTATCGGCCCGGGCCTGGATCGCCGAGCAGACCGATGAAACCCTGGCCGATGCCATCTATCAGTACGGCGAGGAGCGGGCCAGCCGCCCCATCGCCCGGGCCATCCTCCGCGCCCTGCACGAGAACCGGCTGGATACCACCCACGATCTGGCCAAGGCCGTCTACACCGTGATCCCGCGCGAACCGGCCAAGCGGAAAGGCCATAGCGACCCTGCCACCCGCACCTTCCAGGCCATCCGCATCGCGGTGAACGGTGAACTCGAGCGCCTGGCCGCCTCCCTGGAAGCCGCCATCGCCCACCTCCGTCCCGGTGGCCGCCTCGCGGTCATCAGCTTCCACAGCCTGGAGGACCGCATCGTCAAGCAGACCCTGCGCCGCCTGGCTGGCATCTACGACGGCCCCGGGCGCACCGCCCCGACCGTACTGCCCAAGCTCGTGAAACTCATCCATGCCGGTGGCATCGCGCCCAGCGAGGCTGAAGCCGCCGCCAATCCCCCCTCCCGCTCCGCCCGCCTGCGCGTGGCGGAACGGCTCGCCTGAACTCGAGGTCCCCATGGTCGCCGGAACCCTGCAGAACCCCTCCGCCCCCGCCCGCCTGGTCGAGAGCGAGGGCATCCTGCGCCTGCTGCTGCTGGTGCTGGCCCTGGCCATGCCCCTGGCCACCCTGGCCTACCTGAAGATCCAGAGCACCCGGATGAGCTATGCCATGGGCGAAATCAAGGAGCGCATCCGCAAGGAGGAGGAGCTGCAGCGCAAGCTCATGCTGGAGCGCAGCCGGTACCAGCGGGACGAGGAGGTCCAGGTCTATGCCCAGAAGGCGGGTCTGGAACCGCGCAAACAGGGGCACCTGATCCGCCGGGTCTTCACGCCCGAGGATCAGCTCCTCGCCAAGCTCAACCCGGTCTCTTCTGAGCGGCTGTAGGCTCTAGGCCGTGGGCTGTGGGGGGCCGTCCGGGCCGCCTCGCCCGCCCAGGGCCTCACGGCGCCCAGTTGGAACCCCAGCCCTAGCTTTCCCCACAGCCCACAGCCCACAGCCCACAGCCCACAGCCCACAGCCCAGTAAGCGTTAGGCTGTAGGATGCCGCTCGGCCTCTGAGTCCCACGCCGGACGATCGTTGGAACCCCGGCCTGCTTTCCCACGGCCCACAGCCTAAAGCCCACAGCCCAACCGTGTCCCTCCGTTACGCCACTGACCCCCGCATCCCCCGGCGCACGCTGGGGCGGCCGGATCCCATGGATCTGCTGGGCCGGCGGATGCCGTGGATCCTGGGCTGCATGGCCCTCTGGGCCCTGCTGATCCTGCTGCGGCTGCTCTGGCTGCAGGGCTTCGAGCACCGGAAGTTCCGCGCCAAGGCGGAGCAGCAGCACACCACCGTGGTGCCGGTGCCCCCCATCCGCGGCGAGTTGCGGGATCGCCGCGGCGAGCCGCTGGCCATCTCCATCAAGGTCGACAGCCTGTTTGCCGATCCCCGCGTGTTCTACCCGGACTTCAAGGCCGGCAAGGGCGACGAGCGCCAGTGGGGCACTCCGAACCGGAAAGCCGCCACGGAGGTGGCGGCGAAGCTGGCCCCGATCCTGGAGCAGACCCGGGGCCAGGTGCTCGACAAGCTGTTGCGCAAAAAGACCTTCGTCTATCTGGAGCGCCACCTGGCCCCGGCGAAGGTGGCCGCGATCCGCGCGCTGGATCTGGATGGCATCGAGTTCCAGCCTGAAAGCCAGCGCTTCTACCCCCGGGGCAGCCTGGCCGCCCAGATCCTGGGCTTCACCAACATCGACGGCCTGGGACAGCTGGGCATCGAGCAGACCTACGACAAGCAGCTCTCGGGCGTGAAGGGCGAGCTGATCGCCCCCCGCGATGCCCACGGCAAGCTGCTCATCCTCCAGGAGAACTACAGCAAGATCCCGGTCAACGGAGCCTCGCTGCAACTCAGCCTGGATGCCTCGATCCAGCACATCGTGGAAGACGCGATCGAGGAGGGGATGCGCCTCGCCCGCCCACGCACCGCCTACGCGGTGGTGGTGGATCCCCAGACCGGCGAGATCCTGGCCATGGCGGGCACGCCCACCTTCGATCCGAACCACATCCTGCCAAAGAAGTTCCGCAACCGCACCGAGTCCGAGCTGTCGGGCGGCGAGCGAGAGGAACTGCGCCGAGAACTGGAGCGGCAGAAGGCCGCCCGCAAGGTGCATCCGGTCGAGGATGTCTACGAACCCGGCTCCACCATGAAGATCTTCACCGCTGCCATCGCCCTGGAACGGCGCAAAGTCCGCCTGGGCGAGCGCATCGACTGTCTCGGGGGCCGCTGGCTGTACAGCCCGAAGGTGCCGCCCATCACGGATACGCACAAGCACGGGGTGCTCTCCTTCGAGGAGATCCTCTGGCAGAGTTCGAACATCGGGGCGGCCAAGATCGGCATCCGCCTGGAACCCGCCGTCCACTACCAGTACCTGCGCAAGTTCGGCTTCGGGGATGTCACCGGCCTGAATTTCCCCGGCGAGAGCGCGGGCCGGATGATCGCCCCGGACCGCTGGAGCGTGCCCACCCAGTACACCTTCTCTTATGGCTATGGGCTCAGCACCACGCCGCTGCAGATCCTCATGGCCGGCTGCGCCCTGGCCAACGGCGGCAAGCTGATGCAGCCCATCCTCGTGCAGCGCATCTACAACGACAAGGGCGTACTGCTGAAAGAGTTCAAGCCCACCGTCCGGGAACAGGTGCTCAGCGAGGAAACGGCCAACCTGATGAAGGAGGCGCTCAAGGGCGTCCTCACCCAGGGCACCGGCAAGTTGGCCAAACTCGAGAACGGGGTCGAGGCCTTCGGGAAGACCGGCACCAGCCGCAAGCTCATCGACGGCAAGTACGATCCAAAACGCCACTTCGCGTCCTTCATGGGCTTCTTCCCGGCCGACAAGCCGCAATATGGCGTCATGGTGATGCTGGACGATCCTGCTGGCGATACCACCGGAGGCGATGTGGCGGCGCCACTCTTCAAGCGCATCGGCGACGGCATCCAGCGCTTCCGGCAGACCACGCCGGATCTCGACCAGGAGAAGGATCTCAAACTGTCGCTGCGGGACTGGCCGGTGAGTGAAACCGACGAGGCGGCCGTACATGTGGAGCGGGGCCGGGTGCCTGATCTCCAGGGCCTGAGCCTGAAGGCGGCCATCCATCGCGTGGTGCTGGTGGGCGGCAGTCCGAAGGTCGAGGCCACCGCCGGGGTGACGGCCACGCGGGTGGTGGGGCAGAGTCCGGAACCCGGTGCGCCGCTGGAACCGGGCACCGTGGTGAAGATCAAGGCGGGAATCCCATGAAGCTGGACACGCTGATCGAGGGGATCGCCACGCGGGTTTCTGGTCCGGATGCCGAGGTGCTGGATCTCACCGCCGATAGCCGCGAAGTCCGCCAAGGCTGGGCCTTCCTGGCCCTGCAAGGCGAACACGCCGACGGCGCCACCTTTATCCCTCAAGCACTGGCGCGAGGCGCCAGTACCGTTTTCTCCACCTCTGGCGTGACCACGCCAGAGCCCGTCGCCAGCTGTACCTTGGTGGGCGAACCACGATTGGCGATGGCCGCTCTCGCCCGCCGCCTACACGGCGCGCCGGATGAGCGCCTGGCCCTCATCGGCGTCACCGGCACCAACGGCAAAACCACCACCACCACGCTCATCCGCCAGCTGCTGCGCGGTGTGGGGACCGGCTGCGGGCTCATCGGCACCGTGCTGAATGCGGCGGGCGAGCTCGAAGAGGAGGCCGTCCGCACCACGCCTGAAAGCCCCGCATTCTACCGTTGGCTGCAGCGCAGCGTGGCGGCGGGCGATGTGGCCTCGGCGGTGGAAGTGAGCAGCCACGCCCTCTGCCTCGGGCGGATCCACGGCGCGCGCTTCCGGGTGGGCGTCTTCACCAACCTGACCCAGGATCATCTCGATTATCACGGCACCATGGCGGCCTACTTCGAAGCCAAATGCCGCCTCGTGGCCCAAAGCGACCGCTTCCTGGTGAACGCGGACGATCCCTGGGGCCGGGGCCTGCTGGAGCGGGAGGGTCATGTGAGCTACGCCGTGGACCGCCCCGCCTGCTACCGCGCCCAAGGTCTGGAACTGGGCCCCACCGGGACGCGGTTCACCCTCCATTCCGCCCAGGGCAGCTGGGCTGTGCACAGCCCCCTGCTGGGCCGTTTCAATGTCTACAACCTGCTGGCTGCCCTGGCCGCCTGCGCCGAAGCGGGCTTTGATCTGGATCGTCTGGTGCCCGCGGTGCCGTTGGTGACCGGCGCCCCTGGCCGCCTGGAGCGCGTGGACTGCAGCCAGCCCTTCGGCGTGATGGTGGACTACGCCCACACGCCGGATGCCCTGGAGAAGCTGCTGGCCGAGGGCCGCCGCCTCCTGCCCGCCGGCAGCCGGTTGCATGTGCTGTTCGGCTGCGGCGGCGATCGCGACCGCACGAAACGCCCCCTCATGGCCGCGGCCGTGGCCGCCGGGGCGGATGTGCTCTGGCACACCAGCGACAACCCGCGCACCGAGGATCCCGAGCGCATCCTGGACGACGCGGCGCCGGGCATTCCCGAGGTGATCCTCGTGGACGCGACCCGCTACCACCGGAATTGGGATCGCCGCGAAGCCGTGCGCCGGGCCCTGGCGGACTGCCGCCCCGGCGACCTGCTGCTGCTGGCCGGCAAAGGCCACGAGCCCTACCAGGAAATCCACGGCGTCAAACACCCCTACAGCGACCGCGAGGCCGTGGAAGCGGTGCTCGGCCACCGGGCAATGGGTAAGCCATGAACCTCCGCGCTTCCCTGCACCCTGAACCACAGGGTTGGCTTGAGCTCGATCGGTATGCGCCGGTTCTGAGGAAGCGACCTTCTTGCGCGGTGCAGAACCACGGAGGCCCTCCGTGACGCGCCTGCTCCGAGTCAGTCATGCGGAGGATCCGGCCATCCGCGAGGCGGCCTCGATCCTCATTGCGGGTGGTTTGGTGGCCTTCCCCACGGAGACGGTGTACGGCCTCGGCGCGGATGGCTTGAATCCGGCGGCGGTGGCGCGGATCTACGCGGCCAAGGGGCGGCCCGCCACGAATCCGGTGATCCTCCATGTGGCAGATGTGGCCTCGGCTCAGGCACTGGTCTCCCAGTGGCCGGTTGCAGCTCAGGCGCTGGCGGACCGGTTCTGGCCCGGTCCGCTGACGCTGGTGCTGCCCGCGGCGGCGGCCGTACCGGCCATCGTCCGCGCCGGAGGGCCCACGGTGGCCTTGCGTTGCCCGGCGCACCGGGTGGCCCTGGCCCTGATCCACGCTGTGGGCAGGCCCCTGGCCGCGCCCAGCGCCAACCGCAGCCAGCAGCTGTCCCCCACCCGCGCCGAACATGTGGCGTCGAGCCTGGGCGAGGCGGTGGATCTGATTCTGGATGCCGGCGCCACAGAGGCCGGGCTGGAGTCCACCATCCTGGATCTCACCTGCCATCCGCCTCGTATCCTGCGCCCAGGCCCGATCTCGCCCGCCGAGCTGGCCGTGGTCATCGGCCCCGTGGCTTTGTGGGCAGGTGCCGTGCCGGCCGGGGACCGGCAGGCCGCGCCCGGCATGGCGGAGCGCCACTACGCCCCCCGGGCGAAGGTGCTCCTGGTCCCGGCCGGGAGTGGGGTGGCGGTGGCTTCCGGCCGGACCGCCTATGTGGCCTTCGGCGCCTTGCCGGTGCTGCCGGAAGGCGTCCATGGCATCGCGCTACGCTTGGATGCGGAGGCGGTGGGGACGCGGCTCTACGCCCTGCTGCACGAACTGGACGACGCGGGTTTTGAGTGCATTGTCATGGAACACCCGCCGGCTGGCGACGCCTGGCTGGCCGTCCGGGACCGGCTGCAGCGGGCCTCGGCCAAGGAGACGCCATGAGCACGAAACAGGAGCGAAGTGCCCCTTTGGCGCAGCCGAAGCCCGAGCGCGAGGCAGGAGCCGAGCGCCACCGGACATTTGTTTGGCCCCGAAGGGGTGAGGCCCAGGATGGGCCGAATGAAGGGCGCGGTACAGGGAGGCTCCGCCTCGGCAAGCGGAGCGCGCCGGAGCGCGCACCGCGTGCGTTAGGCGGAGGTGCCGCGTGAGTCTCTGGTCTCTGTTCCAGGCCGCCTCCCAGGTGGGGGGCGAACTCCTGGGCGAGGGTGCCGTGGTGCCGTCCACCCTGTCGCTGGATACCCGCACCCTCCAGCCAGGCGCCTGCTTCGTGGCCCTGCGGAGCGAGCGGGACGGCCATGCGTTCGCCGCGCAGGCGGTGACACAAGGGGCCGCCGCACTGCTGGTGGATCATCCGCTGGACAGTGATTGTCCACAGCTCATCGTACCCGATACGCTGGAGGCCCTGCAGCGCTGGGGCCAGGCCCGCCTGGCGGCCGTGCGGCCGAAGCTGGTGTTCGGCATCACAGGCAGCGTCGGCAAGACCAGCACCAAAGAACTGCTCGCGGCGGCCGTGGGGGGCTGGAAGACGCCGGGCAACCGCAACAACACGCTGGGCCTGCCCGAAGCCCTGGCCACGCTGCCTGAGGGCCTGGGCTCGGCGGTGCTGGAAATGGGCATGAGCACCCCCGGTGAGATCCGGCGGCTGACGGAAATCGCTCCGCTGGACGCGGGCCTGATCACCCTGGTGGGCGTCGCCCACATCGAGAATTTCCGGCTTGGCCAGCAGGGCGTGGCCCAGGCCAAGGGCGAGCTGGTGGCGGGTCTCAACCGGGGCGGCGTCTGGGCGCACCTGGCCGCGGATCCCTGGTGCCGGTGGATCGCGGCGCAACCCTGGGCGCGGCACGCCGAAGCCCTGCCGGTGGGCGACGGCCAGGCCTACGGCTGGGAGGCCATGGAATCCCTCGGCGCCGCGGGCACGGCCTTCTCGCTGCGAACGCCGCGGGGGCCGGTCCCCATCCGCCTCCAACTGCCCGGTGAGCACCAGCTCCGCAACGCGGCCCTGGCCGCCGCCCTGGCCATCCACCTGGGGTTCGCTCCAGAGCAGGTGGCCCGGGGCCTGGCCACTGTCACGCCGGAGGCTGGGCGCGGCAAGCTGCACCTCCTGGGGGGTGGCGCCTGTCTGCTGGACGAAACCTACAACGCGAGCTCCGATTCCATCCTGGCCTGCGCCCAGGCGCTGCTGCAGCTGCCTGGCGGTGAGGCCGTGGCCGTGCTGGGCTCCATGCGGGAGCTCGGCCTGGATGCGCCGCGGATCCACCGCGAGACCGGGGCCGCGCTCAAGGCGCTGGGCCTCTCCAGACTCTGGGCCTATGGAGACTTCGCCTCGGAGTATGTGGAAGGGTTCGACCAGCGGGCCATGGCCTTCCCGAATTTCGAGGCGCTGCGGGATGACGCGGCGGGACTCTCGGCAATCCCCGCCGGAGCCCGTATCCTGGTGAAGGGCAGCCGTTACTGGCGCGCCGAGCGCGTCGTCGAGTGGCTTCTCGACCGCTGATATCAGTCCTCAGTCTTCAGTCTTCTTGTCCTCGGTCTTCTGGTCGTGAACGGATTCGCATGCTGCCTTGGCTTCTCTACCCCTTCCGCGATGTGGTGCCGGGCTTCTCGGTGTTCCGCTATGTCACTTTCCGCACGGCCATGGCCGCAGCCACGGCGATGGTGCTGAGCCTGCTGCTGGGGCCCTGGGTGATCCGCACGCTGACGGCTTTCAAGATGGGCCAGCATATCCGGGACGTGGGGCCCGAGAATCATCAGAAGAAGGCCGGCACCCCCACCATGGGCGGCATTCTGATCCTGCTGGTGATCACCGTGTCCACGCTACTCTGGTGCGATCTCAAGAGCGGGGCCATCTGGGTGGCGCTGCTGGCGCTGCTGGGCTTTGGCACCGTGGGCGCCTTCGATGATGCCCAGAAGCTGCTCAAACGGCAGAACCTCGGCTTGTCAAGCTGGCAGAAGATGGCGCTGCTGACGGTCATTTCGCTGGTGGTGGCCTGGCTCATCCTGCACTTCGGCCTGCGGGGGGCGGCCACCAGCAGTCTGTCGGTGCCCTTCTTCAAGAACTTCCGCCCGGATGTGGGCATCCTCCTCATCCCCTGGATCTGGCTGGTGATGGTGGGCACGAGCAACGCGGTGAACCTCACCGACGGGCTTGATGGCCTGGCCATCGGCGGCACGCTCATCGTGTCGCTCACCTACGCGATCCTGGCCTATGTGGTGGGCCACGCGAAGATCGCCTCCTACCTGGTGGTGCCCTTCGTGCCGGGCGGCGCCGAACTGTCGGTGTTCATGGGCGCCATGGCGGGCGCCTGCCTGGGTTTCCTCTGGTACAACGCGCATCCCGCTGAAGTCTTCATGGGCGATACGGGCTCGCTGGGTCTGGGCGGGGCGCTGGGCACGGTGGCCGTGGTCATCAAGCAGGAAGTGCTGCTGGTCATCGCGGGGGGGCTCTTCGTGGCCGAGGCGGTGAGCGTGATCCTGCAGGTGGGCAGTTTCAAGCTGCGGGGCGGCAAGCGCATCTTCCGCATGGCGCCCTTCCATCACCACCTGGAACTGGGCGGTCTGCAGGAAACGAAGGTGGTCATCCGGATGTGGATCACCGCCATCGTCTGCTCGATCCTGGCCCTCAGCTCCCTGAAGCTGCGCTAGAGATGCTTGGGGCCCCGATGGGCCTGGGCCGCGTGGGCCAAGGCTGACCCAGGATGAAGCCCTGGCCCCAGGGCACGCCTGCGTCCATGACGGCCTCTAGTTCTTCGAGCGTTTCGATGCCCTCGGCGATGAAGCCGATGCGCATGGCATTGGCGAAGTGCGCGAGGGCATTGAGCAGCGCGGCCTGGTAGGGGCGCCGATGCGCCTGTTCCACAAGGCTGCGATCGGCCTTGATGAAGTCCGGCGCCAGCCGCGCCATGTGGGTGAGGCTGGCCACGCCAGCCCCCAAATCATCCACCGCCACGCGGAGCCCGATTTCCCTCAGCTTTTTGGCATAGGCCTGCAGGGCCGGGAGATCGTGGACCCCCTGGGATTCCGTGAACTCCATCACCACGCATTCGGGGCTGAAGGGCAGGGCCTCCAGCCAGCGCGGCAGGCTTGCCCAGAAGCCCGGCGCTTCGAGGCTGATGGGCTCCAGGTTCACGAAATGGAGGAGGCTGTCATCGGCGGTGCGGGCGAGGGTCAGGAAGGTGGAATCGAGGAACTTCAAGTCCAGGAGGAGCCGGTCCTCCGGTTGGAGGACAGGGTCCTGCAGGAGCTGCCCCACCGGATGGGTGTGGCCGTCGGCGTCCTGGTACCAGGCCAGGTACTCCAGCGCCATGAGACGGTTGTCCCCCAGCCGGTACATGGGCTGCACATGCGGCAGGATGGTGCCTTCGCCGCTCAGCATGCTTTCCAGGATGCCCTTGGGCATGGCCACTCCGCACTCGACCAGGGGTCCTGAAGCAGTGTAGCGCGGCAAAGCGGCTCTGTCCCCGCTACGCTGGAAGGGGAGGCTTCATGCGCACCGTGGTCATGGGGGCAGGGCGTTCGGGGCTGGCTGCGGCCCGTTTCCTGGCCGGACAGCAAACCTTCGTCGTGCTGACGGATGCGCGGCCGGAGCCCGGCCCGGCGCTGGAAATGGAACTCGCGAAAGCGGGCATTCCCGGGGTCTGGGGCAGCCATCCTTTGGCTCTGCTGGAGGGTTGCGAGCAGGTGGTCGTCAGCCCTGGCATCCCCCGCACGGCGCCCTTCGTCGCCGAGGCCCTCGCCCGCGGTATTCCGGTGATCGGGGAAGTGGAACTGGCGCATCGCCTGATCCGCACGCGGCCGGATGGCGCCCGGGTGCTGGCGGTGACCGGTACCAACGGGAAGAGCACCACGACGGATCTGACCGCCCATCTGTTGCGGGCCTCGGGCCTTCCGGCCGTCGCCTGCGGGAACCTCGGCACGCCCATGCTCGAAGCCGTACAGGGAGCCGCACCAGGCACGGTGTTCGTGGTGGAGCTGAGCAGCTACCAGCTTGAATCCGTCCAGGAGTTCCACGCCGAAGGCGCGGCCTTCCTGAACCTGACGCCGGACCATCTGGCCCGCCACGGCACCATGGCGACCTACCTGCAGACCAAGCTGCAGATTTTCGACCGGCAGACGCCGGGCGATCTGCGGGTGGTGCCCGCGGGCCATCCGGAGTGGTGGCAGGGGGCGCCGGGCGCGGGGCGCACCGCACGGTTCGGCTGGTCGGAGTGCGAAGCCTGGTGCGATGGTTCCGGCGCGCTGCGGCTCCATGGCGAGGCGCTGTTGCACCGCGATGAACTGCTCATCCCTGGTGATCACAACGTGGAGAACGCCCTGGCGGCGAGCCTTCTCGCCCAGCATGGCGGGGCATCCCTCGGTGGGCTCCGCGCCGGGCTGCGGAATTATCCGGGGCTGGCCCACCGCCTCGCCTTCTGTGGCGAAAAGGCCGGCGTGCGGGCTTACAACGATTCCAAGGGCACCAATGTGGATGCCACGCTGACAGCCATCCGCGCCCTGCCAGGGCCCCTCGTGGTGCTGCTCGGCGGCACCGGCAAGGGCACCAGCTACGAACCGCTGCGCGCTGCGCTGAGGGGCAAGCTGCGACGGCTGGTCTTCCTGGGTGAGGCGATTCCCGCCCTCACGCGGGATCTGGGCGATCTGCCTCATGACGTGGTGCCCGCCTTCAACGAGGCGGTGCGGGCCGCCCTGGCCCTGGCCCAGCCCGGCGACCAGGTGCTGCTCAGCCCTGCCTGTGCGAGCTTCGATCAGTTCGACAACTTTGAGCAGCGCGGCGAGCGATTCGAGGCTCTGGTCCGCGGATGGAGCGCCTCGTGAGTGCCTCGCTCGCGGCGGAACTCCAGCGGCTCCTGGGCCACGATGCGGTGCTCACGGCTCCCGAGGATCTGGTGCGCTATGAAGAGGGCTGGCGGTACGGCCAGGGCAAGGCGCTGCTGGCCGTGCGCCCCGCCACCACGGCCCAGGTAGCGCTGACGCTGGCTGCCTGCCAGGCCGCTGGCGTCCAGGTGGTTCCTCAGGGGGCGAACACCGGGCTGGTGGGCGCCTCCACGCCGGACGGCAGTGGCCGGATGGCGGTGGTGAGCCTGGAGCGCCTGAACCGGCGGCTGGAGATCGATCCAGTCAACCGTACGGCGCGGGTGGATGGGGGCCTCCTCCTGAGCGCCCTGAACGGGGCCCTAGCGGAGCATGGCCTCATGTTTCCCATCGACCTCGGCGCCGACCCGTCCATCGGCGGCATGATCGCCACCAATACGGGTGGCAGTCGGCTGCTGAAGTACGGAGATGTCCGCCACAACCTGCTGGGGATCGAGGTGGCGCTGGCGGATGGCACGGTGCTCGACCTGCTGAATCAATTGCGGAAAAACAATGCCGGATTGGATCTGAAGCAGCTCTTCGTGGGCACCAGTGGCGTGTTCGGCATCATCACGGGCGCAGTGGTCCAGGTGGTCCCCATTCCGGGCCAACGCGCCACGGCCCTGGTGGGCTGTGCCACCGGCGCCGCGGCCCTGCGCCTGCTGCAGGCCCTGGAACAGGACCTGGCCGATGTCTTCACCGCCTTCGAAGTGATCAGCGCCGAAGCCTTCGCGCCGGTCTTCCGCCACCACGAGGCACTGAGGAATCCCTACGGCACGGTGCCGCCGCCGGCCTACACCGCCCTGGTGGTATTGGCCTCGACCCTGCCTCCCGCAGCGCTCGATCTGTCCAGCCTACTGGAGGAGCGCCTCGGCGCCTTCCTGGAGACGGAGGCTGGCGCGGCGATCACCGATGTCTTCATGGGGCGGGCCGATGATTTCTGGGCCATCCGCCACCATGTCAGTGAGAGCCTGCGGAGCGAGGGCAAAGTCCTGGCGTTCGACCTCAGTGTGCCCCGTAGCCGTCTGGCCGCCTTCTCCGAGGCCGCCCGGGGGTTGCTCGCCGAGCATTTTCCGTATGTCCGGTGCTGCGATTTCGGCCACTGGGGGGACGGCGGTACCCACCTGAACCTGGTGTGGACCGAGGCCGCCGCGCCGCGCGCCGCGGCCGAACTGGTGCCGGAACTCCAGTCCCGCATCTACGACCTGGCCGTGATGGGATTCGCAGGGAGCTACAGCGCAGAACATGGCGTTGGTCCCCACAATCAGCGGTTCTACGAAGCTTACACACTGGAGGCGGTCAAGGCCGTGAACCGTGCCTTGAAACAGCATCTGGATCCCGGCGGCCAGTTGGGGACGACCCGGCTGGGCTGAGCGGTTCCCCCATCACCCTTCCCTGCACTCATGATCCGCAAAAACGGCCCCCGGTTTCCGGGGGCCGTTTTGCGGGCAGATGGAAATCTACGCCTTGGAATGCGGGGGCGGGGCCCAGAACCGGGCCGGGGCGTAGCAGAGCAGCATGAGCAGACCCTGGCTGATGCAGAAGCCGGTGAGGGCCCAGAAGGCCTTGTCCATAAAGCCGTATGAATGGAGCCCCACGCCGAGCATGTTCACGCCGAACCAGGAGAGGGCCGTGATGACATTGCCGAAGATGGCCATCACCATGGTGCCGCGCTCGCGCACATAGCCGGCCCAGCGGGCGTGGAGGATGATGGCATTCCAGAGCACGATGAGCAGGGCGCCGTTTTCCTTGGGATCCCAGCCCCAGAAGCGGCCCCAGGACTGGTCGGCCCAGATGCCGCCGAGGACAGTGCCCACGAAGCTGAAGAACAGGGCGAAGCAGATGATGCCGTAAGCCATGTCGACCAGGGCCTTGTCCGTTTCGACATCCACCTTGGTGGAAAGATGTTTCCGCAGGGTGTAGCCGATGGCGATGGCGCCGGCGAGGAAGGTGCCGGAGTAGCCGATGGTGATGGTCGTCACATGGGTGGCCAGCCAGAAGTTGGAATCCAGCACCGCGACCATCATTCCCATGGTGTCGCCATCCGTGCCCAGGTTCTGGGCCACGATCAGGGACGCAAAGCCTGCCGCTGCAGCCACGGCGGTGCCGAAGCCCTTCCGGTACATCCGCTCGACGATGAGGCCGAGGATCACCGCGCCCCAGCCCACGAAGACGGCCGAGGAGTAGAGGTTGGTGACCGGGGGGCGGCCCATCAGGATGACGCGGACGGCCAGGCCGAGCGTGTGGACGATGGCGCCTGCGAGCAGCAGGGAATAGGCCGTGGGCCGCAGGATCTCGGGCTTGTAGATCCAGGAGAAGCACAGCACGAGGAACGCGACGAAGTAGATCGAGAGCCCCACGAAGAAGGGCTGGGCGCGGTTGAAGATCATCTCGTTCGAGGCGTGGGCGATGGCGCCGGGCTTGAGCACGGAGACCACCTGATGCATCTCGCCCAGCGCCTGATTGAAGCCCGCGGAATCGTTGGCCACGTAGGCGGCATTCAGTTTGGCCAGGGGGACCATGCCCGGGTGCAGGGCCACGCCTGAGTGGGCGGCGCTAAGGGCTTGGCCGACGCTCTGCCAGGCTTCGGGCTCCATGCCGGCCAGGGGCGGGAGGATGCGGAACTGGGCCAGCTGCACCAGATCCTTGTGGCGGAGGGCAGCTTCCGGTGTGCCCAGAGCCTGGATCTCCCAGCCGATGCCGGGGGAACCGGCCAACTGCAGGGTGTTGCGCAGCTTGTAATAGAGGTAGACGCGGTCGAACAGGTTGACGACCGCACCCTCGAACCGGGAGCGCTTCTGCGCCGGCTTGGGCTGGGCGTTCATGGCCTGCTTCTGGATCTCCTCCAGATGCGGAGACAGGTCCGCGAAGCTGAAGTAGTTGCGGCTCTTGGTCTGCTTGGCGCCGATGAGGCCGAGCACGTCGAGATCATCAATGACGAAGATCGGCTGCTGATCAGCGACAGTGGGCCGGAACATCACATCGAGCAGCCATTCGTCCGGGCCGACCATCCGGCCTTCGTGGCGGAACCCCTGGCGGCTGTGGATGATCAGCAGCGAGTTGCGGGCGATGGAATCCATGGGCTTGACGCGGCCGCCTTCGAGGATGGGCAGGGTGCCGAAGCCACTGGTGTCAAAGCCGCGGGGCTTGGTGCCGGGCAGGGCGAACACCAGGGCGATGAGGAGGGCCAGTGCCCCGGCTCCCCAGGAGATGTACTTGACGAGGTTCTTCATGAGTCAGCTCTCCTTCTGTTCCTGGCGTCGCTTGAGGGAGCGGCGCAGGACGATGGTGAAGTGCACGAGCAGGCCCAGGGAGACCAGCACGCAGGACACATACGGGAGCAGCCAGCCGGGATTTTCAACCACGGAAAGGATGGACAGGGTGTCGTTCTTGCCAAAGCTCGCCTGGTAGAAGGTCTTGCCTTCATACCGCAGCGGCTGGTTCATGTAGATGAGCACTTCGCGGGATTCCTTCTGGGAAGGATTCACCACCTGGACCAGGCTCGAGAAGTTCTTGGGGATCTCGGTGCCGGGGTACACATCGTGGCGGAACTGCTTCAGTGTGAAGGCGTAGGGCAGATACTGGCGGCGCAGGCGCATGCTCAGCGCATAGGTACGGCCCTCATGCGTGAAGGACTGGGGCGCCCCGAGCGCCACCGAAGTCAGCCAGACGCCATAGCTGCGACCTCCGGCCAGCACCTCGACGAAGGCGGAGGTCTGGTTCATTTCGTTGTCCGCGGATACCACAGGCCTCTCGACGACAGCCACGCTCGGTCCAACGCCTGCAGTGGCGATGGACGGAGCGGCTCCGGGCAGCAGGGAACTCAACTCGGTGTTCGGGAAGTAGCCCTTCACCTTGAGGGTGATGGGCGTGCCGGCAAGGGCGATGGTGCCGCCCTTGGACAAGAGGGTGTCGGGCACCGAGTGGACATCGTCCCAGTTGGGATCGGTGGCATCGATGACGGCCAGTTCCATGTTCTTGTAGCTCTGGACGTAGTTGACCGTTTGGCCGACCTCGATGGACATGTTGGTATCCACCTGCATCATGCCCGCCACGAATTCGCCTGCGAACAGGACGATCAGGCCGGCATGGATCAGCCACAACCCGGCCTTGGCCGCGGTACGCTGGAGGTCCAGGGTCTTGGCCGTGAGGTTGAGCGTGAGGATCAGGCCCACCAGGGCCGCGCCCGGGAACACCGGGATCGGGAAGGGCAGGAACGAGAACTGCCGCCACACGAGGAAGCTGCGCATGTAGGCGTTCACGGCGCCGGCGGTGCCCATCTCCACCTGGGCCAGGGTGCAGAGCACCACCAGGGCCATCAGGAGAGAGAGCAGGACGATGGTGAGTTGGATGGATTTCAGGAATTTCCAGGATCGGAGGGCGAGTGGCTTAATCAAGGTGGAGGCTCTCCAGGATGCGCATGAACTCAGGCTTGGCCTTGGCGACGAGGGCAGTGTCCCCGGTCAGCTTCAGGAACCAGGTGTTCCCGTCGGGTGTGGAGATATAACCAGCCACCAGGCGGCCCTTGGTCTTGTCCTCGCTGGTGAAGTCGTAGACGTTCAGGGCGCCGGCCTTGGTCTTGAGCGCCACGCGGACCTTGGCCAGCCCGGCCGCATCGAGGGCGGCCATGTTGATCTGGCCCCGCCAGCGGTTCACATTGGCCAACTCACCACCAGCCTGGCCTGGAAAGACCGTCACGGTGGCCTCAAGGCGTCCCGAGTAGGGGGTCTGCAAGGTGGCGTACCGCATCCCCGAGCCGGGCAGTTGGCTCCAGCCCTTGGGCAGGGACCACTTCAGGGAACCGGGGCCAGTGGGGGCGGGAGGCTGGGGCAGGTCCGCGCCGGCGGGGGCCTGGGGCGGCAGCCCTTCCTGGTCGTGGCCGGGATGATCGGGGTGGGAGGCCGCAGCTTCCTTCGGCACCCGGTAGTGCATGACCTGATCGGACCGGCAGCCAAGGCTCAGGCCGACCAGTCCGATCAGAACCAGGAGGGAGGCCGCCAGGGGCGAAAAGCGCGCGCGAGGGGGGGGGAGGAACGGAATGGGCAAGGGACTCCTTCAGTGGATATTCCAGAATAACGGACCTTTCTATAGGCAGAAAGGTCACTTTTCGCTACTTGCTATAGATCAAAGGATTTAACTGCTGCATCGATGGCCGCGGCCAGCCGATGATCCAGTTCTGTGATGCCGCCCGAGTCGTGGGTGGTGAGGGTGATCCGGGCATACCCCCAGCCGAAGGTGATATCCGGGTGGTGCTGCAGCCCCTCGGCGGGGCCGATCACGGCGCTCACCAGGTTGTAGGCCGTCAGGAAATCCGGGGTTTGAAACTCCCGGACCAGACTGCCGTTCTGCTCGATCCAGGTCATGCCAGCGCCTCCAGTTCCGCCAATTCCGCCTGTAGCAACCATTCCCCTGGGTGGTTCTTGGCCCGGGCCGCGAGGGGGCGCAGGCGGTCCGCTGCCGACACCCCAGCCTCCCGGAGGGCCCGGATACCCGCGTAGAGTTCTGCAACTTCGTCCGGCAGGGCCGAAGCCTTGCGTTCCCGGGCCTGGGCCTCGGCCTCGCCGACCGCCAGGGCCGACTGATCGCCGAACCAGGCATCCCAGGCGCCAGGATCGGCAGGGCCGCCCGCCACCGAGGGCAGCCCCGCGCTGAGGAAGAGCAGGGCCCAGCTGGGCAGATCCAGGGGGCGGCCGTCCTGATGCCCGCGCAGGTTGATGACCTCGTGTTCGCCGACGCGGAAGCCCGTAAGGAACAGCCCCGAGGGCAGATCCAGGCTGAAGGCGCCGCGCTGCGGGAGGCAGCCGCTGCCGAAGGCCACCAGCGCCTCACCGGGCCAGGGTCGACCTTCGGCTTTCCCCTGCGCCGAGATCTGGATGGGACCCTCCACCCGGGCCAGGGCGGTGGCCAGGCCCGGCACCAGCGGGCCCCGGGCGGGGATCCGGGCCACCACCTTCCCCGTGAGTTCGAGCCCATTGTCCAGCACCAGGTGGTTCACGGTGCGGGCGCGCAGGGCCTCTTCCAGTCCGTGATCGCCGCCCCGCCGCCAGCCGAGCGTGGCCTCGAAGGCAGCCAGCACCTCGAACAGGTGGTCGAAATCGCGGGCCACGAAGAGCTGGGGCTGCATGCGCGTGATGTCGTACTCCGTATCCGCGCAGACCAGGCTCAGCGGCACCTTCGTCACCTCGGGGCTCAGGCAGTGGGCGGCCTCGCCCAGGCTGCTGAGGATCCCCGCGCCGTAGATCTTCGGGGCGGTCAGGTCGCCCACCAGCCCGTACTCGGCGGTCCACCAGTAGAGGCGGCTGGCCTTGGTGCTTTCGCTCACATAGCGGCGGCTGGTGGAGGCGGCCCGCAGGCGTTCTTCGGCCAGGCGGAGTTCTGCTTCGGTGGCGGCGGGATCCTCCTTCACCACGCTGAGGTTGCGGATGGCTTCGTAGACCGCCTGATCCTCCACCGAGGCGATGGCGCGGAACCCCGCCTCGCCGCAGCGCTTCAGGTAGGCCGCATAGCGCCGGTCCGCCAGGATTGGCGCGTGGCCCGCGCTTTCATGAACGATGTCCGGGGCCGGGGTGTACTCGATATGCTCGTGGCTGCGGATGTCCGCTGCGATGGCCAGCACGCCCAGGGACTGCAGCTCCGTGAACACCGCCGGGGGAATGAAGCCGCGCACGCCGACCGCGGACCAGCCCAGGGCTTCGAGTTTCCCGTTCATCTCGTCCAGGCTGGGAATGCGCTCCAGCCCCACGCCGGTGGCGGCGAGGCCGGCCAGGTAGCTGGCGTGGGCCGTGTCCTTCAGACGATGGGTGAGCTGGTGGAGGATGTGCCGCCAGACCGCGTGATCCCGCGGCGTGTAGGCCGAGTGATCCTGATCCACCACGAACCGCCGCAGGTGTGCGGGCAGGCGCTCGATGGCGCGGCGGGTCGGGGAGAGACCGGAGTTTGGGAGGGGGATCTGGGTAGGGGGCAAGGCAGCCTCGCAGGGGATCACCCAAGCCTAGTGTCGGAACAGGCAGGTGGTGTCCAAAAATAATGAACGAACCCGCAGTGCCGAATTTCCGCAGACTGTAACCTGAATCCATGACTGCTTTCGATCCCTGGGACCCCTTCCGCGACCTGCGCTTTGCCGGTATCCGTGAGCACCCCGTGCATGGCTCCTGTTTCATCGCGGAGGGCCGGATCCTGGTGGAGGATCTGCTGCGGGCGGGGCGGGCGGGCCGGGTGCAGGTGGTCTCCGTGGCGGCCATGACCAACGCGGTCGCGGGCGTGCAGGACCTCTTGCCCCCGGGTACCGAACTGCTGGCCGCCGATCCGGCCGCCCTGCAGGAACTGGCGGGCTTCCCCTTCCATCGCGGCCTCATGGCCTGTGCCGTGGTGCCGGAACCACCGCCCCTGGCGGATCTGCTGAAGGCCCGCCGCCTGCTGGTGCTGCCCCGCCTTTACGATGGCGAGAACCTGGGCCTGCTGCTCCGAAGCGCCGCGGCCCTGGGTCTGGATGGCGTGCTGGCGGGCCCCGGGCCAGGGCTCTGGAGCCGCCGCACGGTGCGGGTTTCCATGGGCGCTGTGTGGCGCATCCCGGTCTGGCGGATGGAGGATCCCTGGGGCCCGCTCGCCGCCTGGAAGGCGGCCGCGCCGGGCTCGGAAATCGTGGCCGCGGCGCTCACGCCCGGGGCAGAGGATGCCCGCACCTGGCGCCCCACCTCCCGTTGCGCCCTGGTGATGGGCCCCGAGGATACCGGCCTGCAGGCGGCCCAGCTCGCCCAGTGCGATCGCGCCGTGGCCATCACCATGGCCTCCGGCATGGACAGCCTCAATGTGGCGGCAGCAGGGGCGATTCTGATGTTCCGGATGGCCGGCGCCTGAAGGCCCCGATCTCTTTGGAGTGTTTGAAAAATAGGGACTCTGTGTCCTCTGTGTTCCTGCTTGCAGGCCCTGATGAGCCCGGAATTCAGGGTTCCCGGCTCGTGGCGATATCGATCAGGTGCAGGAGCTCGGCCACGACTTCGGCGCGGTCTACATCCTCCTGGTAACGGGTGCTCACTTTCTTTCGCGCGGCGGCCACGTTGCCGCAGGCCTTGCCCCGGGCGATGAATTCGCGGCAGGCGTCTGGCATCGGGCCCCAATGGCCGCACTCCACGAAGCTGTCGCTCAGGAAGACGAACTTGGGGATGGCCTCGCCACCGTTGGTGAGGAAGCGGATGAACACCTCGGGGTGCTGCTCGCGGCTGATGTAGCGCACCGACAGCCGGGGCGCGGCCTCGGCCATGCGCGCCAGCACGGGCACATGGCGCACCACGTCGCCGCACCAGTCCTCGGCGATCGCCACGACATGGACCGGCCGGGGCAGGCCCGCCAGGATGCTGGCCGCTCCGGGTTCCAGCGCCTGCGCCTGGCGCAAGGCCTCCATCTTGTCGCGCTGCTCGGGCGATTCAGCGGCGGCCAGCCAGGCGGCGTAGTCCAGACCGGAACCGTGGACTGCCTTCCAATCGATATGGGGGAGGGTGGCGGGGCGGGGCATGGGCTCTCCAGGACTCGTTGGCCTGATCATCGACTTCCTCAACGTTTTCGTCGGAGCTATCAACGCCGTCCAGATCCACATTCCCGAGATCGGCATCGGCCC
>JBBQEL010000004.1:0-84009 GCA_038320645.1 Holophagales bacterium | reverse complement strand
CCTCTGCCCGGAGGATTGGGAGGGCTACCCCCTTCGCAAGGACTACCCCGTCGTGGGCTGGGGCCAGCGGGACATCACCTTCCGCGAGGATCGTGGCGGCATGATCGAGCGCATCGCCCTCCAGAAGGCTGGCCAGCTGGGCATCAACCTGAAGCAGCCCAAGGCGGAGTGATCCATGTTCAAGAACGAGGAAATGGAGATCAACCTGGGGCCGCAGCACCCGTCCACGCACGGTGTGCTCCGGGTGAAGCTGCGGCTGGATGGCGAGACCATCACCCACTGCCGGCCCATGATCGGCTACCTCCACAGGGGCGTGGAGAAGATCTGCGAGAACCAGACCTTCTTCCAGGGCCAGGTCTGGACCGACCGCATGGACTACTGCTCCGCCGTGGCCAACAACCTGGGCTGGGCCGAGGCCAACGAAAAACTCTTCGGCATCACCGTGCCCCGGCGTGCCCAGTACATCCGCACGATGCTGAACGAATTCAACCGGCTGGCCTCGCACCTGATCTGGCTGGCGACCCACGCCCTGGACATCGGGGCCATGACCGTTTTCCTCTACGCCTTCCGCGAACGCGAAGACATCCTCGATATGAACGAGGCCTTCTGCGGCTCCCGCCTGACGACTACCGCCTTCCGCATCGGCGGCCTGCGTGAAGACCTGCCCCCGGGCTTCGAAAAGATGGTGAAGGTCTTCCTGGCGAAATTCCCCAGCTGCCTTGAAGAATACGAGAATCTGCTCAGCGAAAACCGCATCTGGAAGAAGCGCACTGTGGGCGTGGCCAAGCTGAGTGCCGAGGATGCCATCGCCCTGGGCGTCACGGGCCCTGTGCTGCGTGCCGCGGGCGTGCCCTACGACATCCGCAAGGCCTTCCCCTATGCGGCCTACGCCGAGATGGATTTCGAGGTACCCACCCGCACCGAGGCCGATACCTACGCCCGGTACCTGGTCCGCATGGAAGAGATGCGGCAGAGCGCCCGCATCATCCAGCAGTGCATGGACGGCATGCCCGAAGGGCCCGTCATGGCCAAGCTGCCGAAGATCCTCCGGTCCGAGGTCAACGAGGTCTACCACGCGACCGAGGCCCCCAAGGGCGAGCTCGGCTACTACCTCATCGGCGAAAAGGGCGGGTTGAACCCCTACCGGTTCCACGTGAGAGCTCCTGGATTCATCAACCTCCAATCCCTGCCCAAGATGGCTGAGGGAGGCCTGATCGCCGATATCGTGGCGGCCATCGGCACCCTGGACATCGTGCTCGGCGAGATCGACCGCTAGCCGACGAGGATTTGCAGCCATGCCGACTCCGACCCTGACCCAGTCCATCGTGATCACGCTCATTCAGTGCGTGCTGGTGGTGATCTTCGTATTCGTCGTCGTGCCCCTGACGGTGTTTGCCGAGCGCAAGGTGCTGGGCTACCTGCAGCAGCGCCTCGGCTCCACCCGCGTGGCCAGTGGCCATGTCGGCATCACCGGGTGGATGAACCGCGGCATGTGGAAGTGGGGCCGCATCCCCGTCCTCTCCTACTGGCGCGGCATCCCGGGCCTTGTGGCCGATGTGCTGAAGCTGATCCTCAAGGAAGATGTCATCCCGGCGAAGGCCGACAAGTTCGTATTCTTCATCTCCCCGGCCATCAGCATGGTGTCCGCCGTGGTGGTGTTCGCGGCGGTTTCCTTCGTGCCCGGCACCTTCTTCACGCTGCCCACCTGGTTCCCCTTTGTGGGCGGGCTCCCCGTTTCCGGTGGCATCGCGGACATCAACGTGGGCCTGCTCTGGATCCTGGGCGTGGCCAGCGTCGGCGTCTACGGCATCGTCCTGGCGGGCTGGGCCTCCAATTCCAAGTATCCCCTGCTGGGCGGGTTGCGCAGCGCGGCTCAGATGGTGAGCTACGAAGTCCCACTCGCCATGAGCCTGCTTGCCCCGGTGGTGCTCACCGGAAGCCTGAACTTCGGCGAGATGTCGAAGGTCATGGCCACAGGCCTCCCGTTCTGGGGCCTGGTCCCGCAGATCCTCGGCTTCCTGATCTACCTGACCTGTGGATTCGCCGAAACCAACCGCCTCCCCTTCGATATGCCCGAGGCCGAGAACGAACTGGTGGCCGGCTTCCATACCGAATACTCCGGCATGAAGTTCGGTTTCTTCTACCTGGCCGAGTACATCAACATGACCGTCGTGAGCGCCCTGGCCGCGGGCTTCTTCCTGGGCGGACCCTGGCTGCTCCCCTTCGGCTTGCAGGGGCTGCTGAATCCCTACCTGCCTTCGTTCCTGACCTGGTTCGGCCAGCCGCACGCCATCTTCTTTGTGGTCAAGATCATCTTCCTGCTCTTCACCTACATCTGGGTCCGCGGCACCATCCCCCGCTACCGGTATGACCAGGTCATGAGCGTGGCGTGGAAATACCTGATCCCCATGGCCCTCTTCAACCTTCTGCTGGCGGCCGTCGTCCGCTGCTTCGCCGTCTGAGGGGCCGCCCATGAACAAGATCCTCAGGACCCTCATCCCCTTCGACATTGCCAAGGGCCTGTCCATCACGGGCAAGCACTTCGCCAAGGTCTTCTTCACCGCCAACCGGCGAACCGTCCGTTATCACATCACCTCGGAGTACCCCGAGGTGGTCGCCAAGGTCCAGCCCCGCTTCCGCGGCCGCCTCACGCTGCTGAAGGATGAGCAGGGCGAAATCAAGTGCGTGTGCTGCCTGGCCTGCGAAAAGATCTGCCCCACCCAGGTGATCACCATCGAGAAGGGCAAGAAGGAAGGTCGCAAGATGCCCTTCCCGGTGCGCTACGACTTCGAGATGGAGCGCTGCATCTTCTGCGAGTTCTGCGTCGAGAGCTGCGGCTTCGACTCCATCATCCTGAACCACCAGTTCGAGCTGGCCGCCTACAACCGGGAGGACTTCTCGCTGGGCATGGAAGGTCTGGGCCAGAACATGTACGAGCCCTCGCCCGTGGGCAAATTCAGCGTGGCTGACGACTGACCCCATCGCATCGCGCCTACCCGCTACCCGAGGACGCCCATGGAACATCTACTTGAAACGATCGGCCGGAACATGTTCGCCATCTTCGGCGTCATGGCCCTGGGCGCCGCCGCCTTCATGGTGGCCTCGAAGAGCGCTGTGCACAGCGTGCTCGGGTTCCTCTTCGCCATGCTCTGCATCGCCGGGTGCTTCCTCGCCCTCGAAGCCGAATTTCTCGGCATGGCCCAGATCCTGGTCTACGCGGGCGGCATCGTGGTGCTCTTCCTCTTCGTCGTCATGCTGGTGGAGATGACCAAGTTCAAGGAGAAGGCGGTCTTCCAGCTCCAATCCCGGTATGCGGTGGCGGCGGTGCTGATTGGCGCGGCGGCCTTCGCCGGCGTGTTCCGCAAGGTCATCTTCGGCGCCACGTCCCCCGAGGCGCTGGTGCTCCGCCCGGAGCTGGCCAAGGGTCTCGATGTGGCCCGGCAGAATGCCCAGGCCGTGAGCCGTGGGCTGTTCGCGGACTACCTCCTGCCCTTCGAGATCCTCAGCGTGATCCTCCTGGTCGCCCTGGTCGGCGCGGTGGTATTGGCAAAGACGGAGCGGGTGTGATGGTCAGCCTGAATGCGGTCCTCCTCATCTCCTTCCTCCTGTTCTCCATCGGGATCATCGGCGTGCTCATCCGCCGCAACGCCCTGGTGATCCTCATGTGCGTCGAGCTCATGCTGAACGCCGCCAACCTGAACTTCATCGCCTTCGCCCGCCACAGCGGTTCCGTCTCCGGCCAGGCCTTCGCCCTGCTGGTCATGGGCTTCGCCGCCGCGGAAGTCGCGGTGGGCCTCGCGCTGGTGGTGGCCCTCTACCGCAAGCGCGACACCGTCCAGGTGGACGACATCAACCTGCTGAAGGGATGACGACGATCATGACTGCCGACATGACCCAGATGCACGCCGCCGTCACGGCCGCTTCCCAGCCAGCCAGCTACCTGTGGCTGATCCCCTTCCTGCCCCTGTTCGGATTCCTGCTCAACGGCCTCACTGGCCGGAAGCTGAAGAGCACCAAGATCGTGGACGCCATCGCCCTGGGCAGCGTCGGGATCTCGTTCCTCCTGACCCTCTACTACTTTGTCCAGCTCTTGGGGCTGCCCGCCGAGGGCCGGTCCCTCCACCAGAGCCTCTGGATCTGGTTCGATATCGGCGGCGCGCAGGTGCTGGGGGGGCTTACCACCGCCAAATTTGAGTGGGCCTACAAGTTCGACGCCCTCAGCGCCGCCATGGCCCTGCTGGTCACTGGCGCCAGTTTCCTGATCCACCTGTTCAGCACCGGCTACATGGCCGAAGAGCGCAATGACGGCCGCTACTACCGCTTCATGGCCTACCTGAACCTCTTCGTGTTCAGCATGCTGAACCTGGTGCTGGGCGCCAACATCCTGATGATGTTCCTGGGCTGGGAAGGCGTGGGCCTGTGTTCCTATCTGCTCATCGGCTTCTACTTCGAGAAGGAATTCGCCGCCGTCGCCGGCAAGAAGGCCTTCGTCACCAACCGCATCGGCGACTTCGGCTTCATGATCGGCTTCTTCCTGATCTTCCAGGTCTTCGGCAGCCTGGACTACGACACGCTGATGGGCTCTGTCCGCGAAGTCGCGAATATGCCGCACATCACCCTGTATGGCCACACCGCCAGCCCCACCTGGTGGTTCAACCTCATCGGCTGCTGCCTCTTCGTGGGCGCCATGGGCAAGTCCGCGCAGATCCCCCTCTATGTGTGGCTGCCGGATGCCATGGCGGGCCCGACTCCCGTGTCTGCGCTGATCCACGCCGCGACGATGGTGACCAGCGGCCTGTACATGATCGCGCGGATGAACTTCATCTACGTGAACGCCCCGATGGCCCTTGCCGTGGTGCTGGCCTTCGGTTCGCTCACCGCCTTCGTGGCCGCCACCATGGGCCTGGCCCAGTACGACATCAAGAAGGTGCTGGCCTACTCCACCGTGTCCCAGCTGGGCTTCATGTTCATGGGCATGGGGGCGGGCGCGTTCGGGGCCGGCATGTTCCATGTCTTCACCCACGCCTTCTTCAAGGCCAGCCTCTTCCTCGGCTCCGGCGCCGTGATCGCCGCCTGCCATCACGAGCAGGACATGCGCAACATGGGCGGCCTGCGGAAGTACATGCCCATCACCTTTGCCTCGATGGGTTTTGCCACCCTTGCCATCAACGGCATCGCGCCCTTCAGCGGGTTCTTCTCCAAGGACGAGATTCTCTGGAAGGTCTTCGAGGGCTGGTATCAGCATGGCCACTACACGGGCCCCACCCTGAACCTGGTGGCCTGGATCCTGGGCATGCTCGGCGCCTTCTGCACGGCCTTCTACATGACCCGCCTCATCGCCATGACCTTCTTTGGCGAGTACCGTGGCGCCGGTCACGATCCCCATGGATTGACGGTGCCTTCCGAGGCCCATGGCCACGATGATCACGGCCACCAGGATGATCACGGGCCGGCTGATCACGACCAGGCCCATGCGCAGACCGCCCACGCACCGGCCGCCCCTGACGATCATGCCTCCCATGGGCACGGCCCTGCCGAAGTGTCCTGGCGGATGTGGCTGCCGGTGGCGATCCTTGCGGGTCTGGCCGTGGTGGGCGGCTTCCTGAACTATCCGGAAAGCCTGCACCGCATCTTCCCCATTGTTCCAGCCGACCTCTTCGGCAAGTGGATCGAGCCACTGCTTTATCAGGTGGCGCCCGTCCACCACGGCGAACACACGCCTCCGCTCATCGAGTACGGACTGATGATCTTCGCGAACATCTGGGCTGGCGCGGCCATCTTCCTGGCCTGGTGGATTTACAAGGTGGATCCCACCTGGAGCCGGGCCAAGGCCTTCGTCGCCCGCTTCCCGAACCTGTTCCGCTGGGTGAACGCCAAGTACTACGTGGACGAATTCTATGAGGCCGCCCTCATTGCACCCATCAAGCGCTTCTCCGCCCAGCTCTGGAGCTTCGACACCTGGGTGGTCGACGGCATGGTCAACGGCGCTGCCCGCGTCACCCTCATCTGGGCTGCGCTCATGAACTGGGTGGACGAGTACCTGGTGGATGGCGCGGTGGATCTGGTCGAGTACATCGTGCAGGAGACCAGCACCGTCTTCCGCAGCCTGCAGACCGGCCGTGTGCAGCACTATGCCTTCGTGATGTTCATCGGCTTCCTCGTCTTCGCCTTCTGGAAATTCCTGGCCTAGTCCCATCCTGGTTGGAGTTCATATGTTCACCGCAAACACGACACTGATGCTGGTGGCGACCTTCCTGCCAGTCCTGGGCGCGCTGGTCCTACTCCTGGTGCCCAAGGGCCAGCGTCGCACCTTCGAGATCGGCTCCCTGGTGGTGATGATCGCCAGCCTGCTGCTGAGTCTGCCCTTCTGGTTCGGCTACGACCGGGCCAGCGATGCGGTCCAGTGGGCCGGGGCCTGGAGCTGGATCCCGGCACTGGGCGTGAAGTTCAGCGTGGGCATGGACGGCATCAGCCTCCTGCTCTGGCTGCTGACCACCTTCATCGGTCCCATCGCCGTCGCCTGCTCGTTCAAGTCCATCGAGGAGCGCCACAAGGAGTACTACATCTGGCTGCTGGTGCTGCAGACCGCCATGCTCGGCGTCTTCATCACCCAGGATATGTTCCTCTTCTACCTGTTCTGGGAAGTGATGCTGGTGCCGATGTATTTCCTCATCGGCATCTGGGGCGGCCCCCAGAAGCTCTACGCCGCCATCAAGCTCTTCCTCTATACCCTGGCCGGTTCCGTGCTGATGCTGGTGGCGCTCCTCGCCATCTACTTCCTGCAGCACAAGACCACCGGCAGCTACGATTTCTCCCTGGCCAGCTTCCAGGCCATGGCCCCCGTGATTGCGCAGCAGAGCAAGGCGTACCAGACCCTCATGGCCCTGGCCTTCTTCATCGGCTTCGCCATCAAGGTGCCCATGTTCCCCTTCCACACCTGGCTACCGGACGCCCACGTGCAGGCGCCCACGGCCGGTTCCGTGATCCTGGCGGCCATCCTGTTGAAGATGGGCACCTATGGCTTCGTGCGGATCCTGCTGCCCATCATGCCCGGCGCCACCAAGGAGCTGATGCCCTGGTTCCTCGGCCTGGCCCTCATCGGCATCATCTACGGCGCCCTGGTGGCCATGATCCAGAAGGACATGAAGAAGCTGGTGGCCTACTCCTCTGTGAGCCATCTTGGCCTCTGCATGCTGGGCCTCTTCGCCCTGAATCCCTACGGCATAAAGGGCGGACTCTTCCAGATGCTCAATCACGGCATCAGCACCAGCGGGCTCTTCCTCGCGGTCGGCATCGTCTACGAGCGCCGGCACACCCGCATGATCGCGGACTTCGGCGGCCTCTCGAAGACCATGCCGGTCTACGCCACGATCTTCATGATCATGACCATGAGCAGCATCGGCCTGCCGCTGCTCAACGGCTTCATCGGCGAGGGTGTCATCCTCATGGGCGCCTTCCAGGCCTTCCCCTGGGCCGCGGTGGTCGCCACCCTCGGCATCATTCTCGGTGCTGCCTACATGCTCTGGATGTTCCAGCGCGTGATGTTCGGACCCATTTCCGCCGTGAACGAGAAGATGGAGGACCTGAACCTGCGCGAGATCCTCTACTTCGCGCCGCTGGTCATCGCCGCCTTCTGGATCGGCCTCTATCCCAAGCCGATCATGGATGTGATGGACGCTCCGGTCCGCAAGCTTGTCGAGCAGATCACGCCGGGTTTCCATGCCGCGGAGAGTCTGGCTGCCAAGCAGGCCGCCGCCGCCAAGCTCGGCATGCAGGGGATGACCGCTCCGGCCGCCCAGCATGAAGCGGCCCCTGCCGGCCATGAAGCTCCCGCCGCCCATCCTGCTCCTGCCCACGGCGGAGGCCACTGATGACCGGTTTCGCACAGGGGCTACTGGAGGCGCTCCTTCGGGACACGCATCTGATCACGCCCCAACTTTTCCTCATGACTGTGGCCACGCTGATGCTCTGGCCCGGCGATCTCCTCTTCAACCGGAATGAGAAGCACAAGTGGGCGCCCATCACCCTGGTGATCCTGGCCGTCACCGCCTTCCTGGTGACCCGGACCCCCGATGGCGAGGGCTTCTCCCGCATGTTCCGCATGGACGGGCTGACCCGGGGCTTCCAGTTGCTCTGCGTGCTGGGTTCCGCCGGTGCCGCGGCCCTGAGCATGCGGCTGCTGGACAGCCTCAAGGAACAGACGGTGGAGTACTACGCCCTGATCCTGTTCTCGCTCTCCGGAATGCTGTTCCTGTGTGGCGCGTCTGACCTGATCTCGGTCTACTTCAGCGTCGAACTCATGGCCATCTGCATCTACATCCTGGTGGCCTACCTCCGGGACCGCGCCACCAGCGTGGAAGCGGGCATGAAGTACTTCCTGTTGGGGGCCTTCTCCAGCGGCATCCTGGTCTACGGCATCAGCCTGCTCTATGGCGCTGCGGGCGGCGTTTCCACGAACCTCCAGGACATCAACCAGGCCCTGGCCCTCGCGCCCACCACCAGCAACCTGCTGGTCTACGCCGGTGTGCTGATGGTGCTGGTGGGCATGGCCTTCAAGGTGGCTGCCGTGCCCTTCCACATGTGGGCCCCGGATGCCTATGAGGGCGCTCCCACGCCCATCACCGCCTTCATGGCCACCGCGCCCAAGGCCGCGGCCCTGGCGGCCTTCCTGCGTGTCTTCGGCACCGGATTCCACGGCGTGTCCAGCGACTGGGTCCTGCCCCTCTGCTACATCGCCGGCGCCAGCATGATCCTGGGCAACGTGGCCGCCGTGCGGCAGGAGAGCATGAAGCGCCTACTCGCCTACTCCAGCATCGCCCATGTGGGTTATATGCTGCTGGGCGTCCTGTCAGGCGATCCCAGGGCCGGGGCCCAGGCCGTCTGGCTCTACATGCTCATCTACATCGTGATGAATACCGGCGCCTTCGCGGTGGTGATCTACCTCCAGGGCAAGGGCGAAAGCGAGCGCATCGAGGATTTCAAGGGCCTGGGCAAGAAACATCCCGTGCTGGCCTTCGCCATGATGATCTTCCTGCTCAGCCTGGCCGGCATTCCGCCCCTGGTGGGCTTCTTCGGAAAGTTCTACCTCTTCAAGCTGGCCATCGAGCAGGGCTTCGTCACCCTCACCGTCATCGCGCTGCTCACCAGCGCCGTGAGCGCCTACTACTATCTGGGCGTGGTGAACCAGATGTACTTCCGGGAACCCGAGGGCGAGGCGGCTCCGATGAGCGCCACCTCCGTCTTCATCGTGACCCTGGCTTGCGTGTTGGTTCTGGTGGGCACGGCTTTTGGCCCCTGGCTGCTGGATTGGGCCGGCCGGATTTGAGTCTCTCCGGGGGTTTCCCGCTGCGGGAATACCCCCGGACTCCACGCAGAGGCCTACACTGACAGGCGCGGGGCGACCCGCGCCTTTTTCATTGGGGTTGGTGTGATCCTCAAGAAGACCGAGCCGACGGATCCAGGCGAGCGGGCCCTCTGGGGCGACCTCATGTCCCTGGGCTTCACCTTTCCCCTCTGCATCGCCTTCGGGTTCTTCCTGGGCCGGTGGATCGGGGGGTGGTTCGGCCACCCCGCCTGGGGACAGTGGGCCGGGCTGGTCTGGGGCATTGCGGCCGCCTTCTGGGAACTCTACAAGGTGAACCGGCGCATGGCCCGACGGGACGCCGCAGAGCTGAAGCGGCTCCAGGAAGGGCAGGGGCCTGATGGACGAGGGTGAAGATCACCTCCGGCGGGTGACGGCCGCCATGGCCGCCCTGACCCTGCTGGGCCTCCCCCTCTGGGGCTTTCTGCGCTCCTGGACTGCGGCCCTGGCCTTCGGGGTGGGCGCCGTGACGAGCCTCGCCTTCTGGGGCCTCCACCAGTTCCTGACGGCCCGGATGCTGACCCCGTCGGTGCGCCGGCGGTGGCTGTACGGCTTCCTGTCCCTGGGCAAACTGGCGTTGATCGCCCTGGTGCTGCGTGGGATGATAGGCCGATACCCGGCGGAAGCCCTGCCGCTGGCCCTGGGAGTGCTCCTCTTCGTGGCCGGCATCCTCCTGGAAGCGCTGCGTTTGGCCTTCCAGAAACCCGAAGCCGCCCCGCCTGATTGAGGTTTGACCGAGATGGAACACCACGCATCGTTGCTCGCCAAGTGGCTCACTCAGGTCCTGGGGCTTGCCCAGCACCCCTGGCCGGGGTTTGCCCACGGCGCGGCCCTATCAGTCCTCGAGCGCTATGACCACCTGCTCAACGCGGCCCTGGCGGCCTTTATGGCCATGCTGATCACCGCCCTGGTCCGCAGGAACCTGGCCCGGATCCCCGGTCCTTTGCAGCAGACCTTTGAAGGCGTCATCGAGTGGCTGAAGGAGATGATCAACAGCAACATCGCCCATCACGGGGAGCGGTACCTGCCCTTCATCGGCACCATGGCCCTGTTCGTCTTCTTCAACAACCTCTTCGGCCTGATTCCCGCCCTGAGCCCTGGCACCAGCAACTGGAACGTGACCCTGGGTGCGGCCCTGGTGGTCTTCGCCTACTACAATTTCCACGGCATGAAAGAGCAGGGCTTTGTCAAATACTGGGCCCACTTCGCCGGACCCATCTGGTGGCTCTCCTTCCTCATGTTCCCCCTGGAGATCCTGGGCCTGCTCAGCCGCATCCTCAGCCACTCGCTGCGCCTCTTCGGCAACATCGCCGGCGAGCACGTAGTGGCCGGCATCTTCTTCGGCCTGATGCCGATCCTGCTCCCCATCCCCATGATGTTCCTCGGCCTCTTCTTTGGTCTGATCCAGACCTTCGTGTTCACGATGCTCGCCACGATCTATCTGAGTGGGGCCGTGTCACACGAGCATTGAGAGAAGGCCTCAGGCTCCAGGCTTCAACAAGCAGTTCCCTAACCGGAGTACCGGATTCCGAACCCGGCTCCCATGACCCACGAGGTTTGCCATGAAGAAGTTCCTCACCACCGCGTTCCTGTTCACCCTGGCTGCCGTCGCCTTCGCGCAGGGTGCCCCCGCCGCACCGAAGAGCCTCTTTGAAGGCCAGTTCGTGGCTCACCTCTCCCTCGCCATCGCTGCCGCCGGTTGCGGTCTGGCCCAGGGCAAGGCCGTGGCCGCCGCCGTCGAGGGCGTCGCCCGCAACCCCCAGGCAGCTGGTAACATCCGCACCACCATGATCATCGGTCTGGCCCTCATCGAGGCCCTGGTGATCTACGTGCTTGTGGCCGCCTTCGCCATCAAGTAGGCGGATCCGGATTCGCGCGGGGCGCCCGGTCCAGGGCGCCCCGTTTGTTTATGATTCTCCCGATCGGCCGATGTACTCCTGGACGCCATGACCCCCTACTCCCTGTTTCCCCTGCCACCCGAAGTCACCCAGGTGATCCTCGGGGGCGGCTCGTCCATCGATCTGGACGCCCTCAGGATTCATTCGCCGGGCGAGGCCTGGAATTTCGCCCTGAACTATGGCTACGACATGAGCGTTCCGGTCCAGAAGGCGGCCGTGATGCGGGTGTACGAGGATGCGGTGGACTTCCTCGAGGCCGTGGTTCTGGAGGGTACGGACCTTCACGTTCCCCTCGAGGTGCGGGATCTTCAGGATCCGCTCGACCTCCTGGTCTGGGCCTCGGATCGCCCCCGGAACATCCGCGGACGCTGGTCCTGCGCGATCCTGCGGGTGATGCACACCCTCTTCCATGTGGATCACAATGTCAATCTCCGCTTCCTGCCGGAGATCCAGCGGCAGGTCTTCAGCCGCTATGACCAGTACCTGGTCTGCGAGGACGGTCACTGGTGCCTGCGCGGGGCCTACGAAGTGCCCCTGGTGGCGGCGGAGCGCAAGGAGAACAAGGACCGGGTGTCCATGCTCCTCAAGATGCTCCACAAGCCCGAGAATGTGGCAGAGACCATCTACGACCAGATCGGGATCCGCTTCGTGGCCGAGGACCAGCTCGGTGTGCTCATGGTGATCCGGTTCCTGCTGGACCACCATGTGCTCATGCCGACTCACATCAAGCCGAGCCGGAGCCGGAACCTCATGATCGACATGGAGGCACTGGCTGCCTGGAGCGAAACCACGCCGCCTTATTTCCGGATCCAGGATCTGGGACCAGAGGAACGGCAGGCCCTGAGCCGCACCCTGGCCATAAAAACTCCCAGCAAAGATCAAAACCCCTTTTCCAGCAAGGATTACGCTGCGATCCAGTTCACGGCCCGAACCCTGGTGCGCCTTCCCAGTCCTGCCACCCGCGCCCTGGAAACCCTCCAGGCCCGCCTGCAAACCATGGGGGATACCGAGCTGTCCGACCTCGTCTGCATTCCGGAGTTGCTCCAGGAACAGGAGGAGTTTACTTTCTTCTTCGCACATGAAGTCCAAGTGATGGAACAATCGGGGTTTCAAAGCTCTCGATCAGGTCCGGCATCCCATTCGGAATACAAACAGCGCCAGCGGGACGCCGCCCGGCGGAGAGTGCTTCAGGGAATCCTTCAGGAGGAACCATGTTGAACATCCAGACCCGCCAAGAAGGCACCGCTTCGGTGGTGTCCATCCAGGGCAAGGTCAATTTCGAAGTGACTGCGCAGCTGCGGGATGTGATCCGGGAGACGGTGGCCACGGCGCAGCCGAAGCTCCTGACGATCAACCTGGAGGGCGTGAGCTTCATTGATTCCTCGGGGCTCGGCCTCCTGGTCGCCGCCCGCAACAGCGTGGACAAGTCCGGTGGCAAGCTGCACCTCTGCTGCCTGCCGGCGCCGGTCAAGAAGACCTTCGACCAGACCAACCTCACCAACTACTTCTCCATCTTCGCCACGGAGCAAGACGCTCTCCGCGGCGCCTGAGCCGGGGCCCGCTCCCCATGGCCAAGGGCACCGTCCTGGTGGTGGATGACGAAGCACCCATCCGGGACATCCTCAGCTTCTACCTCAAGCGGTCGGGTTATCTGGTTCTGACTGCGGCCCATGGCCTAGAAGCGCTCGACGAAATGAGCCGATCCCGGCCGGATCTCATCATCTCGGACCTCCGGATGCCTGAGATGCCCGGAGACGAGCTCTGCAAGCGGGTCAAGAGTGACCCGGCCACCCGCGACATCTACTTCATCATCCTCTCTGCCATGGATGGCACGGCCTCCCGGATCGGTGGCTTGTCCATCGGTGCAGACGACATCATCCCCAAGCCCTTCCATGCCCAGGAGGTCCTGGCGAAGGTGGATTCCACCTTCCGTCTCATCGAGATGCAGAAGGAGATCAAACGCCAGAACAGGGAACTGACCAACCTGCTGCAGCGGGTCCAGGATGAGATGGATCTGGCCGCGGCGCTTCAGATGGGCCTGCTGCCCAAGCTGCCCGGGGAGGCGGAGGGGGCCCGGTACACCCACCGCTACCTGCCCGCGGCCGGGATTGGCGGCGATATCTATGCGGTGGTCCCGCTGCCCGACGGCAGCACGGCCATGATGATCGCGGACGTGAGCGGCCATGGCGTGACCGCTGCCCTCATCTCCGCCATGGTGAAGACCTCCTTCGAGAACCAGGTGCGCCTCGGCGGGGAACCCCTCGGCTGGGCCCAAGGCATGAACGAGTACCTCTGCCGGTCCATCCAGGAGGAGCAGTTTGCGACGGCCTGGCTGGGCCGGCTCGATCCCGTCGGCAACCGCCTGAGGTATGTGGTCGCGGGTCATTGCGCACCCCTGCGCATCGTGGGCGGCGCCCGGGGGGGGCTGCAGCGCTCCGAAGTGCTGCGGGGCAAGGGCTTCATGCTGGGGCTCGATGAACAGCTGCCGTTCGTGGAGCACGACGCCGAGTTCCTGCCCGAAGACCGCCTGGTGTTGTATACCGACGGCCTAGTCGAGGTGGAACGGGAGGATCGCACCATGCTCGAAGAGGCCGGACTGCGCCGCATCTGCGCGGAACTGCCGGCCGGGGCAGAGGAGGCGGCCGATGCCGTCATCACCCAGGCCCAGGCCTTCAATCAGCCCGCCCCCTTCGTCGACGATGTGACCCTGGTGATCCTCGACCGCAAAGCCTGATGCTGGTCGCGGAAATCGCTGAAGATGCGCGGAAGACGCGGAAGGAAATGCAGAAGAAGAACTCCCACCACGAAGTGTCGGTTTGTCGGAAATCTCTTTCTGTTTTCCGCGGTTTCCGTGGTTTCCGTGGATTTCCGAGTCTTCCGCGACCAGCTGTTCTGAGTCCTAGATTTCAGCCAAGGTCGCGGCGATGCCCGCTTCCAGCTCGGTGAAGGGGGCTGAGTAGCCGGCCTCGCGCAGGCCGCGGATATCGGCTTGGGTGAAGCTCTGGTATTTGCCGCGTAGCTTCTCGGGGAACGGGATGTATTCGATGCGGCCCTGGCCGAGGTGGGCGATGAGGGTGTTTGCAATGTCATTGAAGCTGCGGGCTTGCCCCGTGCCGGCATTCACGATGCCTTTCATCATGGCGGATCCGCCGAAGTGGAGGTTCATGGCGACGATGTCGCCCACAAAGATGAAATCCCGTTTCTGTTCTCCATCCCCGAAGCCGTCCGAGCCGCTGAAGAGGCGGCAGGCACCCGCTTCTTTCAGCTGCCGCAGCAGCTGGTGCAGTACGGACATCATGTGGCCCTTGTGCTGCTCCCGCGGGCCGAAGACATTGAAGTAGCGAAGGCCCACGACGGGGCTCTGGATGGCGGGCAGGAGGCTGCGCAGGTGCTGGTCGAAAGCCAGCTTGGAATAGCCGTAGCCATTCAGTGGCCGCTCGTTGCCGGGTACCGGTTCGAACACCGGGCTCGCGCCGTAGGTGGCCGCGCTGCTGGCGTAGACCAGAGGCGCCTTCCGGGCCAGGCACCAGTGGAGGAGGGCGCGCGAGTCACCGTAGTTGTTCTCCATCAGGTAGCGGCCATCGGCTTCCATGGTGTCGGAGCAGGCCCCGTTGTGAAAGACGGCCTCGGGGCGCAGATCCAGCGTCCCGGCATCGAGCCGGGCCCGGAACTCCCGCTTGTCCATGTAGTCGGCTAGGGTGAGGTCCGAGAGATTCGAAGCCTTCTCACCCCGGGTCAGGTTGTCCACCACGAGGATGTCGCTGTGCCCGCGCCGGTTCAGCTCCCGCACCAGGTTGCTGCCCACGAACCCCGCGCCACCCGTGACGATGAACATGCCCGACTCCTACCGTGACCACCAGAATACAGGCTCTGCCGCCGGCCCAAAGATCCCTAGCCGATGGCATCCTTAGGTTCGACTGCCTGGGCCCGGCGCATCAGCTTCGGGCCAAGTTCGGCGATGAAGGTGGCGGTCAGGATGAGGCCGCCGCCCAGAAACTGGATCGGACTGAGGTGCTCGCGGATCCCGGGAATCCAGCCACTGACGGCCAGGGCTGCCGTCCACACGGGTTCGGAGGAGAAGATGACGGCGCATTCAGTGGCGCCGAGCCGGGCCTGGAAGGTGCTCTGCACATAGAAGGCCAGGGTGGTGGCCAACAGGCCCATGAAGGCCAGGGAGACCCAGGTGCCGCCCTTGGCCAAGGCCACTCCGGCGCCCTGGAAGCCGTAGGGGGCTGGCAGCGCGAGGGTGATGGCCAGGGAGATGGCGCCAGTCACGGCCACCTGCACGAAGGCCAGCACCCAGCCCGAGGATCGGCGGGAGTAGTGCGCGGTCATCACGATGTGGAAGCCACAGAGAACCGCGGCCAGCAGCGTCTCGGAATCGCCCCGGTTCCAGCCGCCCCAGGCCGCACCGGGATCCCGGACCAGCAGGGCCAGGCCCGTCAGCGCCACCAGGGCCCCCAGGCCGTGGGAGAGCCGCATGCGATCGCCGACGAGCAGGGCCACGGCGGGCGTGAAGATCACGTAGAGCCCCGTGATGAAGGCGGATTTCGAGGTGGTGGTGAAGCGCAGGCCGTCGGTCTGCAGCCAGAAGAGCGCAGTGAGGACCAGGCCCAGGTAGAGTCCGTCCAGCACGTCCCGCCGCCGGAGCGGCACGCGCAGCAGCGCCAGCATCAGCCCGAGACCGGCTGTGCCGATGGCGAAGCGGAGGCTCAGGATGGCCCCCACGGATAGCCCGGCCTGGAGGCAGTACTTGGTGGCCGGGAAGCCGCCGGCCCAGACGACTGCGATGGCGGCGAGGGCGAAGACGGAGAACAGATGGGAGGCGCGCGATTCCGGCATCCTTCCAGGCTATCGCCGGGAACGGGTGGTCCCCAGGGGAACCTGCGGCCGAAGGTGGTTCTGGGCTATTTCAGCAGGGCCACCACTCGAACCGTCAACTCCGGCTGATCTGGATCATCGGTGCTGAGGGCGAGGAGTTCGTTGTAGCGCCCCGCCTTCAGGTTGGAGGGCAGCACCACGGTCAGTTCGAGGCTGCTGCCCTTCTGGTTGAGCCCTTCCACCTTCATCCCTTGAAGCGAGGGGCGGCTGGCCGTGATGCGGAAGATCTTCCCGTCAGCCTGCTTGAGGATGAGTTTCTGGCGGAGTTCCCGGCCGGGGGCATCCTGGAAGACCAATTCCACCGGGGCAGCCGTGATCGATGGCTTGAGGTCCCACTGGATATTCAAGGCCAGCTGGCTCATGCGCGGATTGGTGAAGCGCACCGTGGCCTGTTCGACGCCCCGGAACTGGCCCCCAGGCACCTTGCGTCCATCGAAGGCGACCTCGAGCACGAGATCCTTGCCCTCCTGCCGGTAGGCGAAGGTGAGGAACGGCGCACCAGGGGCCTTCACATCCACGATCTGGACGGGCTCACCATTGCCGCTGGCGTACCGGACCGAGCTGCGGGTGGAGGCGGACTTCAGCGCCTGATGGAAGTAGACCGATTCCACCGAGGGCATGATCTCCTGGACGACCTCGGCCTCCAGGGTGAGGTTCACGGTCGGATTTTTGGGGTCGTTGCAGACCACTTCGATGGATTTTCGCACCCCGCCCTTCATGCCCTTGGGATCGAACATGGCCTCGATCTCGGTGCCTTCGCCGGGAGCGAGGGACCACTTGCCCAGCATGGTGTAGGTGCAGCCGCAACTGGGCCGCACCTGGGTGATGTTGAGGTAGGCGTTGCCGGTGTTCGTCACGCGGTATTTGGCCGCCACCTTGCGGTCCGGCGTGATCCGCCCGAAGTCGTGGTGGGTTTTGTCAAAGTTGATGACGGGGGCCTGCGCCAACAGGCTGGCGGCGGCGCAGGCAAGGAGAAGACGACGGAACATACGGAACCTCGAGGGTGACCTGTGATTCTATACGGAGATCAAGCTGCCCAGTTCAGCCCAGACCTGCTCAGGCCCGATGTCCTCCAGGCAGGGGTGCCCAGGCGTGAAGCAGACCGGCTTGAAGCAGGGGGCGCACGGAATGCCCTCCTTGCGCAGGCCCCGGCTGCTGGGGCCCCAGGGCGTGGAGCCGCCGGGGTCCGTGGCGCCGTAGAGGGCCAGCACCGGGGCCCCGCAAGCCGCCGCGAGGTGGCTGAGGCCGGAATCGTTGCCCAATACCGCTGCCGCACCGCGCAGCCAGGCGGCGGCCTCCTTGAGGGTCGTCTGGCCGCACAGGTTGAGGCCCTCGGCTCCCGCCACCGCCGCGCAAGTCGCCGCTTCATCTGGTGAGCCCAGCACGGCCACGGCAAAGCCTTCGCCCCGGGCCCGCAGCAGCAGGGCCCGGAAGTGCTTCACGGGCCAGGCCTTGGAAGGCCAGGTGGAACCCGGCATGAGGCACAGGTAGCGCTCGGGGGGAGTGGCGATGGCCACGCAGGGATCGAAGTCGGCGTAGGGCATGGGCGGCAGGTCCGGCCAGCGCCGCTGGAGCACCGCGTGGTAGCGCTGGAGGAAGGGGCCTTCCGCTTCCCAGAAGGGGCCGCTGTGCGTGTTGAAGAACCCCGCCAGGCTTTCATCCACGCCGATCCGCTCAGGCACCCCCGCCAGCCAGGCCGCCAGGGCCGGGCGCAGGGATTTCGGAAAGTGGATGCTGCGGGCAGCCTGGTGCCTCCTCAGGATGCCGGCCATCGCAAAGGGTCCGGGCTTGCCCTCATCCGGCAGGGTCGCGTCGCAGAACCAGGTGCCCGCCACCAGGCCGACAGTGGTTTTTGGCCCCCACACCACGAGCGGCCCCGCGTCGATCTCCCGCAGCAGGCGCAGCACGGGCAGTTGCATGGCGGCGTCGCCCACGAACCGCGGGAAGCGTACCCAGGTGGCGTGGTTGGGGATCACGGCCGTCATCGTGCCCCCCAGTGCGGGAGCGGCTCACCCACAGCCCACAACCCAGAGCCTATAGCCATTCAGCCACCGCCTCGCGGAACTTTGCCGCGGCATCGTAGTCCCGGGTGAGCGATGCGCCGAAGGCGTGGGCCTGCGCCCGCTGGACCGCCCAGGCACCGGTGTCGACCAGCAGGGGAGCCAGACGCGCGGCTGCAGCCTCCAGCAGGGCCCCCGGCACCGAGCTTCGGTCATCGGGTTTCTGCATGAGAAAGCCGCCTTCGCCGTCCTTCAGCACGGACCCGATGCCGCCCACCGTGGGCGCCAGCACTGGCACACCGCGCTCCAGGGCCTCGATGAGGGCGATGGGGAAGAAGCCCTCGTTCCGGCTGGTCATGACGTAGAGGTCGAGGGCGGTGAAGGCGGGGGAAAGGTCCTTCAGCGCTCCCGTGCGCGTGCAGCGGCCGACCATGGAGTCGTCTTCCAGCGCAGCTTGGATCTCCTGGGCGTAGCCCGGATCCACGCGGCCCGCCAGGAGCAGGTGGAGCGGTCGGCCTAGGCGATCACCAAGCCGTTTCGCGAACTGGATGACGTCGCTGGTGGCCTTCCGGGCATCCATCGCCCCGGCATAGCCGATGACGGTTGCCTCCTCGGGGAGGCCCAGCTGCCTGCGTGCCGCGCGGCGTTCTTCCGTTGTAGCGGCCGTGGCCTCGGGCCGGGGGTAGAGCGGATGGATGATGCTGCACGGCGCGGCGCTCAGATGCTCCCGCACGGCAGCGGTGAAATCGTAGGTGCAGAGCCAGCGGTCCACGAGATTCCGGACGCCCCGGTACTTGCGCAGATGACGCTCGTAGTGCTCGTGGAGGGTGAGGACGGTGGGCATGCGCAGGCCGAGGCGGGCCAACCAGGGCAGGGCGCGTTGCACCCCTTTGTGGTTGCAGAGCACCAGCAGATCGGGACGGGTTCGCCACAACCAGCGGAATGCACCCAGAAGGCCGGGCAGGTGGAGCACCTCCACCACATTCGGATTCCGTTGGCGCAACTCCGGCTCGATGTCGCGTTTACCCGGTTCCTTGCGGAAGAGGACCGAGACTTTCACGGGCAGATCCGCCAGGGCCGCCACCTGTTCGAGCAGCACCCGCTCGCCGCCCCCGAAGGACAGCTTGCGGTGGGCGAACACAACATGCTTCACGGGACTCCAGAGAAGGGTTCAGGATAGAATGACTGACCTAACGCGTCACACTCACAGGTTGCCATGTCCATTGCCTCGACCCAACGGATCCTGCTGGTGGAGGACGAACCCGGCCTTCGGGAGGTGCTCACCCTGGCCCTGGAGGGGGCCGGGTTCAAGTGTGAAGCCACCTCGGGCATCGAAGAGGGGCAGCGGGCCCTGCGGGAGGCCCCCTTCGATGGCGTGCTCTCGGATCTGAAGCTCAAAGATGGTTCCGGTATCGAGCTGCTCACCTGGATGAAGGAGCAGGGTCTGGAGACGCCGGTGGTGATCATGACGGCCTATGCCACCACGGAAACCACGGTGCAGGCCCTGAACCAGGGGGCCGTGGACTTCATCACCAAGCCGTTCCGGCACGAGGACCTCATCGCCACCCTGAAGGGCCTGCTGGCCGCCGCCGAGCCCGAGGCGCCGCCGCCCCAGGATCTGGGCGAGCTGGTCGGCGTCGGGCCCATGATGCGGAAGATCAACGCCCTGATCGGGAAGGTCTCCCGGGCCGACACCACCGTGCTGCTCAGTGGCGAAAGCGGCACCGGCAAGGAGGTGGTGGCCCGCCTCATCCACCGGCACTCGGCCCGGGGGCTGGGGCCCTTCGTGGCCATCAACTGCGGGGCCCTGCCCGAGGCGTTGCTGGAAAGCGAACTCTTCGGTTTTGAAAAAGGTGCCTTCACCGGCGCCAGCGCGATGAAGCGGGGCCTATTCGAGGAGGCCGGCGGCGGCATCCTGTTCCTCGACGAGATCGGCGAGATGCCCCTGGCCCTGCAGGTGAAGCTGCTCCGCGTGCTCCAGGAGCGGCGGTTCCGGCGCCTCGGCGCCACCGAGGAACGGCCGGTGGACGTCCGCGTCATCGCCGCCACCAACCGGGATCTGCGGGCTCGGGCCGAATCCGGCGCCTTCCGCGAGGATCTCTACTACCGCGTGAACATCCTCCAGATCGAGCTGCCCCCGCTGCGGGACCGGCCGGAAGATATGCCTGTTCTGGCCGAACACTTCCTCCGCCGGTCCTGCCAGAAGCTGGGCAAGCCGCCCATGCAGCTCCACCCCGAAACCATGGCGCAACTGCTGGGCTACCGGTTCCCGGGCAATGTCCGCGAACTGGAAAACCTCATGGAACGCTGTGTGGCCCTGAATCCAGGTGGGCCCATCACCCGGGATCTGCTGCCGGAAGGTTTGGGCCAGCCCGCCCTGCACGAAGCCGGGCACCGACCGGCGCCCCTGGTCATCCCAGCCGATGGTTTCGATCTGGAGGCCTGGATCCAGGCTCTAAAGGGCCACTTCCTGCGGAAGGCCCTGGACGAGGTGGGTGGCGTCAAGACCAAGGCTGGCAAGCGCCTCGGCATGAGCTTCCGGGCCTATCGTTACTGGCTGGCCGAACTCGGCGGACTGGAAGCGCTCCCCAGGGACTTCCCCTGGCCCGCAGAGTTCCCTCCGCCGCTGGTGGATGAAGGTGGGGGAACCGAACCTCCCAAGGAGGCATGATGCCCATGAATGCTTGTCTTTCCAGCCATTCCTGGCACACTGGAACGCTCGTATGCAGCGCAGACGAGCCCTCTCTCCGGACCCCTCCCATGACCCCGACCCCCGCCCGCCGTCCGAGCCGCTCCAAGAGTCGGGGCTTCTCGCTGCTGGAACTGCTGGTGGCGATGATGATCATCGCCGTGCTGGGCACCCTGGGGTTCTCCCAGTTCCGGAAGCATTCGGCCCAGGCCCGCTACCTCAAGGCCCAGGACGACCTCAAGATCGTGTCCGAGGGCCTCGACCAGTACTACCTCAAGCACGGCCACTTCCCTGATTTCGGTAGCTTCGACGCCATGGTCGACGGCAACTCCTCCCTGGTGAAGGAAAGCCTCATCAAGGTCGGGATGTCGGCCCAGGATCCCTTCAGCCAGCCCTACGAGGGCAAGTCCACCCGCGCCACCTACGAATTGAAGTGTGCCGGGGATCCGAACAACCAGGAGGATGCGGGTCCCATTCTCCGCTCCCCAGGCCAGGTCACAGTTTCCTCCCCGGTGAGTGGTCCCGCCACTGGCGCCGCCCCCAAGGCGGATGCCCCCGCGGATGGCGGAGCCAAGAAGTGATCGACCTCCACAAACTGCCCCCGGAGGGCCTCCGCCTGAACGGCACCACCGAGCTCGTGGCGATGGACGGGGATGTGTCCCTGCGCGACCTGGTCTGGTCCGTCTTCGCCCTGGCCTCGAATGGGGATGTGTTCCTCGAAGTGAAGGGCCAGGCCGTGTGGCAGGGCGCCTGCAGCCGCTGTCTGGCACCCCTGGACCGGCCCCTGATGGTCGAAAGTCAGTTCCTGGGCAGCAAGGATGCCGATCTGGTGGGCCGGGGCAACCACACCCTGGGCACCCAGGATCTCGATGTGGTCTTCCTCCCCGAAGACACCCTGGACGAGGCGGAACTGGTGCGCGAGCAGTTCGAGCTGCAGGCCCCCATGCACCCCCTCTGCGTCGAGGCCTGCAAGGGACTCTGTCCCACCTGCGGTAAGAACTGGAACAAGGGCCCCTGCCAGTGCCGGCCTGAATCCGTGCAGGCCCCCTCCGCCCTGAACCAGGCCCTTGCCAAGGCCCTGGCGGGAATCAAGCTGGACCCGGAATCCTGAAACCCTTAACCTGGAACATTGCGTTCTGTTTGCTAGGAGCAAGCCATGCCGAATCCCAAGCGCCGCCATTCCAAGGCCCGCCGCGACCGCCGGCGCACCCACGACTCGCTCGAGGTCATGAGCGCCAGCACCTGCCCGAACTGCCAGACCCCCAAGCTGCCGCACCGCGTGTGCCCCAGCTGCGGCTTCTATCGCGGCAAGCTGGCCGTCCGCGTCGCTGAAACCGCTTAACAGCTCGCCGGTGGACAGTCACCGCATCGCACTGGACGTCATGGGGGGCGATTTCGCCCCCCATGCCACATTGCAAGGCGCCCGGGAGGCCCTGGAGGCCTGGCCTGGGCTGCGTCTGTTCCTGGTGGGCAACGAAGGCGTGATCCGCCCCGAGCTGGCCCGGCATGGTTTCACGCCCGAACTGCTGGCCCGGGCCGAGCTGGTGCATGCCCTCCAGACCGTGGTCATGGAAGACAAGGCCACCTGCATCCTCAAGGAAAAGAAGGACAGTTCCATCCGCGTGGCCGCCCAGCTCGTGCGCGAAGGCCGGGCCCAGGGCGTGGTCTCCATGGGTCACACCGGCGCCGCCATGGTGGCGTCCAGTCTGATCATCGGCAAGCTGGAGGGCGTGGACCGTCCCGCCTTGGCCAGCGTCCTGCCCAACATGAAGGGCGGACCTACGGTGCTGCTGGATGTGGGCGCCAACGTGGACTGCCGGGCCGAACACATCGCCCAGTTCGCGGTGATGGGCTCGGTGTACGCCGAGGAAGTGCTGGGCCTCGAGCGCCCCCGGGTGGGCATCCTCAGCGTGGGTGAAGAGGACGGCAAGGGCACGGATGTGACCAAGGACGCGTCCGCCATGCTCCGGCAGATGGAGATCCGGTTCGAAGGCAACGCCGAGGGGCGCGACATCTGGAACGGGAATTTCGACGTCATCGCCTGCGATGGCTTCGTGGGCAACGTGGTGCTGAAATCCAGCGAGGCCCTGGCCGAGGGCATCTTCCGCGGCCTCAGGGACAGCTTCATGGAAGGCGCCATCACGAAGTTCGCGGGACTGCTGGCCAAGCCCGCCATGAAGCGCTTCAAGAAGAAGCTCGATTACGCGGAATACGGCGGTGCGCCGCTGCTGGGCGTGAAGGGCGTGAGCATCATCGGGCACGGGCGCAGCGACGCGAAAGCCGTGCGCAACGCCATCCGTGCCGCGCTGCGGGCCGCCGAGCACCACCTCCACGAGCGCATCCAGGAGCGCGTGGCCCTGCTGCTGCCCCAGGACTGACTCTCCAGGTCGTGGGCTGTGGGTTGAGGCCTGAGGCCTGAAGACTGAAGAGGAGTATTTCCATGAGCAAAGTGGCGTGGTTGTTCCCGGGGCAGGGTTCCCAGTCGGTGGGCATGGGCGTGGCGCTGGCCGCTGCTGAGCCAGCCGCCCAGGCCGTGCTCCAGGAGGCCGATGCGGCCCTGGGCTTTCCCCTGTCGAAGCTGATGGCGGAAGGGCCCGAGGAAACCCTCAAGCTCACCGAGCACACCCAGCCCGCCATTCTCACCCACAGCCTCATGGTGGTGCAGGCCTGGGGCCACCGGCTGCCCCCGCCCGATTTCGCCGCAGGCCACTCCCTGGGCGAGTACAGCGCCCTGGTGGCCCTGGGCGCCCTGGCTTTCAAGGATGCGGTTCGCACGGTGCGCGAGCGCGGCCGGGCCATGCAGGTGGCCGTGCCGGTCGGAGTGGGCGCCATGGCGGCCATTCTGGGGATGAGTCTGGCGGAGGTGGAAGCCAGTTGCGTTGACGGGGCGGCCGCCACCGGCAAGATCGTGGTCCCCGCGAATTTCAACGGCCCCGGTCAGATCGTCATCGCCGGCCATGCCGAGGCCGTGGATGCGGCCCTGGAGGCCGCCAAGGGCCGCGGCGGACGCAAGATGATGAAACTGCCCGTGAGCGCGCCCTTCCACTCGCCCCTGATGGAGCCCGCCAAGGCCCACATGGAGCCCATCCTGCGCGGCCTCACCTTCAAGGCGCCGACCTGTCCCCTGGTCAACAATGTGGATGCCGCCGCCGTTACAGGTCCCGAGGCGCTGCGCGACGGCCTCGTGCGCCAGATCCCGGGCGCCGTGCGCTGGCAGGCCACCCTCGATCTCCTGCTGGATGAGGGCGTCACCACCTTCGTGGAACTCGGGCCCGGCAAAGTACTGGCAGGGCTGGTGAAACGCCAGGCCAAGGAGCGGGGGATCGAGGTGTCGTCTATCAGCCTGGGCTCCCCTGAAGATCTCGCCCAACTCGGTTGACAGGGCGCTGGCAGGCCTCCCGCGGGGAAACTGTGATGAAAGCCTAACCCCGGAGCGGCTACGGTGGAGGTAACGCCACGACCGTGATTTTCGTGTGCGGGATGTTGGGCTGCGTTCCGCCGTCTGGCCATCCCCATCCACTCCCACCCGGAGGTGCCCATGCGCAAGGATCTTGTCTTCGGAATGGCTGGTTCAGGAGGAGACGGCATCGTTTCCGCCGGTGACTCGCTCCTCCAGGCGGCTGCCGCCGAGGGCTACCACGGCGTCATGACCAAGAGTTTCGGTTCGCAGATCCGCGGGGGCGAATCCTCCTGCCGCGTGCGCATCAGCACTACGCCCATCCTCAACCCTGGGGGCAACCTCGATGTGGCCGTGGCCCTGAATTGGGATGACTTCCTCAAGTTCGGCGCCGAGCTGCCCGTCAGCGGCAACACGGTGGTGATCTACGAGGCGGCCACCGGCATTCCCGAGAACCAGATCCCCCTGGTGGGCGTGACCCCCCTGCAAGTGATCGCCGTGCCCATCGCCGCGATGGCCAAGGAAACCGCCGGCACCGAGCGCGCCAAGAACACCGTGGTGCTGGGCCTCATCGCCGGCTGGTTCGGCATCGGCGCCGTGGCCGTGATGAAGGGCATCCGGAAGAAGCTGGCCAAGAAGGGTGAGGAACTCGTCGAAGCCAATCAGCGCGCCTTCGACGCGGGCCGGGCCTTCGCCATGGAGCATCCGCTCAAGACGAGCATGAATGTGGTCGCCTCCGAGACCAAGGGCCAGGTGAAGCTCATCACCGATGGCAACGACATGTGCGCGGCGGCGGCGATCTTCGCGGGCTGCCAGTTCTTCGGCGGCTATCCGATCACGCCTTCCACCGAAATCATGCAGTTCTTCACGGAGCATGTCTGGAAGTACGGCGGCGCTGTCCTGCAAGCCGAGGACGAGATCGCGGGCATCGGCGCGGCCGTGGGCGCCTCCTTCGCCGGCAAGAAAGCCATGACCGCCACCAGCGGTCCCGGACTCTCGCTGAAGTCCGAGATGATGGGCCTCGCCAGCATCGCCGAACTGCCCCTGGTGATCGTGGATGTCCAACGGGGCGGCCCCTCCACGGGCCTGCCGACCAAGACCGAACAGTCCGATCTCTTCGCAGCGGCCTTCTCCGCCCATGGCGATGTGATCCGCCCGGTCCTCGCGCCGACCTCCGTGGCCGATACCTTCCGCATTACGGTCGAAGCCTTCAACATCGCCGAGTTCTACCAGACGCCGGTGATCGTGTTGTCCGATCAGGAGATCGCCTCCCGCAAGGAGACCCTGGACCCCATCGACACCAGCCAGTTCAAGATCATCAACCGCCTGCAGCCCGTCGGTAGCGACCTGCAGGACTACAAGCGCTTCAAGCAGACCGAGAACCACATCAGCCCCATCAGTCATCCGGGGATGCTCGGTGGCACCTACCTGGCCTCGGGCATCGAGCACGTGGAATCCGGCGCGCCGACCAACAGCGGCTCGGTCCACCAGCGCATGAATGACAAGCGCACGAAGAAGTTCGATCCACTCAAGGACCGCAAGGACCTGTTCGAAGTGCTGGGCGATCCGAACGCGCCCATCGCCATGATCGCCTGGGGGAGTGTGGCCGGCGTCTGCCGCGAGGCCCTCGAGATGGCCAAGGAACAGGGCCTCAACGTCAAGCTGCTGGTGCCCTACCTGCTCTATCCGGTGGCGGAAGGCGTCTACAACGACTTCTTCAGATCGGTGCAGAAGGGCCTGGTCATCGAGCAGACCCACCTCGCGCAGACCTTCAAGCTGCTCCGCATGCACATCGACCTGCCCAAGGGCATGAAATCCCTGGCCCGCAGTGGCGCGAATCCCTTCCTGCCCAGCGAGATCGTTGTGGCTCTCAACCATCTCCTCTCGGAGCTGCAGCGCAGCCACGAGGGCAACCTGCAGCCCCAGGAGTGAGGTCCATATGAGCGCCACCTGCGAATTCCAGGCCAAGGACTACAAGAGCGACCTCAAGCCCATCTGGTGCCCCGGCTGCGGCGATTTTTCCGTGGTGCAAGGCGTCTACCGGGCCCTGGCCGCCATCGGCCGGCCGCCCCATGAGATCGCCTTCGTCTCGGGCATCGGCTGCTCCAGCCGCATCCCCGGCTACACCACGGCCTATGGCTTCAACAGCGTCCACGGCCGGGCGCTGCCCATCGCCCAGGGCATCAAACTGGCCAATCCCGACCTGCTGGTGCTGGCGGCGGGCGGTGATGGTGACGGCTTCTCCATCGGGGGCGGCCACATCGCGCACCTGATCCGCCGCAACATCGATATCACCTACATCGTGATGGACAACCAGATCTACGGCCTGACCAAGGGCCAGCTGTCACCGACTTCCCAGAAGGGCCGCGTCACCTGCACCTCGAAATTCGGCAGCCTCGAAGAGCCGGTCAATCCGCTGCTCTATGTGCTCGCCTATGGCGCCGGCTTCGTGGCCCAGGCCTCGCCCACGGATCTGGTCGGCATGGCCGCGATCATCGAGGAAGCCATCCGCTACCCTGGTTTCGCCTTCGTGAACATCCAGTCGCCCTGCGTCACCTATGGCGAAGAAGCCCAGCAGATCAAGGGCCTCAAGGCCATCAGCGAATCGCTGGCCAGCCTCGGCCACGATACCGCCGACCGGCTCGCCGCCATGAACCTGGCCCAGCACTACGGCAGCAAGATGCATCTGGGTGTCTTCTACCGCAATCCCGAACCGGCGCCGACCTATGACGGCCTGGTGCGCGAGCGGCAGGCCCTGTTGTCCAAGGACGCGCTGCCCAAAGAGCGCATCCTGGATCTCTTCATCAAGAAGTAAGGGAGGTCCCCATGGCCATCCAAGGCATCGATTTCGCGAGCCTGTCCCTGATGGATGCCCTCGACCTGGCGATCCTGGTCGAGGACGAAGCCAAAGAGCGCTACGAGGAATTCGCGGCGCAGATGGAGCAGCACCGCACCCCCGAGGCCGCGCGGTTCTTCCACTTCATGGCCGCGAACGAGGCCAAGCACGGCATGGAACTCGCCGTCCGGCGTACGGAGCGGTTCGGCACCGAACCCCGGAATGTCTCCCAGGCCATGATCTTCGATGTCGAAGCCCCGGACTATGATGCGGCCCGGGCCTTCATGAGCCCACGGCAGGCCATGCAGGCCGCGCTGGCTTCGGAAGTGAAGGCTCATGGCTTTTTCGTGGCCGCGCTGCCCGCCCTGAAAGACCCCGATGTGCGGGCGCTCTTCGAAGAACTCCGCAACGAGGAGATTGAACACCAGGAACTCGTCCAGATCGAGCTGGCCAAGCTTGGCCCGGATAGCGGCTTGTCGGACGAGGACTTCGTGGATGAACCGGCGGCCCAGTAGGCTTGCGGGTTAGGCACCGCTTGGTGCCCACAGTTCCTTCAGCACCACCAGGACCAGGGCGGCCATGGCTGCGGCCAGGGCTGCAGCGGCCGTCCAGGCGGCCCAGAGCAGCTCAGGGCGCCCCTGGCGCAGCCACCATTGCCCAGCATCGAAGAGCACAGCCAAGGCACAGCCGCCCACGAGGAAGCGTCGCCCGGGCCAGGCGGTGCGGCGGAGAAAAGCCCCGATCGCCACCAGGAAGAGGAGCGGCATCACGACCAGATGCAGGCTGCGCGCATCCACCAGCCCCAGCAGGCCCTTGGGCGCCTCCGCCAGGGCAAGGGGACGGAGATCCTCGAAGCCGGCGAGGCGGGGGAACTGTCCGTCCGGGCCGTGGCAACTCGCGCAGTTGTTCGCCACCACAGACTCGACCTGGGCGAATCCCGCTGCCGTGGCGCCCGAGGCCACCCAGCCGCGGAAGCGTTCCGTCTCGGCCTGCGTGACATTCCCGGCCATCACCCCTTCCAATACCGCCAGCAGTTGAGATCGCGCCGGCGGCGCCTGGGTTGGCGGCGTTGGCCTAAGCTCCTGGCGGTAGACGGAGCTGAGCCCCAAGCCGAGTGCCAGAGCCAGGAGGAGCACCCCGAGCGTGGAGAAGACTCGTTCAGCGGGTGGCAGCGATTTCAGGTGCATGGGGCCATGGTATCTGGCCGCGGAGGGGGTCGTCATTTTGATAATTCGATAAACTTCAAAATAAGCTATGCTGAAGGCAGGTGGCTTGCATGGAAACCCGATCACTGGTGTTCAAGGCCCTGGGTGATGCGACCCGGCGCGACATCCTGGAACGGCTCCAGCAGGGGGATCTGAACGCGGGCGAGATCGCCGCCGGATTTCCCATCGGCAAGGCCAGCATCTCCCACCACCTGAACCTGCTGAAGCAGGCGGGCCTCGTCCGGGTCCGCCGTCAGGGGCAGCAGCAGATCTATTCACTGCACACCACTGTTTTCCGGGAGGCCATGCAATGGCTGATGAGCGTGTTCCAGGACCAGAACCCCAACCCAGCGAAGGGCCGCGCGAAGTCCTCCACGAGTGGCCAGCCTGGCTGATCCTGGTCGCCCTCTGGGCCGGCAGCCTGTGGCTGGGTGCCCACCTGCCGGCGCGGGTGCCCATGCACTGGAACATTCGGGGGGAGGTGGACCGCTGGGGTGGTCCCTGGGAGGCCGCGTTGCTCATCCCAGCCCTCGCCACAGGAATCTACCTCTTCATTCTGGCACTGGATCGGGGGCGGCCCGACTTCAAGGCGGCTCGGGGCATGACGGCCGCCACGCGCCGCCAGGTGCGGGTGCTGCTCCTCACTGGCACCCTCCACGGCGTGATCATGCTTCCGCTTTGTCTGTTGCCGGAACCCCTGGCGGTGGTCCTCTTCCTGTCCGTTGCCGGGGTGCTTATCCTCGTCCCCGTGATCTACGCCTATCGGGTTCGAGCCGCCGTAAATATCGGATGAACCCTTCGTGTCCTTTCGCGCATCTTCCTGGAGCCCTCTATGAATCGTCCTATCCTCGCCCTGCTGCTTGCCGTCCCGGCCCTCGTGGCCCAGCCTGCGCGCTCGGTCGCGGGCGAATGGGCGGGGGCGATCCAGCTCCCCAGCGCGGAGCTGAAAATCGCCGTCAGCCTGGCAGGCGATGGTTCCACCTGGAGCGGGCGCATTTCCATTCCGGCGCAGGGCGCCAAGGACCTGCCTCTGGGGGAGGTCCAGGTGACCGGCGAGTCGGTGTCCTTCGCCATGGTGGGCATCCCCGGTGACCCCCGTTTCAAGGGCGTGCTGGGGAAGGATGGTCGCATCGAGGGGCAGTTCAGCCAGGGCGGCCAAGCCTTCCCATTCACGCTCGCCCGCGGGAGTGCGCCAGCCAAGATAGAGGCCGGCGCTCCGCAGCGGGATCCGAAGGATCGGGACTTGGGGTTTTCCGGCTTCAATGCAGTCCCCCTGAAGGGCAGCGTGCGGGCGGGCGGTGCCCACCCCTACTTCGCGGTGATGGTCGCGGGATCGGGGCTCACGGACCGGGACTGGTCGAATCCCCTCATTCCCGTGCCGAGCCATGGCGGGCGGGATCTCGCCGCCTGGTTCCAGGCGCAGGGGATCGGTTCCCTGCGGTACGACAAACGGTTCATCGGGTCGAAGGATCCGAAGCTCGACATCTCCCTGGACGCCCAGGTGGGTGATATCCGAGCCGCGATGAAGGCCGCCCGCCTGCTGCCGGAGGCGAAGGGCAAGAAACTGCTCCTCGTGGGCCACAGCGAGGGCGCGCTGCTCTCGCTGCTGGTAGGGGGCGAGGCCGATGCCGCCCTCCTGCTGGCCATGCCGGGCAGCAGCATGGGCAAGGTGATCCTGGCCCAGGTGAAGGGTCAACTGGACGCGGCGAAGGCACCGGCGGAAGTCTCCGCGCTGAATCTGGCGTATCTCGAATCGGCCCTGGAGGCCATCCGCAAGAACCAGGACCTACCCCAGGCGGCGGCTGGTGTGGCGCCTGGCGTCGTGAATCTGGCCAGGGTCCTCACCCGTCCGGAGAGCCGCGGTTTCGTGCGCGACCTCCTCGATCTGGATCCCTGGGCCACGGCCCAGCGGCTGCCCGTGCCCTGTGCCATGGTGTGGGGCGATCGCGACATCCAGACCTGGAAACCCGAAGTCATGCCGGCCGATTTCAAGGGCACGGTGATCGAGATCCAGGCCGCCAATCATCTCTTCAAGCGTGAGACTCGCGCCAAGGCCGGGCTCTCCGCGCCCGAAGCCATGTCGACCTACGGTGACACCACCGCCCTGGCCGATCTGTCGCCCCTGGCGGCTTGGCTGCAAGGCCTGAAATAGACCAGGCCGGAAAAAGGCCCCCGCCACATACCTCACCTTGCGATGATGGAGGATCCATCCCCTGGAGGTTCCATGCGTCGCGTCCTCTCCGCCGCTCTCGCGGCCTGCCTGTTCGTCAGCCTCCGCGCGACCGAGGTGCCCAGCCCAAGCCAGTTCCTGAAGCTGCCGGTGGGCGCGGACCGCACGCTGGCGGACTACGGCCAGATCACGGCCTACTTCCGGGCCCTGGCGGCGGCGAGTCCGCGGGTGCAGATCGAGGACCTGGGCCGGACCACGAACGGCCAGCCGCTGATCATGGCGGTGATCAGCAGCGAGGCGAATCTCAAACACAAGGCCCGCTACCAGGAGATCGCGAAGCGGCTGGCGGATCCCCGCGGGCTCAGCGACGCGCAAATCGAAAGCCTGGCCAAGGGGGGCAAGGCCATCGTGCTGGTGACCTGCGCCATCCACGCCTCGGAGATCGCGGCCACCCAGATGTCGATGGAATGGGCCCACGGCCTGGCCACCGCCAAGGATGCCGAGACTCTGCGCCGGCTCGACAACGTCATCCTGCTGCTGATGCCCAGCCTCAATCCCGACGGCCAGATGATGGAGACCGAGTACTACCGGAAGCAATTGGGCACGAGATACGAAGGCGGTCGCCTGCCCTGGCTCTACCACCCCTATGTCGGCCATGACAACAACCGCGACTGGTACATGCTCACGCAGAAGGAGACCCTCGCCGTGAACCGCATGGCCTACCACCAGTGGTTCCCGCAGGTGTGGCTGGATGAGCATCAGATGGGCGCCACGGGGCCGCGGATGTTCGTGCCGCCCTACGCCAATCCGGTGGCCAAGGAAGTGCATCCACTCGTCTGGCGGACGGTGGATCTGCTGGGCAGCACCATGAGCCTGCGCCTGGAAGAGGCCGGCAAGGCCGGTGTGGCCTACGGCACCATGTTCGACGCCTACTGGCCTGGCGGCACGAAGAACACGGGCTGGTGGAAGAACGTGATCGGGCTGCTCACCGAAGTGGCCTCGGCGCGCCTGGCGAGCCCCGCCGACATCGACCCTACGGAACTGGCCGCCGGGGCCAAGGGCCTGGTGGAATACAAGCCCCAGGTGAATTTCCCGAACCCCTGGAAGGGCGGTCCCTGGCGGCTGCGCGACATCATGGACTACGAGCGCATCGCCTCCGATGCGCTGCTCGAAGCCTGCACCAACCTCAAGGCCGACCTGCTGCGCAACCGCGCGCGCATGGCCCAGACCAGCATCCAGGCGGGTGATCCCGCCCTCTTCTACCGCTTGCCAACGGCGCAGCGGGACCCTGTCGCTGCCGCCCGTCTGGCCCACCTGATGGCCGAGAACGGAGCGGAAGTACGGGTGGCGAAGGACGGCGCCTATCTCCTGCCCACGGCCCAGCCCCTGGGGCGCTTCGTGAAGGAGATGCTCGAACCCCAGCGCTATCCCGAGACCCGCCCCGCCGCCGGCGTCGCCCCCATGGCGCCCTACGATGTGGCCGCCTGGACCCTGCCCATGATGATGGGCGTGCAGGTCGACAAGGCGAACCTGACCGAGGCCGAGCGCGGCGTCACCCATCTGCTCAAGGCCGGGGATTGGCCGCAGGGCGGCGTGGCTGGCAGCGGGGCCGTGGCCGTGCTGGACCGGCGCAGCACCGCCGCCGCAGGCCTGCTGAACGAGGCGCTGAAAATCGGGAACGCCCGGGTCGCGCTGGAGGCCTTCGAGGCCGAGGGCAAGCGCTTCGACGCCGGTTCGGTGCTGCTCAAGGCCGGGGGCGACCTGGATCGCCTGGCCGCCCGGCACCACCTCATCCTGCGCACACTCAGCAGCCTGCCACCCGTGAAGGTGGCCGCCCAGAAGCTGCCGCGCGTGGGCCTGCTGAAGCCCTGGGCCGTGTCCATGGACGAAGGCTGGACCCGCTGGCTCCTCGAACAGTACGGGTTCGCCCCGAAGAGCCTCGAACCCAAGGCCGTGCAGGCCGGCAAGCTGAGGGATGCCTTCGATGCGATCGTGCTGCCGGATGTGAGCAAGTCCCAGCTGCTGGAGGGACGCTTCCGGGCTGAAGGCGAAGGCGCCCGCCGCTTCACGGAGGAGTTGCCGCCCGAATACAGCGGCGGCCTGGGCAAGGAGGGCATGAAGGCCCTGAAGGATTTCGTGGAGCAGGGGGGCACCCTCATCGCCCTGGCCTCAAGTTCCGAGTTGCTCATGGACGAATGGAACTTACCCGTGCGCAACGCCTTCGCCAGTGGGCGGGGCGGGGAGGACTTCGCCTGCCCCGGTTCGATCCTCCATATGCACCTTGATCCCACCCATCCCGTGGGGTACGGCATGGCGGCGGCATCGCTCGGCTTCCTGGATGGACGGCTGGCCTTCCAGACCTCACCCGCCTCGCCCCAGAACCGGCGGGCCGTGATCGCCTCCTACCCCGACGATGCCCGGGACATCCTGGCCAGTGGCTGGATCAAGGGCGCTGACAAGCTCGAGCGGAAGGCCGCGGCCGTCGCCCTGGAACTGGGCAAGGGGAAGGTCGTGCTCTTCGGTTTCCGCGTGCAGCACCGTGCGCAGACGGAGGACAGCTTCAAGTTGCTGTTCAACGCGCTCTATTGGAGCGCGACGGGGGAATGAGGCGAAGCCCGGCGACTTGCTAGACTGGTCCTTCATTCTTTCGGAGGTCCCATGTTCCGCCTCGACGGCAAGGTCGCGTTCGTCACCGGCGCCAGCCAGGGCATCGGCGAAGCCATCGCGAAGCACCTGGCGGCCCAGGGCGCCACGGTGGTGTGCGCAGCCCGCACGCTGACCAAGCTGCAGATTGTGGCCGATGCCATCCGCGAGGCGGGGGGCAAGTCCGACGTGGTGGAAGCCGACCTGAGCGATGGCGCGTCCGTGAAGGCGGCCATCGCCGCCACCGTGGAACGGCACGGTGCCATCCACATCCTGGTGAATAATGCCGGCATCACCCGTGACAAGCTGCTCATCCAGATGAAGGAAGAGGACTGGGACGCGGTGATCGACACCAACCTCAAGGGCGCCTGGACGGCCATCCAGGCGGCCACCAAGCCCATGATGAAACAGCGCTGGGGCCGCATCATCAACATCGCCTCCGTGGTGGGCCAGATGGGCAACCCGGGCCAGGCGAACTACGTGGCCGCCAAGGCCGGGCTCATCGGGCTCACCAAGTCCGTGGCGCGGGAACTCGCCAGCCGCAATGTCACCGCCAACGCCGTGACGCCGGGCTACATCGAGACCGCCATGACCGCGGGTCTCTCCGAGGAAGTGAAGGCCGAGTTCACCAAGCAGATCCCCCTGGGCCGCATGGGCACGCCCGCCGACATCGCCGCCGCCGTGGCCTTCCTCGCCAGTGATGAAGCCAGCTACATCACCGGTCAGGTGCTCAGCGTGAACGGCGGGATGCTGATGGTCTGAGTGCCAGCCATGGGCCGGTCCGTGCAGGAACTATTGCGCCAGGGGTGGGCGGGCTTCCGGTTCCGCCGCCACTGGCCCTGGGTCCTGCTGGCCGGGGGCCTGCTGCTGGCCTTGCCGCCCGTGGGCTCCGGCTGCGCCACCGCGCTGGCCTGGGCGGGTGGTCTGGTCCTCCTCGTCCGGGCGCTGCGCTGGATCTGGGACAAGATCCTGTTCCGGGTGTCCCGGCGGCTTTGGGTGATTCTCGCCCTGATGTCGGTACTGCCGGTGGTGGCACTGGGCCTCATGCTCATGGCCCTGAGCTGGCTCGGCCTGGGCGCCCAGGTCAGCCGCTCCACCCAGCAGACCCTCGCCGCCTGGGAGGAGGCCCTGAAGGTGGCCAATGCCGAGGCTTCCGATGCCGCGGCGCTGCAGGCCCTGGGCACCTATGGCGGGGCCTGGGTGGACCACCAGCGCCAGCTGCCGGAGGGCATCTCCACCGCTTTCGTCGGCATGGTCTGGGCCGACAGTCGGGATCCTTCCAGCAATGGGATCCGCAAAGACACCTACTTGCGGGCGGTGCGGGAGGAACCGGCCGGCTTCCGGATCCTCTCCGTCAACCTCGGCGTTCTGGGGGACCGCGCCCAGGCCCTGGCTGGAGGCCAGGTGGTGTTCCATCTGGCCCCGCGGAAGGCAGGAAAGGCTGGGGAAGGCACCCTGAAGCTCAAGGCAGGCCCCGGTGGCAGTGAAAAGGAGGCGCCGATCCTTCAGGGTCAGGAGGAGGCCACCGCCCTCTGGACCAAGGGCCAGCCGCTCAAGGGTGGCGGACTCTTCGCGCCCTTCAACCTGCCGCCCCTGGCCTTCACCATCACAGACTGGGCCACGGGCCAGCCCATGGTGTTGACCGCCACGCCGGAAACCAACCTCTACGCGCTGTTCTCGGGTTACGGCTCGGGTGAGCGGCAGGGGATGTCCCTGGGCACGGTGAAGGCCATCGTGGTCGTCACCCTCCTGTTGGTGGGGCTCTTCCTGGCCCAGGCCGCGGCGACGATCCTCGGGCTGCTCCTGGCCTGGTCGCTGGGCCGGGCGGTGAATGATCTCCACCGGGGCGTGCAGCACCTCGCCCGCGGCGATTTCTCCGCCCGCATCCGGCCCCGCGGCCGGGATCAGGTGGCCCAGCTTTCGGCAGCCTTCAACGACATGGCGGCCCGGCTGCAGACGGCCGCCTCCGAGCGGGAAGAGCGCCTGCGCATGGAGGAGGAGCTGCGAGTGGCGCGGGAGGTGCAGATGCGCCTGCTGCCTGACCTCGAGGCGCTCCATATGCCATCGGTGCGGGCCACGATCCTGCCGGCCCGGGAAGTCGCCGGCGACTACTACGATCTGTTTCCCCTGGCGGATGGCAGCCTGGCGTTCCTCATCGCGGATGTGAGCGGCAAGGGTACCAGCGCCGCCTTCTACGCGGCCGAGACCAAGGGCGTGCTGTCGGCCCTGGACAAGCAGGCGCTGGACCCGCGCGAGGTGGCCTCGCGGCTCAATGCCATCTGGTGCGAAGGCCATGGCCGCAATCTGTTCCTCACGCTGGCCTACGGCACCTTCCATCCCCGCACGGGAGCCTTCGCCTTCGTGCGGGCGGGCCACCCCTCCGCGTTCCTCCGCCGGGCGGATGGCACCGTGGCCCGGTTGCATCCCCGGGGCTTGGGCGTGGGGCTCAGCGCAAGCCGGTTCCGGGAGTGGCTCGAACTCTGCGAGGGGATCCTGGAGCCCGGCGACAGCCTGACCTTCTATACGGATGGGCTTTCGGAGGCGCTGTCGCCCGACGATGCCTTTTATGGAGAGGACCGCCTGGAAGCGCTGCTCAACCGTCCGGCCGAGGATCTGCAGGCCAGCATTCTCGCGGATGTGGCGGCCTTCGTGCAGGGGCGGCCGCTCGAGGACGACCTGACCCTGCTGATCCTGAACCGCTGAAGCCGGGGATCAGCGGAGCGAGTCCTTCAACTCCCGCACGATCTCCGGCGCCTGGATGCGTGCCTCGCCGAGGGCCTTGGCGAAGAGCACCTGGGCAGCCGGTTGGCGCCCCTCGCTCCGGGCCAGCCAGGCCTGGGCGCGGAGGATGTAGGGGGTCTCGTCCGTGGAGAGCGTCCGGCAGCGGTCCAGCAGGGCGCGGGCCATGCCCCGGCGCCCATCCCGGGCCAGGCACTCGGCTTCTCCGGCCAGGCAGTGGGCCTCCATGACGGCATCCTTCAACTCCTGGTGGAGGGCGAGCGATTGCCGGTAGAAACTGCGGGCTGCCTCGAACTTGACGGCCGTCCTGTTCAGCTCGCCGAGGTTGTAGAGGGCGAGGGCTTCCATGGGGCGCAGGTGGGTGCGGCGCGCCTGCTCGAGGAACTGCTGCATCAGGCCTTCCGCGCGGTCCAGCTCACCCCTGGCTTGTGAAACGCTGGCGAGACCCATCAGCGTATAGGTGAGGCCGTTCTGGTCCCCGGTGGCTTCCCGCAGGGCCTGGGCCTTCCGGTAGAACGCCTCGGCCCGGTCCAGGCCACCTTCCTGGGCCAGGGCGAGATCGCCGAGGTTGTTGGTGATGATCGCTTCCACCCACTTGTCGTGATAGGCCTGCACGGTTTCGAGGGCCCCGAGGTAGCGGGCCTCCGCGCCCTTCAGATTGCCCCGGCCCCGCTCGATCACGGCCAGGTTGTTCAGCGCCCGGGTGGCGTTGAGCTTGTCGCCCACGGACTGGTACATCGCCAGGGCCTTCTGGTATTCGACCTCGGCCTCCGGCGTCTTGTGCTGGCGCTGGAGGTTTACGCCGAAGGTCGCGTGGATGCCGGCCTCGAAGGAGGCGTCGCCCAGGGTCTTGGCCAATTCCAGAGCCTCCCGACCGGCCTGGTCGGAGGCCTCCCACTGGCCCCGGTCCCCGTGCTGGACGGCCAGGTAATGGAGGGCCTTCATTTCGTAGATGCGGTTGCCCTGGGCGCGGGCAGTCCATCGGGCCCACTGGAAAACCGGCTCCGGAGGCGCTTCACCCAGGCGGCTGAGACAGTGGGCGTACCCCAATACCGCAGGGGCGAAATCGGGTGCGGCCTGGGCCGCGGCCAGAAAGGCGGGCGCGGCGGCCTTGAATTCACCCCGGTCCCTCAATTCCTCCCCCCTGGCATAGGCGTCGAGGGCCCCGCCGGGAATGTCGCGCAGGGGCGTGGTCCGGGAGGCGAAGGGATCCACGGCCTTGACCAGGCCCTCGGCCACTTTTCTGGCGAGGGAGAGGGAGACCGACATGCGTTCCCCGGATTCCCGGGCGTCTCCCGACTGGCGGACAGTGCCCCCGGCGTCGCACAGTTCGTAGGCGAGGATGAACGTGCCGCCAGGCCCCTTCGTCAGGGTTCCCCGCAACAGGAGCTGGGTGCCGAGTGCCAGGGCCAAGCGCGACTGGTCCTCGGCGCTGAGGGGTCCCCCGGCCGACAGTCGCAGCGCGGCCCGCGCCTTCGCCACGCTGTCCAGATCGAGGGGCGCCAGTTTCGGATGTTCCCGCAGGGCGATTTCCAGCATCTCGGGCAGGACCAGCCGCATGAGGGCGTCCATCCGCGGATCACCGGTCGCGTTGACGAAGGGCAGCACGGCCAAGCGGGCGGGCCGCTTCCGGGTCAAGTCCGCGATGATGCCGCGGCCCAGGAACCAGTTCATCCCGCCGGCCAGGAGGAGAGCGCCCAGGGCGGCGATGGCGGTCCAGCGCAGCACGCTGTGGGGGCGCAGCAGCTGCTCCAGGGTGGCGGCTGCCTTGGCGGCGGTGGGACGCTTGAATGGATGCGCCTCCAGCATGGCCCAGAGCAGTTCGGAGGTGCCAGAGGGGAGGCCCCGGACTTTCAGATCCCGCCGGGAGCCCTCGATGATGGCGCGCATCCTCGCGCGGCCCTCGCCCGGGAAGGGGTGCTCGCCCGCCAGGAGTTCCCAGGCCACGATGCCCAGGGAGAAGACATCGCTGGAGGAACCGGCGGCCTGCCCCTGGATCTGCTCGGGCGAAGCGTAGCTGGGGCTGCCCATGAATAGGCCGGCCTGGGTGAGCTTGTCCCAGCTGTGGGCGCCGGACCCCTCGCGGGAGACGGTTTCCCGTTTCGGCGGGACGGTCTCCCCGGTTCCGGCGGCCTGCGCCTGTTCCGCCGCTTCCAGCGCCTGGAGGAGCGCAAGGTTCGGTACGGCCGAGGGCGTGATCTGGGGCTCAGCCGGGCCCTGGGGGTCCACGATCCGGGCCAGGCCGAAGTCGAGCACCTTCACGCGCAGACTGCGGTCGCGGGGCTCCAGCGCGACCATGATGTTGCCGGGCTTGAGATCCCTGTGGATGAGCCCCTTCGCGTGGGCGGCTTCGAGTGCGAGCGCCACGGAGCGGATGACCTGTAGCTTCTCGCGGAGCTTGAGGTCGGGCGCCGCCTGATCGAGGGTCCGGCCTTCCACCAACTCCATGGCGATGAAGGTGCCGTCAGGGCCGTCCACCCAGTCGTGCACCTGACAGACATTGGGGTGGTTCAGTTGGGCCAGGGCCAAGGCCTCGCGCCGGAACCGCTCAGGCGCGCTGGTTTTGCGCTCCTCCCCGGCCCGCAGCGCCTTCAGCGCCACGCTCCGCTCCAGGGTGGCATCCCAGGCCTGGTAGACCTCGCCCATGCCGCCGCTGCCCAACAGGGATTCCACTTGGAAGCGCCCCACCCGGGCGCCGGGTTCCCAAATCCGCCTGCCCGGGGGGAGGGACGACGGGGGCTGGGAGTCGTTGGACATTTCGCACCAGGATTTTTTTTTACCTTAGCACAGGGGCTGACCTTGACGCCCTCCCCGGCCGGTTCCTGGTGTGTCTCTCTATCCGCGGGTTCAGGCGGGCTCCTTCGCCAGCACCTCCAGCACGGTCCGTTCCAGGGCGCGCAGGGTGTAGGGTTTCTGCAGGAAGGCGGCGAGGCCCCGGCCAATGAAGGCCTGGACGGACTCCTGCTCGCTGTAGCCGCTGCTGAGGATCACGGGCATCTGGGGATGGATGCGGCGGATGGCGTGGAAAGCCTCCTGGCCGTCCATCCGGGGCATGGTCAGATCCATCAGCACCAGATCCACCTTCAGGTCCGGCCGCTGCACGGCCTCCACGGCCTCCAAGCCGTCGGCGGCCGTGACCACCGTGAGCCCCAGGGATTCGAGGACGGCGGCGGCGGCCTCACGGATCATCTCCTCATCGTCCACGAGCAGCACGGTGGCCCGGCGGGCCAAGGCGGGGGTGGCGGTTTCGATGGCCTCTTCTTCGCGTTGCGCCTCGCTGCTGGGGAAGAGCAGCTTGAAGGTGGTGCCGCGCCCGGGTTCGCTGTAGATCCGCATGCCAGCGCGGTGCCCCTTCAGGATCCCCATGGTGGCCGAGAGGCCGAGGCCGCGTCCGGCGACCTTGGTGGTGAAGAACGGTTCGAAGATGCGGTTCAGCACCTCGGGGCTCATGCCGGAGCCGGTGTCGCCCACTTCGAGGGCCACATAGGTGCCGGTGGCGAGGTTCTGCCCCTGGAACACCTGATCGAGGTAGGACCGGTCGAGCTGGAGTGAACTGGTGCTGAGCCGGATGGTGCCCTCGCGGTCGCCGATGGCGTCGGCGGCGTTGGTCACCAGGTTCATGATCACCTGCTGGATCTGCGCCGCATCGGCCTCCACCATCGGGAGGGTCCTGGCCAGGTCGAAGCGCAGGACGATTTTCTTCGGAATGGAGACTTCGAGGAGGTGGGTGACTTCCTCGACCACATGGTTCAGGTCGTAGGCCCGCACCACGAAGCGCCCCTTGCCGGAGTAGGCGAGCATCTGGCGGGTGAGGTCGGCGGCGCGGTGGATGATGCGTTCCAGGCTGTCCAGGTGGGGAATGGCCGGGGACTCCGGCGCGAGCTTCATCTGCGCCACATTCATGTGGCCGAGCATGGCCGTGAGCAGGTTGTTGAAGTCGTGGGCGATCCCGCCGGCCAGCACCCCGAGGCTTTCCAGCTTCTGCGCATGTTGCATCTGGCGTTCCAAATCCATGCGCGCCAGCTCTCCGCTCTGCCGCTCCAGTTCGGCCGAGGCGCGGGCCGAGAAGATCCGCAGCAGGGAGGCCACCAGGCCTGGATTGGACAGCGGATGGCGGTTCGTGACCCCGATGAGCCCGAGCAACCGACCCCCGGAATCCTTCAGGGCGTTGCCCACATAGCTCTGGAGGCCCGTTTTCCGCAGACCAGGATCCCCGGGAAAGGCTTCCTGGACGCCGGACGGAAACACGCAGAGTCCGTCCCGCAGGACCCGCTCGCTGACACTCCCGGCCAGGAGCCACTCTTCGTTGGCGCTGGACCGCCCCTCCTGGAACACCGCCAGGGTGCGGATGTGGTCGGTCCCCGCGAGGCAGACCTTTTCCCCTACGAACGCAAAGTCTGCCTCCGAGGCCATGGCCAGGTGGCGCACCAGGTCGTTCAGGAAGGAAGTCCCGGTGGAAGCCCCCAGGCCCTCGGCCACGGTCAGGATCTGGTCCTCTATGACCTTCCGCTGGGTGAGTTCCTTCTCCAGTTCCGAGTTGAGGATGCGGATCTCGGTTGTGGCGCCAGCCAGCGGCTGATGGCCCGGTGGTAGCCCGAATCGGGTTTCCGTTTCCCGTCCCGGAGATAGGTGTCCAGCGCCCCCAGAACCGCGTCGTTGCGGCCCTTCGTGGTGGTGAAGAAGGTGTCGAAGGGGCTGAAGACCACCGGCGTGCGCTGCACCTGGAACCGCGACTCCTGCGAATAGCCGAAAATATTGGTGGCCACGCCCGCATCCACCTGGCCGGCTTCGACGGCCCGCAGCACATCCTCAAAACTGCCCAGTTCCACGAAGGTGGGTTCCAGGTTGAACTGGAGGCAGAGCTCGCGGAAGTGCTCGCCGTTGACATCCCCTCGCATCAAGCCGATGCGTCGATGCTGGGCATCCAGCACGGTGTGGATGCCGGCCTTCGGATGGGCGTAGAGGATGCTCCAGACGGTGAAGGAGGACTCGGCGCCATAGTCCAGGAAGGCCGCCCTTCCCGGGGTGAAGGCTACACTGGCGTGCAGATCCACCAGGCCGGCGCGGGCGCGGTCGAGCCCTTCCTGGAACGTGCCTGGCACGAACTGCAGCTCCCAGTTCTCCTGGGCCGCCACCTCCTGCAACATATCCACGTAGAAACCCTGGGCCTTCCCATCCGCGCCCATGGACATGGCGGGCGCGTGGGGAAAGACGGCCACTTTCACCACGCGGCGCGGGGCGGCCTCCAGCGTGGCGATGCCGGCCGCCAGCAAGGCGGCGACCGCCATGATCGCCATGCGCCTGAATGTGGAATTGCCGATTTTGGACATGGTCCCGCCAGGGTGCTCATCGGCCGGGGGCGCTCTGTGACTTAGTTTAGTCAGTCTAGGGTGGCCTTCCGCTCCCCATCGTTCCACCGCAGGCGGAGACCGGCGCCCGAGGCGAGCGTGGCAGCGCTCGTCACGGGCCGTCCCTCCGGCCCCAGGGCCAAGACGAAGCCGCGGCGCAAGGGGCCGGTGGGGTCCAGGCCCTGGAGCCGCTCCGCCAGCACCGCCAGGCGGTGATCCCGCTGCTGGACCGCCCGGAAGGCGGCGGGGGCCAGGCGGCGTTGGGCCTCGCGGACCCGGGGCAGATCCACTTCCCGGGCCGCGATGATCCCGGCGTGGAGCAGGCGCTGCTGGAGCAGGGCCATCCGTGCCGCCGCGCCGTCGAGATTCCGGCTGGGGTGGGCCAGCGCCAGCCGCTGGGCCAGGGCTGCGCTTCTGGCCGCGGTGGCCGACAGGGGCTCGGCCCGCTGCAGACCATGATCCACCAGGAGGTTGAGGGTCGTCTCGACTCCCCGCAGCCGCCAGAGGAGCTTGGCCGTGAGGGCCTCCGTGCGTCGGCGCAGGTCGGCGCTCAGCGCCTCCCGGTCAGGGGTGGCCAATTCCGCGGCCTGACTGGGCGTGGCGGCGCGACGATCCGCCGCCAGATCCACCAGCGTGGTGTCGATTTCGTGGCCTACCCCTGTAATCACGGGGATCCGGCAATTCGCCACGGCCCGCACGAGCTCCGGGTCATGGAAGGCCCACAGATCCTCCAGACTGCCGCCGCCCCGCACCAGCAGCAGGGCTTCACAGTCCCAATGCCGATCCTGGAGCTCCTGGATCGCGAGCAGCGTCTCCGGCACGCAGCGGTCGCCCTGGGCCGCGGCGGGCGCCACGAGGATATCGATGCCTGGAGCGCGGCGGGCGGTCACCTCCAGCACATCGCGCAGCGCCGCGCCACCAAGGGCCGCGACCACGCCCAGTTTGCGGGGGAAGCGGGGCAGGGGGCGTTTGGGGCGATCGAACAGGCCCTGGGCGCGCAGATCCGCCTCCAGCAGCCGCAGCCTGGCCTGGAGATCCCCCGCGCCCGCTGGTTCGCAGTGGGTCACGGCCAGGGTGAGCGTGCCGCCGGTGACATAGATGTTCAGGCTGCCCTTCAGGATCACCCGCTGGCCGTCAGCCGGGCGGTGCTGGAGGAGGCGTTGCTGGCCAGCCCACACGGCGCAGGAGAGGGCTGCCCCCTCGTCTTTCAGGGTGAAATACCAGTGCTTGCCGGACCCCCGGAAATTCGACACCTCGCCCACCACGCAGATCGCGGCGAAGGCTGGTTCCAGTCGGGCCTTGACCTGCTCCAGCAGGCGCTTGACGGTAAGAGGGGCATCCATGGACTGCATGATCGCATGGCACCGGATCCAGCTCAGGTTCGGGCCAGGTCCCCCGCGGTCGTGGCCTTCCTGACGGCCTGGTGTGGTTCTGGCGGGAACCGATCGGCCCCGCGCGCGCTCGCCCAGACCGAAATCCCCCGCCAGCCTCACGATGAGCTGGATGCGGCAAAGCTCGCGGCCTGCGGCCGGTCCGAAGGTCGGGGTTCATCGGTGGACAAAGAGCTTTTGCCTCCGGTGGCGCCCAGCGTGGCTGAAATCCTGGAATGCCTGGTGACCCTGAACCGCGAATGCGCCGAGGAGGAAAAGCGCGGCCTCCTGCGCTGGCATCGACCCCGAGCCATGGGGGCCGGTGCAGAATCCCAGTCCGAAGGCCTGCTTTCGGAAATGTAATGAGTGGTGATTATTACCTCGTCTTACAATGCAACCAACCCCCACGAGGTGAACCGATGCCTGGTCGACCCCTTCTCTTTCGCTGTCTGACTCTTGCGCTGGCCCTGCCAGGGACTTTGCAGGCGCAGACCAAACTGCTCCGCTTCCCGGATATCCATGGGGACAAGGTGGCCTTCACTTACGGTGGCGACCTCTGGACGGCCCCGGCCACCGGGGGTTCGGCCACGCGGCTTACGGCGCATCCCGGCCTGGAGGTGTTCGCGAAATTCAGCCCTGATGGGAAGTGGCTCGCCTTCACGGGGCAGTACGACGGCGACGAGCAGGTCTATGTCATGCCCAGTACCGGCGGCATTCCGCGGCAGCTGACCTTTGATCCGGCGGTGGGCCCGCTGCCGCCACGGGGTGGCTACGACCATCAGGTGGTGGGCTGGACGCCGGATGGCGCCAGCGTGCTGTTCCGGGCCGCCAGCGATGCCGATGGCGTCCTCAGCCGCACGGCCCTGTATACCGTGGCTCTCAATGGCGGCCTGCCGAAGAAGCTGCCCATGCCGACGGCCGGCCCCGGCTCTTTCTCGCCGGATGGCAAGCGCATCGCCTACGCGCCCATGTTCCGCGACTTCCGCCACTGGAAGCGCTACGAGGGCGGCTGGGCGCAGGAGCTCTACGTCTTCGACCTGGCGACCCATCAGCAGAAGAAGATCGCCTCGAGCAAGCGCACCGAACGCGATCCCATGTGGATCGGCGACAAGGTCTTCTTCGCCTCGGACCGCGATGGAACGCTGAACCTCTATTCGGTGGAGCCCGCCTCTGACGCGGTGAAGCAGCTCACCTTCCAGAAGTCCTGGGATGTGCGCTGGCCCTCCAGTGACCACCAGTCCCGCATCGTCTACGAACTGAACGGCGAGCTGCGCGTGCTGAACGTGAAGGACGGCAGCGACCAGGGCCTCGCCATCGCGGTGCCGACCGATGGGGGCGCCTCCCGGCCGGGCCGGATCAGCGTGGAGAAGAATATCGAAGGCTTCGCCCTGTCGCCCAAGGGCGAGCGGGCCCTCATCGTGGCCCGCGGCGACGTGTTCACCGTGCCCATCGAGAAAGGTCCCGTGCGCAACCTCACCAACAGCTCCGGCGCCCACGACCGGCACGCGCGCTGGTCGCCCGATGGGAAGAAGATCGCCTTCATCTCTGATTTGAGCGGTGAGGATCAGGTCTACCTCGTGGATCAGGACGGCAAGGGCAAGGCTGAGGCCCTGACCAGCGGCCTGGCCGTGCAACTGAACGCTCCCTTATGGTCCCCCGTGGGCAAGCACATTGCCTTCACCGACAAGGACGGTGTGGTCTGCGTCCTCGGTGTGGCCGACCGCAAGCTCGCCAAGGTGGCCAAGGATCCCTTCGCCCGGGTGAGCGACCTCGCCTGGTCGCCCGACGGGCAGTACCTGGCCTTCTCCCTGGCCAACCTCAATCCCACCCGCAGCCTCCATATCTGGAGCCTCGCGGACCAGCAACTACACCGCGTGACCGGCGATCTCTTCCCGGTTTCGGAACCCGCCTGGGATCCCGAGGGCAGGTGCCTCTACGCCCTCAGCCGCCGCGAATACGCACCGCAGATCAGCAATCTCGAGTTCGACTACGCGGGCAACAAGAACGAGGTGGTGCTGGCCTACCCGCTGCGGAAGGATGTGGCCCATCCCTTCCCCCCGGAAAGCGACGAAGTGGGCGCAGCTGCCGAGAAGAAGGAGGACGGCGACAAGAAACCCGAAGCAGCCAAGGGCCCCGCCGCCATCCGCATCGACTGGGACGGCTTTGAGCAGCGGGCCGTTCGCGTGCCCGTGCCCGCCGAGAACCTGGGTGGTCTCGAGGTCATCAAGGGCTTCCTGCTCTACACCAAGGGCACGCCTTTCGTGTACGGGGATGCCGGCGGCCGCCGACCCGGCGGCGCCATCTGGATGTTCGACTTGAAGAAGCGCCAGGAAAGCGAACTCCTGACCGATGTGCAGGGCTGGGCCCTGAACCAGGACGGCACCAAGGTGCTGGCCCGGGTCGGGCAGGGCCCGACGGCCACCTTCCAGCTCATCGAAACGAAGCCCAAGGGCGCGGAGAAGAAGCCGGTCTCCACTAAGGACCTCCATGTGGACCGCATCCCCGCCGAGGAGTGGCGTGAAGTCTACGACGAAACCTGGCGCCGGTTCCGCGACTACTTCTACGTGAAGAACATGCACGGCTACGACTGGAAGGCCCTGCGGGAGCAGTACCGTCCCTGGCTCCAGCACGTCACCCACCGCTCGGATCTGACCTATGTCCTCACCGAGCTCATCTCCGAACTGAACATCGGCCACACCTACACCGAAGGCGGCGACTTAATCCTGCCTGAGCGCGCCAAGGTGGGCCTGCCCGGCGCCCGCATCGAGCTGGATGCCGCCGCCGGCCGCTACCGCATCACCCGCATCTTCCGTGGGCAGAACGAGGAAGCCAAGTACCGCAGTCCCCTGACCGAACCCGGCGTGGACGCCCGCGAGGGGGACTACATCCTCGCCATCGACGGCGTGGACCTGAAGGCCGATCAGAACCCCTACCAACTGCTGCGGAACAAGACCTTCACGGTGGTGCTCACCCTGAACAGCAAGCCGAGCCTCGAGGGCGCCCGGCAGGCGACCTACCGGCCCATCGAAAGCGACGCCAGCCTGCGCTACCTGGATTTCGTGCTGCGCTCCCGGGAGACCGTGGACAAGCTGAGCGGCGGCAAGGTGGGCTACCTCCACATCCCCGACATGGGCGCGCCCGGGCTGTATGAATTCATCAAGTGGTACTACCCGCAGATCCGCAAAGAGGGTCTGGTCATCGACGTTCGCGCCAACGGCGGCGGCAACATCAGCCAGATGATTCTGGACCGTCTCGGCAAGAAGCTGCTGGGCACCCGCTTCGGGTTCGCCGGTGACATCCCCTCGACCTATCCCAGTTCCGTGTTCCATGGCCACATGGTGGCGCTGACCAGCGAGACCAGCGCCAGCGATGGCGATATCTTCCCCCACCACTTCCGTTTTGCGGGTCTTGGCCCCCTCATCGGCAAGCGCACCTGGGGCGGTGTCGTGGGCGGCGGCAACTCGCCGCTGGTCGACGGTGGCAGCGTCTTCGTGCCCCAGTCCGGCACCAACGCACCGACGGGCGAATGGATCATCGAAGGCGAAGGCGTGACCCCCGACATCGAAGTGGAGAACGATCCGATCTCGATGCTGGCGGGCCATGACCGGCAGCTTGAGAGAGGCGTCCAGGAGGTGCTGAAGCGCATGGCCGAGAAGCCCATGGCCCTGCCGAAGCGTCCCGCGGACCCCGTGAAAACGAAATAATTCAGCGCAGGCAAGTCGAAAAATCGTAATTGAAATATTGATAGGACGATGGTTGTTGTCGAAGGGACAACAACCATCGTCTATTGATATATTTGGCTTGATGGTCTGACCACCAGACGGTAAGGTCTCCGTATCAGATCCAGAGGTAACCAATGTTCCTTCACGCCCTGGCGGCTCTCGGCAAGATGATCTCGCCCCAGAGCATCGTCATCGCCGCGGCCGCCGTGGGCCTGGCTGGCAAGGAGGGCCTCATCATGCGGCGGACGAACAAGCACACGATGCCGTACGGAATGGAACTGGCCCTCATGACCCTGGGCTTCGCGCTCCTCTTCCCCGGACTCGTGCCCTGAGAGGGCAGAACCGCATGAGAATCATCGTGGCTCCGGATTCCTTCAAAGGCAGTGTCTCGGCCCTGGGCGTGGCCGAGGCGATGGAACGGGGCATCCATGCCGTGTTCCCGGATGCGGAAGTCCTCAAGGTGCCCATTGCCGATGGGGGCGAAGGCACCGTCGAGGCCCTGGTGGCCGCCACGGGCGGCCGTCTGCTGCACACGGAAGTCCGGGGCCCCCTGGGCGATCCCGTGCGCGCCCACTGGGGCATCTCGGGCGATGGCGCCACGGCTTTCCTCGAGATGGCTGCGGCTTCGGGCCTGCCCCTGATTGCCAGGGAACGCCGGAATCCATGCAGCACCAGCACCTTCGGCACGGGCGAATTGATGAAAGCGGCCCTCGATGCGGGGCTGCGAAAGCTCGTCATCGGCATCGGCGGTAGCGCCACCAACGATGGTGGCACGGGCATGGCCCGGGCCCTCGGCGTGCGGTTCCTGGATGCCGAAGGGCGGGAGCTTCCGGAAGGTGGGGCTGCCCTCGCCCAACTCGCCCGAATCGATGTGTCAGCCCTCGACCCGCGGTTGACCGAAGCGAGCCTCCTCGTGGCCTGCGATGTGGACAATCCCCTCTGCGGGCCCCGCGGTGCCTCGGCTGTCTATGGCCCGCAGAAGGGGGCCACGCCCGAGATGGTGGCCGCACTCGACCTTGCCCTGGGCGTCTTCGCCGGCGTGGCGGCCTTGGCCACTGGCCGTGATGTGGCCATGCTGCCTGGGGCTGGCGCCGCCGGTGGCCTAGGCGCCGGGTTGCTCTTCTTTACGCCAGCGAGCCTGCGCCCCGGGGTCGCCATCGTGCTCGAGACCACGGGCTTCGAGGCTCTGGTCCAGGGTGCGGATCTGGTGATCACCGGTGAAGGCCGCACCGATTTCCAGACCGCCATGGGCAAGGCGCCGGTGGGTGTGGCTGCGGTGGCCAAGCGGCACGGGGTGCCCGTGCTCTGTCTATCCGGCGGCCTGGGTGAAGGGGCCGACGATGTGCTGGCCCATGGCATCGACGCGCTTGCCAGCACCGTGCCCCAGCCCATGACGCTGGAGGGCTGCATGGGCCAGGGTGCCGCCCTGGTGGAAACCGCCACTGCCAGGGTTTGCCTTTTGTTGAAGGTTGGTCGGTCCCTGAGGCGTTGAAAAGACTGCACCCTCAAAGTCCTGAGAATTCATCCAGCACCACCGAGAAGTCACTTACCACCAGTAATGCTCTTCAACCAAAAAGAGAAAGCGCATGCCCTGGAACCAGAACTACGCTGCCCTGAATGGCAGCCTGCTCCTGACGGCCCTGGTGGTCGCCATCCCCATCTTCTTCCTGTTTTGGGCCCTGGCCGTGAAACGCATGAAGGGCCACATCGCAGGAATCTTCACCCTGCTGCTCACCATCATCATCAGCGTGCTCGTCTATCGGATGCCGGTCACCGCGGCGCTTTCGGCCGCCGGCCTGGGCATGCTCACCGGCCTGTTCCCCATCGGCTGGATCATTCTGACCGCCGTTTTCCTCTTCAACCTCACCGTGGAATCGGGACAGTTTGAGGTCATCAAGAGTTCGATCTCCTCCCTGTCCCCGGATCGCCGCATCCAGGCACTGCTCATCGCCTTTTCCTTCTCCGCCTTCATGGAAGGCGTGGCGGGCCAGGGCGCGCCCGTGGCGGTGGCCGCGGCCATGCTCATCGGCCTGGGCTTCCCGCCCCTCCCAGCGGCCGTCATCTGCCTGGTGGCCAACACGCCTCCCGTGCCCTTCGGCCCGGTCGGAGTACCCACGATCATGATGTCCACCGTGACGGGGATTCGTGGTGTCCACCTACTTCCGCCCCGAACTGCCCGCCATCACCGCCTCCGTGTTCTCCCTGCTGTGCCTGGTCGGCTTCATCCGCTTCTGGCAGCCCAAGACCATCTGGACCTTCCCCGAAGAGGCCGCTTCCCCAGCGGCCACCGGGACGGTCTATTCCGCGGGCCAGATCTTCAAAGCCTGGTCCCCCTTCCTCATCCTCACGGTGGTCATGGCCATCTGGGGCACGCCCGCCTTCAAGACCTACGTAGAAAAGACCCATCATTGGTTCCTGGCAGTTCCCAAGTGGCCCGGGCTGGACGGCGTCGTCTTCAAGGCTGCACCCATCGTGGCGAAGCCCGTCGCCTATGCCGCCAGCTACAAGTGGCAGTGGCTCACGGCCCCCGGCACTGCCATGTTCCTGTCGGCCCTCATCTCGATGGTTGTGCTGCGCATCGCCCCCGCCACCGGCGCCAAGGTGTTCCTGAAGACCTTCAAGCAGCTCCGGTTCGCCCTCATCACCCTGGCCTCGGTCATCGGCCTGGGCTTCCTGGCCAATTACTCGGGCATGTCCTTCACCTTGGGTCTCGCCTTTGCCGTCCTCACGGGCATGGCTTTCCCCATCTTCTCTCCCGTCATCGGGCTGATCGGTGTCTTCCTCACCGGATCCGTCACCTCGTCGGCGGCCCTGTTCGGCAAGCTCCAGCAGGTCACGGCCATTTCCCTCGGCTTGAATCCCGTGCTCACCACCTCAGCGAACCTGTTCGGTGGCGTGATGGGCAAGCTGATCTCCCCCCAGTCCATCGCCGTGGCCTGCGCCGCGGTGGGCCTCGTTGGCCGGGAAACCGACATCTTCAGGCAGACGCTGAAATACTCGATGATCCTGCTCGGAATCGTGGTGATCGTGGTGCTTCTGCAGGCCTACGCCATCCCCTGGATCCTTCCGACTGCCCCGGTAGTCAGCTGAGCGCAGTCATTCCTTCCAACCTCACCAAGCAAGAGGGAAACCCACATGACCACCTGTGAACTGGAAACCCTGAAGGGCCTCGTCGACTCCACGCCGAATGTGGCCGTCCTGCTCAACCTGGCCGACTACTACGCCCAGCGGGCCCTGCCCGAGAAGGGCGTGGACAGCGTTGTGGAATATGAGTGCCCGCGCTCGCAGATGATGATCCGCACCGCCGTCAAGGGCACCACCATCGGCACCCACTTCCACACGGTCTGCGATGAGTACGTGATCGTGGTGGGCGGCAAGGGCGAGATCATGGTGAACGGCACATGGACACCCGTGAAGGTTGGGGATGTGCATGTCTGCCCCCGGGGCATCATCCACGACACCCGGGCCCTGGAGGAGAATCTCCAGTACCTGTCGATCTTCACGCCGCACCTGCCTGCCGGCACCGACATCAATTGGCTCAAATAGTCATTCACTCTGGAGGACCTACCATGACCGCATTGCTTCCCAATATCGACCCCGACGGACTGCTGGAATTCTCGGTCGTCTACACGGACCGCGCCCTGAACCACATGTCCAAGCGCTTCCAGCAGGTGATGCGGGAGATGAACCGCATCCTCAAGCTGGTCTACCACGCCGAGGCCGCCGTGCTGGTGCCCGGCAGCGGCACCTTCGGCATGGAGGCCATCGCCCGGCAGTTCGCCATGGGCAAGAAGGCGCTGGTGATTCGCGATGGCTTCTTCAGCTACCGTTGGTCCCAGATTTTCGACATGGGCGGGATTCCGTCCACGCATACGGTGCTCAAGGCCCGCCGCACCGGCACGGATCGGCAGTCACCCTGGGTGCCCACGCCCATCGCCGAGGTGGTGGCCGCCATCGCGGCAGAGCAACCCGCCCTGGTGATCGCCGCCCATGTGGAAACCGCCTCCGGCATGATCCTTCCCGATGACTACCTCCGCGCCGTGGCGGCAGCGACCCACGCGGCCGGTGGCCTGTTCGTGCTGGATTGCGTCGCCTCAGGCTGTATGTGGGTGGATATGGCGGCCATCGGCGTCGATGTCCTGGTGACCGCTCCCCAGAAGGGCTGGAGCGGCACCCCCTGCTGCGCCATGGTCATGCTCTCCGAGCCGGCCCTGAAGGTCATGGAGGGCACCACCAGCACCAGCTTCGCCTGCGATCTCAAGAAATGGTCCGCGATCATGGACGCCTACCTGAAGGGCGGTCATGCCTACCACGCCACCATGCCGACCGATGCCCTGGCCAAGGACTGCGCTGTCATGCAGGAGATGGAGGCCTATGGCTTCGAAAAGCTGCGGGCTGAGCAGGCGGAACTGGGCACCAAGGCCAGGATCCTGCTCGAGAGCTGCGGTCTGCCCAGCGTGGCGGCCGAAGGGTTCAAGGCCCCGGGCGTGGTGGTGAGCTACACCACGGACCCCGAGGTCCAGTCTGGCAAGAAGTTCCTCGCCGCGGGCCTTCAGGTGGCCGCCGGCGTGCCGCTGCAGTGCGACGAACCGGCGGATTTCATGACCTTCCGCATCGGCCTGTTCGGGCTGGACAAACTGCACAACGTGGACCGCACCGTGGCACACCTGGCCACGGCACTGACCGAGGTCGGTCTTTTGGAGGCGGTGCCGGCGCGCTAGCGAAAAACGCCAGGATGGAGAAGCGCCCGGCCATTGCCGGGCGTTTCCTTTCAGAGTGCTTGACCCCACCCGGCCCACTGTGGCGGCCTCTGCGGCAGAGGGAACCGGTGGCGCGCGAATCCAGCCCTGTGCTCACAGCGAATCTGTGGAACAGTATGGACACCCGCCCAACTGGTGCCGTAACTGGAGGCCGCCATGACCACCACTCTCGAATTCCGACCGGGAATTCTGGCGGATTACGCCGATGTATACACGCCGGAGGTGCTGCGCGCCCTGGAGGCGCTGGCGCCCCTGGACGCACGGCGCCGGGATCGGATGGCCGCCCGCACCGCCCGCCGGAAGCAGCGCGCCGAGCAGCATGAGCGGATCAGTTTCCTGGATCCCGCTTCGTTGATCCCTGGTACCAGCATCAGCGTGGCCGACGCCCGGGCCGGCAATTTTGAGGGCGCGGTCATTCCGCCAGATCTCCAGCGCCAGTGGATCCAGGGCACGGGCCCTGCCACCAAGCCACGCTGTGATGTCCGGTCTGGCATCCGCAACGCGGCCTATGCGCTGCTGTCAGGCGCGGACGGCTGGATGTTCGATGGCGAGGACGCCCTGGGCCAGGTGGACACCATGTCCCTGGACAACCACCGCAACCTGAAGCTTGCCATCGCCAAGGATCCGCTCTTCCTGGAGGTGGCCGAGGAGGTCGCCACCGAGATGAACGACTGGGCCGAAGGGTTCTTCGGCCGCCCGATCATCGCCGATTGGCGGCAGCAGCTGGGCTTCACCACCGTGATCTACCGCTGCCGGGGCCTGCACCTGGACGATCGGCACATCCGCCGTCAGAGTGCCGGCTTCTCCGCCTCCATCGCGGATCTGGTGCTCTTCGTGGTGAACAATCACGCAAGATTGCGGGCCGCGGGCCGCAGCCTCGTCCTCTACCTGCCCAAGACCCAGACCGCCGAAGATGCCGCCCTCTGGAATGCCCTGCTCCTGGCCCTCGAAGCCCACCTGGGCCTGCCCGTGGGCACCATCAAGGTCTATGTGCTGGTGGAACAGATCGAGCAGTGCTTCCAGCTCATGGAGATCCGGGCCGCCCTCTCGCCGCACTTCGTCGGTTTCAACACCGGCCGCTGGGACTACATCAACAGCGTCTCCGACGCCCTGGCCTGGGATCCGGCCTTCGTGAACCCCAATATACAATCCATCACCATGACCTACGGCTACATGCGCACCTATGAGGATCGGGTGCGCCGAGCCATGAATACGCCGGACCGCAACGGCCGTTGCGCATTGTGGCAGGGCGGCATGGAACCCAACATTCCCGTGGGCTCGGAAGCGGGCGTGGCCGCGAGCATGCAGCGGGCCGTCGCCGGCGCCGAGCGCGAGCAGCGTGAAGGTGCCTCCGGCAAGTGGGTGGCCCACTGGAAAATGGTCCACATCGTTCGGCCGGTCTGGGAGCAGGTGGGCCAGGCCAACCAGGCAGGCCGCGCCTTTCCGGCCCTCACCTACACGCCTGCCGACGCCGCGGGCCTCATGCAGCTCGAACCCGCGCTCCGCACCATCGCCGGCGCCCGCGACCTGCTCTCCGTGGCACTGCAGTACGGCAACGCCTTCCTCCGGGGCTTCCAGGCCGCGGCCCTCAAGCCCGCGGACTTCTTCGGCAACGACGACGTGCTCTACCTCATGGAGGACATGGCCACCGGCGAGATCCGGCTGTCCATCTTGTGGGAGTGGATCCACAAGGGCGCGGTCCTCACCGAGGCCGACGCCGGGACCGGCTGCGCCGCCGGGGACGCCTTCACACCCGCCCTCTTCGCGCGCCTGCTGGAGGAGGAATACGCCAAACTCCGCCAAGCCCGCAACCGCGACGTCCACGACGACTCCAAGGACACCACCCTCCCCATCGCCAGGGCCATCGTCCGGACCTACGTCGCCAGCGACATCAAGGCCCCCTGGTACGTCGACCTGCTGAACCTCAACCTCGGCCTGGAGGACCTGGCAGAGGCCGAGCAGCGCATCGCGAGGTACCTCGCAGCCTTCAAGAAGGACGGAACCCGCATCACCGAGAACCTGGATTTCTGAAGAAGAAACTGGGACAGGATTAACAGGATTGAAAGATGGATTAACAGGATTCAAGCTTGATTACTGTTAAAATTCCATATTTGCAAGTATTGGGGTAGCCGTTGGCCAGAGCTTTGGGCACCTTCCTTCTGGGCACGCTCCTGTCCCTTACTTTCGCCTGTCGTCAAGGTTCGGAGACGGCTCAACCGCTGATCCCGACACTCCCGAACATCGCTTCGCAACCGGCCAATCAATCTGTCGCCGTGGGTCACCAGGCAACCTTCACTGTGGTCGCCAGCGGCACGGCTCCGCTCACCTATCAATGGTTCTGGAATGGGCTGGCGCTGACTGCCTATGGCGCTTTTTTTACGACGCCACCAGCAGTCCCGTCAGACCACCAATCAACCTTGGTCGTGACGGTGACCAATCAAGCTGGAACCATCTCGAGCACGGTGGCGACGCTTTCCGTTCCGGGCAGCCCGCGCCGCCCCCAGGCGGGTGATCTGCGCTTCAAGGATGTGGGCGCGTTTCCCTTCTCGCTCACTGGAACCGAGTACACCAGCATTCTCGGCGGGATGAAGATGACCATCCCAAATCGGGTGGGTACTCCGCTGTTGATCGGCAGTGCAGGTCCTGTTGGGGTCGCAGGTGGTCCGAATAATTGCTCCTGGTCCTTTGGACTATTTCAGTTGCCAACGGGGGCCGTGGGTCGGACGACCATCTACCAAACGGGAATCCTCAGTGACTTCTCATTGGATCTCATCAGCCTCACCACTCCAAACACCCTGATCACCTCCCTGGATCTTTTTGTAGGTCAGAATGCCTACGCGCTCCAAGCCATCCAGACAGCCGGGACAGATGCCTATACCTTCGGTACGGGGACCCTTTCATCAGGGGATCTCCAGGCAGAGGCCACCCGGCAAGGCGCGGCCAGTCGCTTAATGACGGCCGTTTCCCTGAGTGGTGGCCAAGCGACTTTCATCTCGTATGGCTGGCAGGGCGACACTACGACCGTCTATGAAGCCAAGATCTCCCCCGCCACTGTCAGCACTGTGAGCGCCGAGGCCACAAACCTGGCGCAGCAAGGCTACATCCTGACGGCTGTAGGTGGGAACTGCACAGATGGTTTCCTGCTCATTGGCACCAGGGTTCAAGGTGACACGACCCCCAGGCCATTCCAGGTGACAGCTCGCATGATCCCAGATCGTGGCTACACCATGGTTGGTTCGATCTTTGTCTACAATGCCACGCCATCTGCCGGTAGCTACCTGTACCTCTATGAGCAATAGCCATCCAGTTCCTAACCTGTCATCCAACTTTGGGTGCAAGGGCAGAATTCTGATCAGCAGCAAGCCCTTACCCTAATCCTGTTAATCCTGTCTACGCTTTTCGCAGTTCTGCCGCGAACGCGTTCAGGGCCCGGTAGTAGGGCTCGATGCTGGGGATGTAGTGGCGTTCGTTGGCGGCGTGGGGGCCGATGCCGGTCTGGCCCCAGACCACGGCTGCGCCGCCAGGGGCGAAGCGGGCGGAGGTGCCAGCCCCCTTGCGGCCGATGCGCACGTCGCCCCCCGCGGCCGTGATGCCGGCCAGCAGCGCTTGGAGATAGGGGTTGCCGGGATCGCAGGCCACGCCGGGTTCCCAGGCGGAGGGCAGGAATTCCAGTTCCCGCTCGGCCACCAGGGCCTCGATCTCAGCACGCATCTTCGAAACATCATCCTGCGGGATGGGGCGGATCTCCACGCCCAGGGCGCCGCGGTCGGGCGTGATGTTGTAGATGCCGGGCGTACCCACCTGGATGTAGGCGAAGCGGGCCAGGGACTGCCAGCCGTCCGCGGCTTTCAAGGTCAGGTGCCTGGCGAACAGCTCGCGCAGGGCTTCGCGGGCGGCGAGGAGGCGCTCGGTGAGATCGGTGCCGCCGGCCAGACCGCTGTGGCCGCGGGTGCCATGCGCCACCAGTTCGAAGCGCAGCACGCCCCGGTTCTGGGTGCAGACCTCGCCCCAAAGCTCTGTGCCCTTCTCGCCGGTGCGCTCCCCAGCGATGAGGAAGGCGGGCTCGTAGCCGCTTTCGTCCCGCAGGAGCTTCAGCACGTGAGGCGTGCCCATGGGGTCGAGCTCGCCATTCTCCTCGTTGCCCAGCAGCAGCAGGTTCACGGGGGGATAGGGCGCGCCTTTCTTGAGGGTGTCTTTCATCCACACCAGGTAGGTGGAGACAACGGTCTTCATGTCGGCGGCGCCCCGGCCATAGAGGTAGTCGCCCTGGATCCGGGGTTCGAACTGGCTGTCGTCCGGATCGGGCTCCACCACATCAAAGTGGCCGCACAGCATCGCGGGGGCCTGCTCGCCACCGGGGAAGTGGGCGAACACGGCCGGGAAGGGGCCCTGGTCGAAGCTGCGCACGGGTACCCCGTGGTTGCGCAGGTAGTCGTAGACGAAGGTGGCGGCGCGGTGGACCTCAGGCAGGCGTTCCTCGGGACAGGCGGTGACGCTGGGGATGCGCACCAGGCGCTGCGACAGGGCCACGATTTCGGTGGTCTTATCCGGGTACTCGGCATCCACCAGCATTTCGGGCTTGGGCTGGAAGCGGATGGGCGCCTGGGGATCCAGATGGACCTCATCCCGGGCATGCTCGATGAAGTCCTGCAGCTTGCCGGTCTCCTCGCCCAGGTCCGCGAGGTGGGCCGTGATGCTCTCCACATCGTCGCGCACCTGGGCCTTGCGGGCCTCGGCCAGTTCCACCAGCAGGGCGGGGGGTACGATGTCCGAAGTTCCCAGCTTCGCCTGCAGGCGTTGGCGGATCTTCTCGGCGGTGCTGGGGGCGCCCGCGGCCAGCTCGGTCAGGGGCTGGAGGTCGCCCCACAGGCCGAGGGCCTCGGCCAGGGGGCGCAGCTGCTGGAGAGTCCACGCCAGGAAGGTGCGCATGGCGATGGGCTTGGCGGTGAGTGGATCCTCGATGACGGCGTGCAACCCTTCCCGGGCGGCCAGTTCCTCGTTGCGGCGGGCGCGCTTGATGTCCTCGGCGTCGTAGCGGAAACCCCGGGCGAAGTCGGGATCGGCGTAGAAGCGCAGCAGCAGCAGGTGCTTCAGGGTGAGGTTGGCGACATCCAGGGCCAGGTCATGGCAGGGGTCGTCGGTGCGCACTTCCACGCGGGCCATGGGCAGATCGATGCGGGCGAAGAGATTCTGGCGCTCGATCTGCAGGGCCATGTCCTCCACGTTGCGCGTCTCGCCCGCCGCGAAGAGGCCGCGGGCGTAGATGTCATGGAGCTGGTCGCTGGTGACCTGGATCAGGCGCTCCACGGGCTCGGCCTGGGAGCGGGCCCGCACGGGGATCCAGTTGTTGTTGCCGAAGCGCACGCCGCTGCGCACCAGGTCGTAGGACAGGCGCAGGTAGTCCTGGTGGCTGCGATTCAGATCCGGTACATCGAGGGCGGGGGGATTCGGGAAGGTGAGGTTGCGCACGGATTCGAAGGGCGTGAGCCGCACGACGGGCTTGCCGTCTTCTTCGGAGGCCTGCAGGGGTGTGCTGGCGCTGGCGGCGATGAAGAGGGCGGCAAAGGCGCGCATGAGCCGCGTGCCCGTGATGTAGACCTGGTTCTTGTAGTCGTCCAGGTGCCGGTCGCCGCGCTCGCTGGCCGGCAGGTGCATGAAATCCCAGGCCAGCATGGGCTCGGGCAGGCTGAGGTTGGAGTGGGTGCCCGCCGTGGCGAGCTCGGTGCCGTACATCTCGACGCAGCGCTGGAGGTAGCGGCGCTTGGCCAGGTGCCAGGATTCGGGCACGCAATCGGGGCCGATCTTCGGCAGCACGAGCAGGTTGCCATGCCAGTAGTGGAGGGGTTCGCCGAAGCTTCGGCCGACCTTGGCCAGGGCGTTGATGAGGGCCGCTTCCAGCAGCCGTCCCTCGTACACGGCGCCCTTGGGCGTGTGGTAGGGCCGCGTGACCCACTCGATCATCCAATGGAAGACTTCGAGCTGATGGTACTCCTCCGTCCAGGGGGACAGCACCTTGGTCCGCAGGTGATCGACGAAGGACATATGGTCGGGTCCCGTGCCCACGGTGAGCAGCGGGCGGAACTGGGGATCCACCAGATTCCATTCGAGCTCGAGCCCGCACAGCCCGCCGCCAGGCCGCGTCTCCAGCGCCGTCTGCCGCGCCAGCTGGAACTTCTCGACGAAGGCATTCAGATCGAACACGGGTACTCCAGATGAATCTTCTTCTTGTTAATTCTGGAGCGATTTGAGCGCTTCGATCAGCCGCGTTGCCGCGCCCTTGGTGCGTTCTACGGGGGTGGCGTAGGAGAAGCGGATCCACTCGGCGCCGTAGGGGCTGAAGAAGGCACCGGGCACGACCGCCACGCCGTTGTTCTCCGCGAGGTACTGGCCCATGGGCTCGGAATCCGCCCAACCCTTGGCCTTCAAGGACTCGGCCACATTGATGAAGGCGTAGTAGCCCTGCCCGATGATGTGCGTGAGGCCCTGCTCCTTGAGGAATCCACGTAGCCAGGCGCGGCTGGCGCGGCAGGGCTCGGCGATGGGCGCCGAAGCGGACTGGAAGCCCTGTTCGTAGGCGGCCATGGCCACCGCCAGGCTGAAGAAGGACGGGATCACCGTATGGGAAGCCTGGGCCACGATGGTCTTGGTGACCTCCGCATCCGCCAGCAGATGGCAGTTGCGGATGTTGGAACCGCCGAGGCTTTTGGTGATGCCGTCCAGCACCATCAAACGCTTGCGCAGGGCTGGCTCGAAGGCGCGCAACAGCACATTCACATCATACGGTTCACCATCGCCGACGGCGTGGTACATCCAGTCGAAGAGCACGAAGGCCACGCCGGCTTCCAGGGCGGCGCGGGCCAGTTCGATCTGGCGTTCCAGTGTGAGGGTCTGGCCCGTGGGATTGTCGGGGCTGGTGATGACAAGGCCCGCCACCTTGCGGCCGGACTTCGCGGCTTCGGTCACACAGGCGCGGATGCCCGTTTCTGAATAGGCCCAGCCCTCTTCGGCGCGACCCGGGGCCCACATCACGTTGGCGCCGAGGCCGTACGGCCCCCAGTTGTAGCTGATCCAGGGCACGCGACTCACCACCACCACATCGCCCTGGCGGCCGTGGCCGAGGGCGAGCATGGCCTGGTAGGCCTTCTGCAGGCCGTCGCGGCCACCCTGGGTGCCGATGACATTGGCCGTGCCCCAGCCGGTGTCGGGCGCCAACTTCCAGTAGGACTCGGCGACGGCCTTGCGGTAGGCCTCGGTGCCGAAGGGCATGTCATAGGCCGTCCCGTGCTGCTTCTGCAACGCGAAGGCGCGATCCAGCAGCGCCTCCGGCACGCCCGGCAGCGAGGCGCCGCCATCGCCCTGGCTGGCATCGAAGACCGGTACGCTGGGCTGCTTCTCCTGGAACACCTTCAGTGATTTGTTGATGAGAAACATGCGCGAAGCCGGAATCGGCGTCAGCCGGCCCAGATGATCGCTCACGGGGATGAGGTTCGCCTCAGGAACGGCGAAGGCGGGGGTTTCGGGGGAGAGCAGGGCCGACATGGAACCTCCCGATACGAAAATGTCGCCCTGCGGCGGCTGGGGCGACAAGCTTCCTGGAAAGGTTACCAGTTCGGGCCGTGGCCTCAAGTTATACGGATTTATGTGGCGATGAGTTTCCCTTATGTTCCTCGAGCGGCAGGTCCCGGTGCTGGAAGGCCCGCGCGGCGGGGCCTGCATAGTCCTCGACGCCCTGTCCCGAACCCCGCAGCAGGTAGCGGTGGCTGAGCAGGCCCTCCAGTCCCACGGGGCCCCGGACATGGATGCGGCCCGTGCTGATGCCCACTTCCGCGCCGAAGCCATATCTGAATCCGTCCGCAAAACGGGTGGAAGCGTTGTGGAAGACGCCCGCCGCATCCACTTCGGCCAGGAACCGCTCTGCGGCCCGGGGATCCTCCGTCACGATGGCCTCGGTATGCCCGCTGCCATGGGCGCGGATGTGGGCCAGGGCCTCCTCCAGATCCCGCACCACCTTCAGGGCCAGGATGGGTTCGCCGTACTCCGTGTCCCAATCCGCCTCGGTGGCGCTTTGCAGCTCTGGGAGCAAGGCCCGGCACTGAGCGCAGCCCCGTAGCTCGACCTTCCGGGCCAGGAGGTCCTCGGCGATGCGCGGCAGCAGGCGGGGGGCTGCGTCCGCATGAATGAGCACCGTCTCCACTGCGTTGCAGGCGGAGGGGTACTGCAGTTTCGCGTCCCGCACCAGGGTCACCGCCATGGCCGCATCGGCCGCGGCATCGAGGTACAGGTGGCAGATGCCCTCCGCATGCCCCAGCACGGGGATCTTCGTGGCGGCCTGGATGTGCTGCACCAGCGCATTGGAGCCCCGGGGAATGATCAGATCCACCAGATCACTGAGCCCCAGCAGTGCCTCCACGGATTCTCGATCCGCCAGTCCCTGCACGGCGGCTTCGGGTTGTCCCGTGGCTCGCAGGGCTGCCTTGACCACACCCAGCAAGGCGGCGTTGGAGTGGCGGGCTTCGCGGCCCCCCTTCAGCAACACGGCGTTGCCACTCTTCAGGGCGAGCGCGGTGATCTGGATCAGGGCATCCGGCCTGGATTCGAACACCACGCCCAGCACGCCAAGGGGGCAGGTGACGCGGGTGAGTTCCAGCCCATCGTCCAGCAGGCGCCGCAGCTGCACCTGGTTCAGGGGATCCGGCAGGGCGGCCACGGCGCGGACGCCCTCGGCCATCTCCTGGAGCTTGGAGGCATCCAGGCGCAGGCGCTGGAATGAGGCAGGGCTGATGGCCTCTTTGGCCCCAGCGAGATCCTGCGTATTGGCGGCGAGGATGCTTGCCGCGTTCTGCAGGAGGAGGTCCGCCAGCCGAGTGAGCACGCCATTGCGGGTAGAGCTGTCGGTGACGGCCAGCTGGCGGGTGGCCTCCCGCGCCGCCTGGGCCATGGCCCGCACGGACGGCTCTGCAGAGGCTTGATTGCTCATGCCTGGACCTCCCCGGGATTCGGTGCGAAGAAGGTGCCGACCGGCTCACCGGCCAGGATGCGTTCCAGAATTCGGGGCACCAGCCCTGAGGCCAGCACCACGGGCACGCCTTGGGCCACGGCCAGCCGCGCGGCTTCCAGCTTGCTGGCCATGCCGCCCCGGCCCCGCTCGCTGGTGCCCTCCACCTGCACGGGCGGACAGGCCGCAAAGGGAACCTCGCTGACGGGTTCCGCCTCGGGATGGAGGTCTGGGTTCCGGGTATGCAGCGCCGTGACATCCGAAAGCAGCACCGGCAGATCGGCCTCCAGGTGCGTGGCCACCAGAGCCGACAGGTGATCGTTGTCGCTGAAGATCGGCGTGCGGTCCTCGGCGGGGCGCTCCAATTCGAGTGTGGAGACCGTGTCGTTTTCGTTGAGCACCGGAATGGCCTTGAGCGAAAGCAGGGTTTCGAGGGTGCGCTTGAGGTTCGCGTGGCGGGTGGAATCCGTGAAGTCGTCCTCCGTCAGCAGCACCTGGGCGGCCCGGAAGCCAAGGCGGCCCAGACCGTCCTGGTAGAGCGCCATGAGCTCGCCCTGGCCCACGGCCGCGCAGGCCTGCTTTTCGGCCAGGCTATTCGGCTGGATGCCCAGCTGCCGCGCCCCGAGGCCCACCGCGCCCGAGGACACCAGTACCGGCTGGCAGCCGCGTTCACCCAGGTTCGCCACGGCTTCCATCAGGCCATAGAGGCGACTGAGGGCGGGGCGCCCCGCGGCGTCCATCACTACCTGGGTGCCCAGCTTCACGACGATGCGTCGGGCCGAGGCGAGGCCGGAGCGGGTGCTGATCAGGGCTCTTCGTGTGGAAGGTGCGTGTGATCGTTGCGACTCGGTCACGGAAGCCTCAGAAACAAAAACCCCCGAGCGGGAAGCATCGGGGGTGGCGGGAGGAGCGTCAAGGTGCGACCAGATCAAACCCTCACCAACCCGATCACCGGGAGGGAATGGCTAGGGCGGGGGCTGGGGTTCTGGAGGGTGATCATGAGGCTGCAAGTGTGCGAGGAGAAAGCCAAACGACGCAAGAATATTTCCGAACTGAACATCGAAGGCCACAGATGGAAAGGATGGAACCTGATGGCTGATCTTTCAGGGGAGAAGGTCATACAAATGCATGTTTCATCCACCGATACACACCGATGAACATCGATAAATGAATGAGATCTCGATCGGTGTTCATCGGTGGCAAATCTTTTGTTTTTTCTCTATTTGGCGGCTTCGTTCAGTAGGGCCCACAGCGCCTCGACATGCCTTCGTTCGGTGGTCTCCGCGCCGATGCTCACACGGAGCATCTGCCTGCCCTTGAGCATGGACGGCGTGAGGTAGGCCTTGCCGCCCTCGTTGATGCGGCGGGCGATCTCGAGGTTGTGGGTGGCCAGTCCGGCTTCGTCGAGGCCGGGTTGGATATGCCGAATGCTGATCGTCTGGAGAGGCACGGGGGCCAGACGCTCCCAGCCTGGGGCGGCGTCAATCAGTTCGCGGAACCACTGGGCGTTCACCAGGTCGCGCCGGAGCCTGGTCTGTAGCCCTTCTACACCCACATCCATGAGGTAGAACCAGAGCTTCAGGGCGCGGAAGCGGCGGCCCAGTTGGATGTGCCAGTCGCGGAAGTTGCTCACCTGGCCGTCCTGGGCCGTGCGCAGGTAGCTGGGGTTGGTGCTCATGACGCGGATGAGGTGCTGGGGATCGCGCACATAGTAGGCGCTAAGATCGAAGCCCACGCCCATCCACTTGTGGGGGTTGAAGACTAGGCTGTCAGCCCGTTCTACGCCTGCCCACATCCAGCGGCATTCGGGCAGCACCATGGCCGTGCCCGCCAGGGCGGCATCCACGTGGAACCACAGCCCATGTTTCTCCGCCAGGTCGGCCATGGCCGCGACCGGATCCAGGGCGGTGGTGCCTGTGGTGCCCACCGCAGCCACCAGGGCACAGGGCCGCAGGCCGATCTCCAGATCCTTCTCGATGGCTGCGGTCAGCAAGTCGAGGCGGATGGCGTGGTCGTCGTCCGTGGGGATGAGCCGCAGGAAGCTGCGGCCGAAGCCCGCCAGCAGGGCGGCCTTTTCGATGGAGCTGTGACCCTGGTCCGACGCGTAGACCACCAGCGGCGCCTCGCCGCCTGATCCGGAAAGGGGGGACCGCCCGCTCGCCTCGGCTCGCTCTGCGTCCCCCCTTTGACCCCCACGCGAGCCATGGGCCGAGCCCATGGCTCGCGTCTGGAGCCCTCCCTCGTTCTGGGAGAAGCCGGAGATTTTCTCCCGGGCGCAGAGCAGGGCGGTGAAGGTGGCGGTGCTGGCGGTGTCATGGATGACGCCCGTGAAGGCAGGGCTGAGCCCCACCATCTGGCGCAGCCAGTCCATGACGACTTCCTCGACTTCCGTGGCCGCTGGGCTTGTCTGCCAGCTCATGCCCTGGGCGCCGATGCCAGAAGCGGCAAGGTCGCCAAGGATCGAGCTATAACTGGTGTTGCTGGGGAAGTAGGCGAAAAAGGAGGGATGATTCCAGTGGGTGATGCCGGGCAGCACGTCACGCTCCAAGGCCGCCAAGGCCTGGTCCATGCGCCCGCCATGCTGCGGCGGATGATCCGGGAAGGCGGCGCGGACTTCGCCGGGCTGGACCTGGCTCATGACGGGCAGGCGCTCCAGACCTTCGCGGTAGTCCGCGATCCAGTCCACGAGCTGGTATCCGAGGCGGCGGAATTCTTGGGCGTCCATGGCCCTAAGTTTGGCCGGATCCAGGTCGCTTCACGACCTGGATAGGTGGAAACCAATTGATTCTATCTTTGAAATCATGAAATGATTTCAAAGTGAGGTTCCATGTTCAGCACCACCCTTCGACTCGATGATGATCTGGGGCGCTTCCTGCGGGAGGTCGCCGATGCCCATGCGATGAGTGTGAACGGCTGGTTGGCTGAGTTGCTGCGCAGGGAACAGGTGGCCGCGGCACGGCGGAGGCTCGCGGCGGACTGGGTGGCCTATGGGAAGGACGAGGAAGCCCAGATGGTGGCGTACGCCTTTGAGGCCCAGGCCGAGGTGGCTGCAGAGCCACGCAGGCGCACTTACCGGGCCAGGAAGGCCACATGACCAGCGAGTTTCCTCGGTGCAGCAGGGGCGAGATCTGGCTCCTGGACTGGAATCCCCGCCGCGGCTCCGAGCAGGGTGGATTCCGGCCGGGACTGATCATCCAGTCGGACCTGGGCAACCATGCTGAGGGCGCCCGTACCACCATCCTGGTGCCGCTGACGACGCAGGGACGCCGCTATGCGTTCTATGTCCCCATCCCGAAGGGAAAGGACAACGGCCTACCCGGGGATTCCTGGGCCAACACCACCCAGGTTTTCACTGTGGACAAGACGCGCCTCGCCAAGCGCCTCGGCAAGGCCACTCCGGCCCAGATGAAGGCGTTGGTTTTGGCCCTCACGGGCGTTCTTGATCTCTAGCAAAATCGCGTAGCGGTTTCGCCAGTGGCGCGCCGGCAGCGCAGAGGCCGAAATGGGCTTGAAGAACTGCTCTTTGGCGTCCTCGTTGGGATCCTGCGGGGTGCTTTCCGGCAGGCCTGCCTTGGCAGTCTGGAGCGACCAGAGGTTGCCGGGCAGGGGTTTGCCGTTGGCCTCGCGAACGGGCTTTACCGCGCCGCAGCCCAAGCCGGTGGCGGACGCCAACTCTATTCGTAGCGGAGAGCCTCAATGGGATCCTGCTTGGCCGCCTTCATCGCTGGCCAGAGTCCGAAGACCAGGCCCACTGCGGTGCTGACGCCGAATCCCAGAACGATGCTCCAGAGCGGCGCCGCGGCGGGAAACTCGAACACCAGGCGCACCAGCATGGCGATGCCCAGGCCCACGCCGATCCCCACGGCACCGCCCACGCCGGTGAGACTGACGGCCTCCACCAGGAACTGCATGGCGATGTCTTTGCGCGTGGCGCCCAGGGCTTTCCGCACGCCGATCTCCCGGGTGCGTTCGGTGACGCTCACCAGCATGATGTTCATGACGCCGACGCCGCCCACCAGCAGCGCGATGGCGGCGATGAGGATCATGGCGCCCGCGATGCCCCCGGTGATCTGCTGGAAGGTCTTCAGCTGGGCCTCGCTGGTGAAGATGGCGAAGTCGTTGGGTTGGTTGGCGCGCAGCCCGCGGCGGGCGCGGAGGATGGCCACTTCCTGGTCCATCATCTCGTACATCCGCTTGGGATCTTTGGGCACGGTGGCGATGTGGATGGTGTCGCCGGTGCCGTTCTTGATCTGGGGGAACATATCATCGAAGGTGCTGATCGGGATGAGCAGGATGTTGTCGGCGTCACCGCCCAGGAAGCTGCCCTTCTTCTCCAGCAGGCCCACCACGCTGAAGCTGGTGCCGTTCACCAGCAGAGTGCGGCCGATGGGATCCTTCCCACCGAAGAGCGCTTTGGCCGTCTCGGGCCCGAGGACGCAGGTCCGCGAGGCGTGGGTGATGTCGGCATCCGCCAGGAAGCGGCCATCCTGCACGAAGGCATTGTTGGAGGGGGCGTAATCCGGATTGGTGCCTACGAAGGTGGGGCTGTTGGCTTCGGTGCCTTCGGATGTTTTGATGGTGAGGGAGTTGCCGGCCGCGCCGAAGAGGTAGCGCTCCTGGGACACGGCCGCCGCCAGGGTGGAGATCCGCTTGAGCGCCTCGGCGTCCTCGATGGTGAGATTCCTCCGCCGTTTCTGGTCCTCGGGCAGGGGCCCGCCCCCCCCGAAGCGCTGCTCGTACTTCTGGAACTGCACGAGCGTGGTGCCGAAGGCGCTGAAGCTGTCGGTGACGGCGTTGTTGAAGCCCGACACGAAGCTCACCATGGCGATCACCGTGGCCACGCCCGCCACGATGCCGAGCAGCGTGAGGAAGCTGCGCAGCTTCTGGGCCACCATGGCCCGGAAGGCGAAGCGGATGTTCTCGGTGCCGATGCCGCGGAATCCGGCTCTGCGCGTGGCCATGGTCACTCCGCCCGGATCGCGTCGATGACGACGAGGTTCGACGCCCGGTAGGCCGGCAGGAAGCCTGCGGCCAGGCCCACGAGGGTGCTGACGAAGATGCCGGTGAAGACGATGCCCGGCGTGATCTGGGCCGGGAAGTCCGCCAGGGCGCGCACGGTGTAGGCGCCGGCCGCCCCCACGAGCACGCCGATGACGCCGCCCGCGGCAGAGAGCAGGGCCGCTTCCAGCAGGAACTGGCGGCGGATGTCGCGCTTCCTGGCGCCCAGCGCCATGCGCACGCCGATCTCCTGGGTTCGCTCCACCACGCTCACCAGCATGATATTCATGATCACGATGCCGCCCACGCCGAGGCTCACGCTGGAGATGAGCATGAGGAGCAGGAAGGCTGCGCTGCTGATGGTCTTCCACAGCTGCTGCAGGCTCTCCTGGGTCAGGAGGCCGAAGGGATCGGGGCTGCGGAAGCTGGTGTGCCGCATGGCGCGGAACAGGGCCCGCACTTCGTCCATGGAGGCATCCAGGCCTTCGACACCACCCCTGGCCTTGATGTGCAGTTCCAGGGATTCGTTGGCGGCCATGAAATTCTTCCGGTAGACCTGCAGTGGGATGTAGACGCGGCCATCCTGGTTGAAGCCGATGCTGCGGCCCTGCTTGGGCATGACGCCGACGATGCGGAAGGGCAGACCCCGGATCAGCAGGATCCGGCCCACGGGATCCAGGTGGGGAAACAGTTCCTCCCGGGTGTTGGCGCCGATCACGGCCACGGCCTGGGAGGCCTGGTTTTCGTTCTCGCTGAAATAACGGCCGGATTCGATCTCCAGGCTGAAGAGGTCGCCGAAATTCCCGGTGGCGCCGATGACGATGACATCGGGCAGCCGCTTGTCGCCGTAGCTCACGGGCATGGCATTGCCCGAAGCGGCGGAGACCTGGGTGGCCTCCTTGAGCAGCCCGCTGGAGAACCGCTCGTACTCCGACCAGGTGATCGGCGGTCGCTTGAGGGCCTGGATGAATTCCTGGCGCGAGCGGATGATGCCGAACTTCTGGACGATGAAGACGTCCGGGGCCAGGACGATGATCTTCTCCTTCACGTAGGCGTTCAGGCCCGAGATCACGCCCACCACCGCCACGATGGTGGCCACGCCGATGATCACGCCCAGCAGCGTGAGGAAGCTGCGCAAGGTGTGGGCGCGGATCGCCCTCAGGGAGGCGCGGAGGAGTTCAGTGGCATTCATGGCGGGCTCGGTTCGATCAGCTCTTGGCTTCTTCCTTCTTCTTCGCCTTCTCGGCCCGCACTACCTCGCCACCCTTGAGATCGCGAAGGGCGCGGTTGGGCCCGGTGATGAGCGTCTCGCCGCCCTTCAGGCCGGACAGCACTTCCACCGAGAGATCGCCCATGAGGCCGGTCTTCACCTGGACGAACTTGGCCTTGCCGTTTTCCTGCAGGAAGACGCCTTCCTCTTCGCGCGGCGCGCCGGGCTTGTGGGTCTCACCGGTCTTGAGCTTGATCTCGCGCATCACCAGGGCCTGGAAGGGGATCGCCAGAGCCTGATCGCGGCTGCCGGTAAAGATGTCCGCCTGGGCGGACAGGCCGGGCTTGATGGTCAGGGGTGGATTCTTGATCCACACCTTCACCTTGAACTTGGTGGCTTCGTTGATGCTGGTCTTCAGGATGGGGCTCCCGCCCACTTCGGTGACCTGGCCCAGGAAGGTCTGGTTCGGATAGGCGTCGACGCGCACCTGCGCCTCCTGGCCCAGCTTCACACTGGGGATGGAAGCCTCGTCCACTTCCATTTCCGCCTCGACTTTGCTCATGTCCGAAATGGTCAGCAGCACGGTGCCCGCCTGGTTCTGCACACCGATGACCGCCGTTTCGCCGAGTTCGATGCGCCGGGCGGTCACCACGCCGTCCATGGGCGCCGTGATCGTGGACTTGGCGAGATAGATGGTGGCGTCCCGCAGCCCGGCCTTGCTCTGGTCATAGCGCCGCTGAGCGGCCAGGGTGGAGGCCTCGGCCGTGCTCAGGGCCGTGCGGCTCTGTTCGAAATCGGCCTGGGCGATGATGCCGGCCTTGCGGTTGGCCTCGGCGCGGGCGAAATCGCTTTTGGCCTGCTGCAAGCGGGCCCGAGTGGATTCCCAGTCCTTGGCGGAGGCTTCCGAGGCTGCCGACTGGGCGTCAGCGGTGGCCTTCGAGCGGGCCGGATCGATCTCCATGAGGAAGGCTCCGGCCTTGACCGGGTCACCCTCCTTGACCGCCAGCTTGGTGACCTGGCCCATGACATTCGCCGTGATGTCGACCTTCTTGACGGCCTGCACCTTGCCGTTGGCGCTCACCTTGGATTGCAGATTCTCCTTGGCCACGGTCGCCACCTGCACGGCGATCCCCTTCTCCTTCATCCCGGCGAGGCTCAGGCCGCCGATCAGGACGACCGCCAAACCTCCACCCAGGATCCACACCTGCTTCCGCTTCATGTCAAAGGCCTCCCCACCCATTACTTGGACGCGATCCTGTCGATGCCTATGCTTCGCTTGGCAGGGCAGGCGGTTTAGTGGTCATCCAGGTCATTAATAGAAATAAATTCTATTGACGATGAAGGACAGATAGAAAATGATTTCATTTGGAGCAAACCAGCCATGTTGATCCGATCCTTCTCCCGTCCGTTGCTGCTGGCCGTCCTAGTGGGTGGCCCGGTCATGGCCGCTTCGGCCGTCAGCGGACTCGTGACGGGCCGGGTGGCGGATGAGCAGGGCCGCCCGGTGGCCGGTGCGAGCCTGGTCCTGTCGAACCCCATCTCCGGCTACCGCCAGCGGGTCCGTAGCGATGCCAAGGGGGCCTTCACCTTTCAGAATGTCCCCTTCAACACCTACCACCTGGACACTCAGGCGGCGGGATTACAGTCCGGACACCTTGATGTGGATGTCCATAGCCAGCTTCCGCTCGTGGTGCCCGTGGCACTGAAGCCCGAAGGGGCGGTGGTCGCGGTGGAGGAGAACCTGCGCCTGGTGGAGGATCACCCCTCCACGCACCTCGACATCGACAAGAGCGCCATCGAGCGGGCGCCAGCGGCCGTGCAGAGCCGCGCCATGGAAAGCATCCTGTTGGCCACGCCCGGCTTCATCGCCGACGAGAATGGCCGCTTCCACTTCCGGGGCAGCCATGGCCAGATGACCTTCGTGGTGGACGGCATCCCCGTTTCCGACCAGCTGCACGCCACCTTCAGCAACAGCCTGGATCCCTCCCAGGTGGAAAGCATGGAGGTCATCACCGGCGGCATTTCCGCGGAGTACGGCGGCAAGCCCGTGGTGGTGGTGAACCTCACCACCAGGTCGGGCCTGGGCACGCCGGATGGCTTCGAGGGCGAAGCCTCCTTCGGCCTTGCCCGGTTCCGCACCGCCGAGGTGGGCTTCAATGCCCGGGGCGGGAAGGCTGACTTCGGCTGGTTCGTGAGCGCCTCCGCCAGTGCAAGCGAGCGTTTCCTCGATCCCGTCAACTTCGGGAACCTGCACAACCACGGGAAGACGGGCCGGCTCTTTTCCCGCTTCGACTGGATTCCCAGCAGCCGGGACATGCTGCGCTTCTCGCTTTCCGGCGGGCACACCGATCGCGAGGTGGCGAATTTGGCCTCCCAGCAGATGCGCGGCCAGAACCAGCGGGCAGCCACCTCCGACTTCAACGCAAGCCTGGCCTGGGCCCATCTCTTCAGCCCCAGCCAGATCCTGGATGCCGCCGTGTTCTACCGGGCCTCGCGCGCCGAGTTGACGCCCAGCGAGGAGTTGGCGGAGGGTTTCGGCGCGGCGGGGCACCGGGACTTCCCCTATTGGGCTGGCCAGGACCGCACCCTGGACAACCAGGGGCTCCAGGTTTCCTTCACCCAGCGCTGGGGCAAAGAGAACCTGGTGAAAGTGGGCCTGCAACGCATCGCCTTCCCTTTGCACGAGCGGTTCCGCTTCGCCATCACGGATGACACCCTGGTGGCCGGCCCGGCGGATCCGCTCTATCCGTTCACGCCCTCCGGTGGCGGCCACCTCTTCCGTTTCGATGCGACGTTGAAGCCCACCCTGACCTCGGCGTTCCTCCAGAACGACCTCCACCTGGGCGCGTTTTTCCTGGCCCTTGGCTTGCGCCATGACACCTATGCCGTGGCGGAGGTCTCGGACCGCCTGCTTCAGCCGCGCCTGGGGCTCAGCTACCGGTTCGATGCTACGGGCACGGTGCTGCGGGCCAGCTACGACCGCCTGCTGATTCTGCGGGAACACGAGAACCTGGCGCTGTCGCTCTCCCAGCAGGCCTGGGACCTGGGCCCGAATGCAGGCACGCCCCGGCAGCCCCTGCGGCCCGAACGGCAGCATTCCTACAGCTATGGCGTCGAGCAACAGCTGGGGAAGGCCGGGCGCGTGATGCTGGAATACTGGGAGAAGCAGAGCCGCAACGCGGGCGACAATCTCCAGTTCCTGAACACTGGCGTGTTGTTTCCCGTGGGCGCCGACCGCGGCATCTTCCGGGGCATGAACCTGCGCCTGGATCTGGTGCCGGTGAACGGCTGGTCGGCCTATCTGAGCCTGGGCCGCACCCGGGCCATCTTCCAGGCGCCCCTCGTGGGCGGCCTCCAGCTGGAGGCGCCCGAGGCCGCGCCTGGCGAGCGGTTCCTCATCGACCATGATCAGAAGCTCAGCGCCCAGGTTGGCCTCATCTTCGAGCGGGAAGGCATCACCGCCCAGTTGATCGGACGCTACGATTCGGGCCTAGTGGCCAAGGATCCCGCCGAGGTGAATGGCGACCCGGATTACGCCTTCGGTACGGGCTTTGTCCGGCTGGATGCAGAGGGCACTTGGCGGATCAAGCCCCGCACCACCTGGGATGTGAGTCTGGGCCAAGCCTGGAAGCTCTCTGGCTCCCGGGAGGTTTCGGTGGGCCTGAACCTGCTCAATGCGACCAACGAACCGGGCCTCTACAACTTCTTGAGCACCTTCGGCGGCACCCATGTGATCCCGCCGCGCACCCTGGCGGCGCGGGTGAAGTGGAAGTTCTGAGTGGGGGCCGTTCTCTCCGGCTACACTGCCCCTCCATTCCAGGAGGCTCCATGATCAGCAAGACCATGCAAGACGCCTTGAACGCCCAGATTAACCTCGAGCAGTACTCGGCCCAGCTCTACCTGGCCATGAGCGCCCACTGCACCGGGAAGAGCTTCAAGGGCTTCGCGCATTGGCTGACGGTGCAGGCTTCGGAGGAGACGGCCCACGCCGCCAAGCTCATCGGTTTCCTGCTGGACCGCGGGGGACGTCTGGAGCTGAAGGCCATCGCCGCGCCGCCCACCGAATTCGGCGGCGTGATCCCCGTTTTCGAAGAAACGCTGGCCCATGAGAAGTCGATCACCAGCCGGATCAACGCCCTGTTCGAGCAGGCCCGCAACGAGAAGGACCACGCCAGCGAGATCGCCCTCCAGTGGTATGTCACCGAGCAGGTGGAGGAGGAGGCCCATGTCGGCGAGATTGTGGATCACCTTCGCGCCGTGGGCGATCAGGGCGGCGGCATCTGGTACCTGGATTCCAAGATGGGCAAGCGCAGCAAGGGCTGAGTTCCAGCTCACACGAAAAGGGCCGTCAGAGAGGCGGCCCTTTTCGCGCTGGCAATCCCGGTTACTTGCCCTTGCCGAACGGATGCTCGAAGCTCAGATAAAGGAAGATGGCCTTCTCGCCGCGGCTGGCGCCGACGCCGATGGGGACCGCGATGCCCGGAACGATCTGCAGGCCGCTGGGGAAGTTGTAGGCCCAGCGGATGCCGGGGCTGATGAACGACGCGCTCTGGCGCTGGGTCTGGTCAGGGCCTGTCACCGCCTGCGAACTGGTGTGCACATATTCCAGCATCACGTTGAACCGCGGGTTGACCAGCCAGATGAAGCTCTGTCCCAGAAAGACATCGCTGGTCGCCGCGCGTTCGTCGAGCGAGTTCTTGGCTTGAGCGGTATGGGTGGCGCCGAGGTTGGTGTGGCCGACCAAGGAGCTGCCCAGGGTGAAACTCACGGGCAGATTGACCTGGAAGCCCACGCTGCCTTTCCCGTAACCCTTTTTCTCGTCGCCAGTCGGCAATAGCACCGTGAACCGCGGCGAGATGGCCACCTTCGCGCCGCCGTCACCCAGCAGCTGGTAGCGGTAGTTCAGGCCCACGTCACCGAAGGCCTGCTTCCCGTCCAGGGAAGTCGCTAGCCGCTGCCAGGGCAGGGTGAAGCTGAACTGGTGCTTGAGACCGCCTACGGGCCATTCCTGGGTGAAGGTGTAGATCCAGTCCTTGCTTTCCCGGAATCGGGTGAAGGTGCTGATGTGCTGCACCACGCCATCTTCCTGGTTGTAGGCCTCCTCGACGAGGAAGGAGTTGTCCTGGATGGGGCCTTCCTTTTTGTCCTGGGCGGTCAGCGTGGCGGCCAGGAGCAGGGAGGGGATGAGGCCGCGGAGGGGGGGGAGGAGGGTTGTCATCATGTGAGTGATTTTGAGTCTCATCTTTGCCTCATTCAAGTGCTCTTGGGTTGGAAGTGATGCCCATCACTGGATCCGGTCACCTGCGAATGGGTGAGTCCTCCCTCGTTTATCGAGTCGGGAGGCACCTTCTTGATTCCAGGAGCAGAGGCCGGGGTGAATGGGAGAGAACTGGATACTTAGTGATACGATGTTTGCTCCTTCTGGATGCCCTTTGGAGCCCGCCATGCGTTCTCGTTCCCTTGTCTTGTCTCTGCTGGCCCTCGCGTCGGCCGGTTCGTCGCTGCGCGCCGAAGAAGGTATGTGGACCTTCGACAACCTGCCCACCAAGAAGATCTCCGAGAAGTTCGGTTGGGCCCCGGACCAGGCCTGGCTGGATCATGTACGCCTCTCCTCGCTGCGCTTCCCCGGCGGTTCCGGCTCCTTCGTAAGCCAGGAGGGCCTGGTGCTCACCAACCACCATGTGGGCCGCGGCTGGATCCAGCGCGTGAGCAGCAAAGAGGCCGATTACGTGAAGAACGGTTTTGCTGCCGCCACCCGCGAGCAGGAGATCAAGGTCCCAGGCCTTGAGCTGATGACGCTCATGGCCATGGAGGACATCACCGCCCGCCTGAACAAGGCCGTGAAGCCCGGCACACCCGATAAGGAAGCCTTGAAGGCCCGCGAGACCGAGATTGAGAAGATCAAGAAGGAGATGCAGGAGAAGAGCGGCCTCACCTGCGAACACGTGACCCTCTACCAGGGCGGCGAGCACTGGATCTACAGCTACAAGAAGCACACGGACGTGCGCCTGGTCTTCGCCCCCGAGCAGCAGATCGCCTTCTTCGGCGGCGATCCAGACAACTTCACCTTCCCCCGCCACAACCTGGATTTCTCCATCTTCCGCGTCTACGAGAATGGCAAGCCCTACCAGCCGAAGGAGTTCCTCAAGTGGACCGGTACGGGGCTCAAGGCGGGCGACCTCACCTTCGTGACCGGCCATCCCGGCCGCACGAATCGGCAGGACACGCTGGCCCAGATGAAGAACTCGGCCGATTTCGCCATCCCCATGCGCCTGAAGGCCATGGAACGCCGCAAGGCGGCGATGGTGGAGTACGCCAAGCTGTCGCCCGAAGCCTCCCGCCAGGTCAACACGCAGATCTTCGGCATCGAGAACGGCATCAAGGCCACCACCGGCTACTGGTCGGGCCTGAAGGACATGGAGGCCATGGCCCGCATTGAGGCGGCTGAAAAGGATCTGCGCGCCAAGGTGGCCAAGGATGCGGCGCTGACCGCGTCCACGGGCCAAAGCTGGGCGAAGATCGAACAGGCCACCAAGGTCGCCAAGGGCTTGGCCAAGGAAAGCCAGAACGTCGGCACCGCCGGCTCCACTCTGCTTGGCTACGCCATGGCTCTGGTGCGTATCACGGCCGAAGAGGACAAGCCCAGCGAGAAGCGCCTGCCCGAGTACAGCGATGCGAACCTGAAGACCGCCAAGGCCCGCCTCGGTATCCCCTCTCCCTATTACAAGGAGCAGGAAATCTTCATGTTCACCAAGGGCCTGGAAGAATCCGCCAGGGAACTCGGCGCGCAGCACCCCTATGTGAAGGCCATGCTGGGTGGCAAGCCCGCTGCCGAAGTCGCCAAGGCCGCGGTGGAGAGCAGCAAGCTCAGCGATCCCGAGGCCCGCAAGGCCCTGCTGGCTGGCGGCAAGAAGGCCGTCGCCGACAGCCAGGATCCCATGATCGCCCTGGCGAAGAAGCTGGATCCCATGACCCGATCTCTGCGCAAGAAGCAGGAGGAGCAGGTGCAGAGCGTCATCACTGAGCACAGCACCCGCATCGCCAAGGCCCGCTTCGCGGCCTACGGCAAGAACACCTATCCCGATGCCACCTTCACCCTGCGCCTTTCCTACGGCGCTGTGGCCGAGTACAAGGCCAACGGCACGCTGATCCAGCCCTTCACCACCTTCGGCGGCCTCTTCGACCGCTATGACAGCTGGGGCGGCAATGCGGCCAAGGCCCACGAGGGCGCCTGGACACTGCCCCAGAGCTGGATCGACAAGCGCGGCACGCTGGATGCATCCCTGCCCTTCAACTTCGCCCACAAGGTGGACATCATCGGCGGCAACTCCGGCTCGCCCGTGATCGACCGGAAGGGTGAACTCGTCGGCCTGATCTTCGACGGCAACATCGAAAGCCTGCCCGGCAACTACTTCTACGACGAGGCCGTGAACCGGGGGGTCTCCGTGGATGCCCGGGCCATTGTCCATGCGCTCGACAAGGTGTACGGCGCCACGGGGCTCGTGGCCGAACTCACCCGCAAGTAGCCCCCACGGCTGAATGCTCGATCAGGGGGCCCGCCCGGGTCCCCTTTTTTCCGTTGGAGATTCCCATGCGTCGACTTTCCGCCCTGGCCCTGTTGCTGGTCCTGCCCGCGCTGCACGCGGACGAGGGAATGTGGACCTTCGACAACATCCCCGTCCAGAAAATCAAGGCCAAGTACGGTGTGGAACTCGATGCCGCGTGGCTCAAGAACCTCCAACTCGCCACGGTGCGCTTTCCCGGCGGCACAGGGGCCTTCGTCAGCCGGGAGGGCCTGGTGGTGACGAACCACCATGTGGGACGCACGGCCATCGCCCAGGTGTCCACCGCCAAGGCCGACCTCGTGCAGGATGGCTTCACCGCCAGGAATCGTGGCGAAGAGATCAAGGTACCCGGGCTCGAGTTGATGATGCTCGTCTCCATGAAGGATGTGACGATGCGCGTGAATGCCGCCGTGACGCCCGGCATGGCGGACAAGGATGCCCTCACGGCCCGCCGCAACGCCCTGGGTGAACTCCGCAAGATCGAGGAGGCCAAGACCGGCTTCACCTGCGAGCCCGTCACGCTCTACCAGGGCGGCGAATACTGGCTCTACCGCTACAAAAAATTCACCGACATCCGCCTGGTCGCCGCGCCGGAATTGCAGGTGGCGGCCTTTGGCGGCGATCCCGACAACTACACCTACCCCCGTTGGAACCTGGACTTCGCCCTCTTCCGGGTCTACGAGAACGGCCAGCCCTACCAGCCCGAAGCCATCCTGCCCTTCAGCCCCAAAGGCCTCGCCATGGGCGAGCTGACCTTCATCTCGGGCCACCCCGGCACGACCTTTCGTCAGCAGACCCATGCCCAGATGGTCTATGCCCGGGACATCGGCATCCCCTTCCAGCTCAAGTCCCTGACGCGCCAGAAAGCCGCCCTGCAGGCCCTTTCGGCCACTTCGCCCGAAGCACGGCGCCTCGCTGCGGACGCCATCTACGGCATCGAGAACGGCTACAAGCGCCTCAGCGGCCAGCTGCTGGGGCTGGCGAAGGCCGAGAATCTGAAGCAGGTGGCAGAGGCCGAAGCAGCGCTGAAGGCCACTGTCGCGAAGGATGCCACCCTGCAGAGCCGCGTCGGGGAAAGCTGGGATCGGGTGGCCCAGGCCGTGGCGCGGCAGCAGGCGCTGCTGAAGGTAGCCACCTTCACGGGCACGGGCCGGGTGGCGCTGCTGGGCCATGCCCTCACGCTGGTGCGTCTGGCGGACGAGGAACTGAAGCCCTCGGCGGCGCGACTCACCGAATTCAGCGAAGGCAATCTCAAGGCCACCAAGGCGCGGCTGCACACCCCACGCCCCGTACAGAAACCCGTGGATGCCACACTGCTGGCCGCGAGCCTGCAGGAGGCCAAGGACGAACTGGGCGCGGCCCATCCCTTCGTGCAGGCCATGCTGGGCGGACGGTCACCCGAGGCCGTGGCCAAGGGCGCCGTGGAGGGCACCCGGCTGGAGGATCCGGCCGTCCGCAAGCAGCTGGCCGAGGGCGGCAAGGCTGCCCTGGACTCCAGCACCGATCCCATGATCGTGTTGGCGAAGCAACTGGATCCCTTCAATCGGGCCGTGCGCAAACAAATGGAGGACGAGGTCACGAGCGTCTTCTCAGAGCACGGCGGGCGCATCGCCGAGGCCCGCTTCAAGACCTTCGGCAAGGCGCTCTATCCCGATGCCACCTTCACCCTGCGCCTGGGCTTCGGCCCCGTGACCACCTATGCCAACGGGACCGGCACCAAGGCCCAGCCCTTCACCACCTTCATGGGGCTGTACGACCGGCACCTGGGCTGGGGCGGCAACGCCGCGGCCGCGGAGGACGGCGCCTGGACGCTGCCGCAGCGCTGGCTCAAGCGCCAGTCGAAGCTGGATCTGACCACGCCCTTCAACTTCATCTACGCCTGCGACACCGTGGGCGGCAATAGCGGCAGTCCCGTGGTGAACGCCAAGGGCGAGTTCGTGGGCATCAACTTCGACAGCGTCTATGAAGGGCAGGGCGGCTACTACGTCTACGACGCCGACACCAAGCGGGCCGTCGCCACCGATGTCCGCGCCATCCTGGAGAGCCTCCGGAAGATCATGGATGCGAAGCATCTCGTGACCGAGCTGACTGGGAAGTAGGCCCATGGACCTCTATTTCTCCTGTTCTCTCACCGGCGGCCGGCAGGAGCAGCCGGTCTATGCGGCCATGGTCACGCAACTCCAGGCCATGGGGCATCAGGTGCTCACCGCGCATCTGGCCGCAGAGTCGGTCCTGGCCGCGGACCGCGAGCTGACGGCGGAGGTGATCTATGAGCGCGACACGGCCTGGCTGCGCGACAGCGATGCGGTGATCGCGGAAGTGACCACGCCCTCGCACGGTGTGGGCTTCGAGATCGCCTACGCCCTGGAGCGCGGCAAGCCGGTGCTCTGCCTGGCCCGGGAAGGCGTCCGCGTCAGCAAGATGCTCACGGGCATTCGGCGCTCCGATTTCGAGTTCCATGCCTACGGCACGCAGGAAGAAGCCTTCGCGTACCTGGCGGCCTTCCTGGCGCGATACTAGATCCCGATTTCCGTGGAGGACGCCATGTCCGATCAAGGCACCACCCGTCGTGACCTGTTCAAGCTCGGGGCCGCCGCGGCGGCGGGGCTGGTCGCCACCCGCCTCGGCGCCGGGGCAGTCGAGGCGGCCGTGCCTCAAAAACCCCCTAGCCAGGCCCCCTTCAATCCGGCTACCACCATGCCCACCCGCAACCTCGGGCACACGGGTCATCGCGTGGGTCTGTTCAGCCTCGGTGGCCAGGCTGCCATCGAGAAGCCGGACAACGCGAAGGTGGCCGTGCCGATCATCGAGCGGGCCCTGGATCTGGGCGTGAACTACCTGGACACTTCGGCCCGCTACGGTGGCGATGCCCGCTGGAGCGAGCAGTACTTCGGCCAGGTGATGAAGCACCGTCGCAAGGAGGCCTTTCTCGCCACCAAGACCCACGACCGCACGGCGGACGGTTCCCTCCGCATCCTGGAGACCTCGCTGAAGCTGCTGCAGACCGACCATGTAGACCTCTGGCAGCTCCACGCCATGAGCACCCTGAAGGATGTGGATGATGTCTGCGCCAAGGGCGGCGCGCTGGAAGCCTTCCAGAAAGCCCGCGACCAGAAGCTGGTGCGTTTCCTGGGACTGAGCGGCCACACCGATCCCGACATCCTGGCCGAGGCCATCCGGCGCTTCCCCTTCGATTGCGTGCTCCTGGCCTTCAACGCCGCCGATACCTGGCACCTGCCCTTCAAGAAGACGCTGCTGCCCCTGGCCATCGAAAGGGGGATGGGCATCATCGGCATGAAGATCCCCGCAAGAGGCCGCATCCTCGAAGGCGTGCCGCCACCGCCGCCCGACAGACAACGCGGCGCCGCCAAGCATGACCGCCCCGGCACCCTCACCATGAAGGAGGCCATGCGCTACACCCTGAGCCACCCCGTGAGCACCGTCATCATCGGCGTCGACAACATAGCTCAGCTCGAAGAAAACGTATCCATCGCCCGGGACTTTTTGCCACTGAACGGGGCTCAATTGGAAGCAATGGAACAGAAAGTGAAGCCCGTTTATGGACAGGCGTCGTGGTACAAGCGGGATGCCCCGGCGAATCCGCCGAAGTGATGAATCTTCTATAAATGGAGCTGCCATGAACATGGGTATGAGAGGTCTTTTCCTGACGATGCTGGTTCTGCCGCTCGCAGGTCAAATCACGGCCAAGCAGGGCACCGCCGCTGATCTGAAGCAAAGTTCGTTTTCATCTCCAATGGTCATTGAGGTGCCTTTGGAGCGACTCAAGGAGCCAGAACTGGGGAATGTCTATCCCTTTACGGCGCAGGATCAATTCGTGTGTGACGATGTTTCCATTCCACTGATCCTCATCACGAAATCCACGACCTGGTCGAAGCGGGTGAAGCTGTTGATCAAGGCGACGGCCTATGTTCGCCCCTCCTACGACCGCAAGGTTCTCATTCAATGTTCCATCATCGGTGGGCAGGCGAAAATCAGCACAGTGACCGAGCTTCAGATTTCAGCCAAGGAGAAACAGAACAGGTCGGATAGCTCTTCTCTGGAATTGTCTCAGGACGAATTCGACACGCTTTTCAAGGGTGACAGCCACGGGAAGTTGAAACTGGTCATGACCGTCACTCCAGATCGTTAGGGGCCGTTGCAGAGTCACACATCCCCCGGCTCTGTCGGGGGATGTGTGACTGGTGTCCGCTTCTGCGTTCCAGCGCCGCGTATATCTCCGGCCGTCGATCCCGCAGCGCGGGGAAGCGTTCCCGCCAGGCGCGCAGTGGCGCCAGGTCGATGTCCCCGATCACCAATCCCTCGGTGGCATCCCCCCTGGCGATGACTGCGCCGAAGGCGTCGTGGATGGCGGATTGGCCGGGGTAGTCCAGCCCCATCGCATCCTGGCCCACGCGGTTGACGCCGCAGATGGCCATCTGGTTTTCGATGGCGCGGGCGGCGAGGAGGATGGACCAGGCGGTGATGCGGCGGACCGGCCAGTTGGCGGGCACGAAGACCACTTCGGCGCCCCGCGCGGCCAGGGCGCGGAAGGGCTCGGGGAAGCGCAGGTCGTAGCAGATCTGCAGGCCGCAGGGGATGCCGTCAATCTCGAAGACAGAACACTCAGTGCCGCCGCTGTAGTGCTGGTGCTCCTCGCCGTAGGAGAAAGGGTGGATCTTGCGATAGGCGGCGATCAGCGAGCCGTCGGGCGCGGTGACGAAGGCGGCGTTGCGGGGGTGGGGCGTGTGGGCTTCCACTGCGGAACCCACGATGTACAGTCCGAACTCGCGGGAGAGGGCTGCCATGGCCTCGGACGTGGGGCCCGGGAGGGGCTCGGCGAAGGGCTCCGGCGCCATGGTGAAGCCCAGTGTGAACAGCTCCGGGAAGACGGCCACCCGCGCGCGCGCGGCGGCCGCCTTCGCCACGAAGAGGCGGGCCCGGGCCAGGTTTGCCGCCGGGTCCTGCCAGACGGTGGCCTGCTGGATCATGGCGACGCGAAGGGTGGTGATGGGCATGGAGAAATCCTACCCCTGGATCAGTTCCTGAATCGCCGTGGATCAAGGGGTCCCGAATCCCCGTGTCGCAGAAACCACTCCGCGGCCAGGGCCCCCACGGCCAGGCCGGTGGTCATGCCGTGGCCGCCGAGCCCGGCGGACCAGAAGAGACGCGGATTCCAGGGGTCCCAGCCAAGGACGAATCGGCGGTCCGGGGCGAAGGTCCGCAGGCCCGTCCAGGTGCGCGTCACGGGGCGCTCGGCCAGCTGCGGCGCCAGCTCTCTGAGGCTGGCATAGAGGCTGTCGAGGACGGTCCCATCGGTGTCCGGCTGTCGGCCGCGGGCGGGCAGGGGCACCGCGACCTCCTCGCAGGGGCACATGAGCAGTCCGCCACTCTCGGGCCGCAGGTAGAAGGGCCGGTCCACCCACCAGGCCCAGGGCTCCTGCTGGGGATGGGCCGCGCCGCTCCACACCAGGGATCGCCGCAAAGGGGTGAAGGGCAGCCGTGAGCCCGCCAGCAGGCCCAGGTCGCCGGCCCAGGCCCCCGCGGCGATGGCGAGCGTCTTCACGCGCAGGGGACCGCGATCCGTGTCGAGAGCGAAGCCGGATTCCGTGGGCCGCAGGTCCGCCACACCACAGCCGAAGCGCAGCTCCGCGCCCGCGGCCCGGGCTCCGTCGGCGCAGACGAGCAGCAGGCCGGCGATATCGATCACGCCATCGCCGGGGATGGCCAGGTGCTCCGCGGCCCGCAGGCCGGGCAGGGGGATGCCCGGACCACGATGGACTTCCACGCCGTGCCGTTCAGCCTCGGCGGCGAAGGCGTCCAGGGGACCGAACTCGGCGCTCGCCAGCAGACCCCCACTGGCAGACAGCAGGCCCGTTTCGGCGAGCCGCCGCCGCCCTTCCACGGCCAGGACCGTGTGCTCGTCGCGGCCCGTGAGGCTCCGGGCAATGGCGGCATTGTGGCCGCTGGCATAGGTACCCGGATGGTCCTCGCGATCCAGGAGGACGATGCCCGTCTGTCCGGCCCGGGCCAGGTGGAAGGCGAGGCTCAGTCCGGCGATGCCGCCGCCGATGATCGCCACCTCTGCCGTCTCAACACTCATGCCTCCCATCCTAAGGTAGGCCGTCTCGCCCAACGTTTCGATGTGAAGTGGTTGGCAGATCAATCTGATTGGATGAGCTCGACGGGATCGAATCGCCTTTGCTCTAAGGGTATTAATCGAAGCCAATTAACTATTGGTGCAAATAATGCTTTTCCAAGGGACGGCCCCTGCGCACCGCAGGGGCTGAACCCGCGAAAGGTCCCATATGAGACCCATGAAGCAACTTCCATTACGCGCGGCTCTGGCGATTGCAGCCGTGTTTGCGCTCTCTCAGAGCATGACGGCCCAGAGCCCCGCCCCAGCGGCCAAGCCCCATCATGCCGGGATGAAGGGCCTGCACAAGGGCGATATGAAGGCCGACTGCGCGGTCATGCAGGCCAAGAAGAAGGAAATGGAAGAGAAGTGCCAGGCCATGGACGCCACCCTGGACCGGCTTCTCGCGGAGATGAATGTCGCCGGAAAGACGGAAAAAATGGACGCCATGGAGAAGCCGATGGCGGCTGTCCTTACCGAACTGGTCAGCCAGCGGAAGACCATGCATGCCATGAAGGCGAATATGGAAGCCGACATGATGCACCACATGATGCGCCACATGCATTCGGGTGATGCCAAGGGCGGCATGAAGGTCATGTCCGACTGCCCGATGATGAAGATGGACGGCCACAAGGGCCACGACCAAAAGGCCAAATAGGACTGGCAGGAAAGCACCACCAGGAGTGAGGCCCCAGGTAGTGGCTCCGGGGGGCTCCTCTTGCATGACCCTGACGTGCATCTCAGAAGGCAACCCTTCATCACAACCAAGGAGATATTCGAAATGGCAAAGGATCTGGTTTGCGGCATGACCGTCGAAGAAAACGCCAAAATCAGCAGTACTCATAACGGGAAAACTTATGGGTTCTGCTCTGCGGGCTGCAAGGCGAAATTCGATAAGGAGCCCGAACACTTCGTGTCTGCTTCTGAAAAAGGGGTCAAGCCTACCGGTGGTCATAGCTGCTGCTAGGCCTGGGAAAGGAGGCGGGGGACCAGGCACATGAAAACGAGCGTGATTGAAGTACACGATATTTTGTCGGTGCTGAGTCTGGAAGAAGTGGAAAAGAGGATCGGCGAAGTGCCGGGTGTAAAGAGCGTGACCGTCAATTTCGCAGCGGGAAACGCCACCGTGCGCTACGACGAAACCCGCCTCCAGGTCGCCGATATCAAGTCTGAGGTGCGCCAACGCGGGTTCGAGTCCGACGCGCCCGTCACCACCTCGACAGACGAAGACCAGGAAACCCCGAGCCTGGTTCTAGCACCTTCGGCACCTGCCGTACCGGAACCTTTCCCAGTTGTACCGACCGTTGCACCCAAGCCTGTGGATGCTGCAGGGGCGCAAGCCCCGCTTGCTCAAGACGCTGCAACAGGCACAGAGGGTCCTCCCGCATCGGCAATTGGGGGGGCCCCCACCGGGGCCGCCACGGCAAAGCCCAACACTCAATCCGTGCCAGCCGGAACGCAGACCCCTGAACCATCGGCTCCGGCCGCTTCCAAAACGGCCGCTGAAACCCAGCCTGCCGCCGTGGCGGGCGACGGTCACAAAGGCCAAGAAGCACCAGGTCCGGTGCCATCTTCGATCCTGCGGACAGGCGGCCCAGTCGCCCAGGTGGTCTACACCTGCCCGATGCATCCCGAGATCCGCCAGGATCACCCCGGAAACTGCCCGAAGTGCGGGATGGTGCTTGAACCAGAAGTACCCTCGATCACGGATGAGGGCCCGAACCTTGAGCTGATTGATATGGCCCGCCGCTTCTGGGTGAGTACGGCCCTGGCGGTCCCGACCCTTCTCCTGGCGATGTCGGAGATGCTCCCAGGTCAGCCCGTCCAGCGCCTTCTCTCCGGGCAGACATTGGCCTGGATCCAGTTCGCCCTCTCCACGCCGGTCGTTCTTTGGGGCGGCTGGCCCTTCTTCGAACGGGCCTGGGAATCCATCAAACAGCGAAGTCCCAACATGTTCACCCTCATCGCCCTGGGTGTCGGTGTGGCCTGGGGCTTCAGCGTGGTCGTCACCCTTGTCCCAGGGATCGTGCCGCACGGCATGAACGGTCATGGGGGCCAGCTGCCGGTCTACTTCGAGGCGGCCGCGGTCATCACGGCCCTGGCACTCCTCGGGCAGGTCCTGGAGTTGCGGGCCAGGAGTGCCACCTCCAGCGCCCTCAAGAGCCTGCTCGGTCTGGCCCCAAAGACGGCCCGGCGCATTGATGCGAAGGGGAGCGAGGTGGATGTTCCCCTCGCGGATGTCCAGGAGGGCGAAAAGCTTCGCGTGCGTCCAGGAGAAAAGGTGCCCGTGGATGGACGCCTCACCGAGGGACGCAGTTCCGTCGACGAGTCCATGCTGACCGGCGAATCCCTCCCGGTCGAAAAGACGGTCGAGGACAAGGTGACGGCTGGCACCCTGAACGGGACCGGCACCTTCGTGCTCATCGCTGAACGGGTCGGCAGCCAGACGCTCCTTGCCCAGATCGTGCGTCAGGTGGCCGAAGCCCAGCGCAGCCGGGCGCCCATCCAGCGGCTGGCGGACCAGGTGGCGGCCTGGTTTGTGCCCGCCGTCATCGTGGTGGCGGTCCTTTCGGCGCTGGCCTGGTGGTTCTTCGGGCCGGAACCCCGCCTGGCCCATGCCCTGGTGAATGCCGTGGCGGTGCTCATCATCGCCTGCCCATGCGCGCTGGGTCTGGCCACACCCATGTCCATCATGGTCGGCACAGGACGGGGCGCAAATGTGGGTGTTCTGTTCAGCGAAGCCGCTGCCCTGGAGCGCCTGGAGAAGGTGAACACCCTGGTTGTGGACAAGACGGGCACCCTCACCGAGGGGAAGCCACGCCTGATGGCGGTGATCAGTGCAAAGGGCGAGGAGGAAAACCGGGTGGTTCTGTTGGCCGCAAGCCTGGAACAGGGGAGCGAGCATTCGCTGGCCGAGGCGATTGTGGCCGGCGCCAAGGAATACGGCGTCACCTTGCTTCCGGCTACCGACTTCGATTCCGTGACGGGGAAAGGGGTGCGCGGCACGGTGGATGGCCAACCCGTGGCCCTGGGCAATACCGCCCTGATGACCGATCTGCAAGCCGAAGGCCTGGCGGAGTGGGAGGCCAAGGCTGACCAGATGCGCAAGGAGGGCCAGACCGTCATGTTCCTGGCCGTCGGTCCCCGCATCAGTGGTCTCATCGCGGTGGCGGATCCCATCAAGGCCACCACTCAGGACGCCCTGGCCGAACTTCGCAAGGAGGGCATCCGCATCGTCATGGTGACGGGGGACAACGCCATGACCGCAGCGGCGGTGGCCAAGCAACTCGGAATCGAGGAAGTCGAAGCTGGCGTTCTGCCGCAGGCCAAGGGGGACATCGTCAAACGTCTACAGGCTGAAGGCCGGGTCGTGGCCATGGCGGGCGATGGGGTGAACGATGCCCCGGGCCTGGCCCAGGCGGATGTGGGCATCGCCATGGGCACCGGCACCGATGTGGCCATGAAGAGCTCAGGGGTGACGCTGGTGAAGGGCGACCTCACCGGCATCCTCCGGGCCCGCAGGCTGAGCGAGGCGGTGCTGAAAAACATCCGCCAGAACCTGTTCTTCGCCTTCGCCTACAACCTCCTAGGCGTTCCTATCGCGGCGGGGGTCCTGTATCCCTTCTTCGGCTGGCTGCTGAGCCCGATGATTGCCAGCGTGGCCATGAGCCTTTCCAGCGTGTCCGTCATCGGCAATGCCCTGAGGCTTCGGCGAGTTAAGCTGTGAGTTGAGGCACCGAGGGTTCACTGGAGATCTGAACGCATGTTCTATCCACCCTCCCAACGATGCCTTAAAGGCCCCAGTCGCCCTTACACCTGTGGGCCTCAACTAGCTTTTAGAGGCGTACAGCTTCTCGATCACGTCGACATACACTTCGGCCACGACTCGGCGCTTGACCTTCATGGAGGGCGTCAGCAATCCATTCTCGAAGGTCATTTCCTTTTCCAGGATCGCGATTTTTCGCACCCTCTCGTAGTTGGAAAGGCTGGCGTTGACGTGACTCACTTGTTTCATGAGTTTGGTGTACACCTTCGGGCTGGCCACCATCTCGGCATCGGATTCGAAATGCAGGTGCTTCCGGGCGCACC
>JBBQEL010000003.1:0-84743 GCA_038320645.1 Holophagales bacterium | reverse complement strand
GACCCGAACCGGCGAGGCCGCCCTCGTCCTCCAGCGCCACCGGGCGGGTATGGACCTCATCCAGGCTAATCTTCGCTTCCTTGCGGAGGCCCCGGCCGCGCCGGAACCTGGCCGCGGTGGCCTGGCCCTGCTCACCAACGGGCGCGGCGGCATGGCGCGGCTCCACGCGGACCTCGGCGCCATCGCCTCGAAATACGACTGTCTGCTGGCCGCGAACCTCCACCCTTCGGCGCCTTCGGATCGCCATGTGCTGGCGAAGCGGCTGCGGGCCTGGCTCAATGCCGATGGCTTCATCACGCCCCTGGATGGCCAGAACCTCGTGCGGTTCCAGGGCGGCCCCCCGGCCTGCTGGACCTTCGTCGCCAGCGCGGGGGACGGGCGCCGGGTGGAAGTCCGTCTCGAAGCTGCCATGGTTCCCGAACAGAATGCCGTGGTGCTCCGCTGGTCGCGGCCCCTCGGGGCGGCTGCGGTGACCGACCTGCCGCCGGACCGCCAAGTGCGGCTCACGGTCAGGCTGGATCTGGAGGATCGCTCCTTCCATGGCGAGACCCACCTCGATCCGGGGCTGGAACGCCACTTCCAGAGTGCCACGCAGGTGCTGGCGGATGGCCGCGGATTCCACTTCGCCCCCGCCGCGGATCGCCAGCTGAGGGTCCGGGCGGAAACGGGCTCCTACCATCCACAACCCGAGGCCTGCCGCGGGATCCCCCATCCCGTGGAGCAGTCGCGTGGCTTGGCGGGCTCGGGGGATGCCTGGAGCCCCGGCTGGTTCGAGCTGTCCCTGCCGCCCGGTTCCCAGGCCGGAATGACCCTCAGCGCTGAAGCCGTGCCCGTGGCGATGGGGGTCATCCCTGAACCCGCTGCCTGGACGGATTTCCAGGGGCGGCTCAGCCAGGCGCTGTGGACCTTTCTCGCCCGGCGGGAAGACGGCCTCACGGTGATCGCCGGCTATCCCTGGTTCCTGGACTGGGGCCGCGACACCCTCATCGCCTGCCGGGGGCTCCTCGCCGCGGGGCAGGAGGAGCTGGCCGCTCGCATCCTCCGCACCTTTGCGGCCCTGGAGGAGGGTGGCACGCTGCCCAATATGCTCGGCGCCGACCACACCGGAGACCGGGACACCTCGGACGCCCCCCTCTGGCTGGCCGTGGCCTGCGAGGAAGCCGGGGAACACCTGGGACCGATCTTCTTCCAGGCGGAGGCTGGCGGTCGCAGCGTGCTCGATGTATTGACCTCCCTGGGCGAACACCTGCGTCTCGGGGCGCGCAATGGCGTCCGCATGGATGCCGCCTCGGGTCTGCTCTGGAGTCCCGCCCATTTCACCTGGATGGACACGCGGTATCCCATGGGCACGCCGCGGGAGGGCTACCCCGTGGAAATCCAGGCCCTCTGGATCCGCCTGCTGCGCCTGCTGGACCGGCTGGGCGCACCCAGCGATGGCGAACCCTGGGCTGCCACGGCCGCCCGCGCCGAAGTCGCTCTGGATGCTTTCTGGCTGGAGGAGCAGGGCTGGTTTGCGGATGTGCTCCTGGCCGGAGTTGGCGTGGCCGCCAGGGACTCCGTGCCTGCCGACCACCTGCGTCCGAACCAGCTCTTCCTCGTTTCGCTGGGGCTGGTGACGGGCGCTCGGGCCCAGCGCTCCGTGGCTGCCTGCGCCCGGCACCTGCTGGTGCCCGGGGGGCTGCGGAGCCTGGCGCCGCTGCCGGTCTCGGTGGCTCTGCCCATCCCGGCACTTTGGGGCGGCACCCTCAATGATCCCTCGCAGCCCTATCAGGGTCGCTACGCAGGCGATGAGGACACGCGCCGGAAACCCGCCTACCACAATGGCACCGCCTGGGTCTGGCAGTTGCCTGTGCTGTGCGAAGCCCTGGACCTCGCCTGGGACGGCGACCCCGCCGCCCGGGCCACCGCCCGGGCCTGGCTGGGTTCGGTCGCACCGCTGCTGGATTCGGGCTGCCTTGGCCAGTTGCCGGAAATTCTCGACGGCGATGCCCCCCATGGGCCCCGCGGCTGCGATGCCCAGGCCTGGAGCGTCAGCGAGGTCCTGCGGGTGTGGGAGCGGTTGCACTGACTGGATGCCTCCGCCAATGAAGGCCGGTCCCGCATTCCTGACACCTCACGCGTGCTGTGCTGGTATATTCCAACCGCAATCCAATCCCATTGAATACTTCTTGGAGACAATCATGAAACCAATCTGGGCTTGTGCCCTCCCCCTGGTGCTGGTGCTCGCGGGCTGTCAGACAAAGCCCGCCGCGGGACTCTCCGAAAGCGACCGGGCCGCCATTCGCGCGACCTTCGACGCGGCCACCAAATTGGGCAAAGTGCCCGCCAATCCCCAGGTGAAGGACTGGGGCGCCTACTGCTCGCTCTACTACGCGGAGAACGCGACTCTGCTCGCCGCCAACGAGCCGGCCGTCAAGGGACTGCCAGCCATCACCCGGTTCATGAACTCCTATCCACCCATCACCTTGTTCGCGCCGAAGATCGAGGCCATCGATGGCGAAGGCGGCGTCGCCTACGTGAAGGGCACCTACGAGATGACCATCCAGGCCACGCCGCAGCTCGCCGTGAACGACAAGGGCAAGTACCTCGAGGTCTGGAAGAAGCAGGCGGATGGTTCCTGGAAGGCCCTCTACGACTGCTTCAGCTCGGACCTGCCCATGACCCCGCCGCCCCAGCCGGAACCTGCGAAGAAGTAGGCGACCGTTCTGCCCGCCCCTGGACTCTCAGGCTGAGTCTGGCGGTTTGGAATTCCCATGTCCGCGGAATCCCTCGGTCCGCCAAGGGCTTCCTAACCCTAGAATGATCCATGGAACCACCCCGCCTCGCCTCGACCCTAGGCGACCTTGATTTGCACCTGCTGGGCGAGGGCACGCACCTGCGGGCCTACGAAAAGCTGGGCGCCCATCTGCGGGTGCTGGATGGCGTCGCGGGGGTGAGCTACGCCGTCTGGGCGCCCAATGCCCGCTCCGTGAGCGTGGTGGGGGATTTCAATGGCTGGGATGGCCTGGCCCATCCCATGGCCCAGGTCGGTCCCAACGGCTTCTGGGAGACTTTCGTTCCCGGCTTGACTCCGGGGATGCTCTACAAGTTCGAAATCCATGGGCCCAGCGGCCACCTGCTGCCCCTCAAGGCCGACCCCTACGCCTTCCGCTGTGAGCGGGCACCTGGCACGGCCTCGATCGTCCACGGCCTGCAGCCCCATGTCTGGAACGATGGCGGATGGCTGGCAGCGCGCCGCGCCGCGCAGCCCCACCGGTCGCCCCTGAGCATCTATGAACTCCACCTGGGCTCGTGGCGGCGCAGGCCGGACGGCTCCTACATGAGCTACCGGGAGATCGCCGCAGACCTGGCCCCCTACGCCAGCTGGCTGGGCTTCACCCACGTGCAGCTGCTGCCCGTGACGGAATATCCCTTTGATCCCTCCTGGGGCTACCAGCCCATCGGAATGTTCGCGCCCACCAGCCGCTTCGGTGGGCCGGAGGATTTCAAGGCCTTCGTGGACACGCTGCATCAGGCCGGGCTGGGCGTCATCCTCGACTGGGTGCCCGCGCACTTCCCCGAGGATGCCCATGGCCTGGGGCTGTTCGATGGCACCCATCTCTACGAGCACGCGGATCCCCGCCAGGGGCGCCACATGGACTGGGGCACCCTCATCTACAACTTCGGCCGGGTGGAGGTGCAGAACTACCTCATCTCCAACGCCCTGTTCTGGCTCGACCAGTTCCACATCGACGGCCTGCGGGTGGATGCGGTGGCCTCGATGCTCTACCTGGACTACAGCCGTGAGGCGGGCCAGTGGGTCCCCAACCGGGATGGCGGGCGGGAGAATCTGGAGGCCGTCGCCTTCCTGCGCCGACTGAACGAGATGGTCTACGCCCAGTTCCCGGACACCTTCACCGTGGCCGAGGAATCCACCGCCTGGCCCGGCGTGTCCCGGCCCACGGACAAAGGCGGCCTGGGCTTCGGCTTCAAGTGGGACATGGGTTGGATGCACGACACCCTGCGCTACCTTGGCCAGGGCATGATGGCGCGCCCCCACCACCACAACGACATCACCTTCTCCATGCTCTACCACAACGCCGAAAACTATGTGCTGCCGCTGTCCCACGATGAGGTGGTCCATGGCAAGCGCAGCCTCTTCGGGCGGATGCCGGGCGAGCCCTGGGAGCGCCTGGCGAACCTGCGTCTGCTCTATGCCTGGCTCTTCGCCCATGGCGGCAAGAAGCTGCTCTTCATGGGCGGCGAATTCGCCCAGGGCAAGGAGTGGAATCACGACACGGCCCTGGATTGGGGCCTCCTCGACGAGCCCGGCCACAAGGGCATCCACGACCTGGTGCGGGATCTGAACGGCCTCTACCGGAGTCATCCGGCGCTGTACGAAGGGGACTGCCAGGCCGGCGGCTTCGCCTGGATCGACTGCGGGGACCGCTTCAACAGCGTGCTCACCCTGCTGCGCCGCGCCTCGGATCCCGGCGACTTCGTGGTCACCGCCTTCAACTTCACCGCCAAGGCCCAGCGGGGCTACCGGGTTGGCGTGCCCGCGCCGGGCACTTACAGCGAACTCCTCAATACCGACTCCACCTACTACGGTGGGCGCAACCTCGGCAACACCGGGCAGGTTCACACCGACCCCATCCCCGCCCACGGATTCCCTCAGTCCCTGAACCTCACCCTGCCGCCCCTGGCGGCCCTCTTCCTGAAACCCGGACCACCCGCTCCGCAGCACCGCTAGGAACTCTCGATGGAAAAGCTCATTCCCAAGATGCAGAAGCTCACCCAGAACCTCTGGTGGACCTGGAAGCCCGAAGTGCGGACCATCTTCCGGGATCTCGATCTGGAGCTGTACCACAAGGCCCATCAGAACCCCATGTCCGTGTTGAAGCAGATCTCGCCCGAGCAGCTGGAGCAGCGGGCGGCGGATGTGGATGTGCCCGCACGGGTGGATCGCGCCCTGCGGCAGCTGCAGGAGTACCTCACCCCTGTGACCACCTGGGGGCTCACCCACGCCGGAGCCATGCGGTCGCGGCCCATCGCCTACTTCTGCATGGAGTTCGGCGTCCATGAATCCCTGCCCATCTACTCGGGCGGCCTGGGCATCCTGGCGGGCGACCATCTGAAAGCCGCGTCGGATCTGGGCGTGCCCCTGGTGGGCGTGGGTCTGCTCTATCACGAGGGCTACACCAACCAGGTGCTGGATGCCAACCTCTGGCAGCAGGATGTGGTCGAGCCCTTCGATATCGCCGATCTGCCCGTGATCCATGCGGTGGACCGGCATGGCGAGCCCGTGCACGTCACGGTGGAAATGCCCGGCCGTCTGGTCCATGCCGCGGTGCTGGAAGTTCCCGTCGGACGCATCCGCCTCATCCTGCTGGATACCCGCGTCAAGCAGAACGATCCCAGGGATGTGGCGCTCACCGCCCGCCTCTATGGCGGCGATCAGCGCATGCGCATCGAACAGGAACTGCTGCTGGGGGTGGGCGGAGCCCGGGCCCTGCGTGCCCTGGGCATCACCGCCAGCGTGTTCCATCTCAACGAAGGCCACTCGGCGTTCGCCCTGCTGGAACGGGCGCGGCATCGCATCCAGGCCGACGGGATGGATCCCCACAAGGCCCTCCAGGAAGTGGCTTCGGCCGCAGTGTTCACCACGCATACGCCTGTGGATGCCGGGCACGATCGCTTCCCCGCGGAGCTGGCTGCGGAGCACCTGCGGCCCCTGGCCGAAGGCCTGAAACTGCCGCTCGACGAGGTCATGGGGCTGGGCCGGGTGAATCCCCACGATCATGGCTCCCCCTTCCTGCCCACGGTGCTGGCGCTGAAGCTGTCCCGCCGCGCCAACGGCGTGTCCGCCCTGCACGGGGTGGTCTCCCGCAAGATGTGGAACCACCTCTATCCCGGTCTGCGGGAGGAGGCCGTGCCCATCGGCCATGTCACCAACGGCGTCCACCTGCCCACCTGGCTCGCCACCGAGATGGACCAGCTCTACGAATCGCACCTCGGCGTGGACTACCAGAGGTCCCTCACCCGCCCGGCCACGTGGTCGCGGATCATGTCCGTGTCCTCGGCCGAAATCTGGGAGACCAAGCAGGTGTTGAAGGCCCGGACCATCCGCTTCATCCGGAAACGGTCCGCTGAGATGCGCGCGCGTCTGGGCCTGCCCGAAATCGAACCTGTGCCACTGGATCCGGACGCCCTCACCATCGGCTTCGCCCGCCGCTTTGTGCCCTACAAGCGGCCGGATCTGCTCTTCACCGACCTGGACCGCCTGGATCGCCTGGTGAACCACCCCGAGCGGCCGGTGAACCTCATCTTCTCGGGTCGTGCCCACCCGGCGGACACCACGGGCAAGGGGCTCATCCAGAAGGTGGCGGGACTCCTCGAGGATCCCCGCTTCCGGCACCGCATCCTCTTCATCGAGAACTACAACATCCATGTGGGCCGCATGCTCTACCAGGGCATCGATGCCTGGCTCAACAACCCCCAACGGCCCCTGGAGGCCTGCGGCACCAGCGGCATGAAGGTGGTGCTCAACGGCGGCCTGCACATCTCCGTGCGGGATGGCTGGTGGGCGGAGTCCTATGACGGCGAGAACGGCTTCGCCATCGGCACCGGCGAGATTCACGCGGATCAGGCCATCCAGGACCAGCGCGACGCCGATGACCTCTTCCGGGTGCTGGAGGAGGAAGTGGTGCCCATGTACTACGAGAACCGCAACGGCACCGGGGTTCCCCGCTTCTGGGTCGCGCGCATGAAGAACTCCATCCGTACCCTGGCCTGGCGCTTCAACGCCGATCGCATGGTCCAGGATTATGTCGAGCATCTCTATCTCCCCGCGGCCATCGGCAGCAGTTGCCAGATGCCGCCCCCTTAACGGAAGCCCCCGTGCCGGCCAGATCTTCACCTTCCCCTGCGCAGCCCGATAAGCCGGGGGGAGGGGCATCGGCCATGGCCGGACATCTGCAGGATTCCTCTGGCGCCGGGCAGCTCGATCTGGAGCGGCGGGCGTTCCTCGATCTGATCCGGATGACCAACACCATGGCCAGACCGGAGGAGATGGCCCATCAACTGGTGGTCCTGGCCCGGCACTTGTCGGGGTGTGAGGCCGTGGCCATCCGGTTGAAGGCAGGCCCCGGCTATCCGTACGCCGCCAGCCTGGGCTTCCCCGAGTGCTTCCTGACCAAGGAGGATGACCTCTGCGCCATGGATGGCGGCGGCCACCTCCTGCGCAATAGGCAGCGCCAGCCCATCCTCGGCTGCCTCTGCGGCCGGGTGCTGACGGGGTGGGGGGATCGCGGAGAACCCTTCCTCACGGATCGCGGCAGCTTCGTCACGGCCTCCACCAGCCTCCTTGCGGCTTCGGCCACGGCGGTGCAGAGCCTGGGCCCCACCCGTCAGGAATGCCTGGCTGCGGGGTATGAAACGGTGGGCCTCTTCCCGATCCGGCGGGATGGCGTGACCTATGGCCTCATCCAGGTCAACGACCGGTCGCCCGGCCGGCTTACGGCTGAAGCCGTCGACCTGCTGGAGAACCTGGCTTCCGCGGCGGCGAATCTGTTCCAGCTGGTGATGGCCTGATGAGGCTGCGAGTGAAGGAAGCCCTGCGAGGGACGATCCCGTGCCAATGACGCCCCAGGAATTGATCCAGAATCTGGGGGAACTCCCGCCCCTGCCTCAGGTGGCTTCCCGCGTCATCCGGATCTCGGCGGATTCGGACTCCTCCTCGGAGGAACTCCGGAACCTCGTCCGCACCGATCAGGCCCTCTCGGCCCAGATCCTGAAAGTGGCCAACTCGGCCATGTTCGGGCGGATGCGGGAAGTCACCACCTTGACCCAGGCGCTCCTGACCCTCGGTTTCACCACCGCCCGCAGCGTGGTGCTCGCCTCCAGCGTCAAGACCCTCTTCAGCCGGGGGCCGGCGGGTCTGCAGGAGCGTGTGCTCTGGGAGCATGCCCTGGTCACGGCCATCACCGGGCACGCCTTCGGCAAGGCCCTGCGCTGCGCCGTGACCGAGGAGGTCTTCCTGGCCGGGCTCATGCACGACATCGGGAAGAGCGCCATGCTCTTGAAGTTCCCCGAAAGCTATGGCGCGCTGCTGGGTCGCATCCACGCCCGGGAGGGCGACGGGCTCAGCCTCGAACTTGATGCCTATGGGTTTGACCACGGGATGGTGGGCGAGGCCCTGCTCACGTCCTGGAACATCGCGGAAGGCATCACCCAGGCCGTGCGCTGGCACCACGACCCCGGTCAGGCGCAACCGGAGCATCGCCGGCTGGTGGCGCTGGTGGCCCTGGGAAACCAGGCGGCCATGGACCTCCAGGTCGGGCTCGAATGGTCCGAAGCGCTGGCCACGGCCACCCGAGATGCCCGGGACATCCTGCATCTCGACGATGAGGCGTACCAGGAACACCTGACAGCAGCCCTCAAAGCCGTCGGCCAGGACAGGACCCTCATCGCCGATTTCTAGGGGAGGCTTGGGGACTCCCTCCTCAGTCCAGCCCCAACCGCTTGAAGGTGCGCTTCTTCCCGTCCTCCACCTCTGGCTGATCGAAGGGATCCAGCTCCAGGGCGAAGCCGAGAAGGCCGATGATGGCCTGCCAGGCCATCATGAAGGCGCCCACTTCCCGCTCGTCGAGCGCGGGTAGGGACCAGCGCAGCACGGGCACGCCCGCCGCCTCCAGAGCCCCGGTGGTGCCTTCGGCCTGGGCGCGGAGGATGTCGCCGCCCTGCAGGCTGGCCAGGCCCGGATAGGGGGATCCCGGAGGTGGATCGAGCTTTTCAGGTGCGGTGGCGCCCGCCACGGTCATCACGATGACGCCGAGGTTGCGGGGACCGGCCATCCAGCGCTGCAACTGGCTGTGCTGATCGATGGGGCCCACGGCGCGGATGGGCGTGTAGCCCTTGTGGGTGCCGTCCTTCGCCACCTTGCCGAGGGATTCCGCCACCAGCTGCACCCACCAGGCCGACAGGTTGTCGAGGCGCATGGCGTAGGGCATGAGCACCCATTCGGTGATGCCCTGCTGGTGGGCGTCCAGCAGCAGCGCCACCGTGGCGGCGATGCGGTCGTGCCAGGGGCCTGAGCCAGCCTCCAGTTCCGCCACCACCGCGCGCCCACCCTGGAGGAAGGCCGCGGCATCCCGGCCCATCCAGGCCAGGGGCAGCGTGCCGATGGGCGTGAAGGCGGAAAAGCGCCCGCCGACATTGACGGGGATCGGCAGGATGCGGCAACCGTTGGCCCGGCCCCAGGTGGCCAGGGGGTTTGCGTCGTCCTGGGTGATCAGGATCGGTGTGGCGAGGTCGGCGAAACCCGGCCGGGTCCGCAGGCGCGAGATCCAGGTCCAGAGTTCCAGGGTCTTGCCGCTCTTCGAGGCGCAGACCAGCTGATCGCCGGGCTGCAGACGGAAGTCGGGCGCAGGTTCGGGCGAAGCCATGGGCACCCAGTGGCGGAAGGTCTGCTCGTTCCCGAAGGCCCGGATGAGGGTTTCCGAGGGCAGCAGTGACCCCCCGATGCCGCACCAAAGCAGGCGCTTGGCGGGGTCAAGGCTGGGCAGGGCGGGTTCGGCCACTTGCCGCCAGCCCCCCATGGGATGAGCCACCACAGCCTGCCAGAGCGGGCGGATATCCATGTCAGAACCCCTTCGGTGGAATGGTTGCATAAAGATTTAAATAGGCCTGAGCCGGACCCGCCCAGCCGAATTCGGCCGCCATGCCCCGGCGCTGGACCTGCCGCCAGGTGGCGGGATCACGGAAGAGTTCCAGGGCCGCGTTGATGGCTTCGCCCAGGGCCACGCCATTGGCCGTGTCGAACTGGAAGCCCGTGGCGGTGCCGTCTGCCAGGGTTTGGGGTGAGACGCCCACCACCGTATCGGCCAGCCCCCCGGTGCGGCGCACCAAGGGCAGGGCCCCGTAGGCCTGGGCATAGAGCTGGGTGAGGCCGCAGGGCTCCTGACGCGAGGGGACCAGGACCACATCGGCGGCGGCGAAGGCGCGATGGGCCAGGGCCTCGTCGTAACCGATGAACACGCCTATGCGGCCAGAGTGGCGCTGGGCCGCCTGCCGGAAAGCCGCTTCCGCGTGGGGATCCCCGGTACCGAGCACGGCCAGTTGGGCGCCGCGGGCGACGAGGTGATCCACATTGTCCAGCACCAGGTCGAGGCCCTTGAGCGGATCCAGGCGGCTCACCGCGACGAAGAGGGGCGCGGCCGGATCCTCCTGCAGGCCCAGGCGGCGCTGGAAATCCGCGCGGTTCGGCACCCGGCGGGAGGGGTGCCGCAGGTCGTAGCGGCTGACGAGGCTCGGATCCGTGGCCGGGTTCCATACGCTTCGGTCCACGCCGTTGAGGATCCCGCGCAGATCGTTGCGGCGGTGGGCAAGCAGGCCCTCCAGTCCATGCCCGCCAGCTACCTGGATCTCATGGGCGTAGGTGGGGCTCACCGTGGTGATGCGGTCCGCGAGCCGCAGCCCGGCCTTGAGGAAGCCGATGTCCCCATGGAATTCCACGCCCTCGGGGGTGAGTGCGTGGCGGGGCAACCACAGGTCGCCCAGCAGCGAGGCCGGGCAGCGCCCCTGGAAGGCGATGTTGTGGATGGTCATCACGGTGGCGGGACGGGGCCCGTCGCCGTAGGCCACATAGGCCGGCATGAGGCCCGTATGCCAGTCGTGGCCGTGCAGCACCTCGGGCCGCCACCCTTCGGCATCCCCGGCCCGGCCCAGGTGGGCCGCAGCCCAGGCCAGGGCGGCGAAGCGCTGGGGCAGGTCCCCGGGATGGCCGTAGGGATCGCCCGGCCGGTCGAAGAAACGGGGCTGATCCAGCAGATACAGGGGGAGCCCGGGAGCCTCCGCCTTGAGGATCCGGGCCGGACCACCCCCCATGAGATCGGTAAACTGGGCGGTTTCCCCCTGCACTTCGACCCTCGACAGGAGGGCGGGATAGGCGGGGAGCAACAGACGGACATCGGCACCCAGGACCCGCAGGGCCTTGGGCAGAGCCGCCATGACATCACCCAGGCCGCCAGTCTTGACGAAGGGGAACAGCTCAGACGCGACGAACAGGATTCTCAAAAGCTAGGACTCCAACTGACTCAGCATGCGCTGGGAGATGAGGGTGACACCGCCGGGCGTGCGGAAGAACCGGCGGTCATCCTCTTCTGGATCCTCCCCCACCACAAAGCCTTCGGGAATCCGGCAGTCCCGGGCCACGATGCAGCGGCGCAACCGAGCATGGCGCCCGATGTCGCAATCCGGCAGCACCACGGCGCCATCGAGGCGGGCATGGGAGTGGACGGAGACGCGGCTCGACAACAGGGAATGGTGCACATGGGCGCCCGAAATGATGCAGGCGCCGGAGACCAGACTGGAGAGGGCCACGCCGTTGCGCATCTCGCCCGCGTGGACGAACTTGGCGGGCGGCAGCTGTTCCTGGTGGGTGATGACGGGCCAATTCTGGTCGTACAGATTCAGGGCGGGCAACACGGTGGTGAGATCCATGTTGGCCTCCCAGTAGGAGTCCACGCTGCCCACATCGCGCCAATACGGATCCGGGTGGCCTTCGTTCGGGATGCAGCTGCGCTCGAAGCGGTGGGCGAAGACTTTGGCTTCGCTCACGAGCATGGGGATGATGTCCTTGCCGAAGTCGTGTCCTGAGTTCGGATCCTGGGCATCGCGGATGAGCGCGCTGTAGAGGAACTCGGCGTTGAACAGGTAGATGCCCATGGAGGCGAAGGCGTGGTCAGGTTTGCCGGGGATCGCGGGGGGATCCTCCGGCTTCTCTACGAAGGAGATGATCCGGTCCTCGCCGTCCACCTGGGCGATGCCAAAGCCCCGCGCCGCATCCCGGGGCACTTCGAGGCAGGCGATGGTCATGTCGGCGTGATGGTCGAGATGGTCCTTGAGGAAGATCTTGTAGTCCATGCGGTAGATGTGGTCCCCCGCGAGGATCAGCACCGTCTTGGGATTCGCCGCCTTGAGATTATCGAGGTTCTGGTAGACCGCATTGGCAGTGCCGCTGTACCAGGCGTTCTTGTCCATGCTCTGGTGCGCCGGCAGCACGTGGACGTATTCGTCCAGCTTGCCCGCCAGGAAGGTCCACCCGAACTGGAGGTGCTCCAGCAGCCGGTGCGAGTTGTACTGCGTGAGCACCATGATTCTGCGGAAGCCCGAGTTTACGCAGTTCGACAGCGTGAAATCGATGATGCGGTAATTGCCCCCGAAATCGAGGCCGGGCTTGGAGTAATGGTCGGTGAGATCCATCAGGCGCTTGCCGCGCCCGCCCGCCATCACCAGGGCGATGGTGTGCCGTGGAGAGAGTCGCGATTCGGAGATCGTCAACATGGGAATCCTTGGGCTCAAGTGAATGATAGCCGTGGCCCGGGGAACGGGAAGGTCCTAACCCGCCGTCCAGGTTCCGGCCCGGTCTTCCGCTTGAAGCGCCCCAGCCAGTTCCGCCAGGAACTGGCTCCGCGGCACCACCTGGAAGCCGTACCCGATCAGCCCTTCATGGGGCAGCTGTCCATCGATCATCGTGAAACCCCAGGCGGCCAGCCGCGTGTCCAATGCTTCCAGGGCGGCTCTGCTGGCCTCGGGCTCCAGGCTGAACATGCTTTCGCCGAAGAAGGCGCCGCCCAGGGAGACGCCGTAGAGGCCGCCCCGCAAGTCACCGTTCCGCCAGGCCTCGACACTGTGGGCGTGGCCGGCGCGATGCAGCGCCTCATAGGCCTCCCGCATCTCCGCCGTGATCCAGGTGCCGTCCTGGCCCGGACGAGGCGTTTCTGAACAGTGGCGGATGACCGCTTCGAAGGCCGTATCGAAACGGAGCTCGAAGGGCCGCTGGCGCAGGCTCCGGCGGGTGCGCGCCGACAGGTGCAGATGACCGGGCTGCAGCAGGGCACGCTCGGGCGGCGACCACCAGAGCAGGGGATCCTCGGCGCCGAACCAGGGGAAGATCCCGCTGCGATAGGCCAACAGCAGGCGCCGCACGCTGAGATCGCCGCCGATGGCCAGCAGACCATCCTCCGCCAGTTCCGGTTCCGGAAAGAGGAGCTTCTTCGTCAGCCGAAAGACAGGCACAGCTTGCCGTTCTTGAGGTCCACCTTGGCCTTGCCACCCTTGGCCAGGGGGCCGAAGAGCAGGGCCTCGGCCAGGGGCCGCCGCAGCTCGCGCTCGATGAGTCGCGCCATGGGCCGGGCGCCGAAGGCGGGATCGTAGCCCTTCTCCGCCAGCCAGGCGCGGGCCTTGGCCGTGCAGACCAGCGTGACGCCCTTCTCGGCGAGCTGGACTTCCAGTTCCCGCAGGTGCTTATCGGCCACGCGCTCCATGTCGGCGCGGCCCAGGGGCGCGAACTGGAGGATGGCGTCGAGGCGGTTGCGGAACTCGGGGCTGAAGGCCTTCTCGATGGTCCCGGTGGCGGACTTGCGCGCCCCGGCTTCGGCGAAGCCCACCTGCCGGGCCGATAGCTCCCGGGCGCCCACATTCGTGGTCATCACGATCACCGTGTGGCGGAAGTCGGCGGTGCGGCCATGGCTGTCTGTGAGCGAGGCGTGGTCCATGACCTGCAGCAGCACGCCGAAGAGATCCGGGTGGGCTTTTTCCAGCTCGTCCAGCAGCAGCACCGCGTGGGGCTGCTTCCGCACGGCATCGGTGAGCAGGCCGCCCTCCTCGTAGCCCACGTAGCCCGGCGGCGCGCCGATGAGTCTGGCCACCGCGTGCTTCTCCTGGTACTCGCTCATGTCGAAGCGAAGGAAGGCGATGCCCAGGGCCTTGGCAAGCTGTTTGGACAACTCCGTCTTGCCCACGCCCGTGGGGCCGGCGAAGAGGAAGCAGCCCATGGGTTTCAACGGATCGCGCAGGCCGGATCGCGCCAATTTGATCGCGCTGGCCACGGCCTCACAGGCCGGGTCCTGGCCGAAGATCTGCGCGCGCAGCGATGCCTCCAGCGTGGCCAGGGCCGCGCGATCATCGGCGGATACGGAGGCTGCGGGAATCCGGGCCATGCGGGCCACCACCGCCTCGATCTCCTCCGGGCCCACCTTTTTCACGCGGTCCTTTTTCGGCAGCAGCTTCTGGGCGGCACCGGCCTCGTCCAGCACGTCGAGGGCACTGTCTGGCAACCGGCGGTCCGGCAGGTGTTTCGCGGCCAGCCGGACGGCGGCCTCCAGGGCTTCGGCCGTGTACTTTACGCCATGGTGCGCTTCGTAGGCGGACTTCAGCCCCTGCAGCACCCCCAACGCATCCTCGGTGGAAGGCTCGCTCACCTCCACCACCTGGAAGCGCCGGGACAGGGCGCGGTCGCGGTCCAGTGAACCCTTCAGATCCTGGAAGGTGGTGGCGCCGATGCAGCGCAGGTCGCCCGAGGCGAGCGCGGGCTTCAGCAGGTTGGCCGCGTCCATGGCGCCGCCGCCCGTGGCACCAGCGCCGACCAGCGTATGCAACTCATCGACGAAAAGGATGGCGCCGGGCTGCTCCGCCAGGGCTTTCAGCACGGCCTTGAGGCGTTCCTCGAAGTCCCCGCGATAGCGGCTGCCCGCCAGCAGCGCCCCCAGATCCAGGGCGTAGATGCGTGCGGCCCGCAGGGGTTCGGGCACCGTGCCTTCGTGGATGCGGCGGGCGAGGCCTTCGACGATGGCGGTTTTGCCCACGCCGGGCTCACCCACCAGCAGCGGATTGTTCTTGCGGCGCCGGCAGAGCACCTGGGCCATGCGGGTGATTTCCGCCTCGCGACCCACCAGGGGATCCAGCCGCCCTGCCTCGGCCCGCGCCACCAGGTCGATGGCGTAGGTCTCCAGAGGGTTCTCGGCCACGGTGGCCTCTTCCGCTTCCTCCTCGTCGGCCTGCTGCTTCGCCGGTGCCTTGGCCTTGGGCGCGGCGCCATGGCTCAGCACCTTGAGCAGGGCCAGCCGCTGCACGCCATGCTTTTCCAGCAGGTGCCGGGCCGGGCTGGCTTCCTCTTCCAGGAAGGCCGGCAGCAGCTCGCCACCCTGCAAGGAGGTCTTTCCGGAGCTGAAGGCGTGGATCAGGGACCGCTCGACCACCCGGACAAAGCCAAGGGTGCTATGAGGCTGGAAGGCTTCGCCCTCGGGCATCGGCTCGAAGGCTTTGGCCAGCACAGCCTCCAGGTCCCCCCGCAGGGCGTCCAGTTTGACGCCGCAACCCCGCAGCGCCTTGGCCGCGTGGGCGTCGTCCAGCAGGGCCAGCAACAGGTGCTCCAGGGTCACATCCTCGTGGCGGCGCGCCTTGGCCAGCTCGAAGGCCCGCTGGAAGCTCTGGTTCAGTTCGACGCTGAGCTGGGGTGATTCAGGCATCGGCGGCCTCCACGGTCAGCAGCAGGGGGAAGCCCTCGCGCTCGGCCAACTGGCGGCCCCGTTCGGCGCGGGTCTCCGCCACATCCTTCGTGTAGACGCCCGCGACGCCCACGCCGGCCTTGTGCACCGCCAGCATGATCACCGTGGCCTCGGGCTCAGCCTTCCGGAAGACCGTTTTCAGCAACCACACCACGAACTCCTGGGTGGTGTAGTCGTCGTTGTGCAGCAGGACTTTCCACATGCCCGGTGCGCGCAGCTTCACGCGTTCGCGGGTGAGGACCTGGCCCTGTTTCTTGACGGCCATGGGTGGCGCCTCCGGGGGACCAGGATAGCGGCACTGGCCGCCTACAGGATCCGCCCTTGCATGGCGCTGACCGGCAGGGCGCCCCAGGCGCGCCCATCCTGGCTTTCGGGCCGGTTGTCGCCCAGGACCAGGTAACCGTCGTCACACTTCCGCTGGCCTTCGCCGGATCGTTCGGGCTGGAGGACCCAGGGTTCGTCCAGCCGCTGGCCATTGAGCCAGAGGTCCGGACCCCGCCAGGCCACCGTATCCCCGGGCAGGCCCAGCACCCGTTTCACGGAGGAACCCCGGGGGCCAGCCACCACCCAGACCTCGCCCCGTCTCGGCGCGTGGCTGGCCCAGGCCCGCAGGGCCCAGCGCAGGTCGCCTTCGTGCAGGGCCGGCACCATGCTCTGTCCCGAGACGCGCACGGGATGCACCACCAGCAGGGGTGACAGGGCGAGGGCCAAGGCGGCGATGGGGATCCAGGATTTCATGTGCCCGCAGCCTAAAGCCCTACCGCCATCCGTCGCCCGCGGCCATCGGTCAGCGCCACTTCCTTGAGACGGGCGGGGGCGGGGACGAACGGAGCCAGTTCGGCCAGCAGGCGCTGGGCCAGGGCCAGGGGACCGTCCAGGCCGAGGTCCGCCAGCAGGCGTCCCTGCAGGGGCGCGAGGCTGCGATCGAGGGCTGCTTCCAGATCCCGGAAATCCACCACCACGTCGAAGCCATCCAGGCCCTGTCGTTCGGTCACCACCTCAACCGTGTAGTCGTGGCCCTCCCAGGCTTCGCCAGTCCGGAACACCACCGACAGCGGGCGGGTGACGGCGGCTTCAAAATGGAGGGGAGAACTGGCCAAGGTGGGCTCCGGGAGCTGACTCCAGGTCGGGCCTCCAGTTTCGCATGGCCACGGCTACACTGTGCCTTCGACCACTGCATACCTGACAATCAGGTGGGACAATTAAAGGACCTTGGCCTCGCGCTTGGGCCCGTTCTGAACTTTGCTCGCAAGGAGGGATCCCATGCAGCCCCTGGAAATCGCCCTGTTCTGGCTCATGACTCTGGGTGCCGTCGGCTTCTTCGTCTGGACCATGCGCCAGCGCCTGGCCACGTTGCAGGCCGGCCTGCCGGACAACCGCTTCGACCAGCCCTGGGAGCGCCTGAAGGGCGTGTTCACCCTGGCCCTGCTGCAGAAGCGCATGGTGCGCGACAAGTACGCCGGCTTCTACCACATCCTCATCTTCTGGGGGTTCTGCGTCCTGTCCCTGCGCAGCCTCGCCCTGGTGGTCGAGGGCCTCACCGGCTGGCACCTCACGGAGTCGCTGGGCGCCTTCGGCAACGGCTACCAACTCACCAAGGATGTCTTCGAGGTGCTGGTGCTGGTGGGGCTCGGCCTCGCCGCCTTCCGCCGCCTGGCGCTCAAGCCCTGGCGCCTGGAAAATTCCTGGGATGCCTGGGCCACGCTGAGCCTCATCGGCGGCCTGATGATCACCGATCTGCTGGCGGATGGCGCCTACATCTGGCTGCACAACCCCGCCTGGAGGACCTATGCCCCAGTGAGCCAGTTTGTGGCCAACCTGCTCCGCGACATGGGTCTGGGTGGCCTGGCCTTGACCGTGATTTACAAATCCATGTGGTGGCTGCACCTGGCCCTGCTCTACTTCTTCGCCAACTTCCTGCCCTACTCCAAGCATTTCCATGTGTTTACCTCGCTCTTCAACATCTACTTCCGCGAGCTCGAGCCGCACAAGAACCTCAAGCCCATGGATATGGAGGCCGAGCATTTCGGTATCAACAAGATCCAGGACTTCACCTGGAAGCAGATGCTCGACTTCTACACCTGCGTGGAGTGCGGCCGCTGTCTGGAGAACTGCCCCACCACCCTCACCGGCAAGCCGCTGCGCCCCAAGGATTTCGGCACTGACCTGCGCGACTACCTGAAGGCCACGCCGCTGGCGCAGATGGGCCAGGACCAGCCCGTGCCCGAGGATCGCCTGCTCATCGGCGGGCCGGTGCCCGAAGGGTCCCATTGGAAGCGCGATGACGAAGTGGCCCCCTGGAGCAAAGAACAACTGGAAGGCTGGATCAGCCAGGACACCATCTGGGCCTGCACCAGTTGCGGTTACTGCGAGTGGGCCTGCCCCCTGCAGATCAGCTTCGTGGACAAGCTCGTGGGCATGCGCCGCTACCTGACGCTGGAGGAGAGCAACTTCCCCGCCGAGGCCCAGACGGCTTTCAAGGGCATGGAGCGCCAGGGCAATCCCTGGAACCTGGCCCAGGCCGATCGCGCCAAGTGGTCCGAGGGCCTCGACGTGCCCACCATCGCCGAGAATCCCGACGCCGAATACCTGTTCTGGGTGGGCTGCGCGGGCTCCTACGATCCGGCGGGCCAGAAGGTCTCCCAGGCCCTGGTGAAGCTGCTGAAGGCGGCGAATGTCTCCTTCGCCATCCTGGGCACCGAGGAAAGCTGCACCTGTGAATCCGCCCGGCGCCTGGGGAATGAGTACCTCTTCCAGACCGCCACCGAAGCGAATGTGGCAATCCTCAAGGGCCACGGCGTGAAGAAGGTCATCACCAACTGCCCCCACTGCCTGAACACGCTGAAGAACGAATACCCGGCCTTCGGCGGCGAGTTCGAGGTGGTGCACGGCACCGAGCTGGTGGCGAAGCTCATCGCCGAGGGCAAGCTGAAGATGGAACAGACGGTGGCCGTGGATCTCACCTACCACGACCCCTGCTACTTGAGCCGCATCAACGGCCAGGTGGCGGCACCCCGCGCCATCCTGGATGCCATCCCCGGTGTGAAACTGACCGAGATGGAGAAGCACGGCGAAGCGACCATGTGCTGCGGCGCCGGCGGCGGGCGCTTCTGGCTGGAGGAGCACCTCGGTAAGCGCGTCAACCACGAGCGCTTCGAGCAGGCCCTGGCAACCAAGGCCACCACCATCGCCGTGGGCTGCCCCTTCTGCAACGTCATGCTGAACAACGCGGCGGGCGAAACGGGCCATGAAGGTGTGGCCACCACCGACATCCTGGAGTTGGCGGCGAAGTCGCTGAAGTAGGTATCTCCTTTCTGCGGAGGGAGAACCGCCCGGGTTCAATTCCGCTAACCTATCTCCATGCCGCTCGACCCCCGCCTCCTCGACATTCTCTGCTGCCCAGCCTGCCACGGCGATCTTGTGGAGAAGGTGGAGGGCATGCACTGCCAGGCCTGCGGGTTGTTGTACCCCATCGAGGACGGCATCCCGGTGATGCTGGTGGACCACGCGAAGAAGGTGGAGCGATGAGGCTCGACCGCGCGCAGGCCGAAGCGCTGCTGCGGCGCATAAATGGCTGCAAGGTGGCGGTGCTGGGCGATGTGATGCTGGACGAGTACCTCTTTGGGGAGGTGAGCCGCATTTCGCCGGAAGCCCCGGTGCCCATCGTGCGGGTGGTGCGGGAACGGGTGGTGCTGGGTGGCGCGGCCAATGTTGCGGCCAATCTCAAGGCCCTGGGCGCAGAGCCTCTGCTCATCGGCACGCTGCAGAAGGATGTGGCGGGTGATCGGGTGCTGGGCCTGCTCGCCGGACTGGGCGTCTCCATCTCGGGGCTGGTGCTGGATGCCTCGCGTCCCACCATCATCAAGACCCGGGTGATCGGTCAGCAGCAGCAGATGCTGCGCATCGACCGGGAGGAGGCGGGTCCCCCGGACGCCGCCGTGCTGCTGGGCCTGAAAGACCGCCTGCAGCGGGCCCTGGGCGAGGCCTCGGCGCTGATCGTGTCCGACTATGCCAAAGGCACGGTGAGCGAGCCCGTGATGGAGGTGGTGCGGGCCACCTGCTCGGCGCGGAACCTGCCGTGGATCGTGGATCCCAAGCCGGCGCACATGGCCCTCTACCGCGGCGCCACGCTGATGACGCCCAATACCAAGGAAACCTCCGAACTGACGGCGCGCCCGGCGCGGTCGGAAATGGAAGTGACCGTGGCCGGCCGGGCCCTCATGGCCGACCTGGGGCTGAGTGGCCTGCTGGTGACGCGCAGCGAACGGGGCATGGCACTCTTCGTGGCGGATGGTGGCCACTCGGCGCCCTGGATGATCCCCACGGAGGCTCGGGAGGTTTTCGATGTGAGTGGCGCGGGCGATACGGTCATCGCCGCCTTCAGTGCCGCCGTCGCCGCCGGAGCCGACTGGCGCGAAGCCGCCATGCTGGCCAACGCCGCCGCCGGCGTGGTGGTCGCGAAGGTCGGCACCGCCACCGCCACTCCCGACGAGATCCTGGCGCACTACCACGACCAGGAGGCGAACTAGGAGTCAGCGAAAAAGCGGGACAGGGTTAACAGGATTGAAACTGCAGGATTAACAGGACTCAAGCTGGAACCAGCAGGATCTGTTTTGATCTTTAATCCTGTTAATCCAATCTTTCAATCCTGTTAATCCTGTCGAAACTTTTATCTGCAGCGCCGGGACGCTCAGTTTCGAAGCTCGATGGCGAGGAAGAATTTGTCGCCGGAGGCGAGGCGTTCTTTCACCTGGGTGAAGTTCAGGTCGAAGGTTTCGGTTTCGCCGGGTTTGATGGTGCCGACCCTGGTGCCGCCCGAGGCAACGCCGAGCAGGCGGCCATCCTTGTCGATCACGGCCACGGCAAAGCCCGGCACCTTGGGGTACTTCCCGGTATTGGTAACCTCGATCTTCGCCCGAGTGCCGAATTCCGCACCCTTGAGGACGCTGAAGAAGCCGGGCTGCACCACCCGCTTGTTGAAGAAGATGCTGGTCACCTTGAGCCCATCGAGGTTGACGGCCAGGGGAATCACCCGATCCCAGGCGAAGGCGAGGGTTTCGGACTGGAAGGAGAGCGGAGCCGCGGCTGGCACCGCTGCGGGGGCCTGGACCGCCGGCGCGGCCGGGCCCGCTGGGGGCGGAGCCTGAACCAAGCCTAAGGCGGTGACGAGGAGCAGAGTCTGCATATCAGTTCTTTCCGAACAGGCCGCCGAAGAGGCTCTTCCTGGAGGCCATCTCGCTGATGCCGGAATCCAGACTGGGGGCGCCACCGCTGCGTTCGCGGCGCAGGCGCTCGAAGACCGGGCGCAGGCCCGGCACCTTGTGCGCTTCCAGCCAATTCTCGCTGTGCTGACGGGCCACTAGATGGTTCTCCAGGATGCGGCCCTCCTCCACCCAGGCAATGATCTGGGGCATGGTGAGGCCGCCGTAGATCTCTTCACCGATCTTGAGGCGCAGCAGTTCGGCCCCGCTATCCGGGCCTTCGATGGGCGCGAACGACCGGGCGGCGGGCATCACCTGCAGGAACTCGGTGGGTTCTTCCGGCACGGTCACCAGATCCGAGGCCCGCAGGGCCACGGTGGGTTCCGCCGGAGCGGGAGTGACGGCCAGGACGGCCAGGAGATCCGCCTGGGAGAGCCGCATGGTCGACCGGGAGGGGTCGGCCAGATCCTCTTCGGAGAGTCCCGAAGCGGTGAGGTCGTCTTCCGGTGTCCCCGCGGCCGACGCCGTGGCAGCCTGGCCCAGGGTGGAATCCAGGGCGGACAGGGTGGCCTCCAGGTCCATGACGCTGGATTCCTGGCTGATCTTCAAGCCGGTGGCGGTGGCGGTGGCGGGGCCGGCGCCGGCGCCGAACAGCTTGTCGATGGCATCCCGGGCGGAGGTGTAGCCGGAGAGGGTGGTTTCGGTGATCTCGGGGGGGAAGGCCGGAGCGGTCGCCACTGGCTCCGCCATGGGCGGAGCGGGAAGGACTAGGGCCTTGGCCTCGGGCAGGTCGCCGGGGATTTCCACCAGGGTCTTTTCGAGAATCTCGGCGTCCACACCTTCCAGATCACCCGCCGTCAGCGATGCCGACGGCTGCTCCGCAGGCGGCGGCGCGAACTGGATCGCATCCAGATCCCCGAACTCGAAACCGTCCGCGGTGCTCGGCGCAGGCAGGGCCAGCAGGCGCTGCACGATGTCTCCCACCGGGAAGACGCCCCCACAGGAGTGGCACTTGGCGCGGCGGATAACCGGCTTCAGCCGCTCGGGGCGAAGGCGGTAGCGGGTGGAGCAGCTCGGGCAATGGATCGCTTCGGCCACCTGGAACTCCTGCTGTTTCGAGCAGGATAGCACTGAGCCGGGGGTCTGTCGTCCAGCGGAGCCGGGTATCCTCGAAGCCGGAGGTTTCGTGCAGGGCGTGTTCATCACCATCGAGGGCGTGGAGGGCTCCGGGAAGTCCACCCAGCTGCTCCGCCTGTCGGAGCGCCTGCGGCGGCTTGGCCTGCCCCTGGTGGTCTCCAAAGAACCCGGTGGCACCGCCCTGGGGCGCGAAGTGCGCCGGCTCCTGCTCGAGCGCCATGCCAGCGGCGAGCGCTGGTGCGCGGATGCCGAATTGCTGCTGTTCTACGCCGACCGCGCCCAGCACCTGGAAACGGTGCTCCGTCCCGCCCTGGCCGAGGGAAAGATCGTCCTGGTGGATCGCTTCGAGGATTCCACCCGGGCCTACCAGGGGGCCAGCGGCGTGGCCGAAGCATCGCTGGATCGCCTCAACGACCTGGTGCTGCGGGGGCTCAAGCCGCACTTGACCGTGATGCTCGATATGGATCCCGAGGTGTCGCTGCAGCGGGTCGAGGTCCGCAACCTGGCTCTGGGCGCCGAATTTGCCGAGACCCGCTTCGACGAGGCCGAACTGGAATTCCACCGGCGGGTACGCAACCGCTTCCTGGTCATCGCGCAGAACCATCCCAACCGCGTGGCACTGATTCCGGCCCGGGATCCGGTGGAGCAGGTGGAAGCGACCATCTGGGCCCGGGTGGCGCCGCTGCTGCGCAGTGCCGGCTTCGGGGTCGATTGATGTTTTCCGCCGACATCTCCGGCCACGAGGCCATCCGGCAGCGTCTGCTGGAGCGGCTGCAGGCCGGCCGCATCCAGGGGTCGCTGCTCTTCACGGGGCCTGAGGGCATCGGCAAGCGGCGCGTGGCCCTGGAACTGGCCCAGCGCGAACTCTGTTTCCGCCGGAATGCCTGTGGCCAGTGCGAAGGCTGCCAAATGTTTGCGGGGGAGGACCTGCCCTTCGAACTGCCGAACCTGTTGCGGATCACGCCGGAGGGCAAGGCAGGTGTGATCCGCATCGATCAGATCCGCGAAGGACTCGACTCGACCAACCAACCCCGCTTCAGCCGAGGCGTCATCGAATGGGCTTCGCTGGCGCCACCCCTGGGCTGTCATCGCTGGATCCTGGTGGAGGAGGCCCACCGCCTCAATGAAGCCAGCGGCAACATCCTGCTCAAGACCCTCGAAGAGCCGCCGACTGGCACCCACTTCATCCTCGTCACGCACCGTCCCGAGGCCCTGCTCCCGACCATCCGCAGCCGTTGCGAGCGCATCCCTTTCGCACCGCTCTCCCCTCGGGAGGCCTGGACGGTGGCCCAGCAGAATGGCTGGCAGGATGCCGACCACGAGCGCTGGTGTGCCCTCGGCGAGGGCAGCCTGCGCCTGCTGGATGAAGCGGTCTTCCGCCGGGCCGAAGCCCAAGTCGACGCCTGGATCGCCCTGCTCGGTGGCACTTCCTTCGGCGAGGTCGCCGGAGCCCTGCTCCCCGAGAAGGAATCTCCCCTGGCCCAGGGGGAACAGCTGCGGCAGCCCCTGGAACTGCTGTTGCGGCTGTTGGCGGATCTGGCCCGCATCCAGACGGGGGAGGCCCCGGCCCTGGCCCCCTGGCGGGAGTCCCTGACGCGGCTGGCCGCCAATCCGCGCAACCTGAAAGCCCCCCAGGAGGCCGCCCTGGAGGCCCTGCGGCATCTGCCCCGGAACCTCAGCCCCGAGCCCCTGCTCCGGGAAGTGGCGCTGTCTCTGGTGTCGTGACCGCGATCACCCGCCCGGGGGCTAAAATAGGTTCAGGAGTTTCGACTCCTGAATTGGAGATGACCATGTCCGAACCCCTTTTTGGCCATGACCTGCTGAGCCTGCTGGTCGCGAAGGGCGGATCCTGCCGCCTGGAGGAACTGCGTGCCGCTGCCGTGGCGGCCCACGGCGCCGAGGCCGTCTATTGCAACTGCGGCGGGGACAGCTTCGATTTCGAGGGCGTCCTCGCCTTCCTCGGCAGCAAGGGCAAGCTCCAGGTGCACGATGGCACCGTGACCCTGGGCATGGCACCGGCCTGCCAGCACTAGGCTGGGCTGTGGACTCTGGGCTCTGGGCTGTGGGACAGATGGGGCCGGGATAATCGAACGGCCGCTTCATGCTTAGCGGCCCAAGGGCAACATTTTGGCGCAGCCCGCAGGGCTGCAGCAAGGATCCTTCCCATAGCCCACAGCCCACAGCCTACAATCGCTCCATGCGCCTGCTCCGCATCAACCACCTTGGCATCGCGGCCCCGGGGCTGGCCGAGGCCATGGCCCGCATGGCGCGGCTCTTCGATTTGACCCCGGATCACGCCGAGGAAGTCCCTGAACAAAAGGTGAAGACCGCCTTCTTCCCCGTGGGCGAAAGCACCCTGGAATTCCTGGAGAGCACCGACCCCGAAGGCCCCATCGGCAAGTTCCTGGCGAAGCGCGGCCCGGGCATCCACCATGTCTGCTTCGAAGTCGAGGACATCGACGCCGCCGTGGCCCAGCTGCTGGCCAAGGGCGTCCGCATGATCGACCAGGCGCCGAGAAACGGCGCCCATGGTTGCCGCGTGGCCTTCATCCATCCCGCCGAGACCGGCGGCGTGCTGATGGAACTGAGCCAGGGGCAGTAGGCAGGCCGCAGGACCGTGTCCATTCCAGGGGCCTCGTACCCGGTCCCAAGCCATGTGCGGTTGCGGGTGGACATGGGCATATGCAAAGATGACCCTTTGGTGATTATCTTCTCTCCGGAGTGAGCATGATTCCCTTCGCCCGTCCCCTCACTCTGATGCTGGTGCTGGCGATGCCCCTCGCCGCGCAGATCAACAACTATCGCGCCAAGGTGGATACGAATGTGCCCACCTTCCATCCAGGAGAGGCCTTGACCGAGTTGGTCACCGCCGTGGGTTCGGACCCCCTGGCCCAACTCTGCGATGAATGGGATGCCGGTTTCCGGAAATTCCACCCATCCTCCCGCCTCAAATTCACGCCTTCCACCACGCCTCCGGCAGTGAAGGCCTTCGTGGAAGGCCAGGCGGCCCTGGCCTTCCTGGCGCGGGAGCTGACCAGCCCAGAAATGCAGGCCTTCGAAGCCAAGCATGGGTACCCCCCGGTCCGAATACCCGTCTGCATCGATGCCACGATCGTGTTCGTCAACCGGAGCAACCCATTGAAAAAAATCTCCATGGCCGAGCTGGATGGGATTTTCGGTACCAAGCGGCTGGGCGGAGCACCCCAGGAGATCGTGACCTGGGGCGACATGGGCCTTCGGGGTGAGTGGCGCAATCGGAGCATCACCCCCCTGAGTCGGGAGAAGAACACCGCCATCTGCCAACTCTTCCGGGAGCAGGTCCTCCTGAAGGGGGAATGGAAAACCACCATTATCGAGCGTAGCGACGCCAACAGCGTGGCCGAGTCGGTCATCACCGACCCCTCCGCCATCGGCTTTGCCCCCATCGTGGCCTGGTATTCGAGCAACAAGGTGCTTCCGATTGTTCCCTACCGCGGTGAGGATGCCATTGCCCCCACCCAGGACATGGTCGCCGCGGGCAAGTACCCCATGACGCGGCTCAATTACCTCTACGTCAACCGGGCGCCTGGAAAGGCCCTTCCCCCAACCGTAAGAGAGTTCGCGAACTTTGTGCTCTCCCGCGAGGGGCAGGAATGTGTCGCTGACGCAGGGCTGTTCCCGATCCCGGTCGATTTCGTGAAGGCCGGACTGCGCCGACTGCAGTGACCCTGACTACCCGATCATCCCGAGGTACCCCAACCACAGCGCCCGGCCGAAGAACACCACGATGGGGGTGGCCAGGGCCAGGAAGGCGCTTGGCTTTGTGTTCGACTGCCTGAAGCGAATGGAACTGCCACCCTGAAGGAACCAGTTCTCCGACATCCGGGAAACCAATCATAGAGCCGCTTGACTCAGGCGGAGCCTCAGCGCAGTGTTGGCTTCAAACCCATCAAATCTCTTTGACAGCCTAGGTTCCCACCTGCCCAGGGTTCAAACATGAGCACAACCAGCCCACCGATCCGATCTTCGATCTGAACAGGACACCAATCCGTGAGCCCCATTCCAAGGTCAGATCCAAAAGTGCCCTTTGTTTCCCTATCCACTGTCGTGGACAGGCCCAAGTCGTTGGTGCGCCGCTCGAGCAAAGGGTCAAGCGGCACCTTCGTTGAGCTTTGAGCGTTGGACCCTGTTGTCTAAGGTATCCTGCGAGTAATTGCTTTTCATTTCCTTCGCCAGTTGGCGTCTGAATCGTCACATCGAAAGAAATCTTATGCGTCTATCGAAATTCATCTTGGCCAATATGGAAGCCATCTTGCAAGAATGGGAAGACTTCGCTAAGGCTGTCCACGCGACCATTCATTTGATGACAGCAAAGGAACTGCGTGACCATGCAGAAGCAATGCTGAAGGTCGTGGCCGCTGACCTCGATACCTATCAGGCACGGCAGGAGGGCATCGACAAGTCGCAGGGCCTTGCACCTCAAGTGCCCGAGGATACCCCCGCAGAGACCCATGCCGTCGATCGTATTTCGTCGGGATTCACAATCGAACAGTTGACGGCGGAATACCGGGCCCTGCGTGCGAGCGTACTGAGACTTTGGCTTGACGACATCACTAACATCAACGCGGGCGAAATCAAGGATATGGTCAGGTTCAATGAAGCCATCGACCAGTCGCTAGCCGAATCCGTTGCGCGCTATTCGGAGATGCATCGGGACTCGCAAAGTCTGTTCATGGCCATTCTCGGCCATGATGTGCGCTCGCCGCTCGGGGCCATAAGCATTGGAGCGCAGATACTGTCGACCAACGCCAACCTGACCCCTAATGCGGTCAAGACGGCCTCAGTGATCGTCGATAGCAGTAATCGCGCAGCCGAAATCGTTTCGGACCTGCTCGACTTTTCGACAAGCCACCTTGGCGATGGCATTCCGGTCACAACATCCTCGATGGATTTTGCGCCTGTGTGCACGACCCTCGTCGAGGAGATGAGCTTATTTCACCCTGATCGGTCCATCAAACTAGAAATAACGGGCGACATGCAGGTGACGTGGGACCGTTCGCGCATCAGCCAGGCGTTCGGTAATCTGATCACTAACGCGATCGATCACGGCTCGGCTGAGGAGCCCATCGTTGTCAAGGTTCGAGAGCATGCCGATAACGAGATCATCTGGGTGATCCAAAATGCGGGCGGGGTGATTTCGTCGGCCCAACTGAGAACGATTTTCGACCCGGCCAAGCGCTTTGCCCTGCGCCCGGCGAGCGAGCGCAAGATGAGCGACAAACTCAATCTGGGACTGGGCCTCTACATTACCCGTGAGATCGTGATCGCGCATGGTGGGCGAATCGAGATCACCTCCACCAAAGAGGACGGGACGATCTTCACGATCCGCCTGCCGCGCAATGGAAATAGCAAGAACGCGAACACGAGATAACTGCAGGACCTAATCCTGTTGAGTGTAAGGTGCGATCGGCGGCCGTGAGCGCTATCCACCCACCCGAACGACGCCATAAAGCCCCCAAAGCGATCCACAGCGGGCGGTCCGGTGTCCTGCCAGCGGGCGTCTGTGGCGCGGGCGTGCCCACGCGCGGCTTCAACACCCCTTTCGCCGTGCCGCGGAAACCATGACCTGCCTATCCACTCTCGGAACGGCGCCATAAACGGTCCAATCGCCACGAAGCGGGCAGGCGCTTTGGGCTACCCGATCATCCCCAGGTACCCCAACCACAGCGCCCGGCCGAAGAACACCACGATGGGGGTGGCCAGGGCCAGGAAGCAGCCGAAGGGCAGCATGGTCTGGGCGCCGGCGCGGCGCGTGCACAGGAGCGGCAAACCGACGGCAGCGCCGAGGCCGGCGCCCAGGAAGAGGATCCCCAGCATGGGCGCCCAGCCCCAGAAGGCGCCGATCCAGGCCAGCATCTTGAAATCGCCCATGCCCAGGCCGTCGGTCTTGCGGATCCACTTGTAGATCTGGTTCATGAGGGCGGGCACGCCGTAGCCCACGGCGAGGCCGAGGAGGCTCTGCTGCCAAGTCACCGCGGGCTCGAAGCCTCGCCAGGCTGGTGCCGGCTGCAGGCCGTTGTGGAAGGCCAGGGCCTGGAGGATGTCCCCACTGCCGGTCCAGATCTTGACCAGGGCTTCGGGGCGGAAGAGCTGGGGCAGGGTGAGCAGCACGCCCAGGACCATGAGGGGGAACTGGATCCCGTCCGGCAGCATCATCTCCGTGAAGTCCGTGAAGAACAGCACGAGGAGGGCGTACCCGCAGAGCAGGCCCTTGAACCAGATGAGCGTGCCGAAAGGGAAGAGGAAGGGCGAAGCCGCGAACAGCAGTCCCGCAAGCAACTCCACCAGCGGATAGCGCCCGGGGATCTGCCAGCCACAGGCGGCGCACTTTCCACGCAGCCACAGCCACCCGAAGAGGGGCACATTGTGCCAGGGCTTGATCTGCACCTTGCAGGACGGGCAGTGGCTGGCCCGGGTGACCACGTTCCGCTCGACCGGATCCTCCTGGGGCAGGCGGTGGATCAGCACATTGCCGAAAGAACCCACCACCAGGCCGAAGGGGCCCAGCAGCAGGGCGATCATCCAGGGGGGGAGGTCCAGGAAGGGCATGGAACCACGATACCGTCTTCCTAAGGGCTGCATTGACAGCGGGTCACTGATCAATACACTGTATGCATGATTCGCTTCGAGTGGGACCCGTCCAAGGCCACATCAAACCTCAGGAAGCACGGTGTTTCTTTTGAGGAGGCGCTATCAGCTTTCTACGATGAGTTCGCCATCCAATTCGATGACGAGGAGCATTCCGCATCAGAAAACCGGTTCCTCCTGCTTGGCCTGAGCGCCGAGGCCAGGATCCTCGTTGTCTGCCACTGCGAGCGCGAGGCTGGTGATCTCATTTGGATCATATCTGCCCGCAAAGCTACCAAGCGTGAGAGCTCCCACTATGGAGGTGAGGCATGAAAACCGAATACGATTTCTCAACCATGAAGTCCCGCAAGAATCCCTATGCTTCCAAGCTCAAGAAGCCAGTCACGATGCGCCTTTCCGAGGATGTCGTCACCTATTTCAAGAGCATGGCAACTGAGGCTGGGGTTCCCTATCAAAGCCTCATCAATCTCTACCTGCGCGATTGTGTCGCTCAGCACCGCAAGGTCAAAATCGCCTGGCTCGCCAAGCCCTGACCTTCCGCTCGACCCGGACCCGCTCTCTGCACTCCACCTTCCTCTGTTCCGCTCAGCGCCTCAGTACAGGCGTGGCCGGTTACCATCTTCCGTCCCCCTGGAGCCCCCGTGATCCGTGCCCTGCTCTGTTCCCTCGCCCTGGCCTCTCCGGGGGTCGCCCTGGCGCCTGCCGCCCAGGCCCCACCCGCCACGCCCACTCCCGCCCCCCTGGCCAAGCCCCGCGTCGAGCTGCTCACCAGCTACGGTCCTGTTGTCGTGGAACTGGAGCCGGAACTGGCGCCGAAGACCGTGGCGAACTTTCTGCAATATGTGAAAGATGGGCACTACAAGGGCACCATCTTCCACCGGGTGATCGATGGCTTCATGATCCAGGGCGGCGGGTTGCAGGAGAATCTTGAGGAGAAACCGGGCCGGGATCCGCTCTTCAATGAGGCGCTCCAGACCTTCAAGGGCGGCCTCAAAAACACCCGGGGGACCGTCGCCATGGCCCGCACCAGCGCCCCCCACAGTGCCATCGCCCAGTTCTACATCAATGTGGCGGACAACCCCCGCCTGGATCACCGGGATCTGTCCGAGGATGGCTATGGCTACTGCGCCTTCGGCCGGGTGATCTCCGGCATGGACGCCGTGGACAAGATCGCGAAGGTCAAGACGGAATGGCGCCGGGGCGTGAGCGACATCCCGCAGTTCCCCGTGCGCATCAAGGACGCTGTGCTGCTTCCGCCCCAGTAGGTTGATGGTTCCCCGGCCCCTGCCCAGGCCCTTCCTCCATCCCTTTTTCGGTTGGATGTTCGGCACCCTCGCCCTGATCGCGTCCGTGAGCCTCTGTTTTCTGCTCGCGCCGATTCTGGGCGGGCCGCGGGCTTTCTGGTTGCTGGCTCCGCGCTACATCCGGGTTTCGGCCTGGGTCTTCGGGATCCACCGCGAACTGGTCGGCTGGGAGTCCCTGCCGGAAGAGCTTCGGGCGGGGGCGCGTCCTGCCGTGTTCATCGGCAACCACACCTCGCTCTTCGATCCGCCGCTGATGATCTCCACGCTGCCCTGCCGGCCGGTGTTCGTGGCCAAGCGGGAACTGGCACGGGTGCCTTTCCTGGGTTGGGTGATCTGGCTGGCGGGGTTCATCTTCATCGACCGGAGGAATCGCAATGCCGCGCGGCGCAGCCTCGAGAAGGGGGCCAGCCGCATCCGGGCCGGGCAGAGCATCGTGGCGTTTCCCGAGGGCACCCGCAGCCGCCATGGCCGCCTGCTGCCGTTCAAGAAGGGACCCTTCGTCCTCGCCTTCAGGGCGGGCGTTCCGGTCGTGCCCTTTGCCATCCAGGGGGGCCCCGAGGTGCTGCCCAAGGGCACCTGGCGCGTGCAGGGCGGGCCTTACCGCATCACGGTGGGCGCGCCCCTGGAATCCAGCGCCTTCCCCAATGCCGAGGCGCTGCGGAAGGCGGCGGAATCGGCGGTTCGCGGGCTGCTGGAAAACAGATCCCAGCAACAACCGGTTAGTTCACCACCTTGATCGTGGGTGGCGGCCCCTGGGGGCGCCGTCGGTCCTGGGGCAGGAAGATGGCGCAGAGGCTGGATGCGACGACGCTGGTCACCAGGGCGCCGAAGAATCCGGCCCAGAAGCCGCTGACCGTGAAGGCCAGGCCCAGCCGCGTGGACAGCATGCCCGCCAGCCAGAAGACCAGGCCGTTGATCACCAGGCTGAAGCACCCGAGGGAGCAGGCCATGGGCACGAAGGCGAGCACCTTGAGGAAGGCGCCCACGGTGGCATTGAGCGCGCCCAGGATGACGGCCACGAGCAGCAGATCCAGGAAGGAACCATGGCCCAGGCCCGGCACGAAAGCCGAGGCCACGAGCAGGCCGAGGGCCGAGAACAGGAACCGCAACAACACGCTCATGTGGGCATCCCATCCTTCTCGTTGGCCTGGGTGATGATGCTGCCGGGCGGCACGCTGCGGGTGAGCCACACATTGCCGCCGACGGTCGACCCCTGGCCCAGGGTGATGCGGCCCAGGATGGTGGCGTTGGAGTAGATGATCACGCCGTCTTCCACCACCGGGTGGCGTGGGACGCCCTTGATGGGGTGGCCGTCGGCATCCAGGGGGAAGCTCTTGGCGCCCAGCGTCACGCCCTGGTAGACGCGCACGTTGCGGCCGATGATGCAGGTTTCGCCGATGACCACTCCGGTGCCGTGATCGATGAAGAACCGCTCGCCGATCTGGGCGCCCGGGTGGATGTCGATGCCCGTGAGGCTATGGGCATGCTCGGTGATCATGCGCGGCAGCAGAGGCACGCCCAGTTTCAGCAGTTCGTGGGCCAGGCGCTGGCTGGTGATGGCCAGCAGGCCCGGGTAGCAGAAGAGCACCTCGTCGGGACTGGTGGCGGCCGGATCGCCTTCGAAACCAGCCTGGATGTCCGTGGCGAGGAGGCGGCGCACCTCCGGCAGGCGGGCCAGGAAGGCGCGGGCCATCTCCAGAGAACGGGCCTCGCATCCTTCGCAGGCCGGATCGGACGCCATCAGCCCGCGCTGGATCTGGTCGGCCAGACCGTGGAGCACCCTGTCCATGCGGGCGCCGAGGTGATACCGCAGCGTGTCGACCCGCAGTTCCGAGGCCCCGAAATAGCCCGGGAAGAGCAGAGCGCGGAGTTCCTCCACCAGGGCCGCCAGCGCCGTGCGCGAAGGGAACTCCCGGCGGCCCAGGGGCATTTCCGTAAGGGCGGTGGACGCTTCCGCCAAGGCTTCCACGACGGCATGGAGGTCGGGGCAGGGGGCACTGTCTTCAGGGGCGTTGGGGGGGATCTCGCTGGGCATGGATGCTCCGGCATCGAGACGGGGCGGAAGTTACCCCAATGCAACAGGATGCCCCAGCGGGGGCGAGGCGGGAACCGGCGAATGATTCTCTTTTCTGGGGTGGTTCTTGTTCGGGTTCAAAAAGAGCGGGAACGCAGAGGACGCAGAATTCCCACAGAGGACACAGAGGAAAGCAGAAGCTCACGGGCCTGGCAGAGGACAGAAACCCACCAATAATTGGCAGTTCTCTGTGGCCTCTGCGGCTCTCTGCGGCCTCTGTGTTCCGCTTTTATGACTGTCGAATGATTGAAATCAGAAGGTCCAGGTCAGCGCGCAGCCGGTCTCCTTGGCGAGTTTCTCCGCCAGGTCGGGGTTGTGCTTCAGGCGCAGTTCGGAACCCGCCTTCACCCGGGCCACCAGGCCGTCCTTCGAGCGGTACTCGAAGGTGACCGGCAGGCTGCCCTGGTGCTCGGCGAGGATGGCGGCCAGCCGGGGCGGACATTCGCCAGGGGGCAGGCGCACCAAGGCTCCGGTGAACCCCAGGCCCTGGAAGGATTCGAGGGGTTCCAGCAGGGTGGCGAAGACCTTCACCACCGTCTGCTCCTCGTCCTCTTCGCCCTCACCGGCGCCATTGCCGTTCCCCTGGAGCGTCTCCACCCGCAGCTCGCCCGTGATGCGCAACATCGCCTCGGGGACGGCCAGATGGCGGTACAGATCGAAGGGCCGCTTCCCGGACTTCTTGGTGACGGGATCCCACTTGCTGGCCATGAGCAGCACTTCCATCTTCCCGCTCGGATCCTCGACCTGGAGGATGGCCCAGGGCTCCCCTTTCTGATTGGTCTTGAAGGCGACGGTGCTCACCATCGCCCCGAGGGTGACCTCATTGCGGTCGCGCAGACGCCCGGCGGTGGCGTCCTCCAGGATGCGCACCAGGGTGCCATGGGTATGCACCTGGATGGCGTCGGCGAATTCCTCCAGCGGGTGCCCGCTGACGAAGAGGCCCAGCACTTCACGCTCAGCGGCGAGGCGGGTCTTGCGGTCCCAGGGTTCGATGTTCTCCGGGACGCGCCAGTCCTCGCTTAGGCTGGCCAGTTCCGCATCGTCGAACAGGCTGGTCATGCCCGTGTCCCCACCCCCGCGGGAGGCCGCGGAGACGGCATCGGGAAGCCCCTGCAGCAGGGCGGCCCGGTTGGATTCCAGACTGTCGAAAGCGCCGGCCTTGATGAGAGATTCCCACACCTTGCGATTGGCCTTCTGCAGGTCGGTGCTCTTCAGCGCATGGAAGAGATCCTTGAAGCGCCCTTCCGCTTGACGGGCTTCCAGGATGGCCTGGAGTGCAGCCTCCCCCAGCCCTTTCACAGCGGCAAAGCCGAACCGGATTTGCCGGTCGGAAGTGGCGGTGAAGTCCAGCGCCGAATCGTTGATGTCAGGACCCAGCACTTCGATGCCGCCCTCGCGGCAGTTCTGCACATATTTGGCCACGTCATCCGTGCGGCCCGACTTGGTGGACAGCAGGCCCGCCATGAACTCCACCGGGAAGTTGGCCTTCAGGTAGGCGGTTTCGTAGGCGACCATGGCATAGGCGGCGCTGTGGCTCTTGTTGAAGCCGTAGCCCGCGAAGAATTCGATGAGGTCGAACAGCTCGGCGACCTTGATCTTGTCGTAGCCCCGCTCCGTGCCCTGGGTGATGAACTTGGACTTCTCCTTGGCCATCTTCTCCTTGTCCTTCTTGCCCATGGCCCGGCGCAGCATATCGGCTTCGCCCAGGGAGTACCCGGCGATGAGGCTGGCGATCTGCATGACCTGTTCCTGGTAGAGGATCACGCCATAGGTCGGCGACAGGATGGGCTCCAGATCCAGGAACATGTAAGTGATGGGCTCGCGGCCGTGCCGGCGTTCCACATAGGTGGTGCCCATGCCCGCGCCCAGGGGGCCGGGCCGGAACAGGGCGTTCAGTGCGATGAGGTCGTCGAAGCGATCGGGTCCTAGCTGACGGAGCAGCTGCTTCATGCCCCCCGATTCGAACTGGAATACGCCATCCGTATCCCCGGCTGAGAAGAGCTCGAAAGTCTTCTTGTCGTCGAAGCCGCGGATGGTGGTCATGTCCTTGGGTTGACCGTGGCGCCGGGCGATGACCTCCTGGATCTTGGCGATCTGGGTAAGTGTCTCCAGGCCGAGGAAGTCCATCTTCAGCAGGCCCGCGCGCTCGGCTTCGCCCATGGTGTATTGCACCATCACCTTGTTGTCTTTGTCCTTGGAGAGCGGGGCGAACCGCGTCAGTTCGTCCGGTGCGATGATGATGCCGGCCGCGTGGACGCCCGTGTTGCGGGACAGGCCTTCCAGCCGTGCCGAGATGTCGAGGATGTTCCTCACCTCGGGGTCCGTGTCGTAGAGCCGCCGCAGCTGGTCGCTCTTGTCCAGGGCCTCGCCGATGGACATGGGCTTGCCGGGTTCCTGCGGCACCAGCTTGGTGAGGTTGTTGGCGAAGGCGAAGTCCTTCTCGAAGACCCGCGCCACGTCCTTGATGACGGCCTTGGTCTTGAGCTGGTTGATGGTGATGATGTTGCTCACCTTGTCCTGGCCGTACTTCTCGGTGACGTAGTCGATCACCTTCTGCCGGCCGTCGCGGCAGAAGTCGATGTCCACATCGGGCATGGACTGGCGTTCCGGGTTGAGGAAGCGTTCGAAGAGCAGGTCGTACTGCATGGGATCGATATCGGTGATGCGCATGGACCAGGCCACGATGCTGCCGGCCGCGGAACCGCGACCAGGGCCCACGGGGATCCCCATTTCGCGGGCCTTGCGGATGAAGTCCCAGACCAGCAGGAAGTAGCCGGGGAAGCCCATCTTGAGGATCATGGCCAGCTCGAAGGCCAGCCGTTCGCGGTACTTTTCCTCCGGGTGCTTCAGCGCGCCAGCCTGCCAGAGGGGCCGACATTCCGCGAGGCGCTGTTCGAAAGTCTCCTTCGCCACGTGGAGGAAGTAGGACTCCAGGTCGAAGCCATCAGGCACGGGAAAGCGCGGGGTGACGGGCTTGCGGGTGATGGGGAACAGATCCACCTTCGCGGCGATCTCGAGGGTGCGCTCCAGGTATTCCGGGTGATCGGGGAACACGGCCCGCATCTCCTCCGGCGTCTTCACGAAGAACTGATCCGTGGCGAAGCGCATGCGCTTCTCCTTGGCCTTGGTGGTCTTGGTGCCGATGCAGAGGAGCGTGTCGTGCAGGTCGGAATCCTCATGATTCAGGTAATGGGCATCGTTGGTGGCCACCAGGGGGATGCCCAGTCTTGCGGCCAGTTCCCGCTGCGAAGGGATGATCTCCTTCTCCTTGTCGAAGCCCTGATCCTGGATCTCCAGATAGAAGTCTTCGCCGAAGATGTCGCGGAAATCCCGGGCCACGCGTTCCGCCTGATCCTGGCGGTTCTGGAGCAGGCGGGCCTGCACTTCACCGCCAAGGCAGGCCGACAGCGCGATGAGCCCTTCGCTGTGCTCCCGCAGAATGTCCTTGTCGATCCGGGGCTTGTAGTAGAACCCCTCGGTGAAGCCCGCGGAAACGAGCTTGGAGAGGTTCGTGAAACCCACGGGATTCTTCGCCAGCAGCACCAGGTGGTAGCCCGCGTCGCGGGATCCGCTGGGGTCCATACAGTCTTCGAGCCCTTCTTCACCGGTGGCGTTCTTGGCCTCGAGTTTCTTGTCGAAGCGCGTCTTGGGCGCCACATAGACTTCGCAGCCCAGGATGGGCTTCACCGCCCAGTTGCCATCGGCATCCTGCGTCTTTTCGCAGGCGTCGAAGAGCTTCATCATCCCGAACATATTCCCGTGGTCCGTGACGGCCACGGACGGCATCCCCGTGGCCCTGCACTTCTTCACCAGGTCGGGAATGCGCGTGAGGCCGTCGAGGAGGGAATGTTCGGTGTGCAGGTGGAGATGGGCGAAGCTCATGGCCCCATTCTCCGATGGTTGCCCGGGTTTCGGGCAAGTCCCGCAGGTTCAGTGCCGGGACAGGAGATCCTCCAGGAGTTCCCGCAGCCGGCCTTCGGGCGTGCCCGGATCCAGGCGGGCATGGGGCCCCTCGGTCGCGGGCCCGCCGATCTGGATCCAGCGGGGGCGGCGGCGCAGCAGATCGTCCTCCCGCCAGACGGACAGGATGCTCGGTTCCCGGGCCCAAAGCAGCACGCTCGGATAGGGACCTTCCCGGGGCGGTACGGTCCCCCAGCTCTCGATGTCGGCTCCCCAGGCTCGGAGCAGGGCCTTGATGCGGGCGCTTTCGGTCGGCTCGTCCATGCCCAGCGCCACGGTCCAGCCCGAGAGGAAACCCTGGTTCCCGGTCTGGGCATCGTCGTCGCGTTCGTACCAGCCCAGGCGTTCCTGGTGATGGAGGATCCGGCTGCGGAGCCGGTAGGTGAGACCGTCCGCGCCCACCAGGGGGACGTCCGGGGCCGTCCTCACCCGGTCGGCCCAGGTGGCCCCGAAGGTGGCCGCCATGAGGGCGGAGGGCTGATCAGTGCGGAAGGCATTGCCGGGGACCAGGCTCCGCCAGACTTCTGTTTCAGCTTCGGCCCGGTGGATGCGCGATTCCATGGCGCTCACCACGAGCCACTGCCAGGAGGTGCCAACGGCCATGGCCAGGATGACCAGGCTGAACCCGGAGAGGCGGACCTTGAGGTCAAACAGGCTGAAGGCGGAGATCTCCACCACCACGGGCAGGGTCACGCCCAGGAAACCCAGGAAGAGGCGGCGCCCCATGGGATCGCCGTCCAGCCTGGCGCGGAGCGTGTAGAGGAGGATGAACCCGCAACCCACCAGGAAGGTCAGGTTGGCGGTGTGGTGCATCCAGGTGTCTGCCAGTCCCGGATGGGGCAGCAGGAGATTCCGGATGTAGTTCGGGACCATGGCCAGGGCGATCCAGCCCGGGAACCGCCGGGGGACATGATTGGGGAAGAGTTCTGTGAGCGCCGCGCACAGCGAGACGAAGCCGATCGCCACGAGCAGGCTCTGGGCACGGTCCACCAGATCCGGGTTCAGCGCCGGCTGGGTGCCGATGGCCAGGAGGGCGTGGCGCAGTCCCACCAGCAGGCAGGTGAGGGCCAGCCAGCCCATCATCCGGTCGCGACGCGTGAGGGCATCCGTGCCGAAGCCGACGAAGAGGGCCATCAGCGCCCCGGTCTGCAGGGCGTCGAGGAAGGGCCAGTCCAGGAGTTGCATGCGGAACCTTCACGGGGATGCGAGGATGTTGCCGTACAGCCTAATCCATCCGGAGGCCGACCCGTAGCCGCCTTCATCGCGGAGATGCCCTTGATTGCGTTCGAGAACCTGGAAGTGCGCTATGCCGCCGCCGCTGCGCCCGCCCTCAAGGGTCTGACCCTATCGCTGGAGCGCGGCATCGTGGGCCTGCTCGGCCCCAATGGCGCCGGCAAGTCCACCCTGCTGAAGGCCCTGCTGGGTCTCCTGACGCCCTCCCGTGGCTCCGGCACGGTGCTTGGCGTCCCCCTGGGGGCGCCCGAGGCGGCCCGGCTGCGGTCCCGCATCGGCTACATGCCGGAATACGATGCCCTCATCGAGGATGCCTCCGCCTACGAGCAGGTGGCCTTCTGGGGTGAACTGAGCGGCCTGGCGCCGGAGGCCGCCCGGGACCGTGCCCACGAGGTGCTCTACTTCGTGGGCCTCGACGAGGCCCGCTACCGGCCCGTCAGTGGCTACTCCACGGGCATGCGGCAGCGGGTGAAGCTGGCTCAGGCCCTGGTGCACAGCCCCGAGCTGATCTTCCTCGACGAGCCCACCAACGGCCTCGATCCCGATGGCCGCCGCCGGATGCTGGAACTGGTGCTGCGGGTCCACGCGGAGTTGGGCACCGGTGTCATCCTGGCTTCCCACCTGCTGGGGGATGTCGAACGTGTGGCCGACCAGCTGGTGATCCTCGACAAAGGCGAAATCAAGGCCGCGGGCTCCATGGCGGGCCTGCGAAAGGTCCTTGCCCGCCGCGTGGAACTGCGTTTCCTCGATCCGCTGAACCCCGCCCAGGAGGCCGACCTGGCGGAGTTGGGCACGGTGCTGGAGGCGCGCAACGGACTCTACGATCTGGAACTGACCGAAGCCGATCCCGCCGCGACCTTCCGCTGGGCCCAGGCCCGGGGCACCACCCTGGTGCAGGTCACGCCGCGGCATGACCGCTTGGACGAGGTGCTGCTGCGGGCATTGCATCCTGGGACGGGAGACTGAACCATGCCGATCTACGCGCCCACCCTCCCGCCCGCTCCGGATCTCCATCAGGGCCACCCGCCCGCGCTGGTGCTCATGCGCTTCGACTTCACCCGACTCTGGCGCCAGAAGATCGGCCGCTTCTTCGGGTTCGCCTTCCTGATGCTGCTGCTCTGGAAAGTGGCGCGCATCTACATCGATCACCTGCTGCAGACCAATCCGGCCTTCAAGACCATGCAGGACTTCGCGAAGACCGTCCTCACCCAAGGGGCCGACTTCCAGTCGGACCTGCTGAACCCGGCGATGTACCTGCTCTGGTTCCTCGTGGCCCTGGTGGGCGGCGGGCTCGTGGCGCGGGACACCCTCTACCGCGTGCGGCCCCTGATGTATGCCCATCCCGTAGCCCCCAGGGACTACCTCCTGGCCAAGCTCGGCTTCGCGGCGGGCCTGCCCTTTCTCATCCTGCTGCCCTTCGCCCTGCTGCCCTGGCTCATGTCGCTGCTGTTGGCGGGCCTGCATGGCCCCGTCTGGGCCACGGCGCCCCTGCGGCTGTTGCCCGCCATGGCTGTCAGTTCCCTCCTCATGGGCTCCCTGGCCATCGGCGCCTCCAGCATGGCCGCCACCCCCCGGGCGGGCATCGGCTGGGTGCTGGGCCTGGTTCTGGGCGCGGGCACCCTGGCCAGCATGATCCACGGGCTCACGGGCCTCCGGTTCGTGGATGGCCTGAACCCGGTGATGCTGGCGGAAGCGTGGCCCCAGCTCTTCGTGGGCGTGGACCGGCCCATGGTGGCCTGGCTTCCCGCGATCCTGGGCACGGCCTTCCACATCAGCCTCTGGACCTTCGTGGCCGCCCGGCGTACCCGCCCTTCGGAGGTGGTCATCTGATGATTACCCTCGATCGCGCCTCCCTCCGCTACGGTCCCATCCTGGGCTTGAGCCCCACCACCTTCGAACTGCCGGATGGCGGCGGCATCACGGGTCTGCTGGGCCCCAACGGGGCCGGCAAGTCCTCGCTGCTGCAGCTGCTCTCGGGCCTGCTGCCGCCTTCGGGCGGCGAGGTCCGCGTCTTCGGCGAAGCGCCCTTTCGCAATCCGGCCGTGTTGGCCCGTCTGGGCCTGGTACCCGAGGGCGACCGGCTGCCCTCCGGCCTCCGTGCCGATCGCTGGCTGCGCATGATGGGCGAGCTGTCGGGGCTGGCGGGCGAGGCTCTGCAAGCAGCCGTGGCCAAGGCTCTGGTCACCGTGGGCATGAGTGATCGCGCCCACCTCACCTTCGCGCGGATGTCCAAGGGCATGCGCCAGCGCATCCGTTTGGCCCAGGCGCTGCTGCACGGGCCGGAGCTGCTCATCCTCGACGAGCCCTTCAATGGCCTGGATCCCGAAGCGCGGCTCATCCTGATGGCGCTGCTGCGCGACCTGGCCGCGCAGGGCACGCGCATCCTCGTTTCCAGCCACATCCTGGGCGAAATCGCCCAGCTCACCGATCGCATCCTGCTGCTCTTCCGGGGGCGCCTGCTGGCCGAGGGCACCGTCACCGAGATCCGCCAGCTGCTGGATCGCCACCCGGTGGAGCTGCGCCTCACGGGAGAGGCCCAGGCGCTGGCCCGCTGGGCGGTGGAACAGCCGGAACTGGCCGCCCTGCGCATGGAGGAGGGCTCCGTGGTGGTCTCCGTCCGCTCGCCCCGGGACATCCTGCCCCGTCTGCAGAAGGCCGCGGCGGAGGGTGGCATCCCCCTCAGCGCCCTGGATCCGCTGGATCTCAATCTCGATGCGGTTTTCCAATACTTGACGAAGGACCACGCATGAACGCCGCCCCTTCTCCCCTGGCGACGATCCGGGCCACGGCACTGGGCTATGCGCCCCGCATCCTCCAGGGCCGCGGCTGGGTGCTGGCGGGCTTGGTGGCGGTGCCCGTCGGCCTCAGCATCCTCATCTACACCCTCGCCCGGCTGCAAGGGGCGGATGCCAATCCCGGCGAGGCCCTCAAGGTCTTCCACGAAGTGCTGGTGAAGATGATGCTGCCCATCATGGCCCTGGTCGCAGCCCCCGCGGGCATCCGCGAGGATCTTGAACAGCGGACGCTGCCCCTGTTGCTGGTGCGCCCTGCGCCCGCCTGGGCGTTGCCGTTGGGCAAGGGCCTGCCCTGGTTCGCCTGGGGGGCCCTGTGGCTCGTGCTCGGCGCCCTGGGCCTCCAAATCCTGGGGGGCGATCCGGCGCTGCTGCCGGGCCGGCTGGTGGCCCTGGTGAGTGCCTGGTGGGGCGAACTGGCGCTGATGACGCTGATCGGCCTAGTCTTCAAGCGGGGCACGCTGTGGGGCGCCCTCTATTTCTTCCTCTGGGAACCCATGGTGCGGATCTTCCCGCCCTTTCTCCAGCGGCTCACCTTCACCCATCACATCGAAAGCCTCGCCGGCAGCCGGGCTCTCGAAGTGAAAGCCAACCAGCTGCTGGCCCAGGAACAGGTGAGCACCCACCCGGCCCTGGCCATCCTCGCGCTCATCCTCTTTGGCGCGATCTGCTGGGCCCTGGCTGGATGGAAGCTGCACAGGACACCCATCGGCCTCGCCGGGAGCGAAGCCGAAGGGTAGTGGGCTATAAGGCTGTGGGCTGTGGGCTATAGGCTGTGGGAACGACCCTTGTTGCGTCCCTGCGGGCCGCGCCGAGCCTTTGCCTTTGGGGCGCTCAGCCTGGAGCGACCGCTGGATTCACCGGGCCCCTCTTTAACCACAGCCCCAGCCCCCAGCCCACTAGACTCTAGGGATGTCGAAACACCCGCTCCGCACCGTCACGCCCGAGGGCACTGAAATCCTGATCGAACAGCTGCCACAGGTGCGGAGCTGCGCGGTGGGGTTCTGGGTGCGGCGGGGCTCCCGTCACGAGGGGCCTGCGGAGGAGGGCCTGGCTCACTTCCTGGAGCACACGGTCTTCAAGGGCACGGAATCCTACCCCACGCCGGATGCACTGGCCGAGGCCACGGACCGCCTGGGTGGTCATGTGGACGCCTTCACGGGCAAGGAGGTCGCCTGCTTCTATGGCAAGGTGCTGGCGGACCAGCTGCCGGAACTGGTGCACCTGCTGGGCGACCTGGTGACGGCGCCCCGGTTCGAACCCGAAGAGCTGGTGCGCGAGCGGGGCGTCATCCTGGAGGAGATTGCCCAGAGCGAGGACCAGGCTGATGACTGGGTAAGCGAGCTGTTCTACGGTGGCTTCTGGGAAGGCACGCCCCTGGCCCACCCCATCCTGGGCCGCCCCGAGCAGGTGTCGGGCTATGGCTCCGCCGAGGCCCGCGCCTTCTTCGACCACACCTACCGGGCGCCCAACCTCGTCGTGGCCGCGGCCGGGGCCATCGAGCCCGCGTCATTCCTCGACCTCCTGCAGCCCATCCTGGAGCGCCTTCCGAAGGGGGCGGTACACCCGCCCAGCGCCTCGGTGCAGACCCGTCCCTTCCTGTTGAACATGGCCCGCAAGGACCTGCAGCAGGCGAACCTCGTCATGGGTTTCCCTTCGCCGGATCACCGCTCGCCGGACCGCGCCGCTGCGCACATGCTAAGCCACGTGCTGGGCGGTGGCATGGCCTCGCGGCTGTTCATGGAACTGCGCGAACGGCGGGGCCTCTGCTACCAGGTGGGCAGCTACCTCAGTCCCTATGCCGATACCGGTGCCCTACAGATCAGCGCCAGTTGCGCGCCGGCCCAGCTGCGGGAACTGGTGCAGCGGACCATGGCCGAGTGTGCGCGGATTCGCGAGAAGGGCGTGGCGGCGGATGAACTGGAGCGCGCCAAGCTGCAGGCCCGGACTGGCCTCGTGTTCAGCCAGGAGAGCAGCAGCAGCCGCATGTTCAGCCTCGCCCACCAGGCCATCCACCACGGCGAGCTGCGCAGCCTCGACCAGCAGATGCATGAGATCGAGGCCGTCACGGTCGGGGATGTGCTGCGCATGGCTCAGACCCTCCTCGACCCCGCCCAGGTCGGCCTCAGCGCCCTCGGCACCCGCCGCGGCTGCGACATCCGGCCACAGGATCTGGTGGCCTGATGTCCCTTGGGGCCATGCCCTGGGACCGTCCCGCTCCTGAGCGGGAAGGTCTGCCTTCGGCCTGGTCGCTGTTTCCGGAGGATCTTGCCGCGCTGGGGTGCCCGGGCAGCGCCGCGGAAACCTTCCGTCGCCTGCAGCGGCCCTGGACCTGGAAAGAGGGCGCGCCGGTCCTTGGCGTCGTCATCCGGCGTTGGCTGGAAGGCGTGGCTGATCTCAGCCTGCCGCGCATCGCGGAGCGGCAGCCTTCGTCGGACGGCGCCACGAAACTGGCCCTGGAGCTGGCGGACGGGAAGCGCATCGAAGCCGTCCACATGCCGCGGAAGGTACGGAATCCGCGGGTCACCTACTGCCTCTCCAGCCAGGTGGGCTGCGCCATGGGCTGCACCTTCTGCGCCACGGGCAGCATGGGCATCCTGCGGAACCTGCAGCCCGGCGAGATCCTGGGCCAGGTGCTCGCCCTGATGGCAGCACTCGGCCCCACTCGCGGGCACGAACTGACCCTGGTATTCATGGGCATGGGCGAGCCGCTGCACAACCTGGACCACCTGCAGCGGGCCATCCGTCTCCTCTGCCACCCAACGGGGCTGGCCCTTGGCAAGGGGCGCATCACCGTGAGCACGTCGGGGCTGGTGAGCGGCATCGAGAAACTGGCTGCCATGGAGTCGCGGCCCCTGCTGGCCATCAGCCTCAACGCCACGACGGACGAGGCCCGCAGCCGCACCATGCCCGTGAACCGCGTGTGGAACCTGGCCCGCCTGCGGCAGGCCCTTGATGCCTGGGGATTGAAGCGGGGCGAGAAGCTCACCTTCGAATATGTGCTGATCGCTGGCGAGAACGATACCGAAGCCGATGCGCAGCGACTGGCCGATTGGCTGGGCGACTTGCGCCGCGGCCACAACCTGAACCTCATCCCCATGAACGAACACGGGGCCAGCCCCTTCCGCGAGCCCGGCGAGGACCGGGTCCAGCAGTTCTCCGACTGGCTCAAGGCCCGCGGCTGCTTCGTCACCGTCCGCCGCAGCCGGGGGCGCGATGTGCAGGGAGCCTGCGGGCAACTGGTGAAGGGGAAGTGATCTGGTCGCGGAAGACGCGGAAATTCACAGAAATCGCGGAAGAAGGGATGGTCTACCCCTCCCCAAATTCCGTGTTTTCCGCGCAGCTTTCGCGTCTTCCGCGACCAGCGCTTTTTCCCTTTGCGCCTTTGCGCCTTTGCGTTGAATCTTTTCTGATGCGCATCCCGGTCCACCAACTCCCCCACGGCCTCGGCCTCGACTTTCCTGTGGCCGCCACGGCCCATGCGGCGGGGATGGATCTGCGGGCGGCGATTCCCGAAGGTGACACCTGGGAGCTCGCGCCGGGGCAGCGGCGGCTGGTGCCCACGGGGCTGGTCATGGCCATTCCCCCGGGCTTCGAGGGCCAGGTACGTCCGCGTTCTGGCCTGGCGCTGAAGCATGGCCTCACCGTGCTCAACGCACCCGGCACCATCGACGCCGACTACCGCGGCGAGGTGCAGGTGCTGCTCATGAACCACGGCGAGGCTGTCTTCGAGCTGCGGCGCGGCGAGCGCATCGCCCAGCTGCTGGTGGCACCGGTGGCGAGTTGGACCTGGATCCCCGAACCCAGCGTTGAGGCCCTCGGCGATACCGAACGAGGCGGCGGCGGCTATGGCAGTACTGGACGCTGATCGGTTTTCCTGGAATAGCCGTTCAAACAGCAATAGGATCGGTCTCCCCACCCAGGAGGCCCCCATGCGTTGTGCCGCCCTTGCCCTTACCCTCGCCGCTCTGCCCGCTCTCGCCGGCCAGCCGCTCAGCTATGCCGATGGTCCCACGAGGCTCGCGGGCTACGTCGCCCATCCGGCCGCCAAGGGCAAGGCCCCGGGCGTGGTGGTGATCCACCAGTGGATGGGCCTCACGGATCATGAACGCAAGGTCTCGGACGACCTGGCCAAGCTGGGCTATGTGGCCCTGGCGGCGGACATCTACGGGGAGGGCGTGCACCCCAAAGACGCAGGAGAGGCCGGCAAGCTGGCCGGTTCCTTCAAGGGCGACCGGGCCCTGTACCGACGCCGCATTGCCGCCGCCATCGAGGCCCTGAAGGCCCAGCAGGGGGTGGATGGGAGCCGCCTGGCGGTCATCGGCTTCTGCTTCGGCGGCACCGGCGCGTTGGAGGCGGCTCGGGCCGGCCTGCCGGTGAAGGGCGTGGTGTCCTTCCATGGGGGCCTTGACGTGCCGGCGGCTTTTTCCGCCACGGCCACTTCCGCCAAGGTGCTGGTCTGCCATGGCGCCGATGATCCCTGGGTGCCCGCCAAGGAGGTGGTCGCCTTCCAGGACGAGATGCGCAAGGCGAAAGCCGACTATGTGTTCGTGGCCTATGCCGGCGCCGTCCACGCCTTCACACAGAAGGAGGCCGGGAGCGACAACAGCAAGGGCGCAGCCTACAACGAAACCGCCCAGCGCCGCAGCTGGCAGCACATGCAGACTTTCTTCAGGGAAATCTTCTAGGATCACAAGACTGCGCCCCGCCGAAGCGGGGCGCAGGGGAGATCTTTGCATCAATGGCCGGAGCGATTGGGATAGACGGGCTTCGGCGTGGAAACCGGCGGATTCTTCTTGAGGGCCGCTTCCACTTCCTGGATGGCCCGGTCCAGCTGGGGATCCTTGCCCTGGGTCAGCAGGGCCGGGTCGTCGATCACTTCGATATCAGGGTCGACGCCATAACCTTCGACGATCCACTGGCCTTCCTTGGAGAAGATCCCGAAGGTGGGCACGGTCACCGTGCCGCCGTCGATGAGGGCGGGCGCGCCGCTGATGCCGATGAGCCCGCCCCAGGTGCGCCGCCCGATGAGGGGGCCGAGTCCCGCCTGCTTGAAGAGGAAGGGGAAGCAGTCACCGCCGGAGCCGCTCCAGCCGTTGATGAGCATGGCCATGGGGCCATCATGGGCGATGGCGGGCCACTGCCAGTCCTTGCCGTCCCGCACTCCGTAGTGGTTGAGCGTCTTCCGGCCCAGCATTTCCACGAAGCGATCGGGAATCTGGCCGCCGCTGTTGAACCGCTCGTCGATGATCAGTCCAGCCTTGTTCCATTGACCACGGAACTGGCGGACCAGATCGTTCTGCCCGCCGATGCCGGTATCTGAGACGTAGATGTAGCCCAGCCGGCCATGGGTGGCCTGGTCGACGTATTTCCGCTTGGCTTCGATCCAATCCCAGTAGCGTAGCTGGTAGTCGTTGGGGATGGTCTCCACCAGCACGTCGTGGGCGCCTTCCAGTGACGGCTTGTCGCTGATGGTGAGGAGCACAGTCTTGCCCGCCAGCCCTTGGAAGGCGGACCAGGGATCCTGGCGGGTATCCAGCGGGTGGCGGTTCACGGCCAGCAGGTAGTCGCCTTCCTTCACCTTCAGGCCGGGCTGGGCCAAGGGGCCCCGGACCTGGGCGTCCCAGTCGGCGCCGCGAAGGATCTTCTTGATGCGGAAGGCGCCCTTCTCCAGGGCGAAGTCCGCGCCCAGCAGGCCCGTCCCCACGCGGGCCGGCATCTCGACATCGCCACCGCCCCGGTAGGTGTGGGAGGCGTTCAGTTCGGAGATGAGCTCACCGATGACGAAGTTCACATCCTCGCGGGTGACACAGTCTTTGAGCAGCTTGCCGTAGCGGACCCGCATGGTTTTCCAGTCCACGCCGTGCATGGTCGGATCGTAGAACATATCGCGCTGCAGGCGCCAGGCATCGTTGAAGATCTGCTGCCACTCGGCCTGAGGATCCACGGTCATCATCAGCTCGGCCGTGGGCAGTTTCTTCTCGAACTTCTGGTCCGGCTTGAGATCCACCAGCGCGTACTCGTGCTTCCGGTTGACCAGGACTTTCTTCCCATCCGTACTGAGGAGGGCTCCGTCCAGATCCGCCAATACGGCCTTCTCCTCACGCTCCTCGAAATCGTAGACAAAGAGCGTGCCCTTGGTCTCGCCCATGGGATTGAGTTGGGCGGCGCGCCGGTAGGCCAGCTTGCCCTTGGTGGCGGCCACATCCATGTAGTAGCCGGCCGTGGGCGGCAACAGCACCATGCGGGCTTCGATGCCGTCGAGGTCGATCTCGACCGGCTTGGGGGCTTCCTTCTTATCGGCGCCCTCCTTCTTCTTGTCGTTGTCCTTCTTCTCGTCCTTGGCCTCTTCGGCATCGTTGCGCGGGGCCAGCGGTGAAGTCACATCCTTCCGCAGCGGCAGCGCGGCGAGCCGGGTGGTGGCCGCGTAGATCCAGGTGCCATCGAGATCGCTGTAGGTGGGGCTGAACTGTTGCCCCGTGGAAAGGAAGAGGTGGTTGCCTTCGGGATCGAAGGCCGGATCGCCGGCGTTGTAGAAGGGCGAAGTCACATCCTGGCCCTTGCCGGTCCTGGTGTCGAAGAGGGCGATCACACTATTGCCATTGGCGGTGTCGTGGGGATAGGCGAACCAGCGGCTATCGGCGGACCAGCTGGCGCGGAAGGCCTCCAGGTTGCCCTCGTACAGGTAGAGGCCCTTGTCCACCTGCTGTACCTTGCCGGTGTCGAGGTCGCAGAGGTTGATCCGCATGGCCTGGTCGGCGAAGACCACGCGCTTGCCGTCCGGCGACCAGGAGATGTGGTACCGGAAACCGGGGCCCATCTGCGTGACCTGGCGCTCGACGCCGGAGCCGTCGGCGGGCCGCACACACAGTTCATATTCGCCGCTGCGATCGCTAAAGTAGGCCATCTGCTTGCCATCCGCAGACAGGGCCGGGTTGCGTTCGGCGATGCCGGGCGTGCGGGTGAGGTTGATGACATAGCCCTTCTCGGCGGGCACGGAGAAGAGCTCGCCCCGGGCCTCGAAAACGGCCCGCTTACCCTGGGCGGAGAGATCCGGGTGCCGGGCGAGGCGGCCCGCATTCTCTTCCCGGGGCTTCAAGGTGGCCAGATCGGTGATCGCCTCGACCTTCACTTCCACCACCGTTTCCGAGGGCAGCTCGATGCGGTGCAGGCGGCCACCGGCCTCGAGAACGATGTCGGCAGGTCCGATCGCGGGGAAATGGGCGTCATATTCCTTGAAGAAGGTGATCTGCTTGAAGGCCTGGGTGGCGAGATCGTACGACCAGACATTGCTGCGCTTCACGCCATCCCGGTCCGACAGGAAGTAGAGCTTCCCCCCGTGCCACATGGGCATGGAATCGTTGGAGCCGCCGAGGCTGGGCAGGCGGCTGGCGGTCTTCTTCTCCAGATCGAAGAACCAGATCTCGGAGGCCATGCCTCCGCGATAGCGCTTCCAGGTGCGGAAATCCGTGCTGACCGGCTGGTAGGCCAGCACCTTGCCATCCGGCGACAGGGCGCCGAACTCGGCGTAGGGCAGGGGCAGGGGCTCGGGCAGGCCGCCCCCCTTGGGTAACAGGAACAGCTTGTTGAAGCGATCCTTGCCCGACTGCATGGCCGAGGCGAACAGCACCGACTTGCCATCGGGGTGCCAGTCCACCATGCGATCCGGCATGGGATGGTGGGTCACCCGCGTGGGGACGCCGCCGGTCACCGGGAGTATGTACACATCGAGGTTGCCGTCGTAGCTCGCGCTGAAAGCCAATTCCCTGCCATCCGGGGAGAACCGGGCGAAGGATTCCTCACCCTTGGGCGTGGACAGCCGCTGGGCCACGCCACCGGTCTTGGGCACAAGCCAGATGTCGTTCGCGTAGGTGAAGGCGATCTGGGTGGCCGACACATCCGGGTAGCGGATCAGCCGGGCGTCGATCTGGGCGCTGGCTGCGACAGCCGACGCCGCGACAAGGGCGGCAGAGAAAATGGGAAGCAGGCGCATACGCGGTCTCCGGGCTCATGAGGGTCCGGGCAGGATACGCGCCTGCGCCTTGGGGGTTGAGTGGCGGATTGGTCGGTTCCGCGAACGGCTGGGTATCGTGGTGGAAGGGGGTCACCATGCGGACCATTCTTGTTGCGGCAGTCGCGGTTGCCTCCCTGGTGGCCCAGGGCCCAGAGCTGAAGGAAGGCGCCCTGCGCGCCCACCTGGCCTTCCTGGCGGACGACGTGCTCGAAGGCCGCGGCACGGGCCAGCGGGGGGGCGAGTTGGCCGTGCGGTACCTGGAGACCCAGCTGCAGGTACTGGGCCTTGCCCCCGCAAACGGCGCCAGCTACCGGCAGTCGGTGCGGCTGTCCGGGTTGCGGTTGGATCTGGGGGCCAGTGGCCTGGCCTTCGCGGGGCCGAAGGGTACCCTGGCCCCGACCCTCGGCGCCGATCTCGTCATGGGCGCGGCCGCGGCCGAAGTTTCCCTGGCGGTGGACGCGCCCCTGGTGTTCGTGGGGCACGGCATCGCCGCGCCCGATGGCAGCCGGGATGACTTCAAGGGCCTGGACGTAAGCGGCCGCCTCCTCGTCATGCTGGTGGGCGACCGCAAGAGCGGGCCGCCGATGCCACTCTGCTGCCAGCAGGAGAACTACTACGGCCGGTGGACCTACAAGTTCGAAGAGGCCCGCCGCCGCGGCGCTGCGGGCGTCCTGCTGGTGCATACGGACGCTTCCGCCGGCTACGGCTGGCCCGTGGTCCGCAACGGCTGGGTGCAGGAGCGCTTCCAGCGGGAGGGCGCCGGGCAGGCCAGTGCGATGCAAGGCTGGATCACCGAGGCCACGGCCACCCGGCTGTTCGCCCTGGCGGGCCAGGATTACCGCACGCTGGCTGCAGGAGCCGATGCAGCCTCGTTCCGCCCGGTGGCGCTGCCCATCCAGGCCAGCGGCCGGCTGACGACCTCCGTGCGGTCGCTGGAGCAGTGGAACGTGGCTGGCATCCGGCCGGGCACCGATCCCGCGCTGAAGCAGGAACTGGTCATCTACTCCGCCCATTGGGATCACTTCGGCCAGGGCGCCGATGGGGCGATCTACACGGGGGCCGTGGACAACGCCACGGGTTGTGCGGCGGTCTTGGCCCTGGCCGAGGCGCTGGTCCAGCAGCCACTGAAGCGCAGCGTGATGTTCTTCTTCCCCTGCGCGGAGGAGCAGGGCCTGCTGGGCTCCTCCGCCTATGTGGCGGCACCGCTCTGGCCACTTGAACGCACGGTGTTGAACGTCAACCTCGAAAGCCTCAATGTGATTGGACCCACGCGGGACATCGGTCTGCTGGGTTCCTCCGAGCCCCGGATGCGCGCGCTCTGCGCGGAAGCCGCGGCCGCGACGGGTCTGGTGATCATGCCGGCCAAGGCTGATGCCGCCGGCCTCTGCTTCCGCTCGGATCACTTCCCCTTTGCCAAGGCCGGCGTCCCGGCGCTATCAGCGGGCTTCTCGCTGGATGGCGGTTGGGATTACCTGGGCGACAAGGCCGCGGCCCAGGCCCGGGCGTCGGACTTCCTGAACCACTACCACCGGCCCACGGACCGCTATGATCCCGCCTGGAATCTCGCGGGGCTCATGCAGCAGGTGCGGTTCGCACTGGCACTCGGGCGGCTCGCCGGGACCGTTCCTAGCGCCCGGTGATCACCGCATCCTTCACGTTCCCGCCGGCCTGCACTTTCCCGTAATCCAGCTGGCTGCCGCGGAGGCTGTGGGGGATCAGGTAGACCACGGTCATGGCGATGGTCGCGGCGAGGACGGCCACGCGGCTCCAGCCTTCCCGCACCCGCTTGCGGGGGCCCGCGACGAGGACCGCCGCCGCCCAGGCCAGCCACATGAGCAGGGTCTTGTTGTCCGTCAGGTCGTAGCCCCAGGGGAACCCGGTCCAGAAGTGGCCGAAGGCGGCTTTCTGCACGAAGGGGCCGAGGATGAGGCCGCCCAGGGTCATGCAGGCGAGGGTGAGCCACATCAGGCGGCGGGGGGGCGTGGCACCGAACAGCGCGCCCAGCCCCGCGCGCAGGCCCACCAGCACAGCGAGGAACATCATGGAGAGGTGCGCGATGAGCACGGGGGCGGGCACCGGTCCCTTGTAGCGCAGCACGATGGGATCCGTGGCGGGAATGCGCACCAGGGCAGGCCCTTCGCCCAGTTCCACCGTGTATTCGACCTTGCCGGCGGCGGGCTGCCTGGGCAGGTAGCCCGCCACTTCGGCCTGGCCGTCCTTCGTCTCGCGCACCATGGGCTGGCGGGTCCACACCTCCTGCGTCGGGAAGCGGCGCCAGACCAAGGTCGCGGGCACGCCAGGATCAGGCAGGGCCACCCGGGCGTCGCGCACGGTTTCCTCACTGCGGATCAGCTTGTGGGTGACGACCTTCCCGCCGATGGCCACTGTTCCGCGCAGGGGGTGCGTAGGCCCCGTGCGGCGCTGGTAGACCACGGTGGCGGACATGAGCAGCACGGCCAGGACCCAGAGGATCGTCGTGCGGAGTGGAGAGGACGGGGCGGTGGTCATATCCGATCACCCTATCGCAAGCCTCACGACCTTGGAAGCCTCGCCCAGCGCAGCTTCGCGCTGGTGGAGCGGGGATTCGACCAGCGTTCTTCCGGCGAGGCGCGAATGGGCTCCGGGGCCACGGCCGCGTAGATTCCCTCGCGCAGTCCCTGCTGGAAGGCCTTCTTCACGCGGCGATCCTCGCCGGAATGGAAGGTGAGGATGGCCACGCGGCCGCCGGGATTCAGGCAGCCCGGGAGCAGCGCAAGGAACTGGTCCAGCACCGTGAACTCGTCGTTGACGGCGATGCGCAGGGCCTGGAAGGTGCGCTGCAGAGCCTTCTTCGTCAGTTCCTCAAGCTCGGACTCGTGGGCCTCCGTGCGCATGGCCATCCGCACCAGCTCGGCCAATTCACGGGTGGTGCGGATCGGGTGGCCATGGACTGCCCGCGCGATGGCGGCCGCATGGGGCTCGTCCGAGTTCGCCACCAGCAGCTCCGCCAGGGACGGTTCGTCCAGGCTGGCCAGCAGCTCGGCGGCGGACCTCCCGCGCTGGGGGTTGAGGCGCAGGTCGAGGGGGCCATTGGTCTTCCAGCTGAAGCCCCGGGCCGGGTTGTCGATCTGCATGGAGGACACGCCGAGATCCGCCAGCACCAGATCGAAGCCCCCGAGTTCCGCCTTCAGGCGCGGCAGCCCGGCGAAGTTCATGCGCCGGAGGGCCAGCACAGCCTCGTCGAAGCCGAGGGCCCGCAGCCGCGCTTCCGTGCGGGGCAGCTCGATGGGATCCACATCGAGGCCCACCATCCGCCCGCCCGGCAGCAGGCGGGGCAGCAGCTCCTGCGTGTGGCCGCCGTAGCCCAGGGTGGCGTCCAGCCCCACCTCGCCGGGTTGCGGCGCCAGCACCGCGAGGATTTCCGCCACGCAGATGGAACGATGGGTGCCTGCGGGCGTCTGCCCCCGGGCCTTCACCTTCTCCAGTTCCTCCGCATGGCGTTCCGGCGCCAGCTCCTTGTATTTCTCCTCGAAGCGCCGCGGGTGGGTGCCCTTGTAGCGCACCCGGCGCGGGCGGGGAGGATCGTCGTTGGCCATGTCCGCATGGTAAGTGCTTCCGGCACTGCTGGGGAAGCGGGACTGGTGTGCGTCAGGCTATTGCAGGACGCGGGCGCCCTGCAGGAAGGCCTTGGTGGCCATGGATTCCAGCAGGGCCTCGAAGGCGTCCGCAGGCAGCGGCCGGCCGAGGAGGAAGCCCTGAAGGATGTCGCAGCCCAGGATTTCCAACATATCGCGTTGGCCTTCGGTTTCCACGCCTTCAGCCACGACCACGAGCTTGAGGCTGTGGGCGAGCTGGATGACCGCCCGGACGATGTGTTCGGAGGAGATCTCGGGTGCTTCGGCCTGCAGCGCGGAGATGAAGGACTGATCCAGCTTGATGGTCGTGATCGGCAGGCGCTGCAAGTAGCCGAGGGAGCTGTAGCCGGTGCCGAAATCATCGATCGCGATGCGGGTGCCGATCTCCCGCAGGCGATGGAGCGGGCGCACATCCTCGTGCCCCTGGCGCATGACGAAGCTTTCGGTGAGTTCCAGTTCCAGCGAATCAGGCTGGAGCCCGGAATCCCGGAGCGCCCGCACGACGCAGGCATCCCAGTCGCCATTGGCGAATTGCAGGGCAGAGACGTTGACGGCCAGGAGCAGGGGCGTGGCGGTCAGCGACTGCCAGTGGGCCATCTGGTTGCAGGCTTCCCGCAGCGCCCATTCCCCGATGGGGAGGATGAGACGGTTCTCCTCGGCGAGGGGGATGAACTTCGTGGGCGGCACGGAGCCCAGCAGCGGGTGGTTCCAGCGGATGAGGGCCTCGGCGCCAATGAGATGGCCATCCATGCGGAACTGGGGCTGGTAGTACATCTGCAGTTCGCCGTTCTGCATGGCCTCGCGCAGGCAGTGCTCCAGCTCCTGGCGTTCCATGGAGAGCTCGTTGAGCGTGGTCGTGAAGCATTCCAGACGGTTGCCGCCGCGCTCCTTGGCGCGGTAGGTGGCGGATTCGGCGTGGGCCAGGAGGACCGAGGCATCCAGGCCATCCTGGGGGTAGACGCAGACGCCAATGCTCGGGCTCAGTTGGTGGCCGCGCGCCCCGACCCGGAAGGGCTGGGCAAAGGCATCCAGCAGCTTCCTGCCCACCTTCGAGGCGTCCAGGTCTTCCTTCAATTCCGGCAGCAGCACCATGAAGCGCCCGCCGCCCATGCAGGCCAGGGTGTCGCCCTGGCGCACCACGCCCTCGAGACGGCGGGCCACCTGTTGCAGCACTTCATCGCCGCCGGTGTGGCCCACCAGTTCGTTGACGTGCTGGAACCGGTCCAGATCCATTACCAGTACGCCCACCCTGTGGTCGCGGCGCTGGGACTGGAGGATGGCCTGGCTGAGCCGGTCCGTGAAGCGGGCCTGATTCGGCAGCCCCGTGACGGCATCCTGCTGGCTGAGCACCAGGAGCCGCCGCTCCAGGTCCCCGATCTGCTCCTCGGCCTTCCGCAACCGGAGTTGGGTTTCCACGCGCTGGATCTCGCGCAGGAAGCCCTTCAGACCGGGCTCTTGGGAAAGCTGGTTCGCCAACAGGCACTCCGGGAGTCTCTGGACATGATACGGAGCACCGATCGAGAAGTCCCGCCCGAAAGGCACCTGGCCTCTCCGGATGCCCAGGGCCGCCCCATCCTTTCCTCCAGGCCGGTGTGGACAGCCCAGGGGCGCTACCCTTCGGGCATGGAAGCTCTGGCCTTCACCTTCTCTCCCATCGGCATTGTGCATTCGCCCTACGCGAAGCGCATGGACGCGCCACACCAGCCCACGGTGGTGGCGGGCACGGAATCGGGGGCGCCCGCCGAGGCCACGCTGGAACTGGACGGTGCGCTGCCCGAGGCCGTGCTACGGGATCTGGCGGGTTTCGAGCGCCTTTGGCTGATCTTCGTGTTCCATGCGAGCGAAGGCTGGGCGCCGCTGGTGCAGCCGCCCCGGGGGCCGAAGGGCAAGCGGGGCGTGCTGGCCACGCGCTCGCCCCACCGGCCCAATGCCATCGGCCTGTCCTGCGTGGAACTGGTGGCCGTGGAGGGTCGGACGCTGCGCCTGCGGGGCGTGGATCTGCTGGATGGCACGCCGGTGCTGGACATCAAACCCTATGTCCCCTACGCCGACGCCTTCCCGGGGGTCCGAGCCGGCTGGATCGATGCCGTGGACGCGGCTACCGGTGCCCATTCCGCCCCGGGACCGAGGAAACCGCGTCGCCCTGCGGCCTCTTGACCGGGTTGGTTCCCGGGGGCATCCTGCGAACGCCCCTTCCCGCAACCGCTGTTCCGACAACCAGGAGTTCCCATGCCCCAGGTCCCGCTGACCCAACTCTGGCTCCCCATCCTCCTGTCGGCGGCCTGCGTCTTCGTCGCCAGCAGCCTCATCCACATGGTGCTGAAGTGGCACGCGTCCGACTACAACGCCCTGGCCAATGAAGACGAGGTGCGCGCGGCGATCCGCAAGGCCAACCCGGCGCCGGGCCAATATGTGCTGCCCCACTGCGCGGATATGAAGGACATGGCCAAGCCCGACATGCTGGCGAAATACACGGAGGGCCCGGTGGCCATGCTGATGGTCAACCCGAACGGCCCGCCGGCGATGGGCGTGGCGCTGGGCAAGTGGTTCGCCTACACCGTGCTGGTGGCCTTCATGGCGGCCTACCTGGCGGGCCGCACCCTGGGTCCGGGCACCCACTACCTGCAGGTGTTCCGCGTCGTGGGCGCGGTGTCCTTTCTGGCCTACGGCTTCGGCAGCATCCAGATGGCCATCTGGATGGGCAAGCCCTGGCGCAGCGCAGCCAAGGATCTGGCCGATGCCCTGATCTACGGCCTGCTCAGCGCCGGCATCTTCGGGGCGCTGTGGCCCAAGGCCCTGGGTTGAACCCCGGACCGGACGGCCCGGATTCCCCCGACGCCTATGGCCGCATCGCCTACCGTGGCCTCATCGCCTGGCCCGAGCGCCTGCAGCGCGAAGCGCCCCTCTTCCAGCGCGTGCTGGCAGCCGCGCCCTCCCATCAGGTGCTTGATCTTGGTTGCGGCAGCGGAGAACACACGCGGTTCCTGAGCTCGCTGGGATTTGAAATGACGGGTGTGGATGCCTCCGGCTCCCAGCTGGAGGCCGCCCGGGCGGCCGATCCCCAGGGCCGCTACCTCCAGGCCAGTCTCGCCGAGCTGCCGGAAGCGGGCCTCGCAGGGCACGGGGCCGCGATCTGCGTGGGCAACACGCTGCCGCACCTGTGCGAAGAGGATGAGCTCCGCGCCTTCTTCTCGGGCCTGGCCCGGTGTCTGCTCCCGGGCGCGCCCTTCCTGCTCCAGTTGCTCAACTACGACCGCATCCTCGGGCGCGGGGAGCGGACCTTCCCCTTGGTGCTACGGCCCGGGGCCGCCGAAGGCGAGGACACCGTCTTCCTGCGGCTCATGACCCACCACGGCGATGGCCGCCTGACCTTCACTCCCGCCACCCTGCGCTACCGGCCCGGTACCGAAACGCCCCTGGCGCTGCTCGCCGCCCATGACGTTCCCCTGCGTGGGTGGCGCCGGAACGAGGTGGAGGAGATCCTCCGGTCTTGCGGTTTCCGCGTGAACGAAGTGCTCGGAACCATGTCAGGAGAGACCTGGACTCCGGGCTCTTCTGATCTGGTGGTGGTGGCTGCCCGGGGTTAGCTCCTTGCCGATCCTTTCAACAATGACCTGGAGCGGATGGGCAAGTCCGTGGAGACGGTTCTGGACCATGGCCTGCAGGTCGGCATGGACGCTGTATTTCTGCTCGAAGCCTGCTTTCCACTTGGGAGCCACCGCCCGGAAGACCAGGAGGCCCAGGTTGAGGTCGGCCCCATCGTCCCAGGTCTGGAACGAAGTGCCGAGGGTCCCGTTGATGTCTTGTTTGATCTGCCGGTTCGTTTCGGTCTGCTTGGGCCAGCTCTGCTGGAGGTAGACCATCGCGGACCAGGGTTCGGGTGCGTCCTGCGCCGCGGCCGGAACCGGGGCGACCAGCGCACAGGCAAGAGTCAGAAGGCATGGGAAGGCATGCTGCATGGGATCACCTGGGGGCGGACAGCCCATGAATGGCCTTCCCCCACAGCACTGTCAAAGGGTTCCCAGCCTGCGCAGCAGCAGGAGCGTGCGGTCGTCGGCGAAGGGCGTGCCCTGGGCGAAGGCGTCCAGGTCGGCCATGAGTTCGGCATCCACGGCTTCGACCGGGGCGGCAGCCCGGGTCGAGAGGAAGGCCTGGAGCCGTTCCGGGGAATACTCCTCCTCCGCAGGGTCCGTCGCCTCGGTGATGCCATCGGTGTAGAGCGCCAGCAACCCGCCTGGGGGCAGCGTGAAGGTTCCGTGGCCGTAGGCCTGACCCGGCAGCATGGCCAGGGGCAACCCCTGGGCCGCCAGCTCCTGGCAGGATCCATCCGGGGCGAGGAGGAACCCCGGGTTGTGGCCGGCGTTGGTGTAGGTCACGAGCCCGGTGGCGGGATCCAGCAGGGCGAGGAAGGCGGTGATGAACCGGCGTCCATCCGTATGCCGGGCCAGCGCCTTCGACAACTGGAAGGCCAGCGTCTCGGTGGGAAGGTCGCGTTCGGCCCAGGCCTCCAGGAACGCCGACAGGCTCGCCATCAGCAGGCCTGGCCCCAGGCCTTTGCCGCTCACGTCCGCAAGGGCGATGAGCCAGCGGCCATCCTCCCGGAGCCACCACCCGAAGAGATCGCCGCTCACCTGACGGCTGGGGAGGTTGTTGCCGTACAGCTGATAGCCCGGGATATCGGGAGGGAAACCCGGCAGCAGCCCCTGCTGGATGTGGCGGGCGAGGTCCAGCTCATGCTCCAGCTTGCGGCGCGACAGGGCCTCCTCACGCATGCGGGCCTGCTCCAGCTTGGCCGAGGCCATGTGGGCGAAGGTCGTGGCGAGGCCGAGGTCCTGCTCATTGAACGGGCCCCGTGGCGGCCGGGCATCCAGGTACAGCAGGCCCAGCACGGCGCCCTCGAATTCCAGCGGGGTCACGATGGCCGTGGTGATGCCGCTGATCAGGATCGAGGGGCTGGCCAGATCCGGGCCGAGTTCCCGGAAGAGTACGGCCTCCTTGCGCTCCAGGGCGGCGTCCACCAGGTTGCGGGAGAGCAGGATGGGCGCCTGTCCTTCGTTGGCCCGGGAGACCACCAGCCGCAACCCCCCGGTGGCGTCCTTCAGCAGGATCGCCGCCCGCCAGGGCCCGAGGAGCGTCCAAAGGTGGTCCAGCACCTGGGAGAGCAGCGCGTCCACAGGCACGTCCTTGATGAGTTCCAGGCTCATGTCCTGCAGTGCCTGGATGACCGCGCCCGGGCGATCCCCGCCTTCGGAGGTAGGCCTCCAGGCCTTCCGCGCCTGGTCCAGGGACATGATGAGGCTCTGTTGGGAATCGGAAGGCACCTGGGGCTGGATCCGTACCTCAGGCCCCAGGGAGCCATTCGTTACGCCGATCCGCACCGAGCCCATGCGGATCTCGTCCCCGCTCTGGAGCGCATGAGGGGTCTGGACCTGCTCATCGTTGACGAAGGTGCCGTTCCGGGAGCCCAGATCCTCCAGGGTGGGGATACCTCCGAGCAGCACGACCCGGGCGTGCCGGCGGCTGAGCCCCCCATCGGGAAAGACGATGTCGTTCTCGTGTGAGCGGCCGAATTGCCAGGCCTGGCCCTCGCCCCCTTGCAGCAGCAGGGGCGGGCGTCCCGGGAGGAGGAGCGTCAGCGGGGTCATGGGGAATGTACGGATTGTGTCTCAAATTGATTTCAATCACCATGGGCCAGTTGCCCTGGGAGATGAATGACGCTTTCGCCTGGCCAGCGTCTAGGTCCCTACGAGATCCTCGCGCCCCTCGGCGCAGGCGGCATGGGCGAGGTGTATAAAGCCAAGGACACACGGCTGGATCGTTTCGTCGCCGTGAAAGTGCTGCCCGAGCACCTCGCGAAGCATCCCGATTCCCTGGCACGCTTCGAGCGCGAGGCCAAGGCCGTGGCGGCCCTGAGCCATCCGAACATCCTCGCCATCCACGACTTCGCCACCCATGAGGCGATGCCCTTCGTGGTGATGGAACTGCTCGAGGGGGAGTCCCTGCGCACGCGGCTGGAGCAGGGCCCGCTGCCCTCCCGAAAGGCCACGGAACTCGCCGTCCAGATGGCCCGCGGCCTGGCTGCGGCCCACGAGAAGGGCGTCGTCCACCGGGATCTCAAGCCCGATAACCTCTGGATCACGAAGGACGGCCGCCTGAAGATCCTCGACTTCGGCCTGGCCAAGCAGCTCCAGACGATGGGAAGCACTTCCGATTCCTTCATGCCCACCGAGGCGTTCAGTGTCGGCCACCAAACCGAACAGGGCATGGTCCTGGGCACGGTGGGCTACATGAGCCCCGAGCAGGTGCGGGGCCTGCCCGCGGATGGCCGCTCGGATCTGTTCAGCTTCGGGGTGGTGCTCTTCGAGATGCTGGCGGGCCGACGCGCCTTCCAGGGGAATTCCCCCATCGAGACCATGAACGCGATCCTGAAGGACGAACCGCCGGAGCTGAAGGACCTCAGCCGACCCGTGTCACCGGGCCTGCATCGCGTACTGCAGCACTGTCTGGAGAAGGATCCGGCCCATCGCTTCCAGGATGCCCACGACCTGGCCTTCGCACTGGACAACCTCTCCGGCTCGGAGGCCGTCGCCCCCTTCACGGCGCCCTTCGCGCCCCAGAACCGGCGGGCCACCCGGCTCTGGGGCGGCCTGGCCGCCCTCCTCGTTCTGGGTGCGGGGAGCGTCGGCTGGGCCCTCCGGACCCGGCCGCCAGTGGAGGCCGCCTTCCAGCGGCTCACCTTCCAGCGGGGCACCGTGGAGGCGGCTCGCTTCGCCCCCGATGGCCGGACGATCATCTACAGCGCCCGCTGGCAGGGACGGCCTCCGGCCCTATTCTCCATTCACGCCGGGAGCCTCGAATCCCAGCCCTTGAACATCGGCGCCGCTTCCCTGCTGGCCATCTCCCCCAGCAATGAGCTGGCGATCCAGCTTGCACCTGTGCTGTCCTACGGGTTCTACATGGGCAAACTCGCGCGAGTTCCCCTGGGCGGAGGCGGCGCCCGGGACATCCAGGAGAGCGTGCTCGCCACGGACTGGAATCCGGAATCCGGTGAGCTGGCCCTGACCACCGTCCGGAACGCGCAATGGCAGCTTGAATCCCCGCCAGGCAAGGTCCTGTGCACGAGCGCCTTCCTGGATTTCCCCCGCTTCGCCCGCCGGGGCGGCACCCTCGCCTTTTTCGAGGGGCGCATCGGCCCGGGCTGGTCGCTGTTTTCAGAGCCCGGCGTGATCGCCATCCTGGATCGGTCGGGCGGCAAACGGGTGCTCACCTCTTCGAAACCCTGCACGGGGTTGGCCTGGTCCGCGAAGGGGGACGAGGTGTGGTACTCCGAGTGCGAGAACGGCAGCCAGACCCAGCTCTGGGCCGTGACGCTGGCCGGCAAGCGGCGCCTCATCTGGAGTGCCGCGGGCAACCTCGCCCTCCAGGACATCGCTCCCGATGGCCGGGTGCTCATCCAGATGCGCCAGATCCAGGATGGCGTGCTCAGCCTGGACGCGAGCTCGCTGCGGGAACAGGATCTCTCGATTTTCGATGGCTCCTCCGCCCCGGATATCACGGCCGATGGCAGCACGCTGCTCATCAACGAACGCGGCAGCGGCGGGGGCGTGGACGGTTCGGTGTTCCTGCACCGCAAGGACGGCTCCCCCCCCATCAAGCTGAGCAAGGGCCGCGCGGAGGCCTTTTCCCCCGATGGCCGGCAGGTGCTGACGTCCTATCCCGGCGATCCCTCCCACTACTATCTGATCCCCACCGGCAGCGGGCAGCCGAGGGCGCTGGACCTTCCGGATGTGGACTTCCACCAGATGGCCTGGTTCCTTCCGGATGGGCAGCGGATCATCTTCCAGGGCCAGAAACGGGAACGGCCCTTCCGGCAATTCATGTTGGATCTCCGGGATCCGGGCCCGCCCAAACCCATCACGCCGGAAGGCACCGTGGTCTGGATGGGGACCTACGCCCTCTCTCCCGATGGCCGGCAACTGGTCCTGCACCGGGATTCGGATACCGGTGGCATCAACGAGATCTTTCCGCTTGAGGGCGGCAGTCCCCGACCCATCCCCGGCCTGGGTCCCCGGGATATTCCCATCCGCTGGAGCCCGGATGGCCGCGGCCTGTTCGTGTTCAACCGCGAAAGCCTGCCCACCCGCATCTTCCGGCTGGATCTGACGACGGGGGGACGGCAGCTCCTGAAAGAGTTCATGCCCGCCGATCCCGGTGGCATCGCCGGCATGAGCTCCATCACCATGACTCCGGATGCCCGGACTTTCGCCTTCAACTACCGCCGCCGGCTGTCGGACCTCTTCGTGGTGGACGGCCTGAAGTGACCGGCCGTTGGCCCAGGTAACATCGGGTAGGGGCGGGGATGACGGGGATGATGACGGGGCTCGTACGGCAGGATGCGGTCATGTTCACCTACCTGGCGGGGGTGGCTGCTGGGTTGTGGCTGCTCCGCCAGGCGCGCCGGTCCTTCTGGCTGGTGGCAATCCTGGCCCTGCCCGGGACGCTCGCCCATGAGCTGTGCCACTGGCTTTTCGGCAAGCTGCTGAACGGGCGGCCGGTGCGGTTCACGGTCCTGCCCCGCCGCGAGGGCCGGGCCTATGTGCTGGGTACCGTCGCCTTCGGAAACCTGCGCTGGTACAACGCCTTCTTCATCGGCATGGCCCCGCTCCTGCTGCTCCCCGGCGCCTACGGCCTGTTCCGGTGGCGCCTCAGCGCCCACCCGGCCTTCAGTTGGCCCGAGGCCCTCGTGGCCTTCCTCATCGCCAACCTCCTGTACGGTGCCATCCCCTCCTGGCAGGATCTGCGCATCGCCGCCCGCTCCCCCGTGGGCTGGGGGTTGCTGGCGCTGGCTCTCGCTTGGGTGTGGCTGCGGTGACGCCGCCCCCGGGCGGCTACTTCACGCTCCGGTACATGGCCTCGATCTCCGCCTTGAAGGCCGCCTCGATGGATTTCCGGCGCAGCTTCAGGGTGGGCGTCAGCTCCCCCAGTTCCATGGAGAAGGGTCGGGGCAGCAGGGTGAATTTCTTCACCTGCTCGTACTTGGCCAGCTCCTGCTGCAGGTGTTGGATGCGGGTCTCGAAGAATTCCACCACCTTGGTGTGATGCAACAGTTCGGTCAGGTTGTGGTACTTGATGCCGATGGAACGGGCGTGTTCCTCCAGCCCTTCGAAGGAGGGCACGATCAGCGCGGAAACGAAGTTCCGGGAGTCGGCGATGATGGCGATCTGATCAATGAAGGCGTCCTTGCCGAGGGTGCCCTCCACCCGCTGCGGGGCGATGTATTTGCCGTTGGAGGTCTTCATGAGCTCCTTGATGCGCTCGGTGAAGATCAGGTTGCCCTGGGCATCCAGGTCCCCCGCATCCCCGGTGCGCAGGAACCCATCGGCGGTCATGACCTTGGCTGTCTCCTCGGGCCGGTTGAAGTAGCCGCGCATGACCGTGGGGCCCTTCACCAGAATCTCGTGATCCTCGCCGAGCTTCACTTCCAGCCCCTCCAGGGGCCGGCCGAGGGTGCCGATGGGCAGGGGGCCGTCCTCGTAGCAGGAGACCGTGGCGCAGGTTTCCGACAGGCCGTAGCCGTACTTCAGGTTGAGGCCGATGGCCTGGAAGAACACATTCACGTCGTCCGCAAGGCTGGCGCCCGCCACCGGGAAGAACCGGCACCGGCCACCGAAGAGGCCCCGCAGTTTCCGGAAGACGAGGCGCTCGGCCAGCTTGTGCTTCAGCCCCAGCCAGGGGCCTGGCGCCCGCCCGGCGATGCGCAGGCGCACCAACTCGGTGCCGACCCGCATGGACCAGCGGAAGAGGCAGCGCAGCAACCAGGGGGCCTTGGCGATCCGGCCGTGGATGCCCGCGAAGGCCTTTTCGTACACCCGGGGCACGGCGCACATGAGGGTCGGCTTCACCTCGCCGATGACCTGGATCACCGTCTGGGGATCGCGGATGTAGACGTTCAGCGCACCCCGGTAGAGCACGTAGTAGGTCCAGGCCCGCTCGAAGATGTGGCAGAGGGGCAGCATGCAGAGGGAGACATCCTCGGGACCCACCTTCAAGCGCAGGTCGTGCAGGTGCATGGCCGCCGAAGCGATGGCGTGGTCCAGCATCACGCCCTTGGGTTCGCCGGTGGTGCCGGAGGTGTACACCAGGGTGAGCAGATCCTCCTGACAGAACTGGCTGGCCCGGGCCTGCCGTTCCGCTTCATTCGCGTCGTCCCCCAGAGCCTGCAGGGCCTCGAAAGACAGCGCCCGGGGTTCACCTTGCAGATCGGCGGCCGGATCCAGGGCGATGAGCCGATCGATGTCACCGGAGGCCAGCAGCTCAAAGCCAAGCTCCACCTCGTTCTGCTCCCCCGCGAACAGGATGCGCACGCCGGCATCCTGGATGATGAAGCGCGCCTGTTCCAGCGTGCTGGTGGGATACAGGGGGACGGTGACGCCCCGGGCGGCCAGGATACCGAGATCCGCCTGGGTCCATTCCGGCATGTTGCGGGCGCAGAGGCCCACCATCTCACCGGGCTGGTGGCCCAGGTGGATGAGGCCCCGCGCCACGGACTCCATGGCCTGGCCCAGGGCCCGCCAGGTGATGTCGCGCCACTGGCCATCCACCTGCACCCGCTGGGCGGGCCGGTCCTGCCAATCCCGGGCATGCTGCCGGAAAACCTCAATCAGATGGATCGTTGGCATGATTCGGCACTCGCTGAATGAGGCTTCCCAGAACGGCTCAGTCTACCTGCACTCGCCCTTCTTTCACCCACCCTGGGCCCGCTGCCGTTAGGCTTTAGAGAGTCACAGCTGAAAGCCCCGCCATGTCCAATCCGATCCGCCGCATCGCCATCTGCACCGGGGGGGGCGACGCGCCCGGCCTCAACGCCGTGATCCGCTCCGTGGTCATCGCGGCCACCAACCTGGGCTGGGAGTGCTACGGCATCCGCGAGGGCTTCAACGGCATCCTCTTCCCCGAGCGCTATCCGGAGGGCGGCGTCTTCAAGCTCACCCGGGACCGGGTGCGGGGCATCGCGCACCTGGGTGGCACCATTCTCGGTACCACCAACAAGGGCAACCCGCTGCACTTCCCCGTCAGGATGCCCGATGGCACGGTGAAGGAAATCGACCGCACGGACGAGATCCTGGAGTTCTTCGGCAAGCGCGAACTGGATGCCCTCGTGGCCATCGGCGGGGACGGCTCCCTCACCATTGCTGACGTCCTGGCCAAGAAGGGCCTGCGCGTGGTAGGCGTGCCCAAGACCATCGACAACGACCTGGACAAGACCCAGACCACCTTCGGGTTCGATACGGCCGTGGCCTTCGCCACCGAGTGCCTGGACCGCCTCCACAGCACGGCGGAAAGCCACCAGCGCATCATCGTGGTGGAAATGATGGGCCGCTACGCGGGCTGGATCACCCTGCATTCGGGCATCTCCGGCGGGGCCCATTCCATCCTCCTCCCCGAGATCCCCTTCGACCTGAATAAGGTGGCCGCGAAGATCCGCGAACGGGACCGGTGGGGCCGCATGTACAGCCTCGTGGCCGTGTCCGAAGGGGCCAGGGCCCTGGACGGCCAGCACGCCCTCCTGGAATCCGCAGGCATCGGCCAAGCCGAGCGCCTGGGCGGCGTGGGGGAGCAGGTGGCGGCCGGCTTGCAGAGGCTCACGGGCAAGGACGCCCGTGTGGTGGTGCTGGGGCACCTGCTGCGGGGGGGCAGTCCCACCTCTTTCGACCGCCTCGCCGCCCTGCGGTTCGGCGCCGCCGCCGTGCGAGCCCTCCACGAAGGCCACAGTGGCATCATGGTGGCCCTCGCCTTCCCCAACGTGAACTACGTGCCCCTGGAAGAGGTGGCCGGGCGCATGAAGGGCGTGCCCTTGGACAGCGACACCATCCAGACCGGCCGCGATCTGGGCATCAGCTTCGGCGACTGACACCCGCTACAGCACGCGGATGGTAAGTTCCCCATCCTCAAGGCGGAACTCGGCTTCGCAGGCCTGGGCGGGGACGCTGAAGATCAGTTCCTCCAGGTCAGTGGCCCCGGCCTCGATCTGGGCCATGAGGGCCAGGGGTTCGTGGTGGAAGGCGATGCGGCGGGCCGGAGCTTTCCCGTCCTCATCCGGCCCCTCCAGCAGGGCCGCGGAATGACCGAAGCAGGCAATGATGTCGGCGGCGAGCGCCCCCAGCAGGTCGTCCCCCTGCGCCTCGAACCGGGACCGGAAGAAGGCTTGCCGGGTTTCGATGGGATCGCCCCCGGGGTGCTCCTCCTGCCAGGCGGCAAAGGCCGCGAAGGCTGCCGACGGCGCCAACTCCAGCGGCGCCAGGAGCATCCCGAACCAGGGCACGGCCTGGCCGCGGTTGTAGAGGCTGTCGCAGCCGAGGGCGATGCGGGCGGCCTCGGCCAGATCCTGGGGTCTGAAGGTGGGGGAGGCGAGGACCGCATAGGGGTTCTGTGCTTCGTGCCGCAGGCCCAGGCCCGGCGCCGTCTCGGCCAGGCGCGTGCCCGGCAGCACCGACAGCCGGAAGATGTCGAGGTGGTTGGGGACCAGACTCAGCGCGAAATCGACGCTCTGCCGGAAGCCGTCCAGGCTGTCCCCGGGCAGGCCGTAGATGAGGTCGAAGCCGTAGGGCACGCCGGCCTGGTGGAGCAGGAGGATCTTGGCCTCGAAATCTTCCGGGTCGAAGGTCCGGCTGATGTTGCGCAGCACCTCGTCGTGGGCGCTCTGCAGGCCGATCTGCAGGGTGCAGCGGATGCCCGCGAAGAGCTCAGCCATCTCCTGATCCAGGAATTCGCTGCGGGCTTCGAAGAAGAAGTGGATGCCCGGGGCTTTGGCGGCGATGAGCCGCAGCACTTCTTTGGCCTGGCCCTTGTGGTAGTTGAAGGTGGGATCCAGGACGAAGACCTCGCGGATGCCCCGGGCTTCGAACAGATCCAGTTCCGCCGCCGCCCGGGCCAGGGGGATGCGGCGCGTGCCCGCCGGGCCCCGGGCTTCGTAGCAGAAATCGCAGGTGAAGGGGCAGCCCCGGGAAAGCTCCCACAGGGCGCCACCGTAGTCCTCTGGTCGCAGCGTGCCATCCAGGTAGGGGGAGGGCAGCACCGCGAGGTCGCGCACTGGGGAGGGCTTCGCCCAGGCGGCGATCTCCTGGGGCGTGGCGCCCTGGAGGAGTCGCTTCATCGCCGCGACGATCAGATCTTCACCTTCTCCCGGGAGGACGAAATCCACGGCGGGGTCCGCCAGCACCCCAACCGCATCCGCCGTGGCCTCGGCTCCCCCGGCGAAGATGATGATGCCCGGCCTGGCCGCCTTCAGCCGGGCGGCAATCGCGAGGGTCTGGCTGCGGTTCCACACATACATGGAGAAACCCACCAGGTCGGGCTCCGAGGCCAGGATCCGCGCCGCGCAGGTCTCCGTCGATTCCGGCACGAAGGCGTCCACCACCCGGGTCTGGATGGCCTCCCCCAGCGCCCCCCGGAGCATGGAGGCCAGCATGGCGGGGCCCAGGGGCAGGGCCCGGGTCGAGGGTTCGATGTGAATGGCTACGAGCACCAGCTGCATGATTCCGCCTCCCTGCAGCGTACGGCACAACCCCGGGGTCCCGGCCCTGAATCGGGGCCAAAGGCCGCAGACTATGGAAAGGGGGCACAGCATGGCGGTGGGACGGCTGAGTGGGGCCTGGATCCGGGCGGTGCTCGAGGAGACCTATGCCGGGGGTGTGGCCCGGCGGGCTCTGCTGGATCACTTCGCGGTGCTCCTCGTCTCCTCCCGGGCGCGGCGGGGGGCCAAGGGCCGCCTGGCCCGGCGCCTCTACGCCACCCTCTTGAAGCTCCAGCTGCGGGGCCTCATCAGCCAGGAGGAGGGGGTGATCCGGCCCCTGGCCGTCCCGGGGCGGGGCCCGGGGGCGCTTCAACCCGCGCTGGGACTGCTTCTGGAGCGGATGCTGTTCCGGGCGCTGCTGGCCGAGGATGGCCAGGGCGATGGCCATACGCCCGGAAACCTCCGGTCCGCCCGCCGGGAATTCCTGCGCGGAGCCATCGAAGCTGGGTGGGGTTTGACCCCGGCCGCGGCCTTCCTGGGGATCAAGACCGCCGTGGCCAAAGAAATTCTCGAAAATTAGACAAGACCAGAACGAAAAAATCTGCGACATTTGGCTGCGACTCATCAGGCTTCACCGTTTGAGCAAGTGAACCCCTCACAGCGCCCGTTGGCGCTACTTTCAAGGAGGCCACCTTGGCCGATTCCATTTCCCTCCGCGATCTCGCCGACCAGCTGTCGGCGAAGCTCAACGTCACCAAGTCCGCCGCCTACGAGGCCCTCGGCGAGACCTTCTGCACCATCAACGCCACTGTGGGCAAGGGCAACAAGGTTGCCATCTTCCAGTTCGGCACCTTCTCCCAGAAGTCCCGCAAGGCCCGCACGGGCCGCAACCCCCAGACCGGCGCGGCCATCAAGATCGCCGCCTCGAAGAGCGTGGGCTTCAAGCCCTCGAAGTCTGCCGCCAAGGCCAAGGCCGCCAAGAAGGCCGCCCCCAAGAAGGCTGCGAAGAAGTAGACCGCACCACCCCACAAGTGAAAGGCCCCGGTCCCAACGACCGGGGCCTTTCACTTGTCACCTCCCCCGTGGCATCAGCGCCTCCTCGGCTTCGGGCAGAATGGTGGACGTCCCGCCTGTGGCCGAACCGGACGAGGAGGGTTGCATCCCATGACGCTGTCCGAGTGGGCCATCGATTATGTGAACCTGGTGCTGGCCGTGGGCCGCCACGATGGCAACTTCGTGGACGCCTATTACGGGCCGAAGTCCTGGCAGGCCGCCGCTGAGGCGGGCGCCCCGCGCCCCCTGACCGAGCTGCGAGCCGAGGCCCAGCGCCTGCTGGAGGGCATTGCCGCCTCGGCCGCGCAGGGCGACGATCTCCTGCGGCGGGAGTACCTGCTGGGGCAACTTGGAGCCGTGGACGCCCATGTCGCCCGGTTGGCAGGCCAGGCCTTCACCTTCGATGAAGAGGCCGAAGCCCTCTACCAGGTGCGACCGCCCCGGACAGCCGAGGCGACCTTCGAACAGGCCCTGGCCCGTTTGGATGAAATCCTCGAAGGTCCTGGCTCCGTGCAGGACCGCTACCAGCAGGCCCGCGAGCGCGTCCTCGTACCGGTCCCCCGCGTGGATGCAGTCTTCCAGGCGGCCATCGCCGCGGCTCGCGAGCGCACCCGTCGGCACGCGACGCTGCCGGCCGCCGATCACTTCCGCGTGGAATATGTCACCGGCAAATCCTGGTCCGCCTACAACTGGTACCAGGGCGGCGGCCACTCGGTGATCCAGGTGAACCTGGATCTGCCCATCGCCATGGACCGGGCCCTCGATCTGGCCGCGCACGAAGGCTACCCCGGCCACCATGTCTACAACGCGCTGCTTGAGCAGCGCTTCGCCCAGCCGCCGCCAGAGGGCCGGGACTGGGTGGAGTTCACAGTCTATCCGCTGTTCTCGCCCCAATCCCTGATTGCCGAGGGCACTGCCAACTTCGGGATCGAGGTCGCTTTTCCCGGCGAAGAACGGCTGGCTTTCGAGCGCGACGTGCTCTTCCCGCTGGCCGGTCTCGACCCGGCCGAGGCCGAACGCTGGACGCGCGTGCAGGGCGAGATGAAAGTCCTGGCCTTCGCCGATAACGAAGCCGCCCGCGGCTACCTGGATGGCCACCTTGATCGCGCCGCCGCCGAAGCCTATCTGGTGCGGTACTCCCTGCGCACCGAGGCCCAGGCCGCCCAGCGCCTGCGCTTCATCGATACCTACCGCAGCTACGTCATCAACTACAACCTGGGCGAACAGCTGGTGCGCACCTGGGTCGAAGGGCAGGGCGGGACCGTTGCGGATCCCGGGCGCCGCTGGGCGGTGTTCGTCGAGCTCATCTCCAGTCCCCGCCTGCCGCGGGCGCTGGGGCTTCAGGGCGGTCCGTCCTGGACCCTGGGCGCGGTGAAATCCTCGCCGGGGTTGATGAACTGATCCATCTCCACGCCGTGCTGGCGGTCGTACAATTGCTTGTAGCGGCCCGCGAGGGCCAGCAGTTCCCGGTGGGTGCCGCGCTCCACGATTTCGCCGTGCTCCACCACCAGGATCTGATCGGCGCTTTCGATGGTGCTGAGCCGGTGGGCGATGACGAAGGTGGTGCGGCCCGCCCGAAGCTTGTGCAGGCCATCCCGGATGAGGGCTTCGCTGTCGCTATCGAGGCTGGAAGTGGCTTCATCCAGCAGGAGGATGCGGGGATCCGCCAGGATGGCGCGGGCGATGGCCACCCGCTGGCGCTGGCCGCCGGACAGCTTCACACCGCGCTCGCCGACCACCGTGTCATAGCCCAGCTCGAAGCGGTCCACGAATTCGTGGACATGGGCGATGCGGCCGACGGCCTCCACCTCCGCGCGGCTGGCGCCGGGCTTGGCGAAGCCGATGTTATCGGCCACGGTGCCGTCGAACAGGAAGTTGTCCTGCATCACCACGCCCAGCTTGGCGCGGTACTCGCGGAGCTTCAGGGTGTCGATGCTCTTCCCATCCACCAGGATCTGGCCCTGCTGCGGATGGTTGAACGCCATGACCAGGGAGATGATGGTGCTCTTGCCCGAGCCGCTGGAGCCCACCAGGGCCACGGTGCTACCGGCGGGCACGTCGAACGAGAGGCCCCGCAGGACCGGCGTGCCCTCCTCGTAGGCGAAGTGGACATCGCGGAAGGCCACACCGCCCTCCAGGGCGGGCAGCGGTTCGCGCTGCGCATCCTCCTGATCCTCGGTGGCCATGTCGAGAATCTCCCGAATGCGGTCGAGGCCCGCGAAGGCCTCGCTCACCTGGGTGCCGATGTTGGCGATCTGCACCACCGGCGCCGCCATCAGGCCCACGAAGAAGGTATACATGATCATGTCGCCCAGCGTCATGGAGCCCGCCAGGATGGCCCGGCCCCCGATGATCATGATCAGCACGCCGATCACGCCCACGATGGCGGTGCCGAAGGCCGTGATGGCGCTGGTGCCGGTGAGGGTCCCGGCGATGTTCTTGAAGAGCCGCTCGGTGCCTTCGGCGAAGATCTTCCGCTCCCGATCCTCGGCCACATAGACCTTGAGGATCCGGATGCCGCCCACGGATTCGGTGAGGCGGCCAGTGATGTCGGCGGTGATCTCGCTGCGCTTCCGGAACAGGGGCCGCAGCTTGCGGAAGGCCAGGGCCATGGCGCCGCCGAAGACCGAAAGGAAGATGACCGTGGCCAGCGTGAGCTGCCAGTTGAGCCAGAACAGCACCACCAGCGAAATCGTCGCCGTAAGCACGCCGCCCACCAGCTGGATGATGCCGGTGCCCACTAGGTTGCGCACGCCTTCGGCGTCGTTCATCACCCGGGCGATCACCACGCCGCTCTTGGTGCTGTCGAAGTAGCGGATGGGCAGGCGCAGGATGTGATCCTGCACCCGCTGGCGCATGGCCATGATGGCGCGCTGGGCGGCCACGCTCACCACTTGGGAGTTCGCATAGCTGGTGATCGCCTGCAGCAGGGTGGCGGCACCCGCGCCAAAGGCCAGCGGCAGCAGAAGGTGGCCGTTGTGCTTGCCGATGACCTCGTCGATGAGGTACTTGGTGCTGGCAGGCAGCACCAGGCCCGCCAGGCGACTGATGAGCATGAGGAACAGGCCCAGCGCCAGGGAACCCCGGTGCTGCCGCAGCAGCGCCCGCGCCTCCCGCCAGGCGCGGGCCGTGTCCACCTTGGCAGTTGTTTTGGACTGGTTCATGCGACCACCGGGGGACGGGAGTGGGATGGAGCCCATGCGGGAAAGCCGGGCCATTCAGGGGGTCCTGCGGAGAACGGGATCCAGCACGGTCCAGACACCCTCGGCCACCACGCGGGTCCCAGCGGCATTGGGGTGGATGCCGTCGGGCTGGTTGAGCCGGGCATCCATGGCCACACCTTCGAGGAGGAATGGGAGCAGGGGGATCTGGTACTCCTTGGCGAGGCGGGGAAAGATCCGGGCAAAGGCCGTCCGATAGTCCCTCCCGTAGTTCTCAGGCAGTTGGATGCCCGCCAGCACCACCCGCGTTCCCTCCTTTTTCGCGCGGTCCAGGATGAGCCGGAGGTTCCGTTCCGATTCCGTCACCGGCAGGCCCCGCAGGCCGTCATTGGCGCCGAGGCAGACGAACAGGACCTCCACCCTCTGCCTGTAGATCCAGTCCAGCCGGGCGGCCCCGCCGGCCGTGGTGTCGCCGCTGATGCCGGCGTTGACGACCTTCCAGGGGCGCCCCCCGGCCCGCAGTCGCGCCTCGATGAGGGCCGGGAAGGCCTGCTCCTGGGATAAGCCGAGGCCCGCCGTCAGGCTGTCCCCCAGGAAGACCAGGGTGCCGATGGCTGCCTGGGCGGCCGGCTCGGTCCCGGCCAGGGTGGCCGGAGGCGAGGCTGGTGGGGCCTGCCGGTCGCAGCCGCCAGCCAGCGCAGCCAAAACAGCCAAGGCAAGGATCGAAAGACCGGCTCTTCCCATGTCCTGAGCATGGCACGACACACACCGGCCTTGCAGGACCCGGAACCCGGATCAGGGCAGCTACTCTAATGTCGAGGGCGCCCCATGATCTCCATCCGCTCCGTGTCGAAGACCTTCCTGTCCCCCTCGGGCGAGTTGCTGCGGGTGCTGCAGGACGTGAGCCTGGAGATCCCCAAGGGCACCTCCGTCGCCATCCAGGGCCCCAGCGGCAGCGGCAAGAGCACCCTGCTGGGCCTCATCGCCGGGCTGGACCAGCCCACCTCCGGCGAGGTGGTCGTGGCCGGGCAGGCCATCACCGGTCTCAGCGAGCTGGCCCTGTCGCGCTTCCGGGCCCAGCACCTGGGCTTCGTCTTCCAGGCCTACCACCTGCTGCCCCACTTCTCGGCCGTGCAGAACGTGGTCATCGCCGCGGAGATCGCCGGCCTCGCGGGCGCCGAGGCCAAGGCCCTGGAGGCCCTGGCCCGGGTGGGCTTGCAGGACCGGGCCGAGCACCTGCCGGCCCAGCTCAGCGGCGGAGAGTGCCAGCGGGTGGCCCTGGCCCGGGCCATCGTGGCCCGGCCGCCCATCCTGCTCTGCGACGAGCCCACGGGCTCGCTGGATCCGGTGAATGCGGATCGCGTCTTCGAGCTGCTGCTGGAACTGCAACGCGACCTGGGCGCCACCCTGGTGCTGGTGACCCACGATGCGCATCTGGCAGGGCGCATGGAACGCCACATCGCGCTGGAGCGGGGCCGGATCGTGGCGGGCGTGGCATGAGGTTCGCCTTACGCATGGCCCTGCGGGAGGGCTCCCGCCAGAAGGGCCGCCTGCTGGTCATTGCGCTGTGCCTGGCGGTGGGCTTCGCGGCCTTCTTCGCGACCTATGGGTTCAGCGCGCAGGTCCTCGGCGGCATCCGCGCCGAATCCAGGTCGCTGCTGGGGGCGGATTTCTCCCTCACCGCCATCGGGGCCTTCCCGGAGGAACTGCGCCAGCGGGCGACCGCGCTGCCGGGCCTGCAGGGGCATAGCCTCGTCTACGACCTGGTGAGCATGGCCCACACGGGCCAGGGCGACACCCTGGTCAGCCGCCTGGTGGAAGTGCGGGCGGTGGATGAGGCCTATCCGCTGGTGGGCAGGCTGGAGCTCCTGGTGCAGGGGAAGGCCGGCGACAGGAAGGTTGGTGGTTCGGGCACCGTCTTCGTGGAGCGCGGCTTGGCGGAGGCCTGGGGGCTCCAGTCCCGGACGGACGGCGACCTCGGCACCCGCTCGGCGCTGTCGCTCGGGGATGGCTCCCTGCCCGTGGGAGGTGTCATCGCCCTGGATGAAAGCCGTCAGGCCAGCGCCTTCACCCTGGGGCCCCGCGTGCTGATCGATCGCGCGGACGCCGACCGGCTCGGCCTGCTCACGCCGCGGTCCCGCTTCACGGGCCGCCTGCTGCTGACCCTGGCCCCCGGCGCCGATGCCACCCAGGTCCGCCGCGACCTCGCGGAGATCGTCCGCACCGCCAGCCAGCGGTTGCGCCTGCAGAGCCACGAGGAGGCGGCCACGGCCCTGGCCCGGCCCATCCGCAACCTCAACCGCTTCGTCCAGCAGCTGGGCCTCGCCACGCTGCTGCTGGCCATGCTGGGCGCCTGGGCCATCCTCACGGCCTTCCTGGAGGGGCGGGCCCGGGATGCGGCCATCCTCCGCTGCCTGGGGGCACCGCCACTGGCGCCCGCCCGGATCTACGGCCTGCTGACGATGCTGCTGCTCCTTCTCGCCCTGGCCCTGGGCCTCGCCGCGGGTCTGGGCGTGGCGGCCACGATCCCAAGGTGGCTCGGGGAGCTGCTGCCCACCGTGATCCGCGAGGGCAGTACCGCCGCGCCCCCGGTCCTGGAGACGGTCCTCGCGTTGGCGATGGTCGCCCTCCTGACCCTGCCGCCCCTCATCCGCCTGGGGCAGGTGAAGCCCCTCACGCTCCTGCGGGAGGGTGCGGATCTGCAGGGCGGGGGGGGCTGGCTCGGCCGCGCCTGCGCGGGGCTCGCCTTCCTGCTGGCCCTGTGGCTCATCCTCCGCAATGCGCCGAGCCTGGCGGTGGGCCTCGGGACCGCCCTGGGCATGGCCGCGCTGTTCCTGCTGCTCTACGGCGCCGCACGGCTGCTGCTCTGGATCTACCGGCGCAGCACGAAGGCCATGCCCCTCTCCATGCGACTGGCCTTCGGCCAGCTGAGCGCGCGCCGGGGGCTGACGGCGCTGATGATGGCGGTGATGGGCCTGGCGGTCTTCCTGACCACCGCCACGCAGTTCATCAAGGACGATATCGTGGCGCCCATCGCCTCCCACCAGGGGGCGGGCAACCGGCCCAACCTGTTCTTCCTGGATGTGCAGACCGCCCAGCGCGAACAGGTGGCGGCCCGGCTCCAAGCCGAGACGGGACGGGCTCCCGTGGAGGCCCCCATTGTTCGGGCCCGGCTGACGGCCATCGGCGGCCGGGCCGTGCGCGAGGCCCAGTCCCGGAAGCTGGACGAGGAACCCGGGGAGCAGCGCGGCAATGGCATGCGCAACCGGGAGCAGAACCTCACCTGGCGGGACCGGCTGAGCGCCTCCGAGACCCCCGTGGCCGGGCGGTTCTGGGCTCCGGGCCTCGCCGCTGCCGACGAGATCTCGCTGGAACAGGGCTTCGCCGATTCCATCGGGGTGAAGCTCGGGGATGAGCTGACCTTCGATGTGTCCGGCCAGGAGGTGAAGGGCCGGGTCACCAGCCTGCGCAAGGTGCTGTGGCAGAGCTTCCAGCCCAACTTCTTCATGGTCCTGCATCCCTCGCTGCTGCGGGGCGCTCCCGCGGTCCACCTGCTGGCGACGGAAGCCGATCCGGCCGCCAAGGCCTGCATCCAGGGGGCCATGGCCAGGGACTATCCGAACATCACCCTCATCGATGTCACCGACGTGGTGGCCAAGGTGGGGCGGGTGCTGGACATCATCGCCCTCATCACGCGGGCGCTGGCCGCTCTGATGCTCGCCTCGGCCCTGCTGGTGCTCATCGCCAGCCTCATCGCCGGGCGGCTGGGTCGGCAGAAGGATCTGGCCCTGCTCCGCACCATCGGCGCCTCCCACGGCACCCTGCTGCGCAGCCTGGTGTGGGAATTCCTGATCCTGGGGGGCAGCTCCTCGGTGCTGGCGACAGCTCTGGCCTGGGGCCTGGCGCGGGTCTACACCAGCCGGGTGCTGGAGCTGCCCACCCACCCGGGCATCGGTCTGGGCCTCCTGCTCATGGCCGCTTCCGCGGGCCTGACCCTGATCGTGGGCGTCACCGGCAGTCTGCGCGTCCTGCAGGCCAAACCCATGGATGTGCTGCGCGGGGAATGAAGCCCAGGGCAGCTTCACGTAATTCGTAGCGCAGGGCCTCGCCGGGCTTGAGGCGGGAGCCCATGCGGGCGGGGCGGGCCATCAGGGTTGCTGGCCGCCGGGCGCTGCTTCGAGGCTCTCGTTCCCGTCGATCCGCAGCGCCGCGATGGCCGCCATGACCTGGTCGGCGCAGGCCTGGTGCTGGTCCCGCGTTGAAAGACCTGGTGGAATGCGGCCGAAATCGACCGGGGGGCCGACGACGATGGTGACCCGGCCGCGGCCGGGACGGCTGGCCCCGCGCGGCCAGGCCTCATGGGCGCCGAAAATGCGCATGGGTATCACCGGGACCTGCGCCTTCGACAGGATGAAGCCGATCCCCGCCGTGGCCGGCTGCAGACAGCCATCGGCGGAGCGGGTTCCCTCCGGAAAGATGAGGACGCGCTGGCCCGCCTTGAGGAGCGCCAGCACCTTCTTCAGGCTGGTCAGATCCCCTTTTCCGAGGTCGACGGGGAAGACATTGATCCTGGGCAGCAGCCAGCCCAGGAACCCCTTGAACAGGGTCTTCCGGGCCATGGTGTGGATGGGTTTGCGGAAGACCGTGACGATCAGCGGCGGATCGAGATGGCTGGTGTGGTTCGCGACCACCAGGGCGCCCCCGCTCTCCGGCACCCGCCCCCGGTGGATCACGCGCCGCCCATAGATCAGCCGGGCCGCGCACCGTCCGAGCAGATGGGTGATGAAGAAGATCATGGGTATTCGCCAGAAGAGGAGAGCCGCAGAACCACCGGCCCCGATCCCACTCACACGGACACCGGGGGAAATTCAGTCTACCGGGGCCTACCGATCATTGGACCTGCCACGGTTTTCTACTCCAGTTCAGGAGACCTGCACCGGCACCCATTCGCCACTGGGCAGGGCCACCAGCCAGGCGGTCACGGGCGTCCCTTCTCGGGCCAGCAGGACCTCGGCATAGCGTGCCAGCTGCTCTTGGTACCCAGCCATTTCGTCGGCCCCGAAGGCCTTGGAATGCTTGAAGTCCAGGAGCTGGATGCCGTCTTCGCCCCAGACCACCAGGTCGGCGCGACCCATCGCACCCCTCGACGCGGCGCCCGCCAAAGGCAATTCCGTGCGACGCCGCCGATGCCGCCACCCCCTGGCCTCGAATTGCTCCAGAAAGCGCAGCGCGGTTTCGCGGATATGCGGAACCTCGGGCGCCGCCCGCAGGCAGGCGGCAAAGGCGGTGGCATCTTCCCAGCGGACCAGAAGGTCGCGGAGGAAGGCGTGCACGACCTCGCCTTCCAGGCGGGCCTTGGCGCGCTGGCCATCTGGCAAGTCGTCGTGGCTGTCTGTGGCCTGCGCAGGTTCCTGCAAGGCCATCCGGACGGCTGGCGCCGCCACGGTGCGCTCGACGGCCCTGGGGATGGGCACCACCTGGGGGACCTCTTCAAGCTGCTTCAGGGCATCGGCATGGGCCGTGGCGACATGCTGCCCCCACTGGGCCCAGGTCCTGGATGCTGCGGCCTCCTCGACTTTCTTCGGCTCCTGGAGCAGCAGACACAGGCGCTCCCGGGCGCGGGTGAGCGCCACGTAGAAGAGGTTCAACTCGTCCCGCTTCTGGTGGGCCGCTGCCAGCGGCTGCATGTCCTGGTAGGCCCGACCGGGGTGGTTGCCCAGCTTCCAGGCAAACAGAAGCCCGGCGGTCTCGGCGCGCGTCCTGATCTCCCCTTTTTTGAAGGCGCGGGGTTTGGCGTGCAGAAGGGGGAGGAGGACATCGTCATATTCCAGGCCCTTGCTGCCATGGGCGGTCTGGATGACCAGGTCTGCCTCCTCGGCAGAGGCGGGCATATCGCCCCGCTCGACCCCGGTCCGCTCGTCCTCCAGCAGCGCAAAGGCCACCGAGGGGCTGGCCGGCAGCTCCAGGAGCATCGCCAGGAAGGCGGTCAGGTTCCGGCGGGCCCGCAACGGTTCCAGAGCGCCGTGGGCACGCAAGGCGCTGAGCATCTCCAGCACCGCCCCTTGCCGCAGCAGGCGCCCGGCGATCTCCTGCGAACTGGCGGTACGCAGGTCCAGCAGCCAGCGTGCCGCTTCCCGATGTTCTGCGGGCAGCTGTTCGGGGGCCAGGGCACCCAAGCCGGGCAGCCCGGGGCGGCCGTCCTTGGCCAGCGCGAGCTGCTGAAGCTCACGGTCGGTCATGCCCACCACGAGGCGGAGCAGCGCGGCGCAAGGCAAAGCCCGCTCGGGGTGCGCCACCGCCTCCAGGGCAGCCATGATCAGCCGCGCGCCAGGGCTGTCCCAGAATCCGGACTTCGCCACCACATAGGGCTGGATGCCCTTGGCCTTCAGACGTTGCAGCAGCGCCGGTAGTTTGGTCCGCTGCTTCAGCAGCAGCACCCGGCGACGGGGACCAGGATGCGAAGGCTCACCCAGGCATTGGTGCCAGCCCGATTCCTGCGCGAGCCCGGCAATCCAGTCCGTGAGCGCCGTGAGATCCCCCCAGATGTTGGGAACGGTGGCCCGGACGAGCCCGACGGGCGGCCCTGGCGGCTTCGTCGCTTCCTGGAAGCCGTCGAGAGCCCCGGCGCCAGGGTCGAGCCGGGGCCAGACCTCATCCACAAAGCGGTTGGCGAGGGCGACGATCTGCGGGGTCGAGCGGAAGTTCGACGGCAACCGGAAGGCGTGATCCCCGGCCTCCGCCAGGCGCCGACGCAGAAGCTCCGGGTCTCCACCCCGGAAGCCATAGATCGCCTGCTTGATGTCCCCCACCCGGACCATCCGTTCGGCGCCGAGCCGTTCCAGGAAGGCGTCCTGCGAGTGCGAGGTGTCCTGATATTCATCCACCAGCAGCAGTTTCGGTGGCTGCCCTTCCAGCCCACCGGTCTGGAGGGTGCTCAGCGCTTTGCGCACCAGATCGCCGAAGGTGGCCAGAGCCTGCTCCTTTTTCCGGGCTTCAAAGCGGTGCAGCGCCGCCACCAGAAGACAGCGCAACCATTCCTCCAGGGCCTCCGCCACTGGCGCAAAGGTGGCCATGGCCTCACGGAGCGCGGCGGAATAGTAGCCCTTCTCCGCCTCGACGCGCCCACTCTGGCTGTGCGCCCAACGCAGGCGGGTGGCCAGAGCCGAGCCCGAAGGCGGCACCTGGAGGATGTTGGAGGCTTTGAAATAGCGCCGGGAAGGGCTGGTGGAATCAAGCCCCAGAGTCGGATCCGCGGCAAAGGGTTCCATGGCTTTTCCGGCCCGCGCCAGGGCTTCGAGCAGGGCCGCCCGATGCGGCGCGGGGTCCTCCGGTTCAAGCTGCCCCAGGGCATCCTGATGGTTATCGTGGGCTCGCGACAGGTTGCCCCAGTTCCGCTCGGCCCAGGCCAGCAGCAGCCGCGCCGGCACCTGATCGGAATGGTCCTCGGGCAGGGTCAGAGTCTCGCGTACGGTCTGGCGCAGCAGACGCAGCATGACCGGATGCTCCACATCCAGGATGGTGTCCGCGGCCCCTTCGCCGCGGCTCATGACCCGCATGGCCAGGCTGTGGATGGTGGACACCTGGAGCATCTCCGCCTCGCGGCGGGTGCGCCGCCAGAAGGCCCTGGCCTGGGCGGGCGATGCCAGCCACAGCGCACCTGACCAGTGGGAGGCCGCCTGGGCCACTTCTCCGGCGGATTTCTTCAGGCGGTCGGTGAGTGAGCAGCTCTTGAAATACGACTCGATGAGCTGGCTCTCGGGGGATGCCAGCAGCGGGAGCAGTTCCTTCCAGGCCGGTTCGTCCAGGGAGGCCAGCAGATCCAGAGGGCGGAGCAGGCGCTCCCTGAGGTCCGCCGCCGAGGCTTCGCTGAAGGTGGTGGCCAGGATTTCGAAGGGGCGGAGATCCCCGCGGCCCAGATTCGCCGTGACCAGCACGCTCAGGGTGAAGGTCTTGCCCGAACCCGCACTGGCACTGACCACCAGCGAGTGATCGAGGAGGCGGGGAGCGCTCAGGTCGAGGTTGCGCATCTCAGTCCTCCTCGCCTTCCCCAGTGACCATCACATCGACGGGGCGGCCACAGAGGGCGCTGAGTTCGCAGTGCTGGCAGTGTTCTCCTGGGGTCGGCGGGAAGTCGCCAGCCTCCAGGCGTTCGTCGAAGCGGGCGAGGTTCTGCAGCAATCGCCCCCGCCAGGCACCTTCTTCGCCAGCCGCGGTGAGCGTCTTGAGGTGCTTCGTGAAGGGCTCGGGTTCCTCCTCGCGCAAGGGGATCAGGGCCGCCGTGGCCACGGCACCCGGCAGTGCGGCTTCGGCGATCAGCATGTAGAGGGGCGTCTGCAGGTGTGCGGCAAAGGGCGCCCCCTCCACGGCGTAGCGCTCCAGAGTCGCCTCCGTGGAGGTCTTGTAGTCCGTCACCCGGAGGAAGGAGAGCCCTTCCTCGTGCTCCCAGCGCTCCAGGCGATCCACCTTCCCATCCACCGACAGAGTCCGGCGATTCCCCAGCTCCAGGTCCACGGGACCAAGCGCGTACTCCAGCGCCACGAGGGTTCGCGTCCAGCCATCCTGCAGGGGCGGTACCTTCGGGCCTTTGCTCTTGCCCTTGCCCATGGCCAGCTCGGCGACCCGCTTGGGGTAGAGGAAGGCGATTTCATCCTTGGTGGGGCTGCCGGCGCGGGCGTCGCCCAGCAGGGCCGCCGCCAAGTTCGGCAGCAGCGCTTCCAGCTCCAGCGAGGCCTGGGGCCATTGCTCTTGGGGAAGGTCCCGGCCCAGGCCGGTCAACCAAGTCTCACGATGGGTGGCCCAAAGCTCTTGGAGGTGCGGCAGGACCACCTCCCCACTGGACAGCGAAGTGGCGCCCATGGCCTCGAGGAAGCCCTCGGGCCAATCCTTGCGACCCACGTAGGGCGTCAGCGCCGCTTCCAGGACCTGATGCACCAGGATCCCCACGGCCATGTTCAGGCGGCTGGAAGCGTCCTTGCTGCGCAACCCCCACACCCGTTCCGCCAGGGATTGGAAGGGGCACTTCGCCAGGCTTTCCAGGGCCGTCGGGCTCGCCGCAGACCGACCCTTGAGCCAGACGGAGCGCACGTCTGCCACATGATCAAACGCGGGTGCCGCCGTGCTCAAGACCTCCTGTTCGGGACGCGCCATCGCCGCCAGGGCGCGTGCGTCCGCTCTTGGGTTTCCCGCGTGCCCTTCCCACCGCCAACGCAAGTGGCTGTGTACCTTCGTGGGCGAGGGCGCCCAGCGGCCCGCCCCTTCGATGGCATTCCAGAAGGGGCCCTGGGCCTTCAGCCGCCCCGAGTCATCCTGCGCGGGGCTCAGCGCCACCAGCCGCTCCCGCGTCATGGCCAGAACCTTGTTGAAGGCAAACGCCTCACGCTGGAAGGTGCGTGGGATCTGGTCGCCGTGCTCGCTGCGGGGCAGCCAGAATCGCTGCAGTGCGGGTGGAAAGACGGACTCCGGTTCCGTAGCCGTTTGCGTCAGCAGGGCCTGGTTGATGGCCGCCTTGCGATTCCAGTCCAGGTCGGGATTCTCGACCGGTCGCCCAGGCCAGGCCCCTTCAGAGAGATCCAGGATCAGGGTGGCCTGGGCCCCGGACCAGTCCTCCAGCACCGTGTCCGGCGACACCAGCCGCAGGCCTTCGGCGGACCAGGGCACATGGCTGCTGCGGGCCGTATCCAGGAAGGCCTCCAGGGCGGTCAGCAGGTCCGGGAAGCTCCAGATCTCGCTGCCCCAGGCCTCCTTCAGTAGGCCGAGGGGCGAGAAGAAATCGTCCGGGTCCATGGGCAACCGCAGGGCACCGGCCAGAGCCTCCAGCCGCTCTGCCCAGAAGTGGGCCGAGAGCGTCGTCTCCCGGAGGGCGGTCAGGTCGTTCCAGGTTTTCGTCGCACCCGTCCGGGCCCAGTCCTCCAGATGCATGAAGCTGCCCTGGAAGGCCAGTTGGCCCGCCTGATCGGACTGGGCCAGGAGATCCGCCCAGCGCCGCAGATCCTCGCGCCGGGAGGCCCGGAGGCCGGCGGCGACGGAGCAGGGATCCAGCCGTTGCAGGCCGGAGAGCAGCGTCCAGAGGGGACTCCAGGCTTCGCTGGCCAGGAGGGGCAGCAAGCCGCCCCGGACATGGAGGGAAACCCCTTCCGCGGCGAGGATGGGCGCCAGGAAGGCTCCGGCCTGCTGGGGTTCGGGGTGGATGACGGTGATGTCCTGCGCCTGGATGCCCGCATCCAGCCACGCGCAGACCTGCTCCACGGCTTCGCGGAGGAGATCCACCGGGCTCTCGACGAGGCCCCGCTGGAACCGGTCGCCAAAGGGTTCGAGGGGCAGCGGGCCTTCAAAGAGCTGATCCAGGGCCGCGCCCCAGGGCGCCCCACCCCAGCCTTCCGGCTCGACGAGTTCCAGCTCGTTGGGCAGGCGCTGGCCGTGCTGCTCCAGGCCATCGAGGAACCACTCGACCAGGGGCTGCGAACTGCCGAACAGGCCGGCCTGCGCATCCCCCTTGCGCGTGGCGAGGGCAAAGGTGGCGCCCCCCAGACCGGGCACGCAGGCCAGGGCGCGCAGTCGGGCGGGCACCAGGTCATGGAGGCCGGCCGCGATGGGACCGTCGTCCCCGGTGCGTTCGATCCAGAGCCCCCGCGCTCCCTTCAGTTCCTGATCCACGGCCCGCCACAGGGCTGCGTCCGGTTCCAGATAGCCAGCCTGATCCACCTCCGTGAGGTAGGCCTCCAGATGGGCGGCGAGATTGGCCAGGCTATGGGGCGACTTCGGGCGGCCAAGATCCAGGCCGTGTGCTTGCAAACCCTGGAGTGTGGGCGGGAAGAGCCCCTGCGCCAACAACTCCCGACAGGCCTGGGCCCTCGCTTTCAATGCATCGAGGCTGGGCCGTGACCACCCATGTGCCTTCGCCTGCCGCCGCGCCACCCGAAGGTGCAACAGCATGCCGAAAGCCCCAGGAATCGGGGGCCTCGCGTCATTCAAAAGAACCCCGTCGAATGGGTCGTAGCTCATCCCTGACCTCTGGAAATGCCCTGCTGATCCCAATCCTGGCAGAGAAGATCGGACACGGATTGTCGAGGGGGCGAATCAAGTCTCCCGGATCCAGGATCGCCCCGGCCCTGACTCGTACCCTAGGTTCTGCAGCAGTCGAACTCAGACCCGGCTTCCCCGCTGGACGGCTCCGCTTCGAGCTTTCATGAGGCCTTCTGGGCCATAACCATAGCCTTGCCATGGGTTGAGAAACCCGGAGACCTCATCTCTGGCCGGAGATGTAGGATGATGGCGCGAACCATTGCCGAGTCGAGCCATGCCCATCGGATCAAGAGGTGATGCCATGCCCACCACTGTGTTCACCCTGAATGGCAAGAAGGTTCAAGCCTCCAGCGACCCGACGCGCATGCTGGCGTGGGTCCTGCGCCAGGAACTGGGCCTGACCGGCACCAAGGTGGGCTGCGGCGAGGGGATCTGCGGCGCCTGCACGGTCCTGGTGGATCTGGAGCCGACCCGGGCCTGCATCACGCCCCTCCGGGCGATTGCCGGGCGCTCCGTGCTCACCATCGAGGGCCTGGGCCAGGGGGCCACCCTCAATCCCGTGCAGTCGGCCTTTGAGGAGCACCATGCCTTCCAGTGCGGCTTCTGCACGCCGGGCATGATCCTCACCGCCTACGCCCTGGTGAAGAAGAACCCGCGGGCCACCCGGGCCCAGATCCTCGAGCACATGGACGGCAACCTGTGCCGCTGTGGCGCCCACCTGCGGATCCTGGATGCAGTGGAAGCCGCCGCCAAGACCATGGGAGGTGCCTTGTGAAACGCCGGGAATTCGTCCAGGCCACGGGCCTCACGGGGTTGTTTCTCTTCTTCCACGGCAGCGCCGAGGCCGCGCCGTTGTTGGCACCCAGGCCGGCGGACTATCCCACCGATTTCAACGCCTACCTTCGGTTCGGCGAGGACGGCCAGGTGGGCTGCTTCGTGGGCAAGGTGGAATTGGGCCAGGGGGCGATGACTGCCTTGGCCATGCTGGTGGCGGAGGAACTGGAACTGCGCCTCGAGCAGGTCGACATGCTCATGGGCGACACGGATCTGTGTCCCTGGGACGGAGGCACCGGCGGCTCGCTTAGCATGTGGCAGTTCGGCCCCGTGCTCCGGGGAGCCGCGGCCGAGGCGCGGGCGGTGCTGTTGGCCATGGCGGCGGAGCACCTCCAGACATCCTCGGCGAAACTCACCCTGAAAGGTGGCGTGATTTCCATCCAGGACCAGCCAGACCGAAACGTCACCTTCGGTCAGTTGGTCAAAGGCAAGCGTATCGAGCGCCACCTGAAGGGGGTGCGCCCCAAGCCATACGGCGCTTCCACCCTCGTGGGCAAGTCGGCCCCGCGCAAAGACGCCCGGGTGAAGGTCACCGGGGTGGCGCAGTACGCTGCCGACCTGCGCTTTCCGGGCACCCTGCATGCGTGCATCGTCCGTCCCCCGGCCCACGGCTTGACGCTTCAGACCGTCGATGCCGCCGCGGCGGAGCGGCTGCCTGGGGTGCGGGTGCTGCGGGACGGAGCCCTGGTGGCGGTGCTGCACGACCAGCCGGATGCCGCCCGGGCGGCTCTGGAAGGGGTCAAGGCAACCTGGATCGGCATCGAGCCGGTGGTGGACAGCCAGAGCATTTTCCAATACCTGCAGACGAAGAGCCCGAGCCTCACGGAGGCTTCCCGCAAGGGCGACCTCCAGGCCGCTGAGGCGCGGAGCGCCAGCGTGGTGGAAGGGGAGTACCGGATGGCCTACGTGGCCCACGGGCAAATGGAGCCCCACACCTCCGTGGCCCAGTGGAAGGACGGCCGGATGACCGTCTGGAGTTCCACCCAGTCCCCCTTCCGCCTCCGCACGCAGGTGGCCCAGGCCCTGAAACTGGCCGAGCGCGAGGTGCGGATCATCACGCCCTATGTGGGTGGAGGGTTCGGCGGCAAGCTGGTGGGTCCAAGTGCGCTAGAGGCGGCCCGGCTGGCCAGGCTGGTCCCGGGGCGCCCCGTGCAGGTGGCCTGGGGGCGCCCGGAGGATTTCTTCATGGATACCTTCCGCCCGGCGGCGGTGATGAACGTCCGTTCGGGCCTGGACAAAGACGGCAACGTGTCCTTCTGGGACTACAAGGTGTACGGGATCAGCCCTAACGAGGCGGAATTCCTCTACGATTTCCGGGCCGCCCGCTACCAGTCCACCGGCACCCCCAGCGGCCTGCACCCGCTCCCGACCGGCGCTTGGCGCGCCCCGGGCGCCAACACCAACACCTTCGGCCGGGAATGCCATGTGGACCGCATGGCCGCCAAGGCCGGCATCGATCCCCTGAGTTTCCGCCAGCGCCACGCCACCGACCAGCGTCTGCTCCGCCTGCTAGACAAGGTCGCCGAGAAATTCGGCTATGTCCCCGCTCCCGGGCCGTCCGGGCGTGGAGTGGGTCTGGCCTGCGGCGCCTGGCGGGGAGGGCTGGTGGCCACCCTCGCCCAGGTGACCGTAGACAAGGTCACGGGCCGCATCCGGGTGGAGCGGATCGTAGAGGCCATGGACGTGGGCCCGGTGGTGAACCCCGACGGTGCCCACCAGCAGGTGGAGGGGGCCATCATCCAGGGCCTGGGCTTCTCCTTGGCCGAGGAGGTGCAGTTCAAGGGTGGGCGGGTCCTGGACCGGAACTTCGATACCTACCAGATCCCCCGGTTCTCCTGGCTGCCCAGGATCGAGGTGGTCCTGGTGGACAACCCCGACCTGTCGCCCCAGGGGATCGGTGAACCTGCCATCGTTGCCATCGGTCCGGCCCTGGCCAACGCAGTCTTCGACGCTGTCGGGGTACGGCTGGATGAGCTGCCGATGACCCCGGAACGGGTGTTGTTAGCGTTGAAGGGGGCGATCGGAGCACGCCCCGCGTGAAGGCAAGATCATGTCGTACCGCAGACAAAGGGACACCGGTAATTGGGACCTGACCGGCATACCGAATCCCCCAAGAAAGAGCCTCAGTGGTCTCGGTTTTCAGATCCTGTCCTGGGCGTACTGATAATCGGTATTAAACCAGGTGTGTCATCGCGTTGAAACGCATCAAAACCGGACTCGGCGACTGATGCTTTTTCGCGTTCAACGAAATAGAAGTTACCCATTTTAAACCGGTGAGGGTTTGGGTGGACCTGCGGTCTGTTTCCATGGCTCGGATGCCCTGGCCGAGGGTGGTCACGACCGCCCTCAGCAGAGGTCGCTATTCTTCCAGGTAGAGTCCAGCCGCCCTTGGAGAACGCATGATCCTCGCCACGTTTCCGCAACCATCACGCCCGCTCGCAGACCTGTTGGCATCCGGATCCCCCGTGCTGATGGAGGGCGCGGTGGTCGAGCGTGTGCGACGGGGCGCTCCGAACCTGCTGGACCCGATCCTCATGAACGCCCCGCTGGTCTACACCGAGGCCGGGCAGGCACTGCTTGGGGAAATCTACGGCGAGTATCTGTCGATCGGGCGGAAGAACGGTCTCCCACTCCTCAGCCTCACACCCACGTGGCGCACCAATCCTGACCGGATCAGACAGTCGGCCTATGCCGCGAGAGATATTAACGGCGACTCGGTGCGCTTTCTCCAAGGACTGCGAAGAACTTGCGGGGACTATGCAGCGATGGTCTACATTGGTGGACTCATGGGTTGCCGGGGGGATGCCTACAAGCCACAGGAGGCGCTCTGCCGGGAGGCTGCGCGGGACTTCCATATAATCCAGGCATCTTCGTTGGTGAAGGCCGGTGTGGACTTCCTATTCGCTTCCACCATGCCCGACCTTCAGGAGGCCTTGGGCATGGCGGAGGCCTTTGCCACCACAGGTTGCCCCTACCTGGTAAGTTTCATCGTGCGCCCCACCGGTTGTCTCTTGGATGGAACACCGCTGGATGAGGCCATCACCCGGCTGGATGACCAGGTGGGTCTGCCTCCCCTCGGCTACCTCGTGAACTGTGTCCACAGCTCCACGCTGGAATCGGCCCTCCATCAGCCTGGGGGCAGGCGAGCCCTGGCCACGGGCCGGTTGCTGGGACTTCAGGCCAATACCTCCTCCAAAAGCCCTGAGGAGTTGGATGGGGCTGAGGAACTCGTCGGGGAAGCCCCGGAGCGCTTCGCCGAGGGCATGGCCCACCTCCACCAATGCTTCGGCCTCCGTCTTCTGGGTGGGTGCTGCGGTACGGATGCCAGCCATATGGCAGCACTGGCAGCATCCATGGCCCAGGCTTGAACTTCCCCCTAAGGCCGGCCTTGGTTCTGAAGGGAGGATCAAGGGGAACCCTCCCCTGGTCTCGACCCTAGGAGCAGGGCTGGGGACCCGTGGCGCAGGTCCCAGGCAGACCGCAAGGCCCTCCAGGTTATTCCTCCGTCCTATTTCCAATGAAGACCGGCTTCTGCTCGGCCAACCACAACTGCGAGATCGTGGACAGGGTCCTGTTCCAGGGGACCGCGGAGTGGGCCCCGATCGATCTCCCGGAGATCATGCGTGAGTGCCTCCGTGCTGGCTGCACAGGCCTCGTGGTCTACCGCTGGTCACCGAAACCAGACCTGTTCGTGAGCGGTGAAGACCGCCGGATCTGCGATGAGTTGAGGGTCATGTACCGCCTCCGATTTCCTGGACAGTGCGTTGAGTGTATTCACGCTGCGGTGGCCTGGCCCGTGAGATCAATCCAGACCTGAGCCGGTGTGCGATGGCCGTGGCGTTCGACGAGCCAATGGTGGTTGAAGTGATCCTTGA
>JBBQEL010000002.1:0-95244 GCA_038320645.1 Holophagales bacterium | reverse complement strand
CCTCCAGCTATCGCCACGCATGCGTGGCTCCTGCTCGCCTGCGGCTTGCAGAGCCGGAGCCTCCGTCGGCAGATGTCCCGCATCGGCTCTCCTCGCCTTCCTTGCCTGGCTCGCCCGGCGCCGTGCGCGATGATATAGGTTATTCCGTTACGAGCCCTTAGGCGCCCACGCGCCTCCAGCACGTGGCCAGATGGTCGTCCACCAGCCCCATGGACTGCATGTAGGCGTACATGATCGTGGGCCCCACGAAGGTGAAGCCGCGCTTCTTGAGGGCCTTGCTCAAAGCTTCCGCCTCGGGCGTGACTCCCGGGACCTCTGCGAGGGTCTCAGGATGGTTCACCTTCGTCCTTCCACCCACGAAGGACCAAAGGAAGGCGTCAAAGCTGCCGAACTCCCGCTGCACCGCCAGGAAGGCGTGGGCATTCTTGCGGGCCGAGAAGACCTTGAGGCGGTTCCTCACGATGCCCGGATTGAGAAGCGCAGCTTCCAGCTCCGCATCCGTCATGGCCGCAACCCGCGCGGGGTCGAAGCCCAGGAAGGCCTGCCTATAGGCCTCCCGTTTCCGCAGGACAGTGATCCAGCTGAGCCCAGCCTGGGCGCCCTCCAGCACCAGCTTCTCGAACAGTCGCCGGTCCTCGTGCTGGGGCACGCCCCACTCCTCATCGTGGTAGGCGATGTAGAGAGGATCGCTGCCGCACCACCCGCAACGTTCAGTCATCGCTTCCTCCGAGGGTCCTTCCTGACGCAGAATCGGGCGGCACCGCCGCCCGATTCTGCGTTAGCGGAAAGCCCAATCAGGCTTCCACCACCGTCGCCTTGATGATCTGGTCATTGCCCTTGATGGCCTGCACCACCTTGATGTCCGCATCGGCCACGCACTGGCCGAAGACCGTGTGCACACCATCGAGATGGCTGGGGTTGCTGCCGTTGCAGATGAAGAACTGGCTGCCGCCCGTGTCCTTGCCCGCATGGGCCATGGAGATGGCGCCGAGCTTATGCTTGTGGGGATTCCCGGTGGTCTCGCACTTGATCTTCCAGCCGGGTCCGCCGGTGCCGGGCTGGCCCGAAACGCCCGCCTTGGTGTTGGGGCAGCCGCCCTGGATGACGAAATCCGGGATCACGCGGTGGAAGGCCAGGCCGTCGTAGAAGCCGGCTTCGATGAGTTTCACGAAGTTCGCCACCGTCCCCGGGGCCTCCTTCGGGAACAACTCCAGGTTGATGTCGCCCTTGTCGGTCTGGAAGAGCACTCGGGTCATGGTTCACCTCATGGGGGTCAAACCATCAGGATAGGATCCTGTTCCCCAGGCGTCAGCAGGAACTTCCTGTGCCCTGCCGGGCCTGGATCTGGACGCCCGCGCCATGCCAGCGACAAATCGCGGGATTGGTTGGATGATGGATTCCGCGATGACTGAACCGATACCACCCATCCGGACGCCCACGGGCCAGATCCGCGAACTGCTGGACATGATCAAGTTCGAACATACGGTGTTCGCCTTGCCCTTCGCCCTGCTCGGCGCGCTCGGCGCGGCCCAGGGGCTCCCACCCTGGCGGACGGCCCTCTGGATCCTGGTGGCCATGGTGGGTGCCCGCACCGCGGCCATGACCTTCAATCGGCTGGTGGACGAGGATGTGGACGCGGAAAACCCCCGCACAGCTGGTCGCGCACTCCCCGCCGGTCGCGTGTCGAAGACCGGAGCGGTGGCGCTCCTGGGCGGAGGCATCGTCCTCTTCGGAGTGGCCGCGGGTGCCCTCGGGCCCTTGACCTGGGCTCTGTCCCCGCTGGCACTCGTCGTGATCCTGGGCTACTCGCTATGCAAGCGCTTCACTGCCTGGGCCCATGTGGTGCTGGGCTTGTCGCTCGCGGGCGCACCCCTGGGCGCCTGGATCGCCGTCGCAGGCCGGATCGAAACGCCAGCCCTTTGGCTATCGGCGGGCGTACTGGCCTGGACCGCGGGGTTCGACATTCTCTATGCCCTGCAGGATCAGGGCTTCGATAGCTCGAGAGGGCTGCATTCCATCCCGTCACGACTGGGCACTGGCCGGTCGTTGGTGCTATCGCGAGCTTTCCATGTCCTCGCGCTCGTGTGCTGGGGGGCCTTCAACCACCAGATGGGTGGCCATGTCTGGCCCTGGGCGGCCTGGGGTGCGGTCGCGACCATGCTGGCCAGAGAACAGTGGCTGGTGCGGGACGGGGATCTCTCCCGCATCGACCAGGCCTTCTTCACTTTGAACAGCCTGATTGGAGTCGTGTTTTTCATGGGCCACGCCATGGAATACGCGTTATCAAAGTCGCTGCTGGCACCGCTGTAGTCCGTTCGTTGTAAGAAGACGATTCGCCTCATCATCCCTTCCCAGGTATGCTGGGGGGCCATGTCCTCCCATCAGCCTGAACGCCGCCTCGCCCTGCGATCCAGCCGCCCTGCCTCTGGGCGCTGGCTCACGGTGATGGTCGTCTTCAGCCACCGCACCTTCCGGTGGTCACTCACCCGGCGGATGATGCTGTGGGTGGTCGGCGGAGTCGTCGGGTTCTCGGCACTGGCCATGATCGGATCCGGATATGGCTTCTGGGCCACGAAGAAGATCATGAGCTTCGGGCGCCTGCAGAAGGAAACCCTGGAGCAGCAGGACCAGTTGCGCTCCTCCCTCGACCAGGCCCAGGCCCTGGAGGCCGAAGTGGCCACCTTGCGCCAGCAGCACACAGAGTTGCTGAAGCTGCTCGACCCCAAGGCCCCCCTGGGCTCGCCGTTGCCCACGCTCCCGACCCCAGGCCAGACGAACCCCGCCCTGCTGCCTCCGGGGACGCGGGAGCGGCTTTCCCGGCTGAAACAAGATCTCGACTACACCTCCAAGCAGGCCGCGGTCGTCCGCGCCCGCATGGAACCCGTCATCCGGGCCTGGAGCCGTACCCCTTCCATCCCGCCCACGGCGGGCTACCTCAGTTCGGGGTTCGGTGTCCGGGTCAGCCCGTTCTCCCGATCCAACGAAGCCGGTGATGGGCTGCTCGGGTACCACACCGGGCTCGACATCAGCAATGCCATTGATACCCCCATCCAGAGCACGGCCGATGGCGAAGTGGTTGAGGCAGGCTGGATGGAACGGTACGGGTGGGGCGTGCGGGTCCGCCACACCGACGATCAGGAAACGCTCTACGCCCATCTGAACCGGCTGGATGTGAAGGCCGGCCAGCGGGTCTCACGGGGGGACATCCTGGGGACCATGGGGCGTTCGGGCAACGCCACCGGCGTTCATCTCCACTACGAGGTCCGCCGGAACGGCAAGCCCGTGAATCCCCAGCCCTACCTGCGGCTCCAGCGCCAGTGGCTCAGGGCGTTGGGCAAGCAGTCCTGATTCGAGGAGTGACCCATGGCCGTCTTTCGCAACAGCAAACCCAAGCCTGAACCCGCCCCCGCGATCCACTCCCTGCTCGGCAAGGAGGTGCTCTTCAAAGGCGAAGTGCACACAGGTGCCCGGAGCTTCCGGGTGGAAGGCATCGTGGAGGGAACCATCCATTCCACGGGCGAGGTTTCCATCGCCCCGGGCGGGCTGGTGAAGGGGACCATCTTCGCCAAGCACCTGGTCGTCACGGGGCGGGCCGAAGGCACCATGAAGATCTCGGATTGCCTGGAGATCCACGGTACCGGCTATGTCGAGGGCGACGTGGAGGTCGGCTCCCTGGTGGTGGACGAAGGCGGCACGCTCCAGGGCGTCTGCGTCCGCAAGGATCAGGCCGGGAATCCCAATGCCAACGGCACGGCCAAGGGCGGCACGCAGCCTGCCCCCAAGCAGGCGGAGCCCGATCAGCGGAAGACCGACGCCAGGCGCTGAGGTGCGGCGCTAACGGAACAACGGCCCAGGATCCGACTTCACGCCTAGGTAGGCGTAGGCCGCATCCGTGGCCTTGCGTCCCTGCGGTGTCCGATCGAGAAACCCGACCTGCATGAGGTACGGTTCCACCAGATCCTCCAGCGCCCCTTCGTCTTCGCCCAGGGCCGCAGCCAGGGTGCGCAGGCCCACGGGCCCGCCACGATGTTTGTGACAGAGGGTGTGCAGGTAGTCCCGGTCCAGGCCATCCAGGCCGAGATCGTCCACCTCATGCAGCTTCAGGCAGGCCTCCGCGGATTCGGCGGTGATGGTGCCGTCCCCCTTCACCTCCGCATAGTCCCGGCAGCGGCGGAGCAGGCGGTTGCAGATGCGCGGCGTGCCCCGGCTCCGGCGCGCGATGGCCTCGGAGCCTTCGGCGGCGAGATGGATGCGCATGAGGTCGGCGGAGCGCCGGCCGATGATCGCCAGATCCGCCCGCGTGTAGAACTCCAGACGGTGGACCATGCCGAAGCGATCGTGGAGCGGCTTGGAGATGAGCCCTGCCCGCGTGGTGGCTCCGACCAGGGTGAAGGGCCTGAGGTCCACCTTCAGGGTCTGGGCGCTGGGCCCCTGCCCGATGAGGATGTCCAGTTTCCTGTCCTCCATGGCCGAATAGAGCATCTCCTCGATGGGTGCCGAGAGCCGGTGGATCTCGTCGATGAAAAGGAACTCGCCAGCCTCCAGGTTGGTGAGGATGGCGGCCAGATCACCTTTCTTCTCCAGGGCCGGAGCCTGGATGACTTTGCAGGTGGCACCCATTTCGTTGGCCAGCACATGGGCCAGGGTGGTCTTGCCGAGGCCTGGAGGACCGAACAGCAGCACGTGATCCAGGACTTCCCCCCGCTGGAGGGCCGCCTGGAGGGCGATCTCCAGCCGGGCCTTCACCTTGCCCTGGCCGATATATTCCTGGAGCCGCTGCGGCCTCAGCGAGTATTCGGCTGGATCCTCCGTGCCGCTGGTGGGATCGAGATCGGGGTGTCGGTGCATATCCTCTATTCCCTCACAGGACTTCCACTTGTGTCCAGCCGATGGCCGGATAATCTTGGGTTCACGCAGTCCAACCCATTCCCTCATCCTGCACCCGGGAGGTACCGTGGCCCAGCGCTACCAGCTCCTGGTTCGTGACCGCCATGGGTTTGAGCGCACCGTGCCGCTCACCCGGTCCGTCACGCTGGGCCGGCAGAGCCTTTGTGATGTCGTGCTCTCCGACAGCATGATCAGCCGCAACCACATCCGGCTTGAGCTCCGGGACGACATCTGGTGGGCCGAGGATCTGCAGACGACCCACGGCAGTTTCTACAAGGATCAGCAGCTGGGCCGCGCGGCTTGGCAGCCCGGTACGCCACTGCGTCTGGCCGATGGGGCCTATACCCTCACCCTGCTGAGCACCGATCAGAGCAGTTCCGAACTCCACCTGCAGGCCATCCTGGAAACGGCCCAGCTGCTGGCCGAGGAAGTGGACCTGGAGGATCTCCTCGAGCAATCCCTGGACAAACTCCTGGCCATCTCCGGCACGGATCGGGGCTTCCTGATGCTGCTGGAGGATGGCGAACTCGCCACTCGGGTGCAGCGGAACCTCGGTCAGGTATTGGAAGGGAGTATCCAGCTGTCGCTCTCCAGCGTGCACAAGGTGTTCGAGACCGGCGACCCCGTCTGGATCCTGAACGTGGCCGATGAGCACCACTTGCTCAACCAGCACTCCATCCAGCGCCTGGAACTGAAAACGATCCTCTGCCTACCCCTGCTGCTCCAGGGGCGGCGGCTCGGTGTGGTCTACCTCGACAGCCGGAAGCCCATCACCGAACCACCGGATCGGGAAACCTTCGAAGCCATCGTCGCCCTCTGCGCCATCGCCATCGAGCGGACCCGCCTCTCCGAAGAGAACCTCCGCAGCCACGTGCTGGCCACGGTCGGCCAGGTGGCCAGTTCCATCGTCCACGATTTCAAGAACGGCCTGTTCGTGCTGCGCGGGCATGCGGACCTGCTGGAACTCTCCACCGAGGATCACAAGATCCGGCATCACTGCCGCAAGATCCTGGAGTGCGTGGATCGCCTGACGCATCTGAGCCAGGACGTGCTCGATTTCGCCAAGGTGCGGGAGCCCAACCGGGAAACGGTGGAGCTCCGCACCTTCCTCGACGCCATCCTCGAGCCCATGGTCCCCCGCGCCGCCGAACTGGGCGTCCACCTTCTCGCGGAAGGTCCGGTGTGCCGCGTAAAACTGGATCCGGCGCGGTTCACCAGGGTCATGGAAAACCTCCTGGCCAATGCCCTCGATGCCACCACCGACATGAGCGGCGAGATCCTCGTGGCCTGGATCCAGGTGACAGGGGGCATCCAGATCCGCGTGAAGGATCGTGGGCGCGGCATCCCCCGCAAGGTCATCAAGCGGATCTTCGAGCCCTTCTTCAGCTATGGCAAGAAGAAGGGCACGGGCCTGGGCATGGCCACCGTGAAGAAGATCGTGGAGGAACATGGGGGAACCCTTGAGTTCCTCAGCGAAGAAGGGGCAGGCACCGAAGTCATCATCACGCTGCCGGAGCACCCCATCACGGGGACCTTCAAATCCCTGGAAGAATCCACCGGCAATCACCGGGCTCTGGAGCAGGAGGAAGCATGAACGCGATCCGGGTCGGTCAGGGCTTCGATGTCCACCGGTTCGCGACTCCCGAAGAAGGACGCCCGCTGATGTTGATGGGGTGCGTCATACCCTACGACCGGGGCCTGCTCGGGCACAGCGATGCGGATGTGATGCTCCATGCCCTCATGGACGCCCTGCTAGGTGCAGCCGGGCTCGGCGACATCGGCCAGCATTTCCCCGATACCGACCCCGCCTACCTGGGCGCTGACTCGGCCCGCCTGCTTGAACGGGTCATGGGTGACCTGGCGGAGCGCGGCTGGCGGGTGGTGAACGCGGATGTCTGCCTCATCGGGGAGCGGCCGAAGATCGGGCCCCATCGACTGCAGATGCGTGATCACGTGGCCCCCCTGCTTGGCCTTGCTCCGGACGCCCTGAACGTGAAGGCCACGACAACCGAAAAGCTGGGCTTCACGGGACGCGGCGAGGGCCTTGCCGCCTCGTCTGTGGTGCTGCTTCAGGGGTTCTGAAGCGCCCTGTGACCTCGCTGGCGTTCATCGCATATGATGGAGGATCCGGAGGCTTCATGAAGTTCCACCCTGCTGTTCCCGCCCTGGTGCTGCTCGCCGCCGCATCCTTCCTTGGCTGTCGGAAGGTGCCGCTAACCCCCAGCACCCCGATCCCCGCGGGAACGGCGGTCTTCCGGTTCACCCGGGCCGTGCGGGGACCCGTGGAGTTCACCCTCGACGGCGCCCGGATTCCCGTACAGCAGTTGCCCAAGGGCGCCACCAGCCTGCAGGTGAAGGGCATCCTGCCCGGCAAGCACCGCTTCTTCCTGACCAGCCAGCGCGAGACCTTCAGCCCCGACATGGGCGAGCTCGAGATGACCGCCGGCAAGGGGCACTACCAGGTCACGCTCACGCAACGGCTTGACGCGGTGCTCTACGGCAAACCGGATCCCCTGCCCCCGGCCGAGGGACTGCCCGGCGTGACTGCCACCCTCGTCAAGTAGCCATGGTGGTAGTGGCCCGAACCCGCCGGAAGGACCATGTCCTCAACTGCGGCGGGCAGGGAACCCTCATGTCGCGCTGCCTCGCCGCGGGTCTGCCGGTGGCTTCCGCCTGCTCGGGGCGTGGCGCCTGCGGGAGATGCCTGGTGACCGTCCTGAGGGGCACAGAGCACCTCCGCCCGGCCTCCAGCCGCGAGGCAGCCCTCCTGGTGAAGCTCGAAGCCGAAGCCGACCAGCGCCTGAGTTGCCAATGCCCCATGCCGGAGGCCACGGCCGAACTGCTGGTCACCACGGGCTACTGGTGAGGCGAGGGCTCTGGCTCGCCCTTGGTCTGGCACCCCTGCTGGGTCTTGGTGGGTTCTGCGGCTGGAAGACCCGATCCGTGGCTCGGGAACTGGTCGATCCGCCCTTCTATCGACCCCAGCCCCTGGCCCGGGTGGAAGCCACCTACCAGGCCTTGGCGCAGGGCCAGGATGGGGATCCAGGCGGTTCCTGGTCCAGCGAGGAGGCCGCAGGTCTCCAGCTTTGGCGATTCACCCGCCCAACCCCCTCGCCCGGCCTCGTGCTCCTCCTGCACGGCTTCGGGGACGACCGCTGGGGCACCAGTCCAGCCTTGAAATGGTTCCCCCGACTTGATGCCGCCATCTTCACCTACCGGCGACGGGATGAGGCCCTGCGCCGAGGCGGTCCCGCCCCTGCGGTCACCTTCGGAGCCGTGGAGTCGAAAGAGGTGGTGCGGATGGTCCACCAGCTCGAAGCCTCGGGCATTCCCCGCCGCCGGATCCTGTTGCTGGGGCGCAGTCTGGGGGCCTCGGTGGGGCTCCTGGCGCTGGCTGACCTGGAACGAGAGGGCAAAGGTCCCCTGGCCGGGATCATCTGGGAGGGCGCCCCGGCCAGCAGCCGGAGCTTTGCCGAGCGCCTGGTGCGTGGACCGGAAGATCGCCTGTGGCACATCCTCGCGCCACCCATCGGTGCGGCTGCCGCGCGCCTAGCCGGCTGGATGGGTGGCTACTCGCCCGAAGAGACCGATCTCCTCCGGCGACTGAGTGGGCTGCGCCTGGCCACACCCAGCCTGTGCTTTCTGGCCACCCAGGATCGCCTGGCGCCACCGCAGGTCCAGCGGTCCCTGGCCGCGCAGTTCCAGACGGGTCAGGTGATCGAAGTACCCACCTGGCACCTCCATTGCGCCGAAGCGCTGGGGCCCGGCTACCCCGGCGCCATCCAGACGGCCGTGGCCGCCTGGTTTCCGCACAAGGAAAGGGCCCCCGAAAGGGCCCGTCCCGTACGCTGAGCGCCGATCACTCCTCTTCGTGGGCCACAACCGTGGCCCGCAGGAGCTTGGGCGTGATCCGCTGCACAACCGGCTCGAACACCTTGTTCACCAGTTCTTCGTCGTAGGAGACCTCGGCCCCAGTACCGGCCACCTTCACGCTGGTATCGGAAACCTTGTCCTCGTCCTTCCAGGCGCCGAGAATTTCACCGGTCTCCACTTCGATGAGCCGGATGTCCAGGCGGCCCGTGAAGGAGGCCTTCTTCACGTTCACGCTACCAGCGACAGCTCCGGCCATTCCATCGCCGGTGACCTTGCTGACCAGGGCACCCACACCCCAGCCAGTCGAGAAACCGCCCTCCTTGTAGGCGAAGCGCGTGATCTTGCCGGTCATCACATACTTCACGCCGAGCAATTTCCCGATCTTCTGCACCGTGGCAGTGTCCACCTCACCGCTCTGCTGGAAGTTCAACTCCTGCCGGATCTCAGCCAACCGCTCGCGCTCGATGACCCGGATCTTGTTCTTGCCCTTTTCCATGATCTCGGTGGTGAACAGGTCCCGCAGCTGGTTCGAGATGGTGCCCATCTGGTTGCCCCAGCCGCCGTGGCGCCAGCCGTGCCAGCAATCGGGAGCGGTCTTGAATTCCAGAATGGCAATGCGGGGAAGCTTCGACTTCTCCTCCTTGGAGAGCTTCTTCTGGGCGAAGACCGGGGCGGTGATCGCGAATACCGCCAAGAGGGAAACAAGCAACTTGCGCAGGCGCATGGGAACTCCCGGAAAGGGGTGGAATCGATCGTCAGTCGTCAATGAGCTTGCTGCGCAATTCCTTGCCCAGCTTGAAATAGACCACCCGCTTGGGCGGCACCTGGATGCTCTCCCCGCTCCGGGGATTGCGGCCCTGACGGGCTCGGCGATCACGCAGACGGAAGCTGCCGAAGCCGCGCAGTTCCACGCCTTCGCCAGTCCGGAGGGACTCGATGATGCTCTCGAGGAAGGTGTTCACCAGGAGGTCAGCATCCTTCTTCCCCAGTTCCAGCCGCTCCATCAGATGTCGGGAGAGGTCGGCCTTGGTGAGGGTCTCCATCGCTTCCATGGGAACTCCAAAAGGGGTGGGGGCTTAGGTGGCTTGAGGGCAGTCCTCAATAAATCCCCATCCATGGCCCGCGGTCAAGAGGTACATCTTCACCTATTTAAAAAAAGGGGGGGCCGAGGCCCCCCCTTGGAATACGACCTACGGGTCCATCAGTCCATCAGCCACTCCAGGAGGAACCGCGGTCCCTCCCCAGTCCCACCGTGGGTGCGGTAGTCCCTTTCCTTGCCAGACCAGCTGCCCGAGAGGTCAATGTGGGCCCAGGAGGCCTGGCCCGCAAATTCACGGAGGAACAACCCGGCCGTGATGGTCCCGCCCCAGCGGATGCCGGTGATGTTCTTCAGGTCGGCCAGGGGGCTTTTGAGCAGATCCGTGTATTCCTCGACCAGAGGCAGCTGCCAAAGGTACTCACCGACGGACCCGCCAGCATCCATGAGGCGATCCACCAGCTTCTGGTCCGTCCCCATGACGGCCGACACCCCGTCCCCCATGGCGATGAGCGCGGCGCCCGTGAGGGTGGCCAGGTCCACGACATGATCGGCACCCAGTTCGCTGGCCAGGTGGAGTAGGTCGGCCAGCACCAGGCGGCCCTCGGCATCCGTGTTGAGCACTTCCACGGTCTTCCCGCTGCGCGTCCTGATGACATCACCCGGCTTGTAGCTGGATCCCGAAGGCATGTTCTCCACCAGCCCCATCAGCCCGGTGACCTGGACCGGCACCTCCAGCTGCGCGCAGGCCACCAGCGTGGCCAGCACGATGGCGGCTCCGGTCATGTCGTCCTTCATGGTCTCCATGCCGGAGGCATCCTTGAGCGAGAGCCCGCCGGAATCGAAGCAGACCCCCTTACCCACCAGGACCACATGCTTCTTGGGTTTCTCCTTGGGCTTGTATTCGAGTTTGACCACCCGCGGGGGCCGCACGCTGCCCTGTCCCACAGCCAGGATCGAACGGAAACCGCCTTTTTCAAGGGCCGGCACATCCAGCACTTCGCAATGAAGCTTGTGCTGCTTCGCCAGCTTGACGGCCGTTTCGGCGAATACCTCGGGATAGAGATCGCCTGCGGGGGTGTTGGCGAGGTCCCGCACCCGGTGGCACGCGGCCACGCCAGCCTCGACCGAGGGCAGCTTCCGGCGCGCTTTGCGGGTGTCGTCGCCATTGGTGAAGATCTCGATGGAAGTGAATTGCTTGGGTTCGGCTTTCCCGCCCTTGAAGGAAACCAGATCATAATTGGCGAGTAGAGCGCCCTCAGTCACCGCCACCTGCACGGCGTCGTGATCAATGGTGGAAGTGGATGGCGAAAGGACGCCGATCTTCTTCCATTTCTTCTTGAGGCAGAAGCGCCCGGCAGTGCCCACCGCCTTGCGAATCTTGTTGAGCGTGACCTTCTCTTCATCACCAAGCCCCACCAGGACCATCCAACGGCTTTCCTTCACTCCATTCGGATGGTGAAGCGGCACAACTTCAAGATAGTCTGCCTTGAAATCCTCCTCATCCATCACTTGGCGAGCGACCTTGCTGATGGCGAGTGGCAGACGATGGCGCTCACGCCCGGAAAAGACCGGAACGATCAGCGCATCTCCTGCAAAGTCCTTACCGGGCTGAGAGCTGATATCCACTGTAAGCATAGAGGTTCCTCCTGGCCAAAAAGCCTAATGTCAATTCGGAAAAAAGGAAAGATCATTTTATGGTCATTATTTGTCACGAATTCGCAATTTATTAGCGCGCCCTTTTTCAACACTAGCGGATGGAGGCAGTTCCAGATTCCAATGGGATGATGGCTGGATGGACTTCACGCCCCGGCATCGCCTGCCCTTCCCCTTACCTGGCCTGTGGCCCGCCTGTGCCCAGGGGATGCTGCGGACCGGGGCCCCCTGGCTGCACTCGGGGGATACCGGAGAGGGACTCCTGGTCCTGCCCGGGCCAGTCCTGCGCTCCACCTGGAGTGGCCAGGCCTGGATCACCCTCCTGCAAGGCGTGCCGCTGCGGCAGACACCCTGGGAAGCTCTGGAAGCGACCCTGAGGGGACAACCCTTTCCGTGGGTCGGCGCGGCCTCGTTCGAATTGGCTTGCGATGAGGCCGGTCTTCCCCGCAAGGGTCTGCCCCCGGGTCAGCCGGGTCAGCACTGGACGGCCGTGCGGGAAGCCCTGCATGTGGAGGGCGGCCACGCCGAGCTTTGGTCCTGGACCGACGACCCACCCGACCCGGCCGCCTGGCTGAACCACCTCGGGCGGATCGGCCCCGAGGGCGGGACCTCGCTCGAACTGGCACCCCTCTGGGGAGAACACCAGCATCGGGCGGCCGTTGAGCAGATCCAGGAGTGCATCCTCGCCGGGGGCTTCTATGTCGCAAACCTTTGCGTGCCCTTCCAGGGCTACCTGCGGGGCGATGCCTGCAGCTTCGCCCTGGCGGCCCTCCAGCGTGCCCAGCCTCCCTTCGGCGCGCTGCTGGATCTGGGCGGCTCGCGACTCCTGTGCCTGAGCATGGAGCGCCTGCTGGCCCGGCGAGGGGATCAGATCTGGTCCCAGCCCATCAAGGGGAGCGCTCCCCTGACCGGCGATCCTGAACAGGACAGGATCACTGCGGAGGCCCTGCTTGCCGATCCCAAGGAAAGGGCGGAGCACACCATGATCCTCGACCTGGTGCGGAACGATCTCGGACGCGTGGCCCTGCCCGGGTCGGTCCAGGTGACCCGGCCTATGGCCGTGGCACCCTACCCCACCGTCCAGCACCTGGTCAGCACCGTGGAGGCCACGGCCCGGCCAGGGCTGGGGCTGGCGGAACTCCTGCGCGCCGTGCTGCCCGGCGGAAGCGTCACCGGGGCACCGAAACACGCGGTGTGCGGACATCTGGCCCAGGCGGAGGCGGCCCCCAGGGGGTTCTACTGCGGGGCGGTCGGCTGGATCTCCCCCAACGGGGACCTGGACCTGGCCCTGCCCATCCGTACGGCCCAGATCCAGGGAGACTGCCTCACCTACTGGACCGGGGGCGGCATCACCCGGCGCAGCGACCCGGACCGCGAATGGGCTGAACTGCATCTCAAGACCCGGGCCATTTGCGGCTGATCAGGCCGCGCTGGCCCGCTTCAGGAGTTCCTCGAAGCGCTCAAAGAGATGGGCCCGCGGTCCCTTGGGCAGCCGCTTCAGGATCATGCCGGCCTGCTCCGGTGTGCGTCCGCCCTTGATCTGGTTGCAGGACAGGCAGCAACCCACTAGGTTCTGCCAGGTGGTGGAGCCGCCCTGGCAGAGCGGTACCACATGATCCACCGTCGTGGCCTTCCGCTGGCAGCCCTCGTACTGGCAGAGGAAGTGGTCGCGGCGCAGCACCCGGCGCTCCAGTCGGCCCAGGAGCAGCTTCGAATCGCTGCAGGCCTGCACATGCGGAAAGATGATCAGCTCGAGCCGGGCTTCCAGGTTGCCATGGCGTTCGAACGTCGCTGGATTCAGCACATGGGCCCGCCCGGAGACCACGGCGCAGAGGGCCCGGCGGCGGCTGACTTCCTGCATGGGGACATAGTTCCGGTCCACGGCAATCACCTCGCCGATCCCAGAACGCTCCCGTCCCTTCAGCATCACACCCCCGGGTTTGCCCGAATCCTAAGGCATCCCGCCGGATTGTGAAGCGAATTATTCCTCGCGGTACGCCCCGGGCAGCGTCTCCAGAGCTACAACCTCCGGCAGAGCCTCGACTCCCGCCAGCCGCTTCTCCATGAGTTCCTTCCGCTTGGAGACATCGCCGAGCTTGCTGCTGGCCTCGTCCAGTTTTTTCTGGACCACCGCCAGGGATTCCCCGAACTTCCCGAATTCGGTCTTCACATGGCCCAGGAGCTTCCAGACCTCCCCGCTCTGTTTGCTGATGGCCAGCGTCTTGAACCCCACCTGCAGGCTGTTGAGGAAGGCGGTGAGCGTGGTGGGCCCGACGAAGGTGACGCGGCATTCGCGCTGGAGCCGGTCCAGCAGGCCCGGGCGCCGCAGCGCCTCGGCATAGAGCCCCTCGAAGGGCAGGAAGAGCAGCGCGAAATCTGTGGTGTAGGGCGGCGCGATGTACTTGTCGCGGATATCCCGCGCCTGGGACAGCAGGCGGACCTCCAGGGCCTTGCCCGCAGTCTCCACGGCCGCGAGGTCGCCGATCTCGTAAGCCTCCATGAGCCGCTGGTAGTCCTCCAGGGGGAACTTCGCGTCGATGGGCAGCCAGACCGTGCCGCCCTCCTCAACCCCCGGCAGCTTCACGGCGTATTCCACCACCTCGGCCGAGCGGGGCTTCACCTTCACGTTCGCCGCGTACTGCCCGGCCGACAGGAACTGCTCGAGCAGCGCACCCAATTGGGCCTCGCCAAGCACTCCCCGGGTCTTCACATTCGTCAGCGCCCGCTTCAGGCCACCCACATCCTGGGCCAGGGACTGCATCTCGCCGAGCCCTTTCTGAACCTGTTCGAGCCGCTGGGCGACGAGGTTGAAGCTCTCACCCAGGCGTTTCTCCAGAGCCTCATGCAGCTTTTCATCCACCGTTCGCCGCATCTGCTCAAGCCGGTCCTCGTTGGACTTCTGGATGGCCTGCAGGCGTGTCTCCACCTGCTGCTGGACCTGAGTGAGCTGCGTGGCCTGCTCTTCGCGGGCAGCCCGCAGGGCCTCCTGAGTGGAATGGACGAGGAGCCGGAAACCCTCCGCCAGTTTCTCGGCCTGGGCCGTCTTGATCTCCCCCAGTTCGGCCATCAACGGCCGGAGCTGGGACACCAGGGCCTGCTGGGCTTCACTTCGATCGCGAGAGGCCAATTCTTCGGAGTGACGCCGCAGCACCTCGAAGGGCGCCGGATCCGCCGTCCGGGTGCGGAGGGCAGCCCAGGCAGCCAGAGCGGAAGCGAGCAGGGTCAGGAGCGTGAGAGTCAGAAGGAGGCTCATGCTCCCATCATCGCCCAGGACCTTCGTCAGGCAGTGTCCATTCCGCCCGGCGGCCTTCACCCTCGGTGGTCAAACTCAGCTCGGCCACCCACTCCGAGGGCCAGGGACCCTCCTTCCCCGCCCACTCGACGACGAGCCGGTCGGCGGGACTAATGGCTTCCTCCAACCCCAGCGACCAGGCGCCTTCCGGCCCGGGCCGATAGAGATCCAGATGGAAGAGCCGCCCTCCTGGAACCTCGTAACGGTGCAGGACCGCATAGGTGGGCGAAGCGGCCTCGTACGGGTCCCCGCCCAGGCCACGCAGGAAGCCCCGGGTCCAGGTGGTCTTGCCCGCGCCGAGTTCCCCCCGCAGGAGCCACGTCCCACCCGGCGGCGTGAGCCGGGCCAGGGCTTCCCCAAGGGCCTCCGTGGCCAGGTCATCACCCAGGAACCGCTCAGCCACGCAGCAACTCCGGCAGAAGGTCCGCCAGATCCCGGGGCAGCAGCCCCGCACCCGGTAGCCGGTCGGCGGCCGCGCCATGGAACCAGGTCGCCGCAGCGGCGGCCTCGCGCATGGGCAGGCCCTGGGCGCGGAAACCGGCCACCATGCCCGCCAGCAGATCGCCGCTGCCGCCCGTGGCAAGGCCAGGATGGCCCGTGGTGTTGATCCACAGATCGTCACAGGCGCCACCGGCGATGACAGTCTGGGCCCCCTTGAGAATCAGGACGCCGGGTTTTCCGGCTGCCACCTGCCTGGCCTGGGCCAGGCGCTCATCCATCAGCAGGGGGCGGGACAGCCGGAAGAGCCGGGCGAATTCCCCGGGATGGGGCGTGATGGCCGTACCCGGCCGCTCCAGCCAGCGTTTCCCTTCACCCTCCTTCAAGGCGGAGGCATCCACGACCATGGGGCCATCCCAATCAGGCACCTGCGAGATGCCTCCCGGCCCCACCAGCAGCACATCCGCCTCCGCAGGCACGGAGCCTCGCCAGGCAGCCACCATGGCCTCGGGCAACTGGCCGGCGATCTCGGCGCGAACCTCGGCCTCCGTCAGCACCGTCACCAGCCCGGCCCCCACCCGCAGTGCGCCCAGGGCCGCCAGCACCGCCGCGCCGCTCATGCCCAGGCTGCCGGCCCGGATGACCACATGGCCAAAGCTGCCCTTGTGGGCGTTCCAGGCCCGCGGGGGAAGGCTGGGGCGCTCCAGCATCTGCATCCCTGCTGTCAGCGCCCGGTCGAACGGCAGCGGAATCACGGTGATCTCGCCGCAGAATTCCCGCGCGGGCATCAGCCCATGGCAGACCTTCCGGGCTCCGAAACAGGCCGTGCGTCGGGCCTGCACAACCTCGCCAGGAATTTCGGCCGCGCTCGGATCCAGCCCCGAGGGCAGATCCAGGGCCAGCACGGGCAGACCGCTCGCGTTCAGGGCCTTCACCCAGGCTGCGGCCAGGCCCTCCAGCGGCCGCTGGGTCCCCAGGCCGAACAGGCCGTCAACGACCCAGCCACGCCAGGTCCGCATGGTTTCAGCCGGATTCTGGGAAGTCTGGATCTCGCCACCGAGCCCTTGCCACAACCGGGCCTGGAGCGCCGCATCCCCCTGCCATTCGGCCTGGGAATGGGGGGACCAGGCCGCGACTTCACGCCCCTGGAGACGCGCCAGGCGGGCCAGGGCCAAGGCATCGCCGCCGTTGTTGCCGGGGCCCGCCAGCACTTGCAGGGGCCCCTCCGGCGGCAGCAGCGCCAGGGCTCCGAGCGCGGCATGCTCCTGGAGGATCAGCGACGGAATGCCCCAGCCCTCGATGGCCTGGTGCTCCGCAGCCCGCATCTCGTCGGCAGTGAGGAGGGGGATCACGCGACACCTCCACCTATCGCACGCAGAGCGTGCTCCGGCGGGCTGAGCTTGCCGAGGCGGAGCCTCCCTGTGCCGCGCCCTGCGGGCTTCGGCCGCGCCAAAGTGGAACTTCGCTCCTGCTCCGTTCTCATACGGACAGTCTAGGCCCGTTCTCGGAGATATGCCGCCATGGCCCTCGGGAACAGTTCCATCTCCGCTGCGTAAACCCGCTTCTGGAGTTCCTCCGCCGTGTCACCCGGCAGGACCGGCACGCGCAGCTGATCCAGGATCCGCCCATGGTCGTATTCGGCATCCACCAGGTGGACGGTGGCACCGGATTCCGCCTCGCCGGATTCCAGCACCGCGCGGTGGACATGCATGCCGTACATGCCGGGGCCCCCGAAGCGGGGCAGCAGACCGGGATGGATGTTGACGATGCGGCCCTCCCAACGCAGCGGCACGGTGAGCTTCTTCAGCCAGCCGCAAAGGCAGATGAACTCGGCGCCCGCCGCCTCCGCAGCCCGGTAGCAGGCCTCGGAATAGGCCTCGTCGGAATCGAACTCCTTCCGGACGACGACCACCATGGGCAGTCCCTCGGCCTCGAGGCGGGCGATGCCCCCGGCCTTGGCCGAGGAGGCGAGGCCCAGCACAGGAAGCGCAGACACCCGGCCCTCGCGGCAAGCCCTGAGCAGGTTCAGGGCATTGCCGCCGGTACCGGAAATGAAGAGGGCGAGTCGCTTCACTGAAGGGCCGTCAGCACCACCACATCGGCGATGTCCTGGGCGCTGCAGCCGCGGCTCAGATCGTTGGCCGGTCGGGCCAGGCCCTGGAGCAGTGGCCCGAGCGCCACGGCGCCCCCAAGGCGCTCCGTGATTTTGTAGGAGATGTTGCCCGCGTCCAGGTTGGGGAAGATAAGCACATTGGCTCGGCCGGCGACCTGGGAACCGGGCGCCTTCTTCTGGCCCACGGAGGCCAGCAGGGAGGCATCCGCCTGCAGTTCGCCGTCCACGGCAAGCTCCGGAGCCCGCTCCTTGATGATGGCCAGGGCCGCCCGCACCTTGTCGACGCAGGGGTGTTCGGCAGAGCCCCGGGTGGAGAAGCTGAGCAGGGCCACGCGGGGTTCGACACCCATCACGCGTCGGGCATTCTCGGCCGAGGCGATGGCGATATCCGCCAGCTGCTCGGGCGTGGGATCGGGCACTACGGCACAGTCCGCGAAGAGCATGGCGCCCTGTTCGCCAAAGGCCGCATCGGGATGGATCATCAGGAAGAAACTGGACACGGTCTTGATGCCCTTGGCGGCACCGATGGCCTGGAGGCAGGCGCGGACCGTCTCGGCGGTGGTGTTCAGGGCCCCGGCCACCATGCCATCGCCGTGGCCCGCCTGCACCAGCATCGCGCCGAACCAGAGCGGATTGTGGACGGCCTCCAGGGCCTGGGCCTCACTGATGCCCTTGGCCTTGCGGCGCTCGTAGTAGGCCCCGGCCAGTTCCTGGAGCAGCGGACTGGTGGCGGGATCCACCAGCTCGGCGCCCTGCAGTGACAGGCCCAGGGTCGCGCCGCGCTGCAGCATGTCTGCGGGCTCGCCCAGCAGCGTGAGCCGGCAGAGCCCCTGATCCAGCAGCAGCTGGGCGGCCTGGAGCGTCCGGTCGTCCCGGCCCTCGGGCAGCACGATGTGGCGCTGCAGTTCTTTGGCCCGGGCGCGGAAGCGCTCCATCCAGAGCGAGTGGTTGGCGTGGGTCATGGGGTCCTCCGGCGTCGGGACGCGGCTCTGGCGGGTTGGGGATCGGCAAGGAAGGTTTGGGCCTCCTTCCCGGTGCGGTCACGAAAGGTGGCAGCCAGGCTGGGCGCGCCGGAACTGGGTTCGTCGAGGTACATGGCCTCCACGCGGTGCATGGGCAGGAACCGGGTGCTCAGGGCCACCTGATCGGTCTGTCCGGTCCGGACCAGGGTCAGCACCTCTTCCCAGGGTGTCAGGTCCAGGCCGCGCACGGCGAGGCCAGAGGCGTCCAGCCCGAGGATGCGGCCCCAGATGCGCTCCCGCGGTGACTGGAGCACCACCACCACCAGGTCGCCGGATTGGAAGGGCATGAGCAGGGGCATGGGCTAGACTCCTCCAGGATTCTTACAGGGCTGGGCCTTCGGCGATGAGGCGGCCTTCCGTGAAGCCCTCCATGGCCCACCGCGGGCCCTCGAACCCATTGCCGCTGGCGCGGACGCCGCCGAAGGGCGCGGCATCGAGACGGAAGGTGGGTGGCAGGTTCAGGAGCACGCCGCCGGCCCTCAGTTTCGATTCCGCCAGGCGGAGGTTCCGCTGATCCCGGCTGTAGGCACTGGCCCGCAGACCGAACCGCGTGGCCGAAGCCAGATCGAGGCCCGCCTCGAAGGATTCCACAGGGGTCAATATGGTGACGGGCGAGAAGGCTTCCTCACACTGGAAGGGATCGTTTTCGGGTAGACCGGTCAGGATGGCGGGAGGCAGCAGGGCGCCCTGGCGCTTCCCGCGCAGCAGGACCCGGGCACCGGCCTGGACGGCGCGGTCCAGTTCTTCGTCCACGCGCCTGGCCGTAGCTTCATCGATGAGCGGCCCCACCAGCGTGGCCGGATCCATAGGATCGCCCACGGGCATGGCCTGCACAGCGGCCACGAAGGCAGGTGCGAACGCCTCCCACACACGGTGGTGGACATAGATCCGCTGGGCCTTGGAACAACTCTGCCCTGCCCCCGCCACTGACACCGGAGCGAGCTGCCGGGCGACGGCTGCGGCATCCACGCCCTCGTCCACCACCACAGCCGCATTGCCACCCAGTTCCAGCAGCAGCCGCTTCCCGGCCAGGGTCTGTTCGAGATGACGCCCCACGCGCTCAGAACCAGTGAAGCTCACGACGGCGATCCGGAGATCCTTCGCCAATTCCTCCGCCGCGGTGGGATCGGACCCGGCCAATTGCAGGAGGTGGACCGGAGCGGAGGCCAGGATCCGTGCCGCCTCAAAGGTCTCCCAGAGCAGCCGCGATGTGCGCGGCGCCTGGGAGCTGGGTTTCCAGATCACGCTACAACCTGCGCCCAGAGCTGGGGCCAGCTTGTGCAGCGCCAAATTCACGGGGAAGTTGAAGGGCGTGATGGCCAGCGCCGGTCCCAGGGGAAAGCGCCGCAGCACAGCCCGGCAACCCTCCGCGCCCGGCATCAGGTCGTAGGGAATGGCCTCCTCGCCAAAGGAGGTCAGCGCTTCGATCGAGGCGCGCAGCGTCATCTCGCCCCGACCCACTTCACCCCGGGCGAGGGTGATGGGCTTGCCCGTCTCGTGCGTGATCCCCAGGGCCAGTTCCTCACGCACCAGGGCGACCTGTTCCAACCAGGCTTCCAGGAGGCTTCGGCGCGTCAGCCGGGAGGCGTCTTTCCAGACGACAAAGGCCCGCAGTGCATCCTCTGCCAGCTCCTCCCGCACCTTAACGCCCATGGCCCACCACCCCCGGGAATAGATCTGTCGACATCAAGCCATCCAGTCCAGCTTAAGGGCTCGTGACGGAATAACCTATGTCATCGTTGGTGCCCAGCCGCGATGCATCCGCAAGGAAAGGCCCGCAGGGCAATGTGGTTCATTGTTCAAGGGACTTGACGCCGCGGCGCGCGCGGATGGGCGCCAACCCTTACGAGGCCTAACCGCGGGGCGGTGATGGCTGGCCCAGGAACGCCATCACCTCACGCGCGACTCGGCGCTGCGGATAGACTGGTGGCAGGAGTACTCCCATGACCAAGCCACTCGTCCCCGCCGACCTCATGAAGTCCCTCCAGGCCGTGGACAAGGCCGCCACCACGCCCATTGCCACCAAGCAGAAGGCCGGCCCCGGCCCCAAGCCTGTCGTGAAGGCATCCACCAAGCCCCAGGGCAAGTCGGGTGTGACCCACACCCGCATGAGCAACCGCGGGAAGTAGCCCAGAGCTTCGACGCCTAGTCGGCCAGATTCCAGACCTGGATGTGGCTGGTCTGTTTCAGCACCTCCGCCACGACCTCCGGCGCGGAGGCTCCAAAAGTACGGAGGCGGTAGGCCTCTCCGCCGGGGAGATGCACCACGTGGATCGAGGCACCCCCCGGGAAATCCGGATGGCGGGCCAGCGGCCGGGCCAGGGACTCCAGATCGAGGGCCTCAAGCCAGCCCTCGGGTAGCGGCGCGGTACGCGCCCCCGGAACCAGGGCCCCCACCTCCCGGGCCTGGAGCAGGACGAGGTGCCAGGCGCCATCCAGCCATCCCCTCCAGCACAGGAAGGGCGGCAGAGTACCGAAGCCGACGCCACCTTTCCGCGATTCCGGCCAAGCCCGCAGCGCGGCGATCCCCGCCTCGTCCGCGGCTTCCATGGCCAGGGTGGCCAGGTCTGGAAAGGCGGGTGGAATCCAGGGGGCGATGCTCTGCATGCCGTCGAGCATCGCATATCGGGTAGGCTGGGGCCCATGTGTACGACGCACCAGCGCGCGACGGCCGGATCGACCTGTCGAGGGTGGGCATGAGCCCCAGGCCCATCATCGCCACCGGACAGCAGATCGGCGCGGGATGGAGTCCCGCCCTTGCCGTGGCGAAAGCCCTGGCGGCGCTGGCCGAGGCCCGGCGCACCGGCGCCGAGGCGGTCTATTGGCTGGCGGACGAGGATCACGACCGGACCGAGGTGGCCTCCGTGACCGGTTGGAAGGGGAATCGTCTGCTCCGCCACCGGTTCCGCTTCGACACACGGCTCGGCACCGCCACCGGCTGGCTGCCCTGGACTCCGGAGCATCAGGTCGAAGCCACGACCTTGTGGGGGGCCTTGCCGGAACCACAGGAGCCGACGCTGCGGGGACACGCCCTGGCACTGGGGCAACCCCTATGGGAGCGCGGCATCCGTCCCTTCTCTCCGACGGAGCCAGCGCTCCGGAACTCCGTCCAGCCCGAGTTGGAACGCTGGCGGGCGTTGGACCTCGAGGCTCTGCTCGTCCAGCAGGCCCAGTCGCTGGAGGCCCAGGGCGCGCCGCTCCCCCTGGACCCACGGGTGCAGGCGGCCTGGTTCTCGCTGGATCCCCGCACAGGCCGGCGCCAGCGGCTGGAACGCGGCGCGTCGCTTCCAGAAGGCCATTGGCTCAGCCCCGGCGCCGCCATCCGACCGCTGATGCAATCGCTGATGCTGCCTGTCACCGCTGTGGTGCTCGGCCCCTCCGAACGGGCCTACTGGCGGCTTTGCGAGCCGCTGTGGGAGCGCGTGGGCCTGGCCGCTCCGAAGATCCTCCTCCGGCCCAGCGTGTTCGTCGTGCCTTCGGGCTTTCGCGTCTCTGCCGGCCAGCTCGATGCGCTGCGCCTCGGCGCCTGGGACCGTCTGGCCACCTGGTCCGGAGCGCTGCCCTCAACCTGCTTCCAGATGGTCGCTCCGGATCCATCCTGGCCCGAGGCCCTGCAACTGCGTTTCCAGCGCGAGCAGGCGCGGAGCCGGGATCGGCTCGCCAAGCTGGATCGCCGCCTGCACCGGGAGGCCGCCGCATCAGTCCTCGGGGGTGATGCCGAGCGCCTGCGGCAAGCCCTCTTCCCCTTCGGCGTACCCCAGGAGCGCGTCCTGCCGGGAGCCCCCTGGCTCAGAAACACGGTGCTGCTCGATGCGATCCTGGACCGCATGGATGGCGCGACGCCGGTGATCCTGGTGGAGGAACCATGAGCCACGACCTCGATCTCCTCGCCCTCGGCGCCCATCCGGATGACGTAGAAGTCCACGTGGGCGGCATCCTCGCCCTGGCCTCGGACCGGGGCCTGAAGGCCGGCATCCTCGACCTCACCAGCGGCGATCTCGGTACGCGCGGTACCGCTGCAACCCGCCGGACCGAGGCCCAGGAGGCCGCGCGGATCCTCGGGGTTTCCCGCCTCGTGCTCGATTTCCCCGATGGCCGGTTCACCGAGGAGGAAGCCTACCGGCAGCGGTTGATGGCGGAGATCCGCCGCCTGCGGCCCCGCGTGATGATCCTGCCGGCACCGGACGACCGCCACCCGGACCACCGCCGCGCCCACCAGCTGGCCCGGGAGGCCGCGTACTACGCCGGGCTGAAAAACTATCCCTGCCCGGGTACACCCTGGCGACCCGAAGCCCTGGCCTGGGTGGGTGGTGAGAATCCGGGACAACCCGATCTCCTGGTGGATGTGAGCGCCGTGTGGGAGCGCCGCATGGCCGCCTTTGATGCCTTCGGCAGCCAGTTCGCCCAGGATCCGTCCCAACCCGTCACGCGCATCGCCCACCCCGCTTTCCGGCGCGGCGTCCTGGGCCGGGCCATGCATTGGGGCTCCCTCCGCATGTGCGACTGGGCCGAAGCCCTCTGGTGTGACCGGCCTGTTCCCAAGGCCCTGGCCGAGTTGCTGGCCCGCCTGGAAGCACCGTGAATCGCTTTGAAACCGACCTGCTCGCCCGCATTCAGCGGCGCGGGGATGGAGTCGCCGGCCGGGTGCTGGTGGCCTGCTCCGGTGGCGGTGATTCGGTGGCGCTGCTCGTGTTGCTCTGGACCCTGCGGAAGAGCCTATCCCTGGAGCTGAGCGTCGCCCACGGGGATCACGGCCTGCGTCCCGAAGCGCCGGAAGAGGCGGATTTCGTGCGCCAACTCTGCCGGGCCCTGGACGTGGATCTGGCCGAAGCCTCCCTCGGCGTGAAGGCCCATGGGGAAGCGCGCGGCATCGGCCTGGAGATGGCCGCCCGGGAACTGCGGTGGGACTGGCTTCGGCAGGAGGCCGAGCAATCGGGTGCCCAAACCATCGCCACCGGCCACACGCTGGATGACCACACCGAAACCGTCTTCCTGCGCCTCGCTCGGGGCGGCGGCCTGGGCAGTCTGCACCCTCTAGCGCCGCGCCAAGGTTTGCGTTGGTCCCCCCTGGCCGAAACCCGCCGCGCGGATCTGCGGGCCTACCTGACTGCGAAGCACATTCCCTGGCGGGAGGACGCCAGCAACGCCGAACCGTTCACGGCCCGCAACCGCTGGCGGCCGATCCTCGACACGATCCGCCATGAGGCCCCGGACCTGGATCGCCATCTCTTCGAGACCCACCTCCAGGCCGAGGAGGCCGAGCAACTCGCCAGGACACTGGTGGCTGGGTGGGAAGGTTCCCGCTGGGTCATCGCCGATGCTGGGGTCATCTTCAAACGCGAGCCCTGGACAGAGCCAGAGCTGCGCTGGACGCTGGAAGCCGCCTGCCGGCGCCTGGGGTGGGCGCGAGAATCGGCCCTGCTCCGGGGGCTCTCCTCCTGGCTGCTGGACCGCCTCGCCCACGGGCACCAGCCGGCCTCATGGGGGCATTTTCACCTAAACCCTGAACCAGATGGCGGGTATCTGCATCTAACTCAGAGTTCCCCGCCTTCCCGGGCCTAGTAGACTGGAGGGCCACCTGGGCCTCGGCCCAAAAGGAGTGACCCTTTGAATTCCATGATGAAGAGTGTTCTGGTCTGGCTGGGCATCGTCGCCCTCCTGGTGCTGGCCTTCCGGCAGATCCCCCAGAACAACCGCCAGATTGAGATCCCCTTCTCGACCTTCTACACCGAGGGCGTCGGGGGCAAGTACAAGTCCGTGACGCTCTCCGGTTTCGATGTCGAGGGCACCTACAAGCAGCCCGAGAAGAATCCCAAGACAAACGAAGTCATCGAGCGCTTCCGCGCCGTGACCCCTCCGATGCAGGATCTGGGCAAGGTCATCCTCAGCTGGAAGACCGAAGGTCAGATCGAGGAATTCAAGGCCGCCAAGCCCAGCGAAAACAACTTCGCCTACGTGCTCATGTTCTGGGCCCCGTTGCTGGTGTTCGTGGTGCTCTGGTTCGTGTTCATGCGCCAGGCCCAGATGGGCGGCAACAAGGCCATGAGCTTTGGCAAGGCGCGGGCCAAGGGCCTGTCGGCCGCCACCAAGCGCATCACCTTCGCGGATGTGGCCGGATGCGACGAAGCCAAGGAGGAATTGAAGGAGGTCGTGGACTTCCTCAAGGATCCCGCCAAGTTCGTCAAGCTGGGGGGGAAGATCCCCAAGGGCCTGCTGCTCATGGGCCCTCCCGGTACCGGCAAGACACTGCTCGCCCGCGCCATCGCCGGCGAAGCCAAGGTGCAGTTCTATTCCATCTCCGGTTCCGACTTCGTGGAGATGTTCGTGGGCGTGGGCGCCAGTCGCGTGCGCGACCTCTTCGAGCAGGCCAAGAAGAGCGCCCCCTGCATCGTCTTCATCGATGAGATCGACGCTGTGGGCCGCCACCGCGGCGCCGGCCTGGGCGGCGGTCACGACGAGCGCGAGCAGACCCTGAACCAGCTGCTGGTCGAGATGGATGGTTTCGAAGGCAACGAGGGCGTCATCCTCATCGCCGCCACCAACCGCCCCGATGTGCTCGACCCGGCCCTGCTCCGCCCCGGCCGCTTCGATCGCCGCGTGGTGGTGGACCGCCCCGATGTGAAGGGCCGCTTCGAGATCCTCAAAGTGCACACCACCGATAAGATCCCCCTCAGCCCCGACGTGGATCTGGAAGTCATCGCCCGCGGCACCCCTGGTTTCGCCGGGGCCGACCTGGCCAACCTTTGCAACGAGGCAGCCCTCACCGCGGCCCGTGGCAACAAGAAGTGGGTCGAGATGGCCGACTTCGAAAATGCCAAGGACAAGGTCTACATGGGCAGCGAGCGCCGCAGCCTCGTGATGACCGAAGAGGACAAGCGCATCACCGCCTACCATGAGGCCGGCCACACGGTCGTGGCCGCCGTGGTGCCGGACAGCGACCCGCTCCACAAGGTGACCATCATCCCCCGCGGCCGTGCCCTGGGCGTCACCTGGCAGCTGCCTGTGAAGGACCGCTACAACACCACGCGGGATTACATGGAGAGCCGCATTGCCATCGCCATGGGCGGCCGCATCGCCGAAGAGATCTTCTTCAACCAGCTCAGCACCGGCGCCTCCAACGACATCCAGCAGGCCACCGATCTGGCCCGGTCCATGGTCACGGAATACGGCATGAGCGACAAGCTGGGCCCGCTGAAGTTCGGTGGTGGCCAGCACGAGGTCTTCCTCGGCCGCGACTTCGCCCAGCACCGTGAAATCTCCGAGGACACCGCCCGTCTCATCGACGTCGAGGTGCAGGAATTCGTCATGCGCAACTACCGCCGCGCGAAAGCCGCCATCGAGGCCCACCGTCAGCAGCTGGTGACCATCGCCGAGGCTCTGCTGGTGCGCGAAACGCTCGATGGCAACGACATCGAGATCCTCATGAAGGGTGGCACGCTGCCTCCTCCCAAGAGCGGCCCCACTCCCACCGCTCCGGCCACGGTGGAAGAGCCTTCCACGGATCCTGGGCTCGACCCCGCCCTCAAACCCGCTTGACCGCTTCGTCCTTCGACTGGGGACCGCTCCTGCAGGGCGGTCCCCTTTTTATTGGCATCCTCAATCTCACCCCGGACTCCTTCAGCGATGGCGGCCGCTTCATGGCCCTGGAAGCCGCACTGGCCCAGGCCCAGCAGCTCGTGGCGGCCGGTGCGGCCATGCTCGATCTGGGTGCGGAAAGTACCCGCCCCGGCGCCCGGCCGATCACGGCTGACACCGAGTGGTCCCGGATCGAACCGGTGCTGGCAGGCCTTCGCCGCACCCTGCCCCACCTTCCCCTGAGCCTCGATACCCGCCATGCGGAAGTCGCCCGGCGTGGCCTCGAAGCTGGAATTTCGGTCCTCAACGATGTGACCGGCTTTTCCGATCCCTCCATGCTGGACCTGGCCCGGGATGCCGCCTGTGGGCTCATCGCCATGCGCAGCCGCCGGCAGGGCGACGGCTTTCACATGCCGCCGTACGCCGATCCCGCGCCCAAAGATGCCGAGAGGGCCCTTGGCGAGCTGCGGGCCGTGCAGGGCCGCCTGCTTGGGGTGGGGGTCCACGCGGACCGGGTGCTCCTCGATCCAGGCTTCGGCTTCGGCACGACCTACCCCGAGGACCGGGCCCTGTGGGAAGCCCTCCCCCGCCTCCCGGAGGCGCTGACCTGGCCTGCCGAGCGCCTCTGCATCGGCATCTCCCGCAAACGGTTCCTGGCCGCCCGGGCAGGCACTCCCGGCCTGGCCCCGGACCAGCGCGATGCCCTCACCGCCGCTGCCCACGCCGAAGCCAGGGGCTGGGGTTATCGGGTCTTCAGGACGCACACCGTCAGTCGGGTCCTCGGGTAATCTGGCGGCATGAGTCTTCGCTACTTTGGAACCGATGGCATCCGCGGGATCGCCCTGCGCTCTCCCCTCAGCCTGGAGGAGGTCTCCCGCTGGGGCGCCGCGTGGGCCCAGGTCGCGCGGGAAGCCGGGGTGCGGCGGCTGGTGGTTGGCTGGGATCCCAGGTCCAGCTCTGGCCCCATGTCCGAGGCGTTCATTCTTGGAGTCGGCCTGGGCCTGAAGGTGCTGGTGCTCGGCATGGCGCCGACGCCTGCGGTCGCCTGGAACGTGGCGCGGCTGAGTGTCGAGGGTGAGAAGACCTGGGGCCTCATGATCTCCGCCAGCCACAATCCACCCGAGGACAACGGACTCAAGGGCTTCAATGAACTCGGGGAAAAGCTCGAGGAGGAGCAGGAGCGGGCCATCGAGGCCGCCTTCGATGAACTTGCCGAACCCACCACCATCCCGGCCCCGCCGATCCGCCTGGACCTGCAGCCCTACCTGGCGCACCTCGAAGGTCTGGACCTTCCCGCCGGCTTCCGTGTCGTGATCGACTGCGCCCACGGCGCCACGGCCGAAGCTGCCCTCGAACTCTTCCGCGGTCAGGACATCCACTGGCTCGGCGTGCCCGCGGACGGGCCAAGGATCAATGTAGGCGTGGGTTCCACCCATCTGGACGCACTCTCGGCAACCGTGATGGCTCGGGGCGCACAACTCGGCATCGCCTTCGATGGAGATGGCGATCGCTGTCTGCTGGTGGATGGGTCCGGCACGGTGGTGGACGGCGACCAGATGGTCTGGCTCCTGGCCCAGGATCGCGTGGCCTGCGGCGATGCCCCGCCGGGCGTGGTGGGCACCCTGATGACCAACGGCGGCCTGGCCCAGGCCCTGGGTCAGGCGGGCATCCCCTTCGTGCGCACCGCGGTGGGCGACAAGTACCTGCTGAGGGAAATGGCCAGGCGCGGCTGGGATCTCGCCGCCGAAGCCTCGGGACACCTCATCCAGAAGCGGGTGGGCCCCAGCGGCGACGGCCTGGCCGCGGCGCTTTCGATCCTCCGCGCGCTGCTCCATCGTCCTGCGGAGCGTCGCTGGGCCTGGACCTTCCGCCCCTGGCCCCAGCGGCTCGTCAATGTCATGGCGCGGGACCGCAAGGCCGTGGACACCTGTGGCGATCTCCTTGCGGCCATGGCCGCCATCGATGGCCGCTGGGGCGAAGGCGTGCGCCTGGTGGTGCGCTGGTCCGGCACAGAACCCAAGTTGCGCCTCATGGTGGAGGCCCAGGAGACCGCCTGGGTGGACCAGGCACTGACGGAACTTGAAGCCGCGGCCCGCCGCGATCTGACCCTGGCTTGAGATGACGGCCGACACCCGTCGCCCCGTCGACCGCTGGCTGGTCCTGTTCGCCCTGGCCCTGGTGGCCATCGGCATGGTGTGGATCTATTCCGCCTCCGCCATCAAGGCCTCCCAGAATCACGCGGCGGCCACCGCCTTCCTCACACGTCAGCTGCTCGGTGGGGGCATCGGGATCGCCCTCATGCTGGTCCTCTCCCAGGTCGATCTCGCAACGCTGCAGGACCACCCGCGGCCCCTGATCGTGGCCTACTTCATCATGGTGGGACTGCTGCTGGCCGTCCTGTTCATCGGCCCCAAAGTCAATGGTGCGCACCGCTGGATCCGTCTGGGCCCCATGAGCCTCCAGCCGTCCGAACTCTTCAAGCCGCTGTCGGTGCTGATTGCCGCCTCCTGGATGATCCGGAACCGGGACGCCTGGACCAACCACCGCGATGCCCTCCCGAAGCTCCTTGGTCTGGCGGGCGTCCTGGCCGTACCCCTGGCCCTCATCCTCCGCGAGCCGGATTTCGGCACCACCTTCCTCATCGTCTTCGTGGCGCTGATGGTGGTGTTCCTGGGCGGAGCACCCAAGTGGATCTTCGCCATAGCCATCCCCGTGCTCGGCGCCCTGGGCACGGCCTTCGTGGTGCTCTCGCCCTACCGCCTGGCGCGGGTCACCAGCTTCCTCAACCCCGAAGCGGATCCCCTCGGCAGGGGCCACCAGGCCCTTCAGAGTCTCGTGGCCGTAGGGAACGGCGGATTCCTGGGAGTGGGTCTCGGCGGCGGCAAGCAGAAGCTGTTCTACCTGCCGGAAGCCCATACGGATTTCATCTACGCGGTCATCGCCGAGGAATCTGGCATGATCGGGACCATCGCCGTGCTGGCCCTTTTCGTTGCCATCCTCTGGCGCGGTTACCGCATCGCCCGCCGGGTGGGTGATGGCTACCTGAAGCTCTGCGCCATGGGCTTCATGCTCCTCCTGGTGGTGCAGGCCCTCATGAACATGAGCGTGGTGCTTTCGCTCGCGCCGAACAAAGGCATTCCCCTGCCCTTCATCTCCTTTGGCCCCAACAGCCTCATCGCCAGCATGATCTGCCTGGGATTGCTGTTGTCCATCAGCAAGGATGCGGGATCAGCCTAGTGGAATCCTTCAGGGCGTTTCGGCCGGCGGCCCCAGCCGGATCGGCTCGTCGTCATCCTCGTCCACCAAGGTGATGTTCGAGCCACCCGCGAGCAGCACGGCGTCCTCGTACATGTTCTTCAGCTTGGCTTCATAGCGCTCGCCCTGGGCCAAGCGCACATCGGGTTTCAGATCCACGGCTGTCCGGGTCAGGCCCGTGATGTCCCCTGGGGCCAAATCCAGGATGGCGCCGAGCATCTTGAGGGGATTGAGCGCGTGGTGCACCCCCATGCGCGTGGCGAAGCTCAGGCCAGCGGCTTCCCAGCGCATCTCCAGCAGGATGCCGCGAAGGTCCAGCGGTGCGCCCATCCTCGCCCCGCTGCGATCCCACCGCCACGACCCAACAGCAAGGAATCTGGCCACGCCCGCCGCCACGCCGTCGCGCTGATCGGCCGCGACTTCCCACTGCCAGTGCGAGAGCTGGGCCAGATCGACCACCGGAGCGGCGTAGCCCGGCAGAGGCTCCCAGTGATGGATGTGCAGCCCCTCAGGCAGGCGTCGGTTCAAGCGGGCCATCAGCAAGCCTGGCTCCTCGCTGGGTTCCACCTTCAGCACGGCGTCCATGGATTCCGCAAGGCCGCCCACGCCCACGGGGAGGGGCAGGCCAAGGGTCAGCAAGGGACGGGGCCGCTTGCCCAGATCCAGCGCGAGCCCGAACCCTTCGAATCGAAAGGCGTGAAGAAAGATCGCATGGAGATCGCCCTCATCGAAGCCGAGCGCGCCTTTCCCCTTCGCATAGCCCACGCGGATCAGCGTGCGACGGGTATCGAGTTGCCAGCGGGCTGCCCGGCGCTGCTGCATCTTCAGGGCCAGGGGCAGGAGACGCGGGGCCAGCATTTCGGTCAGCGGCCCGTGCGGTTCAGCAAGCCGGGTCGTACGGAGGATCTCACCCGCCTCTTCGAGAAGACCGGCGGCGCTGACCGCCTCGAGCCAGTTGTCGGGGTCCAGCGCCGCCGCTCCAGCCAGCGCTGCCCGGAGGGCCCGGAGCGGTGCAGGCTCACGGCTCGGACCAGCTTCCCCCACGGCGAGCAGGGCCACACGCAGGCGCTCGCGCCGGGCCAGTGCTTCGACAGGAATGGGGGGAGCATGCATCGGTTTGTCCACGACCTCAGGATAGGGTCCGGCCACCGGATGAAGGAGAAAGAGGTCGGTTTCACGCCCGAACGCCTCGGAAAAAAGGCGATCCCCGCCCTCCGTCCCAAGGGCGATTTCCACATCCTTTGTGGGAAGCCGGAGGTCGGATCCGCAGAATTCCTTTCAGCACAAGCCACTTGGGTCCTTGCCCACTTTTCGTGGCAGGGCCGTAGAGAATTCCTGGTTGACAGGTGCCGCCGGGTTCGTTCTGCCACCCTTCCTTTGCCTTCTCCGGCCGGACGCGCCAAGCTGATTCACAGCCATGATCCACGACCCCTACATCGTCCCCCCCCTTCCTGCCAGCTGGCCCTTCGAGCCCGGCACTCCCCTCCATCCCCTCGGCTGCCGCTTGAACCTGGAGCTGCCCGGTCTTGGTGGCGGGTGGCGGGTTTGCACACCGGGTGGCATTGTCCCCGCCGGTGAACCGGTCCTCCTGACGGGCGCCTTCGGCCGGGGCGGCGTCTTCCGCGTCGGCGACATGGTGCTCCGGCCCTACCGCCGCGGCGGCCTGCTTCGGCACCTCAACGAACGCGTCTACCGGACTCATCTCCGGTTCGCCGCGGAGCACGCGGTTCACCGGGGCCTGTGGGAAGCCGGCTTCCCCACCGTCGAGCCCCTTGGCTATGCGTGGCGGCCGAAGAGCTTCGGAGTGGAGGGTGTGCTGATCACGCGCATGGCGGAAGGTGAGGCCTGGCCCCATCGCTGGGACCTGAGCGGCGAGCGCGCAGAAGCCATCCGGAAGGCTGTCTCATGCCTGTGTGAATGGGGCCTCTGGTCACCGGACTTGAACGCCACCAACATCATCCTGCCCCCGCAGGGCGGAGCCCTCTTCCTGGACTGGGACCGGGCTCGCTTCGAACCGGCCAGCACCGACCTCTGGCCCCGCTATCGCGCCCGCATGGAGCGCAGCCTGCGGAAACTGGGGGCGCCCGCCCAGGCCTACGCGGTCATTGGACCTGCTCAGCATCCTTGATGAGTACCGTCTGCGCAGGCAGGTTCAAGAAATCGCGGCGCTTGTTGCTCGTCTTCACGGCCTTGATGCGGTCCACCACCTCGAGCCCCTGCACGACCTTCCCGAATACGCAGTAGCCCCAGGTCTTGTCGTTGGCCTTGCCCTTGAAGTCCAGGGCCGGATTGTCGACCACGTTGATGAAGAATTCGGCGGCGGCGCTGTGGGGATCGGGCGTCCGGGCCATGGCCACGGTGCCACGTTTGTTCTTTAGGCCTGCCGCCATGGCCCGGTCGGCCTCGTTGGTAATGGCACCATCCGTGCGCTTCTTCCCAAGGTAGTCCACATAGCCGCCGCCCTGGATCATGAACCCGGGAATGACGCGGTGGAAGATCGTGCCTTTGTACTGGCCCTTCTTCACATATTTCAGAAAGTTCTCGACGGTCTTCGGGGCCGCCTCGGGCTCGAGTTCCAGCACGATCACGCCCATGGAAGTGGTCAGCTTCACCCTGGGTTTCGGGGCGGCAGAAAGGCCGAGCGTGGCGATCAGCAGGGCAGCGGCGATCAGGGGACGCATCAGGATCTCCGGGGGATGCCCCAGCATATCCGGATCACCTGTCAGTAGGCGCCCAGGGTCTTGGCGAGCGCATCCCGCTGCCCCTTGAAGCCCTGTTCGTCCCGGGCATCCTTGATGAGCAACCGGGCCTGCTCCCGCTGACCCAGCTTGACCAGGGCCTGGCCCCGCATGAGCGCCACCCAGCCCCGCTGATCGGGGGCCGCGGCCTTCGCCGGATAGGCTGCCAGCGCGCCGCGCACATCACCACCCTGAAAGCGGAGATCGCCCACCAGAATGGCCAGGGGTTCCCGCACCTCGCCCTTTTCGGCCAGGCGCGACAGCCAGCTTTCGGCCTCCGTCAGACGCTGGGCGGCGGTTTCCCTGAGGCCGGATGGGCGCTGCAGCAGGCGCAGGATCAGGTTCACGCGCACGGCGCCGGTCCGAGCCCGGGGGAGCACGGTTCGAAGCATAGTCCAATTCCCCAGGGCGGCTTCAGCCCTGGCGCGGATCAGCACCTCGTCCGGCGTTTCGCCTTTCGGGGACAGCAGGCGCAGCAGGGCCTTGGGTTGCGCCTCGGGCTCCACCTTCGCGACCGCTGCCTTCCGCAAGCCCGCCCGCTCGGCCTGGGGAGCCTCGGCCAGCAGGGACGGCAGAACCTCCAGTAGTCCACCCGCCGCGAAGAGTTCCGCCACGCCGGTCCGGCCCCTGGCATCGAGGGCCGCATAGGCTCCAGGCTTCATCCTGGCAAGCAGTTCCCCCGGAAAACCCTTCTCCAGTCGCTGGCCCACCCAGGCGTTCCAGGCCTCAGACCAGAGCTTTTTCACTTCAGGTTGCCCCTCTCTCGTGGCGGGGTCCATGCGATCCACCAGGCTGAGCACCTCCTCCCAGAGGGACTTGCCCACCAGCAGACGCAGTTCGACGATCTGGGCCGTTCCTTTGGGCAGCCCCTTCCCGCCTTTCCGCACCTCCGCCAGCAGCGATTCCGCGCTCGGCAGATCCTTGCCATCCGGCAGGCTCCCGTCAGTAAGCAGGCTTGCCAGCGCCAGGCGGGCATCGTCGGCCTGGGGTGATTTCGGATAGTCCTGGACGAGTTTCCGGAGGACTTGCGCCGCCCCTTTGGCATCACCGGCCCGTCCAAGCAGGCGGCCCCAGGCCAGGTCCACCCGGGCCAGCAGTTCGCTCTTCGGGAAGAGCCTCAGGAAATCCTTCCGGGCTGCCTCGGCCTGGTCCCGCTCCCCCGCCACGCTGAGCACTTCCACGATGGCTGCGAGGCCATTCTCACTGGGTTTCTCATTGCCTGCCAAGGGCCGGAGCGACTGGACGATGGGCAGGGCCTCCTGAGGACGGCTCTGTTCGGCGAGCACCCAGATCAGCAGTTCCTGCGGCCGCCGCTTCCGCTCCGAGGGGATGTCCGAGGCCAGGGCCTTGTGCAGGCGCCCCTCCGCCTCTTTGTAACGCTTCTGACGCAGCGCATCCTCCGCGAGGATGGTCTGCGCCTCGCCCATGAAGGGCGATTTCGGCCATTGTCTTTCCAGCTTCTTCAGGGCCACCGAGGCCGCCGAGAGATTCCCCAGACGGGCCTGCAGCAGCCCCTGGGCATACAGCACCATTTCCCGTTCGGGGACGCTGCTCGACTTGAAGGTGTGGCCCTTGAGGCGGACCAGCGCCGCCGTGATCGAAGCCGCGTTCTCGGCCCCGAGCGCCTCCTTGGCCAGGTCCAGTGCCTGGGCGTCGCTCATCCGTCCTGGTTTTGGCCTCGGCTGCGTCCCGGTGGCCGGAGTCGCCGCGCGCGGGGCCTCGTGCTGGGCCTGCAGCAGGGGCGCGGTCAGCAGGAGAATCCCGGCCCAGCGACCCAGGACATTCATGTGAGCCACCGGGCCAGGAGATTCTTCTTGCCCAGTTCAAACTCCTCCTCCGAAAGCAGGCCTTTGGCCTTCAGGGAGGCGAGCCGCTCCAGATCCTCCAGAGCGTCCGATCGGGAGGCGTTGGAAACGGGTGCGAACTGATTCGCCAGGATCTCCATGCGTCCGAGTGTGGTTTCCAGGCGCTCGGCCCGTTCCGTGAGGGCCTTCACCTTGGCCCTGAGTTCATCCCGTTCGTGGGCCAGGTCCCGCCGCTCCATGAGCCGCCGGAGGGTGTTCCGGAACTGGTCGATCTGCATCGGCTTGGTCACGAAATCGAAGGCACCGAGTTCCATGGCCTCAGTGGCCTCGCGCACGCTGCCGAAGCCCGTGAGCACCAGGACGGTGCAGCTTGGATTCGCCTTCAACGCGGCCTTCAGGACGTCCATGCCGGTCTTGCCCGGCATGACCAGATCGGTGATCACGAGTTCGAACGGCGGCTGCTCGGCCTTGAGCTTCCGTTCGGCCTCCTCCCCGGTCGCGGCGGTGACCACCTGGAACCCTTCCGCCGACAGCAGGGTCGAGAGGGTTTCCCTGGGCATGGGGTCGTCGTCCACCAGCAGCAGGCTGGGGGTTGGGAGATGGGGGGGGACGATGGGGCGGGTCAAGGGCGGTCCTCGGGATGGCCTAACAATACCCTTTCGGTCAGGGGGCCTGGGAACTCCAGCAGCGGCATCATGCGGCCCCTCGCAGGCGATAGACGAAGGCCAGCACCTGGGCCACGGCCTGGTAGAGATCGCGAGGGATGGGCTGATTCACCTCGACCGAGCGGTAGAGGGCGCGGGCCAGCTCTGGCCGCTCGAGGGTGGGGATGCCCGACTCCCTGGCGCGCTCACGGATCTTGAGGGCCAGGTGATCCAGCCCTTTCGCCACGCAGATCGGAGCAGCGGACTTCTCGTCGTACCTCAACGCCACGGCCACATGGGTGGGATTCGTCACGACCACCGTGGCCTTGGGGACCTCGGCCAGCATCCGCCGGCGCGCCGCGGCCAGCATGATGCCTTTCTGGCGCTGCTTGATCTCCGGGCTGCCATCCGCATCCTTGACCTCGTCCTTCACTTCCTGTTTCGTCATGCGGATGCTTCGCTCCCAGGAGGTGCGTTGCCAGGCGAAGTCCGTCAAGGCGAGCACGAGCATGGCGAGCATCACATTGCGGTAGAGGGCGAAGACGGCCGCCTGGAACAAATCCATGGATTGGCCCAGCGGCAGTTTCAAAGTGGAGAGCAGGATGGGGATCCGGGGTTCCAGCACCGCGTAGGCGACCCAGGCCAGGAGGGCGAACTTGGCCAGGCTCTTCACCAGATCCACCAGGGCCTTCGTGGCGAAGAGTCGCTTGAAGCCCTGGGCTGGATTCAGGCGCTCGAATTTCGGCTGCAGCGGTTTGGCGCTGAAGCTGAAACCCCGCTGGGCGAAACCCGTGGCCAAGGCCAGCAGGAGGTTCAGGCCGAGGAAGGGCAGCAGCAGGCGCCCGAGAATCATGATCACGTCCCCGAGCAGCGTCACCCGCCCGGCGTCCGCCAGTGCGCCGGGCCGGGCCATCTGGAGGAAGTAGGCCACCTGTTTGGTCAGCAGGGCCAGGGTGGCCCCGCCCAACCCCAGGAAGAGGAAGAAGTTCCCCCAGAGCAGGATGGCGCCATCAAAATCGGCGCTGCGCGGAACCGACCCCTCCTCTCGGGCCTTCTGCCTCCGCTTGGGCGTCGCCTTTTCGGTCTTTCCCGGATCCTGGGCCACCTCAGCCTCCCAGGAGTTTCAAGGTCAGTTTCGGGGCGGCTGCCAGCAGCGGCGCCAGCCATGGGCCCAATTCCCGCAGCAGGAGCCCCAGGGTCACCATGCCCAGCGCGATCTTCAGAGGAAAGCTCAGCTGCAGCAATTGGAGCTGCGGCATGAATTTTCCGGAGATCCCAAGAATCAGATCCAGCAGGAAGAGCACGGCCAGCACAGGGAACGCCAACTGGAAGCCCTTGGCCAGAAGTTGCCCGATGAGGGTGACGAGCCCCATGACTTGCAGCGGCACCCCATGACCCATCGGAGCCACCCGGTAACTTTCCACCAGGGCGAGGATCATCTGGTGGTGCAGCCCGGTGATGAAGACCATCAGCGCCGCCAACTGCATCATCAATGAGCCGGAGATGGAAGCACTCTGGTTGGTCGCCGGATCCAGGAATTGCACGAACGAGAATCCCATCTGCGTATCCATCAAGGTCCCGGCAAAAGCCACCGCCTCCAGGATCCAGGCCACCACGGTCCCCAGCAGGAGGCCGATGGCCAACTCCGAAGCCATCAGGCCGACCAGCTCCGGCAACCCGGCAGGTACCGCCGCGGGCACAGGGATCACCGGCAGGATCACTGTGGTCAGCAGGGCTCCCAGGGCCGCGCGGACCTGCAGCGGCATCTGCTCGGAGCCCAGCAACGGAAAGGCTGCCAGCAGGCCTGTGATGCGCGTCAGGACCAGCACCCAGAGCACCGCCTTGGCACCCGTGAAGGCCCAGATGCCGGGGTTCAGGAGGGTTGGCGTCACGGCCGCCTCAGGTGATCTGCCGCACGACGGAATTGAACTCGGTGAACATCCGCGTCGTGAAGCGGAGCATCACCTGCATCATCCAGGGGAAGCTGATGGCCACGACGAGCATCACCGCGATGACCTTGGGGACAAAGGCGATGGTCTGATCCTGGAGGCTGGTCACCACCTGGAACACCGAGATGAGGAGGCCCACCATCAGCGACACGATCAAGGCTGGCCCAGCCACCAACAACGCTGTCTTGAGCGCATCCTTGCCGATCTGGGCGATCACCAGTTCATTCATCCCGTATACCCCCGCACGAGCGACCCGACGATGAGATACCAGCCATCCACTAGCACGAACAACAGCACCTTGAAGGGCAGTGAGATCACCACGGGCGGCAGCATCATCATGCCCATGCTGAGGAGGATGCTGGCCACCACCATGTCCACCACCAGGAAGGGCAGGAAGATCATGAAGCCGATCTCGAAGGCGGTCTTCAACTCGCTGATGAGGAAGGCCGGCAGCAGGCATTCCATGGGCACGTCGGCCTTGGTTTTCGGCGCGGGGGCCTTGGCGATGCGGAGGAACAGGGCCAGATCCTTCTTCCGGGTATGGCGCAACATGAACACCTTCATGGGCGCCGCCGTGCGATCCAGAGCCTGATCGGTGGTCAGCTCGTTGCGCTGCAGCGGCTGCAGGACCGTCGAATTAATTTCCCGCGCCGTGGGCGCCATGATGAAGAAGGTGAGCACCAGCGACAGACTGATGAGCACCTGGTTCGAGGGCGTCTGCTGGGTGCCCAGCCCCTGGCGGAGGAAGTGCATCACCACCACGATGCGGGTGAAGCTGGTGGCGGTCATGAGGATGGTCGGCGCCAGGGTGAGGATGGTGAGCAGCATCACGGCCTGCAGGCTCGAGCTGAGCGCCGGGCCCGATGGGGTCTTGCCGAAATCCACGGTCAAGGAAGGCAGCGGCGCGGCTTGCTGGGCGCATAGGCTCAGCCCCGCCAGCAGCAGAAAGGCAACGGGGAGCCAGCGCAGCAGGCGTTTCACTGGCCGCCTCCACTCTGTTTGAGGAGCGCCTCCATCTCCTTCACGGGTACCGGGCGGCCCAGATCCACCTGCCGGGACAAGGCAGCTTCGAACGTGGGGAGTTCGCCGCGATCGCCGGGATCCAGCCGAGAGATCAGGCTGATGCCCTGGGGCGTCAAAGCGACCAGGAACCGCTCGCCTTCCACATCGAGGATGGACACGAAGCGGCGGTCGCCCAGGGCCAGGGTTTCCTCCACCCGCAGCTTGCCGCCTCCACCACCGGGGATCCGGCCGCGCCCGTACTTTTTCAGGGCCCAGAGGCTGGCACCCGCCAGACCCAATACCAGGACCAGGGAGCCGAAGGCCCGCAAACCCGAGGGAGGGGCTTCAGGAGCCTGGCCCTGCGTCGGTTTTCCGTCCTCGAGCGTCAAAGGAGCCTGCAGTTCCTTCTCGGAGGCCGTCGGCGGCGGCGCGGGCCGGTCGGTCCCCTGAGCCCCCAGACCCAGGCCCACCAGCAATCCGAAGAGCACCACCATCCTTAGCAGCACGACAAACTCCCGACACAGGCCAGGAGTGGGGCGAGAGGGATGCCAGGGTTGGGGGCGCCCGCCGCCGTTGCGGACCCATGCCCGGGAGCGTAGGGTGAAACCCTCACCTCATGATGTGAATGGAGCTGCCATGCCTGACTTCCAGCTCACCGTGAACGGCCGCCTCCGTACCGTGGATGCCGACGCCGACACCCCCCTGCTGTGGATCCTCCGCGATTCGCTCGGCCTCACCGGCACCAAGTTCGGGTGCGGGCAGGGTGTCTGCGGCTCGTGCACCGTCCACCTGGATGGAAAGGCCGTCAAGTCGTGTCAGACCTCCGTGAAAGAAGCCGCGGGCCACGCGGTCCTCACCGTGGAAGGCCTGTCGAAGGATGGTTCCCACCCGGTGCAGAAGGCCTGGATCGCCGAGGATGTGGCCCAGTGCGGCTATTGCCAACCCGGCATGATCATGACCGCCGCCGCCTTGCTCAAGCACAAGGCCCATCCCACGGATGGCGACATTGACGAGGCCTTCGCCGATCATGTCTGCCGCTGCGGTACCTACCCGCGGGTCCGCCAAGCCGTGAAGCGCGCCGCGGGAGGTGTGAAATGACCAGCCGCCGCGATTTCCTCAAGGTGACCGGCGCTACTGGAACCGGGCTGATGCTGGGCCTGTACCTGGAGGCGAAAGCACTGCCGGGTGAGGCCGCCATAGCCGAATTCCGCCCCAACGCCTTTCTGGCCGTGCGGCCCGATGGCACCGTACGCATCACCGTCCCCAAGACCGAGATGGGACAAGGCGTGCGCACCGCCCTCCCCATGGCCGTGGCTGAGGAGATGGATCTTGACTGGTCGAAGATCGAGGTCGTCAACGCCCAGCCCGGACCAGACTTCAAGTCCATGCAGACCGGCGGCAGCACCAGCGTCAGCAGCACCTGGACGCCCCTGCGGAAAGCAGGCGCCTCCGCCCGGGAGATGCTGAAGGCAGCCGCCGCCGCGCGGTGGCAGATCGGGGTGGACCAGTGCCGCACCGAGCTGGGCTTCGTTCTGGGCCCCGGCGGCAAGAGGCTCGGCTACGGCGACCTCGCGGAAGCGGCCGCGAAACTGCCGGTGCCCAAGAATCCGCCGTTGAAGAACCGGGCGGACTTCCGCCTGCTCGGCCAGCGGACGCCCCGCTACGACGGCCCCGCCATCGTCACCGGCAAGGCCATCTTCGGCCTCGACGTGCGGCGTCCCGGTCAGCGTTTCGCGGCTGTGCTGCGCTGCCAGGTGCCCGGCGGACGACCGAAGACCTGGGATGATGCCAGGGCCAAAGCGGTGCGGGGGGTGAAGGCCGTGGTGCAGGTGCCGACCGGCCTCGCAGTGATCGCCGATAGTACCTGGGCCGCCTTCAGGGGCCGCGAGGCCCTCGCGACGACCACCACCTGGGACGAGGGCAAAGGCAGGACTTTCAATTCCGCCGCTCTGGAAGCAAAGTCCCGGGCTGCCCTCACCGGACCCGCCGATGAGGCCCGGAAGGAAGGTGATGCCGAGAAGGCTCTGGCTGCGGCTGCCCGCATTCTTGAGGCCGAATACAGCTTCCCCTATCAGGCCCACGCCACTGTCGAGCCCATGAACACCACCGTGCAGATCGGCCAGGATGGCGCGGAGCTGTGGACCGGCAGCCAATCGCCGAACACAGCCCAAAGTACCGCTGCCACCGCACTCGGCTTCAAGCCCGAGCGACTGAAGGTCAACGTGGCGCTCATCGGCGGCGGCTTCGGCCGGCGCCTCGGTACCGACTTCAGCACCGAGGCCGTCCAGGTGGCCAAAGCCGCAGGCGGCGGGCCTGTACAAGTGGTGTGGGATCGCGAGGACGATTTCCGCCACGACCTCTTCCATCCCGCCACCCTGCACCGCCTGCGGGCCGGTCTGAGCGCCTCGGGTGCCCTGATGGCCTGGACCCACCGCATCGCCGGGCCCGCCATCCTGCGGTCCTGGCTCAATGGCCAGAAATCGCCCGCGCAGGCCTCCGCCGAGGCCAACGGCGCCCTGGACATCCCCTATGCCATCCCCGCCATCACGGTGGATTTCGCCGAAGTCGAAGCCCCCACGCCCCTCGGCTGGTGGCGCGGCATCGAGATCGTGCCCAATGTCTTCGCCCGGGAATGTTTCCTCGACGAGGTGGCCCATGCCCTGGGCAGGGATCCGCTCCAGTTGCGCCTCGAGTTGCTGGGCGACCGCGGGCTGGTGAAGTTCGGCCGGGACGAGGCGGATATCCGCCGCCTCAAGAAGGTGCTGCAGGTCGCTGCCGAAAAGGCGGGCTGGGGCCGCAAGCTGCCCGCAGGCCATGGTCTGGGCCTCGCCTGCCATGCCTACGACGGCCGCAGCTACGCCGCCGAAGTGGCGGAGGTCTCGGTGGCGAAGGGCCAGCTCCGCATCCACAAGATCACCTGCGCCGTGGACTGCGGATTCGCCGTGAACCCCGCCGGTCTCGAAGCCCAGGTGGAAGGCGGCATCATCTTCGGCCTCTCCGCCCTGTTCACCCAGATCACCTGGGATAAGGGCCGCACGGTGCAGACGGGCTTCCAGGACTTCCCTCTCCTGCGCCTCGGCGACACACCCAGCATCGAGACCCACATCATCCCCGGCAGCGACACCCCTTCCGGGATCGGCGAACCGCCCGTGCCCCTGCCCATCCCCGCCGTGTTGAACGCGGTCTTCGCGGCCACCGGCAAGCGCATCCGTCGGGTGCCGCTGGGGCCTGACAGTTTCAAGTGAAGGAGCCCCAGGCCCTATTCCGCCAGCACCGGGGCCAGCCATGATCCCGGCGATCATCCTTGCTGCGGGCTCTGGAACCCGCATGGGTGGCCCGAAGGCTCTGCTGACACTCGACGGGGAAACCCTGCTCCAGCGGGCTGTGCGGATCGCAGGCGAAGCAGGCTGTGATCCGGTGCTCGCGGTCGTCGGAGATTGGGATCCTGGCCCATTGCCGGCGCAAGTCATCCGCAACTCAGCGGCCGCAGAAGGCATGGCGAGTTCCATCCGTGCGGGAATCGCGGCCCTGCCACAGGAAGCTGAGCGGGCTTTGCTGCTGGTCGTGGATCAGGTGGCCGTGGATGGCATCCTGCTCCGGCGCCTCCTGACGCTGTCGGATGCGGATCCCGAACGCCCCACCGGCTGCGCCTATTCAGGCACGCTCGGCATCCCCGCCGTGCTGCCCCGGCGCCTGTTCCCAGAGTTGTTGACCCTCAGCGGAGACCGCGGCGCCAAGGCCATCCTCCTGCGTGAAGATGCGGCCGCCCTGCCCTTCCCCGAGGGCATCCTGGATCTGGATACGCCCGAGGACCTGGACCGGCTCAGGCGCTGAGTGTGGCCTTCTTCTGCAGATGGTCGTAGCGCTTGCGCGCCTGTTCCAGTTCTCCCAGGTGGGTGCCCGCCCATTCACAGAGGGCGCCCATGGGCTCGATGAGGGTGTGGCCCAATTTGGTCAGCTCGTATTCGGTGCGCGGTGGCACCTCCGGGTAGACATGGCGCGTGACCAACCCATCCCGCTCCAGCTTGCGGAGGGTCTGGGTGAGCATCTTCTGGCTGATGCCGCCCACCTGGCGGTGCAGGTCGCCGTAGCGCTGCTTCCCCCGGGCCAGGAGGTAGATCAGCAAAGTGGTCCACTTGTCGGCGATGAGATCCAGGGCCTGCCGAGTGGGACACTGGGCGCTGAGGACGTTGGGGGAGAGGCTGCAGGCTTTACGAACCATTGGGTTCCTACCTTCCGAATTAGTGCCTACTTTCTTTTCGATTGTAAGCACCTAAAGTTGAGGTCACAGCCCAGGCTGGTCAAGTGGCCCACGAAGTCGAACCCATCGCCACTGCCCGCTGGGCTAAAGCCTCCTAAGCCCAGGAGTAGGTCTCCTATGCCCCTGAGATTGTCATGACGGAGAATCAACCGGAATCCGTTAACCTCTAGGGCTGAACCAGGAGTTCCCGCATGTCCGATCTCATCCAGCATCTGACCGACAAGACCTTTTCTGAGGCCGTGGCCCATGGCACCACGGTGGTGGATTTCTGGGCCCCCTGGTGCGCGCCCTGCCGTGAACTCGCTCCGATCACCGAGACCCTTGCTCTGGAACTGAAAGACAAGGTGACCTTCGCCAAGCTGAATGTGGACGATTTCACGCCCCTGTCCGAGCAGTACGAAGTCCTCAGCATGCCCACTCTGGTGATCTTCAAGGATGGCCGGGCCATCGCCCGGGTTGTGGGCTCGCTGCCCATCGATCAAATCAGGACCCGCATCCAGCAGGCCATCTGAAGCGACCCTTCTCAGATCCTTCCCGTCCCACTCATGAGGAACCCATGAGCACTCTCCCCGGCGCTAGCCTCATCCAGCAGTTGAATTGGCGCTACGCCACGAAGAAATTCGATGCCTCCAGGAAGGTCCCTCAGGCCGACTGGTCAGTGCTGGAGGAATCCCTGATCCTCACCGCTTCCAGCTATGGCCTGCAGCCCTGGAAGTTCATCATCGTCACTGACCCCGCCCTCAAGGCAAAGCTCCGCCCCGCCTCCTGGAACCAGTCACAGGTCGAGGACTGCAGCCATCTGGTGGTGTTCGCCGCCAAGCAGGAGGTGACTGAGGCCGATGTGGACCGCTTCATTGCCCGCATCGCCGAAGTGCGCGGCGTCACTGCCGAAAGTCTCGCCGGTTACAAGGGGTTCATGATGGGCGATCTGGTCAATGGTCCCCGCCACGCCATCATCGGGGAATGGGCGGCCCGGCAGACCTACATTGCCATGGGCAACCTCCTCACCTCCGCCGCCGTGCTGGGCATCGACGCCTGCCCCTTCGAAGGCATCGAGCCCGCCAATTACGACGAGATCCTGGGCCTGGCTGGGACCGGCTACGCCACGGTCGCCGCCTGCCCCGTGGGCTACCGATCCGCAGACGACAAGTACGCCAGCGCCCCCAAGGTACGCTTCGCGGCCGCGGACGTCATCGTCCACCGCTAGAAGAAAACACATCTACCCCGAGGTTCCCATGTTGACCCGCACCCTTGGCACCCAGGGCCTCACCGTGTCTGCCCTCGGTTTGGGCTGCATGGGCATGTCCGATTTCTACGGCCACCGCGACGATGTGGAATCCATGGCTACGATCCACCATGCCGTGGGACGGGGCGTCACTTTCTTCGACACCGCCGATATGTACGGCCCCCACACCAACGAGATCCTCGTGGGGAAGGCCCTGGCCGCCGTACGCAACCAGGTCGTCATCGCCACGAAATTCGGCATTCTGCGTGACCCGAATGATCCGACTGTGCGTGGCATCTGCGGCCGCCCCGACTATGTGCGCCGTTCCTGCGACGCCAGCCTGAAGCGCCTGGGCGTGGAGGTCATCGACCTCTACTACCAGCACCGCGTGGATCCGGAAGTGCCCACCGAGGACACCGTGGGTGCCATGGCCGATCTGGTGCAGGCGGGCAAGGTCCGCTTCCTGGGCCTGTCCGAAGTGAGCTCCGCCACCCTGCGCCGGGCCTGGGCCGTGCATCCCATCAGTGCTGTGCAGTCCGAATATTCGCTCTGGACGCGCGACCCTGAAGAAGGGCTGCTGGAGACCTGCCGGGAACTGGGCGTGGGCTTTGTGCCCTACAGTCCCCTGGGCCGCGGCTTCCTGACCGGCCAGATCAAGCGCTTTGAAGATTTCGAACCCGGGGACTACCGGCGCAACTCCCCCCGCTTCCAGGGTGAGAACTTCCAGAAGAACCTCGATCTCGTGGCTCGGCTTCAGGATATGGCCGCCGCCCGCGGTTGCGCGCCCGCCCAGCTGGCTCTGGCCTGGGTGTTGGCCCAGGGCGGCGACCTGGCCCCTATCCCCGGCACCAAGCGCCGGGACCGGCTGGACGAGAACCTCGGCGCCCTCGAGGAGGTGCTCTGCCCCGGCGAGCTGCAGGAACTGAACGGCCTTTTCCCGCCGGGCGCGGCTGCGGGAACGCGGTACCCAGAAGCGATGATGCACATGGTGAATCGCTGACGGCTCGTGCCTGACGGCACTCGTGCTTCGTGGGAAACTAGGGGGATCCGCTGGAGTCCCCATGTCCACCGCTTCTGAATCCCCCGTCGTCACCGCACCCCGCGGCACCCACCTGCATTGCAAGGGCTGGGTGCAAGAGGCCGCGCTGCGGATGCTCATGAACAACCTCGATCCCGAGGTGGCCGAGCGGCCCGAAGATCTGGTGGTCTACGGCGGGCTGGGCAAGGCCGCCCGCAACTGGGATTGCTTCCACGCCATCGTGAAGGAGTTGAAGCACCTCAAGGACGACGAAACGCTGCTGGTGCAAAGCGGCAAGCCTGTGGGCATCGTGAAGACGCACGCCGACGCGCCCCGCGTGCTCATCGCCAATTCCAACCTGGTGCCGAAGTGGGCCACCTGGGAAGTCTTCCGCGAGCTCGATCAGAAGGGGCTGATGATGTATGGCCAGATGACCGCCGGCAGCTGGATCTACATCGGCAGCCAGGGCATCGTGCAGGGCACCTACGAAACGTTCGCCGAAGCCGCCCGCCAGCACTTCAACGGCACCCTGGCCGGCACCTGGACCCTCACCGCAGGCCTGGGCGGCATGGGCGGTGCCCAGCCCCTGTCGGTCACCATGAATGGCGGTGTCTGCCTTGCCATTGAAGTAGATCAGACCCGCATCCAGAAGCGCCTCGACACCCGCTACCTGGATGAATGGACCGACAACCTGGACACGGCCCTGGCCCTTGTCGAACAGTATGTGGATGCCCACGAGGCCCGCAGCATCGGCCTGCTGGGCAATGCCGCGGAACTCCTGCCCGAGATCCTGAAACGCGGCCTCATTCCCCAGCTCGTCACCGACCAGACCTCGGCCCACGACGAATACAACGGCTATATTCCCGCCGGACTCTCGCTGGAGCAGGCCGCGGTCATGCGCAAGGACGAGCCCGAGGCCTATGTGCAGCGGGCCCTGGCCTCCATGCGGACGCATGTGGAAGCCATGATCGAGTTCCAGCGCCTGGGTTCGGTGGTTTTCGACTACGGCAACAACATCCGCGCCCAGGCTCAGCGGGCCGGCTGCAAAACTGCCTTCGCCTTCCCGGGCTTCGTTCCCGCCTTCATCCGGCCCCTGTTCTGCAAGGGCATCGGCCCTTTCCGTTGGGTGGCGCTGAGTGGCGATCCCGAAGACATCGCCGTCACCGACGCCGCCATGATGGAACTGTTTCCCGAAAACGAAGGCCTGATCCGCTGGCTGAAGGCCGCCCAGGAGAAGATCGCCTTCCAGGGCCTGCCGGCCCGCATCTGCTGGATTGGCGCCGGTGAACGCCACTTGGCGGGCCTCAAGTTCAACGAGCTGGTGCGGACGGGCAAGGTCAAGGCGCCCATCGTCATCGGCCGCGACCACCTGGACAGCGGCAGCGTGGCCAGCCCCAACCGGGAGACCGAGGCTATGAAGGACGGCTCCGATGCGGTCAGCGATTGGCCCCTGCTCAATGCCATGACGGCCGTCGGCGGCGGCGCCTCCTGGGTGAGCTTCCACCATGGCGGCGGCGTGGGGATGGGCTACAGCCAGCACAGCGGTGTGGTCATCGTCGCCGACGGCACGGAACGCGCCGACCGCTGCATCACCCGCGTGCTGTGGAACGATCCCGCCATGGGCGTCTTCCGCCACGCCGATGCCGGTTACGAAACTGCCCGGGAACACGCCGAAACCATTGGCCTGCACATCCCCATGAAAGGCTGACCATGTCCCGCCCCTGCCCCTGCACCTCGAAGAAACCCTATGACCGCTGCTGCGGCCCCTACCACTCCGGCGCGGCTGCACCGGAGACGGCCGAGCAGCTCATGCGCTCCCGCTTTTCGGCCTATGCGCTCGCCAAGGTGGACTACCTGATCAGCACCCGCCCGGAATCCAAGCGCCCGGAGGAGAACCGCGAGGAGTTGGCGACCTACTGCAAGTCCGTCAGTTGCGTGGGTCTGAAGATCGTCGGCAAGGAACAGGGCGGCAAGACCGATGACACCGGCATCGTCACCTTCCATGCCAGCCTCCAGGCCAGCGGCCGCCGCAGCCTCCATATCGAGACCAGCACCTTCGCCCGCGAGAACGGGAAGTGGGTCTATGTGGACGGGGTGGTCAAGGGGTAGGCCGACAGCCCGGGTCGGAGGGCCCGGCTCCAAAGCACGCCTATTTATTTGTTTGGCTGTTTTCTCTCATCACCTTGTCGAAAATTTGAGTGTCCTCCGCCAACTTCCGAAAGACCCCTTGAGGTTGGCTATGGATGGAGATCCTGTATACATTCGCCGAGCAGACTACGGGGCCCGGATCCTCGTGGTCGACGACGATCCACTGACTCGCCGTAGCCTTCGCGCCATGCTCGAGCGCGGCTACTACAAGGTGGAATCAGCGCAGGATGGTGCCGAAGCCCTGGAACTGCTTCCAACCTTCAAGCCGGACCTGGTGCTCCTGGACATCCAGATGCCTGGCATGGGTGGACTGGAGGTCTGCCGCCAGATCCGCGAGAAGCCGAAAGGCGAACTGTTGCCGATCATCTTTCTGACCGCCGAGGAGCGCCCGGACATCCATTCCCAGGCGTTTCAGGTCAAGGGCGACGACTTTCTGCGGAAACCCGTCCTGCAGGGGGAACTGATCGTCCGGATCCGGAGCCTCATGCGGCTCAAGCGGCTCCAGGCGGAAGTCCAGGAGGAGCGGGACAACCTGCTCGACCTCCAGCAGCAGCGGGAACAGCTCTTCGAATTCATCGTGCATGACCTGAAGAATCCTCTTTCGGCGATCCAGATGGGGCTGGAGCTTCTGGATGATCGGGACGACAACCCGCCCACCTCCAAGATCCAACTGCGCCGGCTCAGGGACACCGCCCACACCATGGGACGGATGATCCAGAACATCCTGGACATCGGGTGCGCCGAGCAGGTGGGGCTGGAACTTCACAAGACCCAGATCCCCTTGAGCCGTTGGATTCCCAGCGTCTTGAAGGAGGTTGAAGCCCAGGCCCAGGGTCGGAGGCACGAGCTGGTCTGGGTCTGTCCCGCCGACCTGGCGGTCGTGGCCGATCAGGAATTTCTCCGGAGGCTTCTGCTGAACCTCCTCGACAACGCGCTGAAATATTCGCCTTCAGGCAGTTGTACGCGAATCGAGGCCCGAATGGCCGAGGGTGGCGTGCGGCTCGAGGTGCGTGACCAGGGCGAGGGAATCCCAGCCCATATGCGTGAGCAGGTGTTCGCCAAATTCGTGCGGCTCGATGCCAGTCGATCGCATACCCGCTCCAGTTCGGGCCTCGGCCTCGCCTTCTGCCAACTGGTGGCCGAAGCGCACGGAGGGCGGATCTGGGTCGAGGAGAATCCGCCCTTGGGCAGCGTGTTCGTGCTCGAACTCCCGATCGTCAATCCCGCCAGCCCTGGTTCGCTGGATGGAAGCGAAACCTAAGGCTCAGTGCAGCCCGGGATCCTTCTCCCCCGCTTTGATCGCGAGGTCGAGGTGGTTCTGCGGGGGTGGCAGGGGACAGGTGGCGAACAGGGAGAAGGCGCAGGGCGGGTTGATAGCGCGGTTGAAATCGAGCGTCACCTTGCCTGCCTTCGGCATGGCCGCGTACAGGAAACGCCCGGCCGGATAGGTACCCCGGGTGCTGGTCGAGTCCTTGAAGATCAGGAACAGCTCGGGATGTTCAGGATCCTCCACCATGGGCTCCAGTGTGACCTCGCGGCCGCCCACCTGGAACCGCAGCAGGCCTGGCGTGGTCATGGGTTCCGTGGTCCCCAGCACCGTGGCGATGGCCCGGGTCTGGGGTGTGGCATAGGGGATGAAATCCGCCTCCACGCACCAGGCGGGATCCACCGGATACCTCGGCACGCCCTGGAAGGCCTTGCGGGCCGGGGCTTCGGGATCCTTGATACGGATACCCAGCCGTTGACCGCGACGGATCAGGTAGAAGGTCACCCGGCCAGCCTGCAGATTGTCCGGCTTGCCGTCGGCGTCAGAGTTCAGGACGGCCTCGGTTGCCGGTTTTCCGTTCAGAAGAATCCCGCTCTCCGGGAAGGGCCGGAACCGCACACGCGTCCCCTCCAGGATGAATACACCAGCCTTGGCCGGGGCAGCCCATTCGGGCAGCAGCACCGTCGATCCCGGGGCCGATCCCAGCGTGTTCTCCCCGGGTTTCAACCAGTCCCGGCCGATGAGACTCAGCCAGCCGTCCTCCGCGGCCAACCTGGCGGTGCGCTCCGCGTGCCAGGCGTCCACGGAGGCCCGGTAGGCATCCTGAGCCGACGCGGCCGTGGCCAGGAGAAAGAGGAAAGGGAGAACCATGATGTGGCGCATGGAAGCCATCCTAACGCCAAGATTCCTTCTAGGATGATGGGCAACGCCGATCCTGAACGGAGTCCCCATGCGCCTCGTCGCCCTCGTTCCCCTGTTTGCCTTGTTTCTTCCCATCGGCGCGGGTGAGGTCCCGCGCCGTCCCGTCCACACCTACTCCATCGTGGCGCGGGACGCAGTGACGGGCGATCTCGGCGTGGCGGTGCAGAGCCACTGGTTTTCCGTGGGAAGCGCCGTGCCCTGGGCCGAACCCGGTGTGGGCGCCGTGGCCACGCAGAGCTACACCGAACCCAGCTATGGACCCCTCGGCCTTGCGCTCATGAAGGCCGGCAAGTCCGCGCCGGACGCCCTGAAGGCCCTGCTCGCCGCGGATGCCGACCGCGAAGTCCGCCAGGTGGCCATGGTGGACGCCCAGGGCCGCGCCGCCGCGCACACGGGCGCCAAGTGCATCCAGGCGGCCGGTCACGAAGTGGGCGAGGGTTTCACGGTGGAGGCCAACCTCATGGATCAGGCCACCGTCTGGCCCGCCATGGCCAAGGCCTTCCGTACGACCAGGGGCGACCTTGCGGATCGCCTGCTGGCGGCCCTGCGCGCGGCCCAGGCCGAAGGCGGTGACATCCGCGGCCAGCAGAGCGCGGCCATCCTCGTCGTGAAGGGCAAACCTTCCGGCCAGCCCTGGAACGACCGCCTCTTCGATCTGCGCGTGGAGGACAGCCCGGACCCGCTCAAGGAACTGGGCCGCCTCATCCAACTGCGCCGGGCCTACCGGCTGATGGATGAGGGCGACGGCCTTGTCACCGCCGGCAAGTGGGCCGAAGCCAAGAGCGCTTACGAGGCCGCCACGAAGCTGGCGCCCGGCATCTGGGAAATGCCCTTCTGGCAGGCGGTAGCCCTGGCCTCCAGCGGCAAACGCGACGAAGTCCTACCCATCTTCAAACAGGTCTTCGCCGCCGAACCCTTTTGGAAGCGCCTGATCCCGAGGCTCGCCGAGGTGGATCAACTGCCCAAGGATCCGGCGCTACTGAAGGCCATCGTGGCTCAATAGAAAAATAATAAAAATCAACGCAAAGGCGCAAAGACGCTAAGAAGAACTGAAGGACAAAAACTGCGGTTTCTCTTGGCGTCTCTGCGCCTTTGCGTTGAATCAGTTTTCTGTTGGCCCGTGCTTGGCCTTGGGCGCAAGGAGCATCCGCAGGCCGTACAGGATCGCCCCCACGAGGATGAAGCTGTCGGCGAGGTTGAAGGTCCAGTAGTGCCAGGTGCCGAAGATGAAATCGAGGAAATCCACCACGGCGCCACGGACGAGCCGATCGATGCCGTTGCCGAGCGCCCCGCCGAGAATGAGACCGAGGGCGACGCGCTCCCAAGTGGAGGCCTCCTTCGCCAGGAACAACTTGCCGAAGTAGATCAGCGCAACCAGGCCCGCCACGGCGAAGAGGATGGCGCGGGCCGTGGCCGGAAGCCAGGTGAGGCTGCCGAAGATGGCCCCCCGGTTGAAGCCCAGCGTCAGGTAGAAGAACCCCTTGATGACGGGGATGGAGTCACCCTCGCCGAGGGTGCGCAGGATCCAGGCCTTGGAGCCGAGATCGGCTGCCAGGGCGCCAGCAGGGAGCAACAACCAGAGCAGTCGTCGCACTAGGCCACCACCGCAGCGCAGCGGGAGCAGAGGGCCGCGTCTTCGCCCTGGCCCTGGCCACCCTTGCGATTCCAGCAGCGGGGGCACTTCTCGCCGGCGTGGGGGTTGACTGTGACGATGGGAGCGTCACTGGCGCCAGGATCTACGATCCTGGCGATAGAAGAGACAACGAGAAGGTCGTCGAGGGATTCGCCGATCCCGTCCAACAGACCCCACTCAGCTTGGTCCGGCAGAGTGATCTCGACGGCCGCATCCAGGCTCGTTCCGACCACCTTCGCAGCCCGCAGCGGCTCCATAGCCGCCTGAACAGCCCCCCGTACTTCCCACAGCCTTTCCCATTTCATCTCGGCGTCGCAGACGCCGAGCATGGGGAACCGCTGCTCGTGAACGCTCCCCTCACAACCTGGGATCTGCTCCCAGGCTTCGTCGGCGGTGAAGCTCATGACCGGGGCCAACAGCGTGCAGAGGCCCTTTGCCAACTCCCAGCACGCCTGCCGGCAGCTGCGACGACGCGCCGAATCCAGGGCATCGCAGTAGAGACGATCCTTGATGATCTCGAAGTAGCGGCCCGAAAGGTCCAGCTGGCAGAACCCGTGGATGGCCTGGGTGGCACGATGGAACTCGAACCGCGTGTAGGCATCCTGCGCTTCCTGGGCCGTGCGGGCGAAGGCGCCCAGCACCCAGCGATCCAGAGGTGCGAGCTCGGCGGGGGCCACGGCGTCCTTCGCGGGGTCGAAATCGGCCAGTGCCCCCAGCAGGAACCGCAGGGTGTTGCGGATCTTGCGGTAGGCGTCCGCGCTGCGATCGAGGATCTCCCTGGAGATGCGGATGTCTTCGCTGTAGTCGCAGCTGGCGGCCCACCAGCGCAGGATGTCGGCCCCGAGCGTCTTGAGGATCTCCTCCGGCGTGATGACATTGCCCAGGCTCTTGGACATCTTCTGGCCCTTGCCATCCAGCACGAAGCCGTGCGTAACGACCTGCTTGTAGGGCTTGGTGCCCGTGGCGGCCAGATTGAAGAGCAGGGAGCTGTGGAACCAGCCGCGGTGCTGATCCGAGCCCTCTAGGTAGATGAAATTCCCATAGTCCGCCGGGCTCAATTCGGGATGCGAATGGCACACGACCGAGGCGCTGACGCCGGAATCGATCCAGACATCGAGGATGTCCGTCTCCTTCTGGAAAGTGACCGAACCGCAGGTGCACTTGGCCCCGGCGGGGAGCAACTGCTCGACCGGAAGCTCGCCCCAGGCTTCGATGCCGCCTTTTTCGATGGCGGCCGCGGCGGTCTCGAAAATGGAATCGGCCACCAGGGGTTCGCCGCAGGCCTCGCAGCGCAGCACCGTGATGGGTGTGCCCCAGGCGCGCTGGCGGCTGATGCACCAGTCGGGGCGGCCCGCGATCATGGCGTGGATGCGGTTCTGCCCTTGGGCCGGAATCCACTGGGTCTGCTCGACGCCTTCGAGGCCGAGTTCGCGCAGGCTGCGGCCCTTCCCGGCCAGTTCCGAATCCATGGTGATGAACCACTGCTCGGTGGCGCGGAAGAGGATGGGCGTCCGGGTGCGCCAGCAGTGGGGGTAGCTGTGGGTCAGGGATTCTTCATGGAGCAGGCGCCCTTCCCGCTGCAGACGCTCCACCACCAGGGGGTTGGCGTCGAAGATGTTCTTCCCTTCCAACTCGGGATCGTTGACGGCCGGAACGAACTTGCCGTCCTGACCGACCAGCTGGAGCAGGCCCAGATGGTGGGCCAGATTGAAGTCATCCACGCCGTGGTCGGGCGCCGTGTGGACGAGACCCGTGCCGGTATCCGCAACAACGTAATCCGCCAGCAGCACGGGGCTTTCCCGATCGATCCAGGGATGCCGGGCAACGAGCGTCTGGAACGCCTTGCCCTGGCGGATCTCCACCGTGTGCAGAGCCACGCCCAATTTCTTCGCGAAATCCTCCCGCAGCGTGACGGCCACGAGGTAGTGGCGGTCATCGCCGCTGACCACGGCGTAGTCCAGATCAGGATGCATGGCCACCGCCAGGTTGCTGGGCAGGGTCCAGGGCGTGGTGGTCCAGATCGGAACGAAGAGCGGCGTGGGCAGTTCCAGGCGCCTGGCCTCGGTATCGGCCACGGGAAAGGCCACGGTGATGGCCGGGCTGGTCCTGTCCGCGTACTCGACTTCCGCTTCCGCCAGGGCGGTGCGGGCGCCGTAGCTCCAGTGGACGACCTTCAGCTTGCGGGTGACCGAACCGCTCTCGAAGAGCTTGGCCAGATGGCGCACGGTCTCCGCTTCGTAGCCGGGGTCCATGGTCACATAGGGCCGCTCCCAGGCGCCCAGCACGCCCAGCCGCTGGAAGGCGGTGCGCTGGGTGTCGATCCACTTCTGCGCGTAGACGCGGCATTTCTGCAGGAACTCGGCGCGGCTCAGCTCGCGGCGCTTGGGGCCCAGATCCTTTTCGACGGCGTGCTCAATGGGCAGGCCATGGCAGTCCCAGCCGGGGACATAGGGCGATTCGTAGCCCTCCATCCAGCGCGACTTCACCACCACATCCTTGAGGATCTTGTTCAGGGCATGCCCCATGTGGATGGCGCCATTGGCGTACGGCGGGCCGTCATGCAGCACCTCGCGCCCCTTCCCAAGCCCCGCCGCGTTGTCAGCCTTCCGCTTGGCCTCGACGCGAGCGTAAAGGCCTTCGGCCTTCCAGCGCTCCAGCCGCTTCGGTTCGCGCTGTGGCAGATCCGCCTTCATCGGAAAATCTGTCTTCGGCAGGAAAACCGAATATTTCTTGACCGGAGCTTGCTCGCTCATCGGCGCCCTCGTGCGTCGGGGGAGCGCACCCAAGCGCTCCCGTGGTTGAACCTTCAGTTCACCACGGAGGCCCTGCACTCACAAGCGAAAGGGCCCGGAGGCCCGGTCCGTGGATGCAGACCGATCAGAGCTGGCTGGTGCAGTGCTTGCAGCGGGTGGCCTTGAGGGGCACCGGCTCCAGGCAGGCCGGGCAGTCCTTGGTGGTGGGGACGACTGGGGCCGCCTCCTTCTTGATGAACTTGCCCAGGAGCTTGATCAGCACCAGGAAGATCACCAGGGCAATGATCAGGAAATTCACCATGGCGCCAAGCACCGCTCCGATCCGGAACTTGCCGAGGACCCATTCTTCCCACTTGATGTTCGCGGGCAGCACATAGGTCACCAGGGGCATGACGATGCCATCCACGAAGGCGGTGATGATCTTGCCGAACGCGCCGCCGACGACCACGGCGACAGCCAGGTCGATGACATTGCCTTTCATGACGAAAGCCTTGAACTCGTCTTTCATGGACATGGTGTTTCTCCGGGACAGAGGCGGCCGGGGCCGCGGGGCCCCCGCCGGTCATGAGCAGACCTACTTGGCGGCCTTCTTCGCAGGTTTCTTGGGCGCGGGTGCCGGGGCATCGACAACACCGGTTTCGGTCTTGCGGACCTCGGTCTTGCCGTCGTTCACCTTGACATCGATTTCCACGCGACGGTTCTTGGCCTGGCCTTCCTTCGTGGCGTTGTCGGCGATGGGCTTATCGGGGCCCACGCCCACGGTGCTGACCTTGGCGGCGGGAATGCCCGCATCCACCAGGACCTTAGCCACCGCATCTGCGCGGCGCTTGGCCAGGGCCTTGTTCAGGGCCTTGCCGCCGAGGGAGGAGGTGTGGCCGTTGACCTCAAGCGAGTAGTCACCCTTGTATGCCTTCAGACCATCGGCCACCTTCTGGATGGCGGCGGTGGCGTCGGCGCCCAACTCGGCCTTGTTATTGGCGAAGTGGAGGACGGCTTCATCCAGTACGATCCTCGCCGGGGGTGGGGGAGGAGGCGGCACAGGCTTCGCGATCTCCTTCGGCGGCTCGGGAGCCGGTGGCGGGGGCGGGGGCGGGAGAGGAGCGACCGGCATGGGCGCGGGCTTGGGCTCCGGCATGACGAAGGCAGGTGCCGGTGCGGGGGCGGGGGCAGTCTTCCGACCGCTGCCCCAGGTGTAACCGAGGCCCAGCGTGACCAGGTATTCCATCCGGGACTTGGGCAGTTCCACGCTCACGGCCTTGGCGCTCAGGTCCAACAGGAAGTTCTCGGCGGGCTTGCCCATGAGACCGAGCCCCGCGTGGTAGTTGAAGCGGGTGGTGTCCTTGGCGCTGGGGAAATAGGCCTTGCTCACGCTCGTTCCGCCGAGGCCGGCAGCCAGGTACGGGTACCAGTTGTCGGCGCCGGGTCGGAGGTTGTACAAGGCTGAAAGCAGCAGGTGCGTTTCATCCCCCGAGGGCGCACCCGGGATCTTGTCGGCCTTCAAGTCCTGCTTCAGGGCCCGCAGGTCGAGGCCCCAGCGATCGCTGTACCAATGGCCGACGCCCAGGCCGTAGTGGATCTGGTCCTTCAACTCGAAGGTGAGGGGGAAGTTCTTGTCCTTGTCGAACATCGTCTGACCAAGGTGGCCAGCCACCCAGGCCGTTCCCTGCTGGGCAGAAAGGGTCAGAGCGGTCCCTGCAAGCAGGAACAACAGGGTTCGATTCATCATTGCCTCCGGAAAATCGATATGTGACATATGTCACAACGATATTTCAAGTGGCCACTCGCATTCAACCAAAATTATGAAAATCAGAACTCCCATTTCACTATGAACACACTAGGTTCCAAGGAAGTGGCTGGTATTTATTTGATCGTTAGAACAGATATTCAAAACGAGCAGCCCGGCTATTCATTTAGATTCACGGTGCCTTGCCCAGCCATGTTCACCCGGTAGAAACAGACAAGGCCTCCTGTTCAGGCCTCGGGCGCCACCACCGTGATGAGGGAGGCCCCGGTCTCCACGGTGGCACCCTCCTGGACATGCACGATCGTGACGGTACCGGTGGTGCTGGACTTCAGTTCGTTCTGCATCTTCATCGCCTCCATGACGAGGAGGGTTTGGCCTTCCTGGACGGTGTCACCCACTTGGACGAGCAGTTTCACGACCTTGCCGGGCATGGGTGAGGACAGCACGCCTCCGCCAGCCCCGGCCGCGCCGGAACCCACCAGCAGGGCCCGACGGGGATCCACCAGGGCGAACTCGTAGGCCCCGTCGTACAGCATGGCGCGGTAGGCGTGGGTGTCCGGGTCCGGAGACTTGGCGGCATCGAGGCGGACCTCCACGGAACGGCCCTCCATCAGAATCGAATAGCAGCCGGATTCCAGTTCAAGGATGTCAATGGGGTGGCTTGCCCCTTCCCAGACCAGCGTGGTGACGCCGTCCTGATGGAGGAGTTCCACATCCTGCGAATCCTTGCCGAGCAGAAGCGTGCGTCGCATAGGTCGTCCTCAGCTAAATACGGTTGAACCGGCCCCAGCGCTTCCAGGCATCCGGACTGCCTTCGTCGGTGCCGACCGGCTGGGCGGCGCGGCGCTGCTCGGTTTCAAGTTCGTGCAGCAGAGCCGCGGCCACGGCGAATTTCAAATCGGGCCCCTGCCCTTTCTTCTTCCAGAAGGGCTTGTCGAGCATGCCGGTGTGCAGGGCGCCTGCACGAAAGGGCTCATGCTCCATCAGTGCCTCATGGAAGGCGATGTTGTGGCGGATGCCGCCGATGCGGTACTCCCCGAGGGCTACGCGCATGCGCTCGATGGCTTCCAGGCGGGTGGGCCCCCAGGTGCTCAGCTTGCTGATCATGGGGTCGTAGAACATCGGCACCTCGGCACCCTCGTAGACGCCACTGTCATCGCGCACATTGCGGCCGCTGGGAGTGCGGAGAAAGGTGATCCTGCCGGGACTTGGCATGAAGTTCCTGTCCGGATCCTCGGCATAGATGCGGCATTCGATGGACCAGCCGTTGAGGGGGATCTCCTGCTGGGTCATGGGCAGCTTTTCGCCCCTGGCCACCAGGATCTGCCACTTCACCAGATCCAGGCCCGTGATCCATTCAGTGACGGGGTGCTCCACCTGGAGGCGGGTGTTCAATTCCAGAAAGTAGAAATTGCGGTCGGCGTCCGCCAGGAACTCCACGGTGCCCGCGCCCACATAGTCCACAGCCTTGGCCACCTTCAGGGCCGCCTCTCCCATGGCCTTCCGCATCTCTGGGGTCACATGCGGACTGGGTGCCTCCTCGATCACCTTCTGGTGGCGCCGCTGGACGGAGCATTCCCGTTCGTGCAGGTACACATGGTTGCCGTGGGTATCGCCGAAAATCTGGATCTCGATGTGGCGGGGTTGGACGATGGCCTTCTCCACATAGACGCTGTCATCGCCGAAGGAGGACAGGGCCTCGCCCCGGGCGCGGGCCAGGGCCGAGGTGAACTCCTCGGGCTTGTGGACCAGGCGCATGCCCTTGCCGCCGCCGCCCATGGCGGCCTTCAGCATCACGGGGAAGCCGATCTTCTGGGAGGCCACCAGCAGGGCCTCGTCGGCCATGGTTTCCTGGATGCCCGGCACCACGGGACACCCCGCGGCGATGGCCACGACCCGGGCGGCGGTCTTGGAGCCCATGCTCACGATGGATTCCGGCCGGGGCCCGATGAAGGTGATGCCAGCGGCCTCGAAAGCGCGCGCGGCCTCGGCGTTCTCGGATAGGAACCCATAGCCGGGATGCACCGCATCGGCGCCGCTGCGCCGGCATACCTCCAGGAGTTTTCCCAGCACCAGATAGCTCTCCCGGGCCGGCGCCGGGCCGATGCAGTAGGCCTCATCCGCCATGCGCACATGCAGGGCTCCCCGGTCGGCTTCGGAATACACCGCCACGGTGGGAATGCCCATCTCGCGGCAGGTGCGGATCACGCGGATCGCGATTTCCCCCCTATTGGCAATCAGGATCTTGGTCACAGGCATGGGTGGACCTCGGAATCGGGCATGATGGGTGCGATGTGTTCCCTCAGACTAGCAAACCCCCTGCTCGCCATCACCCTAAGCCTCCTGACCATCGGCTGTGGGCGGAAGGGGGATCCCATCCCCCGGCCCCGCGCCGCGGCCCAGGCGATGGAAGTGCACCTCGAGGGACTGCGGAAAGTCCGTCTGGTTCTGCCGTCCCGGGATGTGAAGACCGATCCGCTGGTGGGCGTCGAACTCGTGCGGGTGCTCTACCTGCCCCTGGGCATCGCCAAACCCACCGCCGAGGAAGTCTTCAGCCGGGGCGAAGTGGTGCTGGAGCGGCGGCGTCCCGATCTGCCGGGCCCCGGCCAGACACTGGTCATGGATCTGAAGTCACTCCAGCGACCCCAGGGGTGGCTTGTCATCGTGGCCGTTCGGCTGGGCAACGTGGCCGGCCGCCCAAGCGAAGTGCTGCCCTGGCTGGATCCGGTGCTTTGAGGCGAGGCGGCAGGTAGGCTGTGGGCCTTGGGCCCCGGGAACGGCCTAGCGGCCGCTCTCAATGGCTTCCAGGCGGTGCGCCCACCACTGCACGACGCCACGGGCCAACTGATCTTTCGGCAGGGGGCCGATCGGCGGATGCGCACCCTGGGCCGTGACCGGCGTCAGCGTATTGGCCTGGACTCCGAAGGCCCGGCCACCCTGAACATCGTTGACCAGCACCGCATCCAGGCCCTTCTTCTTGAGCTTGGCGCTGGCCTGCTCCAGGTGCTTCTCGCTTTCGGCCGCGAACCCGAGCACCCACTGATCCGGGCGCCGGGAGGAGGCGAGGTCCGCCAGGATGTCCGGCGTCCGCACCAGCACCATGGTCTCGGCCCCATCTCTCTTTTTCACTTTCTCCGGGGCTGGACTTTCAGGCCGCTGATCGGCCACGGCGGCAGCGGCCACCAGTCCCTCCGAATCCACCCAGCGGGCTTTGCAGGCCGCCAGCATCTCCTCGGCGCTGCGGATGCGGATGGTCTCCACCCCCCAGGGCGCGGGCAGGTCCCCGCCCAGCACCAGTTGGACCTTGGCGCCCACATCCCGGAACGCCCGGGCCAGTTCGATGCCCATGGCGCCGGTGCTGCGGTTGGTTAGGGTGCGGACCGGATCCAGGTCCTCCCGCGTGGGGCCCGAGGTGATGAGCACCCGGCGCCCGTTCAGAGCGGGCAGTTTGGGCGTGCCATGCAGTTGGATGGCCTCGGCGATGGCGGCCACTTCGGCCAGCTTGCCCGACCCTTCCTCCCCACAGGCCAGGACACCCTCGCCGGGCTCCACCACGGCGTGGCCGAAGGACCGCAGCCGTGCCAGATTGGCCTGCACGGCGGGATGCTCCCACATGCCGGTGTTCATCGCGGGGGCCCAAAGCACCGCCGCGCGGGTGGCCAGCAGCAAGGTGCTGAGCAGATCGCTGGCGAGGCCGTTGGCGGCCTTGCCAAGGATGTTCGCCGTGGCAGGCACCACTGCCACCAGGTCCGCCCAGCGGGCCAGTTCGATGTGCTCAATGCTGGGGCTGGCCCGCCACTCACCCTGGTCCGGGTTGGCGCCGTAGCAGGGTTCGCCGGTCAGGCTGACTAGGGTGAGGGGGGTGATGAACCGGGCCCCCGCCTCGGTGAGGATGCAGCGCACGCGATGGCCCTGATTGGCCAGCAGCCGCGCCAGTTCAGCCGATTTGTAGGCCGCCACGCCGCCGGTGATGCCGAGGATGATCTGCATCTGGAAACTCCAGGAAGCCCTCATCCTACTCCAGGCATTGCCGCAAGCCACTTCAGATGCTATGCTTCCTGGTTCGGAGTGCCCCATGACCCAGCGCACCATCGTCCGCGTCCCGGATGAAATCGCCAACAAGTACCGCTTCGTCGTCGTGGCGGGCAAGCGCTGTGAGCAGCTTCAGCGCGGCGCCTTCCCCAAGGTGGAAGTCGTCGTGCCCGTGAACAAACACGGCCAGGCCCAGGATGCCCCCAAGCTGGCCTCCTTCTGGGGCCAGGTGGCCGTGGCCGAGGTCGAAGAGAACCGCATCGCCTTCGAGGAAGCCGAGGTCATCACCATCGAGGACACGACGGTGGTCCCCATCTCCAGCGAGTAGCGCTGGACCCAACCCAAGGAAAACCCCCGGTTCCGGGGGTTTTTTCTTGGGTTCAGGGTATTTCCACACACAATGAAATTCCTTCTTGCGCCAGGGAAGCCAAGATCACATGATTCAACACTCGTTGAATTGGATCCCCATGCCCCTTTCGCTGACCTCCCGTTCTCGGGGTCCCAAACCCACCAAGGTGGATCCCGACCAGTTGCTGGATGCGGCCCAGGCTGTGTTCGCCGACGAGGGGCTCCGGGCTGCCAGTCTCAGGGCCATCGCCCGCCGGGCGGGCTGCGATCCCGCGCTGATCTACTACCACTTCGAGAGCAAGGAGGCCCTGTTCAAGGCCCTGCTCATCCGGCGCTTCCCCGCCATCCTGCGCGAAGTGGAGCGGCTCGCGGATGCCAGCGATCGGCGGCCCACGCCCCTGCGGCTCTGGGAAGTACTCCTCATCTACCACCGCAACCTGAAGGACGATCCGGGCATCAGGTCCCTGATCCGGGGCGAGATCGTGCGCGGCGCCGAGGGCCTCACCCACCTCATCGAGGATCAGATCCGACCCATCACGACCTGTATCCGCCAGATCTTCGATCAGGGCATCGCCCGTGGGGAGCTACGGCCGGACCTGCAGCCCCTCCTGGCCACCTTCTTCCTGGTGAAGATGCAACTCGAGATTCTGGATGTGCTGCCGGCGGTACTGCCCCGGCTCATGAATCTGCCCGCGGAGGAGGCCGTCCTGACCGGCATGCGCGCCTGGCTCGATCTCTTCTGGCGGGGCGTAGCCCTCGAACCGTCCACGCCGTTGCCGCCCCTGCCCGATCCCGCCCCCTGAGAGGTTCTCCATGCGCAAGGCCCTGTTCCTGCTCCCCCTCCTGCTGATCGCCTGTCATCGGGATACCCGGCCCCTGTTCAACGGACGCGTGGAAGCCTATCTCACGGACCTCGGCCCCCGTGCCGGCGGGCGGCTCGTGGAACTGAATGTCCGAGAGGGCCAGCGCGTCAAAGCCGGTGATCTGCTGGCCCGGGTCGCCGCGGAGGAACTGGATGCCGCGGTCCTCCGCGACCAGGCAGGCTTTGACAGCGCCGACGCCAAGCGCCTGGAACTGGATCGCGGCACCCGGGCCGAGCAGATCGCCCAAGGTCAGGCCCGGGAACGCGATGCCCAGGCGGCCCTCAAGCTCGCCGAAGAGAACCTCCTGCGCACCACCCGGCTGATGGGTGACAAGGTGCTGTCCCAGGCCGAGCTGGATCGGTCGGTCGCCGAGCGGGACCGGGCTGCCGCCGCCCTGAACCTCCAAGCCAAGGCTTTGGCCGAGTTGCGGGCCGGGGCCCGCATCGAACAGCGGCAAGGGGGCCAGGCCGAAGCCCGGAGGGCCCGGGCCGTGCTCCAGCAGAGCCGCGTCCAGGCCGGCTTCACCGAGGTTCGCGCGCCCTTTGATGGCATCGTCACGCATCGCTTGCGGGAACCCGGGAGCGTGCTCACAGCCGGCCAGCCGGTGGTCACCTTGGCCCGTCTCGACCAACTCTGGGTACGGATCTATCTGCCCCAGTCCATACAGGCCCAGGTGCGCCTCGGCGCTCCCGTGACGGTGTTGCTGGCGGACAAGCGCAGCCTGGCGGCCACTCTGGACGAGGTCGGCTCGGAATCGGAATTCACGCCGAAGATGGTGGAAAGCCGCGAAGAGCGCGTGAACCTGGTCTACCCCGCCCGGGTGAACCTGGCCCGGGGCTGGGACAAGGGCTTGATCCCTGGGATGGCGGTGGATGTCCGCCTGGAGCCTTTGCCGAAATGATCCTCCTGGAGGCACACGCCCTCGCCTGTCAGTTTGGGCCAAAGGTGGCCGTGCAGGGCCTGGACCTCACCTTGTCCGAAGGCGAACTGGTCGGCCTCATCGGCCCCGATGGGGCGGGCAAGACCACCACGTTCCGGATGCTGGCCGGGCTGCAGAGGCCCACCGGCGGCACGCTGCAGCGCCACCTGGATCGGCAGGGCATCAGCTATGTCCCCCAGACCTTCAGCCTCTCGCCCGACCTCACCGTCGGGGAGAACATGAACCTCCAGGCCGGACTCTATGGCCTGGCCAAGGCCGGAGACAGAATCGCGCAGCTGCTCGAATCCGTTGACCTGGCGTCCTTCCGGGACCGGCTCTCCGGCGCGCTTTCGGGCGGCATGAAGCAGAAGCTCTCCCTCTGCGCGGCCCTGCTGACGGCGCCCCGGCTGCTGCTGCTGGACGAGCCGACCACCGGCGTGGATCCCGTCAGCCGCCGCGAATTCTGGGAACTGCTCCACACCGTCCACGACGAGGGCGTGGCGATCCTCTTCTCGACCCCCTACATGGATGAAGCCGAGTACGCCCACCGGATGCTCTTAATGCATGAAGGCCGCGTTCTCGAAGAGGGGGATCTTGCCTCCTTCCGCCGGAGCCTGCCGGGCCTGGTCTTCCGCATCGTCAGCCCGCACCGCCGGGAGGTCCAGAAGGCCATTGCTGCCCTTGGCCCCCTGGATCTCTTCGCGGAAGGCGAGATCCTCCGGGCCCGTTTTCCCGACCAGGATCCAACCCCACTCAGAGCCAAGCTGGCAGCCCTTCCGGGCGTGGAGCAGGTGCGGCTTGCGGAGGCGAACCTGGAGGATGTCTTTCTGCACGCCCTCGCCACGACTGGAGGCGGGCATGCCTGAGCCGGTCCTGGAAGTCCGTGGCCTCACGCGCCGCTTCGGTGGCTTCACCGCCGTCTCCGACCTCAGCTTCGAGATCCAACCCGGCGAGATCTTCGGGTTTCTGGGCCCCAACGGCGCCGGCAAGAGTACCACCATCCGCATGCTCTGCGGGGTGCTGGCGCCCAGCGCCGGAGTGGCCCGCGCCCTGGGCCGGGACCTCTTCGCCGAGGCTGATCAGCTGCGGGGCCGCATGGGCTACATGAGCCAGAAGTCGAGTCTCCTGATCGATCTCACCGTGGCCGAGAACCTGCGCTTTTTCGGCGGACTCTACGGACTCGAAGGCCAGCAGCTCGTTTCCGAAGTGGAATTCCGGCTGCGCGAAATGCAGGTCTGGGACCAGCGGGATCTGCTGGTGTCGGCCCTTTCCACCGGCGAACGGCAGCGCGTGGCCCTGGCCGCGGCCACCCTGCACCGCCCCGAGATCCTCTTCCTCGACGAGCCCACGAGCGGCGTGGATCCCCTGCGTCGCCGCCTCTTCTGGGAGGCCATGGATGAACTCGTGGCCGAGGGCATGAGCATCCTCGTCACCACCCATAATCTCGGCGAGGCCGATCAGTGCGACCGCCTCGCCTTCATTCTCGGCGGCAACCTCATGGCCTACGGCCGGCCCCGGGACCTGAAGGAAGCGCTGGGCCGGCAGGTGCTCGAACTGCGCACCAGCCACTTCCGGGAACTCCAGCTCGCCGCCCGCGCCCATCCCGAGGTCCTGGCAGCTGAATTGATGGGGCGCAGCGTCCGCCTGTCTCTGCTCAGCGGGCTCGATCCCGCGGATCTGCTCGCCCAACTTCGCCAGGAAGGGTGCACCTTCGAAGCCCTGCCCCCCGAACCACCCTCCCTCGAAGACCTGTTCGTGGAGCTGGTCCAACGCTCCCGCACCGCCTGAGGTTCAGCCATGTGGAATCGCATCAAAGCCCTGGTCTGGAAGGAGTTTCTCCAACTCCGCCGGGACCGCCTGACCTTGGCCTTCACGCTGGGGATGCCACTCATGCAGCTCGTCATCTTCGGGCTCGCCATCAACTACGACGTGAAGCACATGCCAGCGGTCATCCTGGATGAATCCCGGAGCCAGGAGAGCCGGGGGTTCGTGGATGGACTCGTGGCCACGCAGTACTTCGACGTGAAGGTCCAGGTCAGTTCCGAGGCCGCTCTGCGGTCGGCCATCGATCGCGGGAAAGCCCAGGTCGGCGTCTGGTTCCCGCCCGACTACGCCCGCCAGATCCGCTCGGGGCAGACTGGCGAAGTCATGATCATCGTGGATGGCTCCAGCCCCACCACGGCGGGCAGCGCCATGTCCACCGCCGCGGGCGTCGGCCAGCTCCGCAACACACGACTGCTGTACGACCGCATGGGCTTCGGCGGCGCGGCGAAACCGGTGATGCCCGTCGAAGTGCGCATCCGGCCCTGGTACAACCCCGACCTCCGCAGCCCCACCTTCATCGTGCCGGGGCTGGTGGGCGTCATCCTTTCCATGACCTGCATCATGTTCGCGGCCAACGCCATCGTGCGGGAAAAGGAGCGGGGCACCCTGGATCAGGTGCTGGTGACACCCGTGACGCCCATGGAACTGTTCGCGGGCAAGGTGATTCCGGTTGTGGTCATGGCCTATGCCCAGCTGACCGTGCTGTTCGGCGCGGCCCATGTCTTCTTCCAGGTGCCGGTGGCCGGTTCCGTCCTGCTGCTCTACGCCATGGCCGGACTGTTCATCGTCCCCATGCTCGGCATCGGCATCCGCATCTCCACCGCCGCCCAGAATCAAGGCCAGAGTGCCCAGATGAGCATGCTGACCATCCTGCCCTTCGTGTTCCTCAGCGGATACATCTTCCCCCGGGAGGGGATGCCGCTGCCCTTCTTCCTGATCGGTGAACTCATGCCGCTCACCCACTTCATCATCATCATCCGCGCCATCGTGTTGCGGGGCGTGGGGCTCGAGGCCTTCTGGCCCGAAGCGCTGAAGCTGCTGGGCCTCACGGCCCTCATCTGGACCATCGCCCTGCGGAGCATGAAGCGGGCCGAAGCCTGAGCGTCAGCGGAACAGGTAGCTCGACAGGCTGAGGTTGCCCAGCTGCCAACCGTCGAAGAGCGTTTCCGGCGGACCACCGGCCGCGCCCATGGCCACGAAGAGGGGGTCCAGGTGCTCGGAGGTGGGTACCGACTCCATAGCGCCCGGCGCCTGCCGCCATTCCATCAGGGCCCTTGCATCACCGGCGGCCAGCCGTTCGCGGATCCAGCCTTCGAAGGCCGAAGCCCAGGGTTCCGGCCCCGAGGCGCCTTCCCAATCCAGGCGCCGGAGGTTGTGCACGATGCCACCGCTGCCGAGGATCAGAACACCGCTTTGCCGGAGCGGGGCGAGGGCCCTGCCCGCTGCCCACAGGAGCTCCGGCGTCCGTGGCCGGGGCAGTGACAACTGCACCACGGGCACCTTCGCCTCGGGTGCCAGATACCGCAGGGGCACCCAGGCCCCGTGATCGAGGGCCCGCGCCGGATCCAGCATGGCCTCCAGCCCGGCCTGGCGCAAAAGCGCTGCGGCTTCGGTGGCGAGGCCAGGCAAGCCAGGCGCTGGATAACCCAGGGAGTACACGGCCTCCGGAAAGCCTCCGAAATCATGCAGGACGCCGGGAGCCTCTGCCGAGGTAAGCCGGAAGGGCCCCGCCTCCTCCCAGTGGGCCGAGCAAACCAGGATGGCCCGCGGCCGGGGCAACGCCAGCCCCAGCGCCGCGACAGCCTCACCCCAGGCCTCACCGTCCAGGGCAAGCATGGGGGAGCCATGGGCGAGAAACAGGGCGGGAAAAGGTTTGCGGCCAACCATGAAGCCAGGATCATCGTTTCAAATGAGTGTTGCAACTCTTTTATCAAATCTCGCCCTGGCCATCCTTCCTGCCGATGGGATCAGTCAGAGGATAAGCTAAGGTGAATCAGTCCATGGAGCCCGCATTGAACCTCAGGCTTGGTGTGAACGTCGACCATGTGGCCACCCTCCGGCAGGCCCGTGGCGGGCATGAACCGGAACCGGTGGCTGCGGCCCTGCTGGCCCAGAGCGCTGGCGCCCATGGCATCACGGTCCATCTGCGCAGCGACCGGCGGCACATCCAGGAGCGGGATCTCCGGGTCCTCAAGGAAGTGCTCGTCCTGCCTCTCAATGTGGAGTGCGCCGCCTCGGCGGAGGCGCTCGAGGCCGTCATCCCCTCCAAGCCCACCTGGGTGACGCTGGTACCCGAAAGCCGGGAGGAACTCACCACCCAGGGTGGGCTGGATGCCATCTTCCTCCAGGGCATGCTGAAGCCGGTGGTGCGGGAACTGCGTAGTGCTGGCGTGCGGGTCAGCCTCTTCGTGGACCCCGTGCTCGACCAGATCAAGATGGCCGCCAAGCTGGAAGCCGATGCGGTGGAACTGAACACCGGCACCTACAGCGACCTTCCCCTGGATTCGGATGCCTCCCTTGAAATGGGACGCTTGCGTGACGCGGCCCGGCTGGCCAGCCGCCTGGGCCTCCGGGTGCTCGCCGGCCATGGCTTGAATCTGCAGAATGTGGGCCCCGTCGCGGCCATCCCCGAGATCGAGGAACTGAACATCGGCCACAGCCTCATCGGCCGGGCGGTCATCGTGGGCCTGGAGCGGGCCGTCGAAGAAATGCTCACGGCCATGAGTGAGGCCCGGCCATGAGCACCGTGCTGGTGGTGGACGACGATCCCTGCGTCCGGGAAGTCATGCGGGAATTCATCCAGCTGGAAGGGCACCGGGTGCTCGAAGCCGCGGATGCCACCTTTGCCCGGCAGGCGCTGGCCAGGGAGAAAGTGGATCTCATTTTCCTGGATGTCTTGATGCCTGGCGAAAGCGGAACGGCCCTCTGCCATTCCATCAAGGACGATCCGGAGTGCCAAGGCATCAAGGTCGTCCTCCTGACGGGTTTCGATGGCGAACGAGCCTGGTCGCAGGGGCTTCGCTGCGGCCCCGACATCTTCGCCGTGAAACCCGTGAACCGGGAGAGGGTCCGCGTCCTGCTCGAGGAGTTGCTTGGCTCCGGTGGAGATCAGGCATGAGCAACCTGCGTGGGGCCCTGGAGAGCATCTCCCTCATGGATGTGGCTCAGCTGCTGCACGTCAATCGCAAGACTGGGATGCTCCAGGTGAATTCCGGAAAGCTCAGTGGCGTGCTGTATTTCTCCAACGGCGAGGTGATCCACGCCGAAACCCTGTCGGCACGCGGGGAACCGGCGGCCTTCGAGATCCTGGAGTGGGTTTCCGGCCACTTCGAGTTCCTGACCACCCAGGTTCAGATTCCGGTTTCCATCCGTCGCACAGTGCCCGATCTGCTCATGGATTCGGCCCGGCTGCAGGACAGCCGCCGGCGCCTGAATACGATCTTCCCCCGGTTGACCTCCGTGCCCTGGCCCACCCTGCCGGCCCCCCAGTTGCTCGAGGGCATCAAGCTCTTCGCCGAGGAACGGCGGATCCTGCCCTTCTTCGACGGGTACCGGGATTTTCAGGATGTGATGACCGCCTCCGGGCAGCACGATGTGGCCGTCCGCCAGGCCGCCGCCATTCTGAAGGACGCGGGCCGCCTCGAGATTCTCGAGCCGGATGCCCTCGTGAAAGTCGTCGCACTGAAGACCGGCCTGTTCAAGAAGGGTGGCCATCTGGAACTGCCCAAGGCCCTCGAGACGTCCTGGTCCACCCTCGGCCCCTACCGCCAGGGCGTCCGCAACCTTCGCGTCATCTGGCCCAACGGACCTGCCGTGGAGCGGGTGGAGTTCGTGGCCGGTTTCGCCGATCAGCACCTCGCCATTCCCCGGGAACTCATGCAGGCCTGGGGCCTGGCCGAAGGATCCCATGTGAAGGTAAGACCCGCGCCCTGACGGCGTTCCAGGAGTTGCCATGACCGAAGCCCCCGAAGATCAGCCCCTCGGCGGCAGCCCTGAGCTCCAGGCCGGGAGTCCCGATAATCTGGTGGCCGATTTCCAGGCCCGACGGGAACGGCTCGACAGTCGGCTGGTGAGCCTCGAACAGCTCATTTCAGATCTCCGCCAGGAGCTCCAGGGAGACTCCCAGGCCAGCCTGCACCGGTTGGCAGCGGCCGCCCAGGATATGGCCAACGGCCGGGTCTATCAGAAGATCGATATCGAGGCCAAGGGCGAACTGGGCGCTCTGGTCATGAGCATCAACCAGACGCTGTTGAATCTCCAGCAGCTGGACGCTTCCGTGAAGCAGCAGAGCACCCAGGTGCCCGAGCTCGCCGCCCAGCTGGATGCGATCACCACGGATACCGAAGAGGCCACCCAGAACGTCATGAACCGCCTGGACAGCCTGATGGCCGCCGCCGACGATGCGACTCGGGCCATCCAGTCCTGCCAGGATGGGCTCGCACGACACACAGAACACCAGGCCAACCTGCATGGGGCCGTAGCCGGCTTCCTGGATCGCGCCGCCGCCGGTGAGGACCAGAACGCCCTGGCCCAGGAAGTCCTGGAGTTCCTCTTCGCCCATCAGGTGTCGACGCCGACCGTCACCGTGGACCTCGCCCCCGCCAAGGAGATCCTACAGAAAGTCAGCGATGAGGCCTTCGAGATCCTGAACATCCTCCAGTTCCAGGACATCACACGACAGAAGATCGAGAAGGTCGTGATCCTGCTCAAGCAGTTCCAGGGCGGCCTGAACCGCCTGCTGGTGATCTTCAACATCGGCACTCCGAACCTGGGAAACCAGGGCTTCGCCGAGCGGAAAGTGGCCACGCAGGACCGCATCTTCGACACCAGCCTGGAGGCGGACAGCCGGAAGGACAGCGTCGACGACATCATCGCCCAGTTCAAGAAGGCAGGCGGGAACTAGGGTTAGATCAGCACGATCTCCAGTTCGCCAAGCCCATCAATCCCGCAGCGAACCCGGTCGCCCTTGACGATGGGCCCGACGCCGGAGGGGGTTCCGGTGAAGAGGAGGTCCCCGGGAGCCAGGGCCACGAAAGTGGAAATGTGGGCGATCACCTCCGGCACCCCCCAGGTCATCTGCCCCAGGTTACCCCGCTGCTTTTCGACACCGTTCACCGACAGCCAGATGGCGCCCGCCTCCAGATGTCCGACGGCCGAAACGGGTGTGATCGGCGACACCGGGGCGGACTGGTCGAAGCCCTTGGCGGTATCCCAGGGCTGGCCCTTGTCCTTGGACTGCGCCTGCAGATCGCGACGGGTCAGATCGATGCCCACGGCGTAGCCGTAGATGCAGGCATTCGCCTCGGAGACCGGAATGTCCCGACCGCCCTTGGCCAGGGCCACCACCAGTTCCACCTCGTAGTGGAGGTTTGCCGTGGCAGGTGGGTAGGCGACTTCGCCGCCCCCGGGAACCACCGTGTCCTGCGGCTTCCCGAAGAAGAAGGGCGGTTCCCGGTGGGGATCGCCCCCCATTTCGCGGGCGTGGTCCGCATAGTTCCGTCCGACACAATAGATCCGGCGGACGGGAAACACCGCAGCGGAACCATGGATCGGGATGGCAGGCGGGACGGGGACGGGGATGACTGTTTCCATGGCGGGCTCCGGTGCGGCTGGGATCAAGCCTTGGCCCGTGGGTGGGCCTTTTCGTAGGTCCGGGCCAGTTCCTCGAGCCCCAGATGAGTGTAGCGCTGGGTCGTGCTGAGGCTCGCGTGGCCCAGCAGTTCCTGGATCGCCCGCAGATCCATGCCGCGGTTGAGCAGGTGCGTAGCGAAGCTGTGCCGCAGCGCGTGGGGACTGACGCGCGAACGGACGGCGGCCGCCTCCAGCGCCGTGCGCAGCAGGGTCCGCACGCTGGTGGGCGTGAGCCGGCCGCCCCGCTGGTTCAGGAAGACCGCCGGGCTGGGCGGAAGCGTCTTGAGGGCGAGATACGCGGAGCGGAAACCGAGATAGGTCGTCAGGATCGCACCGGCCTGGGCGTGGTACGGCACCAGCCGCTCCTTGCGCCCCTTGCCCAGCACGCGCAGGGTCCGTTGCTCGGCGAGGAGATCGTGGAGGTCCAGCCCGGTCAGTTCGGAGACCCGCAGGCCGGAGGCATAGAGGAGTTCCAGAAGGCAGGCGAGCCGCGAGGAGGGAAAGTCGACCGCCGGCGGAAGGTCCAGCAAGGCCTGGCTCTCGCCCTCCGTGAGAAAGGCCGGCAGGCGCTTGATCTGCTTGGGGTTCCGGAGTCCCGAGGCCGGGTTCTTCGCGATCCGCCGCGTCTCCCACATCCACTTAAAGAAACCGCGCACGGTGGAAAGGATGCGGGCCTGACTGGCTGGATCCAGTCCCCGGTCGCCCAGTTCCAGGGCGAAGCCCCGCAGGGTGCGTGGACTGATGTCCCAGTCCTCCCATCTGGCCCGCAGGGCGTGCTCGAAGAGTTTCCCCAGATCCCCCGTTTGCGCCCGCACGGTATGGGGCGATACGCCCCGGGCCCGCTGCTCGAAATGGAAGGCCTGGATCCCCTCCTCAAGCGGTGCTGAGCCCTTCCCTGCTACCATGCCGTCACATCCCCTGAATGTCTGGAGTCATTGTGGCGCAGCCCATCGAAACCATTGCCCAGCTTTTCTATCAGGCCGTTCAGCGGAACCTGCCTGACGCCTTGGCGGTGAAACGGAACGGAGTCTACGAACCCATCTCCCATGCCGAACTGGTCGCCCGGGTCGAGCGGCTGGCCCTGGCCATGGCCGCCCGTGGCCTCAAGCCCGGTGACCGCGTGGCGATCATGTCCGAGAACCGCCCGGAGTGGGCCATCGCGGATTTCGCCTGCGCCATCGCCGGGTTCCCCGATGTCACTGTCTACGCCACGCTGAACGCCCCCCAGGCCGCCTTCATCCTCAAGGACAGCCAGTCGCGGTGGGTGCTCTGCTCGGACCGGGGCCAATTGGACAAGGTGCTTGCCCAGTGGGAGCAATTGCCTGGACTGGAGGTTGCAGTCCTGTTCGACGGGGACCTGCCGGAGGGCACCGGCCGCACTCTCGTGAAGTGGTCCACCCTCCTCGAAGAAGGTCAGGCCATGGAGTCCCGCCGCCCTGAGGTGCGGGGCTGGGGGGACCAGCGCAAGGCCTCGGAGCTCCTGACGCTCATCTATACCTCTGGCACAACCGCCGATCCCAAGGGCGCCATGCTCACCCACGGCAACCTGGTGTCGAACGTGCTGAGTTCGCTGGAAGCCGTGAAGATGGAAGAGGGGCACCGCTGCCTGAGCTTCCTTCCCCTGACGCACATCTTCGAGCGCATGGCCGGGCAGTTCCTCATGTTCCAGATCGGCGCCTCCATCTACTACGCCGAGAGCGTGAATACCGTGGCTGCGGACCTGATGGAGGTCAAGCCCACGGTCATAGCCTCGGTGCCCCGCATCTATGAGAAGGTTTTCGGCCGCATCTACGAAGGCGTGGCCTCCGCGAGCCCCATCAAACGCCTGATCTTCCACTGGTCCATGGTGGCCGGACGCAGGGTCGCGCCGCAGCTCTACCGGGGACAGGCCCCCAGCGGATGGAATGGCTTCTGTTACAGCATCGCCCGCAAGCTGGTCTTCGACAAGATCGCGGCCAAACTCGGTGGCCGCCTGCGCCTGGCCGTCAGCGGCGGCGCCCCCCTGGGGGCCAAGATCATGGAGTTCTTCTGGATCGTCGGCTTGCCGATACTCGAAGGCTACGGGCTCACGGAGACCAGCCCCGTCATCACGATCAACCGCTATGGGGAAGTTGTACCCGGCTGTGTGGGCCGGCCCCTCTACCAGGACTGCGATGGCCGCCCCTTCGTGAAGATCGCCGAGGACGGCGAGATCCTCTGCCAGGGCCCGAACGTGATGCTGGGCTACTGGAACAACGAGAAGGCGACCCAGGAGGCGATCGATTCCGACGGCTACTTCCACACGGGCGACATCGGCCACAAGGACGATCAGGGCCGGCTGTACATCACCGATCGCAAGAAGGAACTCATCATCACCAGCGGTGGCAAGAAGGTGGCGCCCCAGCCCATCGAGAACCTCCTCAAGGCCGACAAGTATGTCTCCCAGGCCGTCCTGATCGGCGACCAGCGGAATTTCATCAGCGCCCTCATCGTCCCCAACTTCGACAGCCTGGTCCGCTGGGCTGGCTACAAGAAGATCCACTTCGCCACCCACGCTGAACTCCTCCAGAACCCCCAGGTCATCGCCAAGGTGGGCAGCCGGGTGGAGCGGGCCAACGAGCACCTTTCCAACTACGAACGCGTCAAGAAGATCGCCTTGCTCGACCAGGAAATGACACTGGAAGGCGGGCAGCTGACCCCCTCGCTCAAAGTGAAGCGACGGGTCGTCAACCAGATGTATGCCGCACAAATCGAAGCGATGTACAGCGAGGCCAAGAACTCATAGCGGGTCCTGTGCAGCGGCGGCTTCTGGTAGCCTTGACGATTCACCCAGAACCTGGAGGATCGTCGTGCATGCCCGTACCGCCTGTCTCATCGGCCTGATGGCCATGGCCGTCTCTGGCTGCCGGTTGCCCCACACCTCGACGCCAGCCTGGTCGAGCACCGGCACTGGCCTTGGCATCGTCGACCTGGTGTCTGGGAAGGGCTCCTCGCCGCGCACCGGCCAGACCTGTGTGGTGGAGGCCCTGGGTTGGGTCGAGGAGAACAAGGGCAAGGGGCTGCCCTTCCTGGATACCCGCAAGCGCGGCTTTCCCGCCATCTTCCCCCTGGGTGTGGGTCGCGTGATCAAGGGTTGGGACGAGGGTATCGCCACCATGAAGCCAGGCGGTAAGCGCCTGCTCCGGATCCCGCCCACCCTGGGTTACACCCCCGCCGAAGCCGGCAAGGACATTCCCCCAGGTGCCACGCTGATCTTCGAAGTCGAACTCATCGAGCTCAGGTAACCCGGGCTCACGTCCCTGGCGCCCCGTGGCCACCCCTCCTCCGTCCCTGCCCCCATCCTCGCATCGACCGGGCCGATGGCCCGGCTTGAGCGCCTTGATGAACAAGCGGGCCCTCCTCCGGTCCTTCCTGCTCGTCTGCGCGATCATCGTTATCATCGAGTTCACCATCATGGTGGAGTTGGAACCCCTGTTCGGGACCGACCACCTGACCATGGCCTTCGTGGACGCAGGAACCCTGATCCTGGTCTCCTCTCCGGCCATCTACTTCCTGCTGATCAAGCCCATGGCCCAGAACCTCTTCGCCAAGGCCGATGCGGAACGGGCCGTTAAGGAACTGGAAGCCACCAACGAGTTCCTCCGCCAGGATGCCGAGGAGCGGACCCGCGCATCGGCCCTGGAACGCACCAAGGCCGATGCCAGGATCCAGTTCCAGGCGCGGATCCTCGCCGTGGTCCAGCAGGCGGTGGTGGCGACCGGCAAGGGCGGCGTGATTCTGTACTGGAACCGGTACGCGGAGTGGATGTTCGGCTGGACAGAAGACGAAGTCCGGAACCAGACGCTCGCCAAGGTCACCGGCTTCACCGCGGAAGCCGCGAGGAGCGGCCTGTCCAGCTTCGGAGCGGTCAAGGGCTGGAACGGCGAAGTCAAAGCCATCCGCCGGGATGGTAGTTCCTTCCCCGCCTACCTGACCTGCTCCCCGATCTGGCGGGCCGAGGGCTCCGTGGCTGGCTTCGTCTACACCTTCATCGACATCACGGACCGGAAGTCGGCGGAAGCCGCCATCCGCGATTCCGAGGAGAAATACAGCACCGTGGTGGAGAACTCCCCTACGGGAATCTTCATCTACCTGCATGGGCGGCTCGTCTTCGGCAACCAGCGGTTCTTCCAGATGGTGGGCCGCTCCGACACGGATCTGGCCCGCATGGATGTGGCCGATCTCATCCACGCCGACGACTGGCCCATGGTCCGTGAAATGTGGCGGAGGCGACTCGCGGGTACCGGGGCCAGCCAGGACTACGAATGCCGGATCCTCCACGCCTCGGGCGATATTCGGTGGATCAGCGGCCGGACGGCCCTCATCCGCTACGGCGGGGGCCCGGCCCTGCTCGGCAACATCCAGGACATCACGGAACGGCACAAGGCCGAGCAGGCGCTCCGGGACTCCCGTGAGGCGCTCCATCGCCTGTCGGCCCGGCTCATGTCTGCCCAGGAGAGCGAGCGCCAGCGGGTGGCGAGGGAACTCCACGACAGCATCGGGCAGTCGCTCAGCGCCGTGAAGTTCATGGTGGAACGCGCCCTTGATGAACAGCACGGAAGTGACCCTGGGCTGCCGCAAGGGAAGACCCTGCAGGCGGTCGTCCCGGTGATCCAGGCCGCGGTGGAGGAGGTGCGCCGCATCTCCATGGCCCTGCGCCCCACCACGCTCGATGATCTCGGGCTGCTCGCGACCATTGCCTGGTTCACCCGCGAATTCCAGGCCACCTACCCGCACATGCAAGTGGAGCGCCTGATCGAGGTGGAGGAATTCGAAGTTCCCGAGGCCCTCAGAACGAACACCTTCCGCATCCTCCAGGAAGCCATGAACAACGCCGCCAAATACAGCCAGGCTTCGAAGATCACCGTGGCGCTGAGGCAGGTCCTCGGGGATCTGCAACTGCTGGTCGGTGACAACGGCGTGGGGTTCAACCCCACCGAAGCCCGGCGGAATACCACTGCCGGCGGCTTTGGGCTCGCGTCCATGCGGGAACGGGCCGAGCTGTTCGGCGGCTCACTGATCCTCACCTCGTCGCCCGGGGAAGGCACCATGATCATCGCCCGGTGGCCTTTGCCCGAAGAGGGTGAAGGCTAGGGTCTACTTCGTCACCAGACCCTTTTCAATGGCATAGGTGGTCAAGGCGGAGACCGAACGCAGGTGAAGCCGGTCCATCAGGTTGGCCCGGTGCTTTTCCACCGTTTTAGGGCTGATGCAGAGGTATTCCGCGATGTCCTTGGTGCGGTAGCCCTCGGCGATGAGCTTCAGGACCTCCCGTTCCCGAGTCGACAGATCATCGAAGCCCGGGCGGAGCGTGTTGCCATCCTTGGAGCTCAGATACCCCGACACGACGGTGCTGGCGATGGCAGGGCCAAGGTAGCGCTCGCCACTCAGGACGCTCCGCACGGCGAGAATCAGTTCCGAGGCGGAGGAATCCTTGAGCACATAGCCATCCGCTCCACCCTGAAGCGCCGTGAACACGTAATCCTCAGTTTTGTGCACCGTCAGCACCAGCACTTTGGTGTGGGGACTGATCCGCTTGATCTCCTTGAGGGCTTCCAATCCGTTCGAACGGGGCATCGACAGATCAAGCAGCATCAGGTCGGGGTTCAATTCCTCGGCGCAACGGACCGCCTCCCGGCCGTCCGTGGCTTCGCCAACTACTTCCAAATCAGGGCGCGCCGCCAATAGGGCCTTCAAACCTTCCCGGAGGATGGTGTGGTCCTCAGCAATCACTAGCCTGTGCTTCCGTTCCGAAGTCATGCTTTCCCTCGATCCGCAAGATCGTGTCACCCCGAAGGTAGCGGCGTCCGGGGGGCGGTGCATAGGGTTTTCCACCGTGGAAATAGGGTGTCCAGCACCTTCCCAACAGGAGAAACCCCCATTCGCTCCTCGCCGCCGCCCCGCGAGACTATTCCACTGGGCGGGCCTCTGGATGCTGTTTCCCTCGGCCCCAGGCCCTAGAATCCAATGATGTCTTCCCAAAGGGATCCCCGATGACCCCACGAAATTCCCTCCTTGCGGCCTTCCTGCTGGCCGGTTTCGCCACCGTGCTTTCTGCTGGAGCCAAACCCACCCCGAAGCCCAAGGGCCCCGTGCCCAAGGGCAGCTGCGCCGTGTGTGGGATGGCCGTGGCGAACTTCCCCGACTGGGCGGCCCTGGTCTCCTTCAAGGATGGCACCCAGGCCTGGTTCGATGGCCCCAAGGATCTCTTCACCTATCTGCTCGATTTGAAGCAGTACGCCCCGAAGCGCCAGGCCGCCGACATCGCCTCCGTCCAGGTGAAGGACTACTATGGTCTGAAACACATCGATGCCCAGAAAGCCTTCTTCGTGCTCGGCAGTGATGTCCTCGGCCCCATGGGCAAAGAGCTGGTCCCGTTCGCCACCGAGCCAGGTGCCCGGGATTTCCTCAAGGACCACCGGGGCCGGAAGATTCTCACTTACCAGGAGATCACCCCAGCGGCCATGCAGGGACTCGAGTGACGGCTATCCTGTGAAGGATCAGTCCCCGGTTGGTCCCATGCGCAAATCCACCCTCTGTCTGTCCCTGCTCGGCGCCCTGCTGGCGCTCTTTGCCGCCATGCTCCTCCACGCGCAGTCCGTGCAGGCGCAGGCAGTCTTCCAGCGGCAGTCCAGCGCTGCGCTAGTAAGCAGCCTGGGCCTCACGGACCTCTGCCTCTTCACGGAAGCCCGCTACACCCGCCACCCCGCCATGGCTGACCGCCATGCAGCCTTCCAGGACCACCCGATGGGCATGGATCACTTCCCCTCCGGTTCCCTCGTGACCCCGCCCACCTTCCCGAGACCTCATGCGCGCGCCCATCCAGCGATACCGCAACATCCTTGATTTCGCCCTCTCCTCGCTGTTGCGGCGGAAGGGACGGAACCTGGCCCTGATCTGCGTCTATACGCTGGTCGTCTTCGTACTCGCCTCACTGATCTTCTTTGTGCAGGCCCTCAAACGCGAGGCCCGCGAACTCCTCGCCCAGGCGCCGGACATGGTCGTGCAACGCATGGTCGCCGGCCGCCACGATCCCATGCCCGCCGCCCAGGCCGAGGCCATCCGGGGGATCCGTGGGGTGGAGGCGGTCCAGCCGAGGCTCTGGGGCTATTACTACGACCCCGTGTTCGGCGGCAATCTCACGGTCATGGCCACCGAGGACGCCGCCCTGGCCGCCGACTCCGTCTGGATCGGCCAGGGCGTCGCCCGGAGCATGCGCGTGAAGGAGGGCGACCTTATCACGCTGCGCGGCTACGCTGGCCTGCCCACCCTCTTTGCCGTTCAGAAGATCCTGGCGGAAGACTCGGAGTTGGTGTCATCCGATCTCGTACTGATGGCGCCGAAGGAGGTCCAGGCCCTCTTCAACCTTCCGGACGGACTGGCCACGGATCTGGCTGTCACGGCCGGGAACCCGCGGGAACTCCCCACCATCGCGGCGAAGATCGTCGAACAGTTCCCGGACGCCCGGCCCATCCTGAAAGCTGAGATCCTCCGCACCTACGAGGCCATCTTCGACTGGCGGGGCGGGCTGATGGTGGTGGTGCTGGGCTCGGCGATTCTCTCCTTCATCATCTTCGCCTGGGACAAGGCCACCGGGCTTTCCGCCGAGGAACGCAAGGAGATCGGCATCCTGAAATCCATCGGCTGGGAAAGCGCCGATGTGCTGCTCTTGAAGTTCTGGGAGGGCTCTGTGGTCTCGCTCACAGCCTTCCTGGCTGGCGTCCTCCTGGCCTATGCCCATGTCTTCTTCTTTTCGGCCACGCTGTTCGAGCATGCCCTCAAGGGCTGGTCGGTGCTCTTTCCGCGCTATCGCCTGGTGCCGGTCCTGGACGGCTATCAGCTCACGGTCCTGTTCTTCCTCACCGTGCTGCCCTACACCGCCGCCACCCTGGTGCCCTGCTGGCGCGCAGCCACGGTGGATCCCGACGCGGCGATGAGGTCTTAACATGATCGAACTCGCCCAAGTCGTGAAGACCTACCAAGCCGGGCTGGCCACCCCCTTCACCGCCGTGGCTGGCGTCACTCTCACCATCCCCGATGGCAAGCTCACCGTGCTCAAAGGGCCCAGCGGTTCCGGCAAGACCACCCTGCTCACCCTGATCGGCTGCATGGCGCGGCCCACTTCCGGCCGCATCCACCTGCATGGCCTTCCGGCTGGCACCCTGCCCCACCTGGCCGCCGGCGACCCTCTGGAGATCACCAGCCTGCCGGAGCGCTTCCTCACGGCCATCCGGCGGCGCACCTTCGGCTTCATCTTCCAGCAGTTCAACCTGATCCGCGGCATCTCCGTCCTGGAGAACGTGACCCTGCCCACCTATCCCACGGGTGAGGACCACCGCTCCGTCGAGGCCCGGGCGGTCGAGCGGCTGGAAAGCCTCGGGCTGGCGCGGCACATCCGCGGTTCCGTGGACCGGCTTTCGGGCGGCGAGGCCCAGCGGGTGGCCATCGCCCGCGCCCTCATCAACGATCCCGCCGTGATCATCGCCGACGAGCCCACCGCCCACCTGGATTCCCGCCTTTCCGAAGACTTCATGGCGCTCATGGGTCAGTTCGAGGCCGCGGGCAAGACGCTACTCATCGCCAGCCACGACCCCATCGTCTACGGCTCCCCTCTGGCCGATCTCGTGATCGAGATGAGGGATGGGCGGATCGTGGCTGGGCCATGATCCAGCATCCGGGCATCCTCGCCCTCCTGTTGGCCTCAGGGCTCGTGAGCCTGCTGCTGTCAGTCGCGGGCTGGCAGGGCCTCCGGATCCTCCTCCGCTGGGACCTGCGCGATGGCAGCGAAGCCCAGTTGGGGCGGGAGCGTCTCACCTACCTGGTCTCGACACTGGTGGCGAACGCCCTCGTCATCCAGATCCTGTCGCTGTTCCTGTTCATCTTCACGGCGGACGGCCTGCACACGCAGTTCGTGGGCGCCATGTGCGCCGCCGGTTCCCTGGCGGCCAACCCCTTCGGCTATCCCACCCTCCTGGCGAAGCTCGCCACCTGCCTGCTCGCCGGCACCTGGCTTGTCCTGCACCGTGCCGACACCCAGGGCTTCGACTATCCGCTGATCCGCCCCAAATACATCTTGCTGCTACTTCTGGTGCCCATGGTCCTCCTGGAGACCTGGCTCCAGGTGCGCTACCTCACGGGTCTGCGGGCCGATGTGATGACCTCCTGCTGCGGCAGCCTCTTCGGCCAGGGCCGGCCGGGCCTGGCCGCGGAACTCGCCGGGCTGCCGCCCAGGATGATGCAGCCGGTCTTCTGGGGCATGCTCGGGGCCCTGGGGCTCGCAGGCATTCTCCTCCTGCGGTTCCGCCGCGGCGCAGCCGTGTTCTCAGCCCTCAGCCTCGGCTTCCTGCTGGTGGCCGTGACTTCGCTCATCTCTTTCTTCTGCCTCTACATCTACGATCTCCCCAGCCATCACTGCCCCTTCTGCCTGCTGCAGCGGGAGTACGGGTTCGTGGGCTATCCGATCTATGGCGCCCTGCTCGGGGGCGCGATCGCCGGGCTCGGCGTGGGCGTCCTGGCCCCCTTCCACAACCGGCAGAGCCTTGCCGGGATCCTGCCCAGGATGCAGGCGCGCCTCGCCTGGAGCACGCTCATCCTCGCGGGCATCTTCTCCCTGATCGTCGGGATCTGGATGCTGGTGTCGCCGCTCAAACTCTGATCAGGCGCGGCCCTTGCTGCCGAGGTAACGGCGCACAGCCTCTTCGGTCTCGGGCAGCTGCAAGCCAGCCACCCGGGCGAGCCTCAGGCCTTCCTCCAAGGGCATCCCCTTGTCGAGCACCAGCCATGGGCAGATCATCGCGGCGGCCCGGTTCCCATTGCTGCAATGGAGCAGCACCTTGGCACCCCTGGGCAGCTCTTTCAGGAAGGCCCTGACGAAGTCGAAATCCCCACCCGGCGGGGTCTTCCCGACGGCATAGCGGAGGTACTGGACCCCCAGCTCCTGCATGCGCATGGATTCCGCTTCGCAGTTCAGGCTGGGTTCGCCATCCCGCCGCAGATCGATCACATGGGTGATGTGCTGTTTCTTGATCGCCGCGCAGGTCTGCTCGTTGGGCGCCCCCCGCAGCACGAAGACGCCGGAGCGCACCTCCACAGCGTTCTGGATGGCCGGATCCTGGGCTTGGAGGACCAAGGCCGGAAGCAGCAGGAACAGGGTTCGGGACATGGAATCCTCCGCGACATCGCCTGGAACACCAGGCCGGTTCGCGGAGACCACCGGGGGGGCCGTGAGCTGAGGAGCCGGGCCCCAGCGGGCGGGTCTCCACACGCTCAATGTAGGCCTTTGGGTCAGGTATTCAATGGCACGCTTCAGACGGTCCTGGAAAAGGGGGTCTTGGCACTGAGCTCGGCGAGATAGGCGTCGAAGGGCTGCACCAGATTGCGGACGAACCGCCGGCCTAGATCCGTGATGAAGATACCCTCGGGACGGACTTCCACCGTGCCCTGGGCAACCTCCTCCTGGAGCTGGGTCACGGCCCCGGCGAAGAGCACGGGACCATCCAAGCCGAATTTCTGCTGCAGCTCTTCCCACCGGAGCTCGAAGTGGCCCATGAGGTGGTGGATGACCCAGCGACGCAATTCGTCGTCCTCGGTCAGGCGGTGCCCCTTGTGGATGGCCAGATGCCCCTCGGTGATGCTGCGCTCCCACTTGGCGAGGATCTTCTCGTTCTGGGAGTAGACCCCGGCCACATTGGAGATGGCGCTGGGGCCGAAGCCCAGCAGATCCGAGCCGGCGGACACGGCATAGCCCATGAAGTTGCGGATGAGACGGCCCTCCTGCACGGCCTTGGCCATGGGGTCGTTCGGATGGGCGAAATGATCCATGCCGATGGCAAGGTAACCCGCCTTCTCCAGGATGTCCGAAGCCATCAGCAGCAGGTCCAGCCGCAGTTCCGGCGTGGGCAGCGTTTCGGCGGGGATGCTGCGCTGGAAGGGCATGATGCTGGGCAGGTAGGCGAAACCGTAGATGGCCATGCGGTCCGGCGACAGTTCCAGGGTGGATTCCAGTGTGCGGCGGAAGGTATCCATGGTCTGGCCTGGCAGGCCATAGACCAGATCCAGGTTCACGCCTTCGAAGCCCAGTTCCCGGCACTGGCGCATGGCCGTGAGCGTGTGCTCCCAGGTCTGACCGCGGGTGATGAGGGCCTGCACGTTTTCGTCGAGGTCCTGCACGCCGAAAGAGACGCGATTGAAGCCCATCTCGCGTAAGGCAGGGAGTTGATCGGGCTCCAGGAAGGTCGGATCGACCTCAATGGCGATCTCGGCCCCCGGCAGGAATTCGAACCGATCCTTGAACAGCTGGAACGTGCGTTTCAGGTCGGCTGCGTTCAGGTAGGTCGGCGTGCCGCCACCCCAGTGCAGCTGCAGGGCCTTGCGGCGGTCCTTGAGGCGGGAACAGACCAGGTCCAGCTCTTTCGTCACGGCCGCCAGGTAGGCCTCGACGGGATCGTACTGGGGGCTGACCACCACGTTGCAGCCGCAATAGGCACAGCGACGCGGGCAGAAGGGGATGTGCAGGTAGAGCGACAGGGCCTCGTCCGGGCGGGCATCGGCCCGATCCAGAGCCGCGAGGACCTCGGCCTCCGGGAAGTCTTCGGACCAGACCGGCGGCATGGGGTAGCCCGTGTAGCGTGGGCCGGGCCGGTCGTAGCGGCGGATGAGATCGGCAAGCTGCGTCATGCCTTCACCTCCTCGATGACGGCCGCCAACACCGCTGGATCGGTCTCGGGGGTGAGCCCATGGCCGAGGTTGAAGATATGAGGGTGGCCCTTCATGGCATCCACGATGGCGCGGGATTTCTTCTTGGCGGTTTCCGCTCCGGCCAGCAGGGCGATGGGATCGAGGTTGCCCTGGAGCACCATTTTGGGGAAGCGGCGCCGGGCCTCACTGATGGGCACCTGCCAGGGCACGGCGAGCCCCTGGCAGGGCAGGTCGTTCAGGGCATCCGGCAGATAGCCCGTACGGGCGAAGAAGAGCGTCGGGGCCGCGGTCACCTGGGACAGGGTGCGCGCCACCGAAGGCAGGGCGAAGGTCGCATAGTCGTCGGCATCCAATTCACCGGCCCAGGTATCGAAGAGCTGCACGCCCTGGGCACCGGCTTCGATGTGCAGGTTGAGCAGGCGGGCGGCGGCGTCCGCCAGCTTGTCCATCCACTTCTGGGCCAACACGGGGTTCTGGTGGATGAAGGCCTTCGCCTTCGACCAGCTCTTGCTGCCTTTCCCTTCGATGCCGTAGGCCAGCAGGGTCCAGGGGGCGCCCGCGAAGCCGAGCATCGTGACCTTCTCAGGGAGGTTCGCCTTCACCTTCCGGATGGCGTTGCAGACGGGCTCGAAGACCTTTTCGTCGAGGGGGCGGTTGATGTCGATCTGGTCCAGCGTCTTGCCGATCCGGGGCCCGCCCTCGGGAATGGTCACCTCGCAACCCAGCGCGTCGATGATCACCAGGATGTCGCTGAAGATGATGGCACCGTCAATCTGGGGGAAGCGGCGGATGGGCTGCAGCGTCACTTCTGCGGCCAGATCCGAATCGTTCAGCAGCTGTTCGAAAGTCACCTTGGCCCGGATGGCGCGGTACTCCGGCAGGAAGCGACCCGCCTGGCGCATGAACCACACCGGGGGCTTGTCGAGGGCTTCACCATTCAGGACACGCAGAAGGGACTGGGGCATCACATCACCGAAAAAACCATTCACCGCAGAGGACGCAGCGAACGCAGATGAACAACGGTACTTGCGGAAAGATCAGGCGAAATCCTTGGCCACGGCGGCCACGGCCTTTTTGAAGTGGGCCAGCTCGGGCTCGCCGTGGGCGGCGCCGAGGAAGGCGACTTCGTAGCCGCTGGGCGGCAGGTAGACACCTTGGCCCAGCAGAGCCTTGTGCAGGCGATTGAAGCTGCTGATGGACTCGCCCTTCACCGCGTCGCTGCGGCGCACGCCGTCCTGGAAGAGCGGCCAGAGGAGACTGCCATAGCGGGGGCAATGGAGGCCGGGGATGGTCTCGAAGGCCGCGGCCCATTTTTCAGAGGCGGCTTCCAGTCCCGCGTAGAAGGCCGGCGTCAGTTTCTCCATGGTCGCCAGGCCCGCGGCCATGGCCACCGGGTTGCCAGACAGAGTGCCGGCCTGGTAGACCGGGCCGTCCGGCGCGACGACGCCCATGATGTCCTTGCGGCCGCCGTAGAGGCCCACGGGCATGCCACCGCCGATGATCTTGCCGTAGGTGCCCAGGTCAGGCGTGATGCCGAGTCGCTCCGCCGCGCCGCCAGGAGCCACGCGGAAGCCGCTGATGACTTCGTCGAAGATCAGCACCACACCGTGCTTGGTGCACAGCTCGCGCAGGCGCTTCAGGAATTCGGGGCGCTGCAGCAGCAGGCCGTTGTTGGCGGGGATGGGTTCGATGATGGCCGCGGCCAACTCGCCCCCGATCTCGGCGAAGGTGCGTTCCAGTGTTTCCATGTCGTCCAGGGAGACCACGGAGGTCAGTTCCGCGATGGCCTTGGGCACGCCCGCGCTGGTGGGGGCGCCGAAGGTGATGAGGCCCGAGCCGGCCTTCACCAGCAAGCCGTCGCTGTGACCGTGGTAGCAGCCTTCGAACTTCAGGATCCGTTCCCGACCCGTGAAGCCGCGGGCGGCGCGCAGGGCGGACATGACGGCCTCGGTGCCCGAGGATACGAAGCGCATCTTCTCGATGAAGGGCACCATCTCCTTGATGCGGCGGGCCAGGAACAGCTCACGGCGGCTGGGGGCGCCAAAGGTGAGGCCCTCCTGCATGGCCTCGGTCACGGCGGCGAGAATATCGGGGTGGGCATGGCCGAGGATCAGCGGGCCCCAGGACATGCAGAGGTCCAGGAAGCGCACGCCATCCTCGTCCTCAAACCAGGCGCCGGAGGCCTTCTTGAAGAACTTGGGCGTGCCGCCCACTGCCCGGAAGGCCCGCACCGGACTGGAAACGCCACCAGGAAAGTGCGTCAGGGCTTCTTGAAACAGGGTTTCGTTGCTCATGAGATCCAGCCTTTCTCCACAGCCTCGCGGCCGGCGTAGGTGACGATCATGTCGGCACCGGCGCGCCGGATGGCGATGAGGTGCTGATGCATCAGCTGATCCCCATCCAGCCAGCCCAGCCGGTCGGCGGCCTTCACGCTGCTGAACTCGCTGGACACGTGATAGGCGCAGATGGGTGCCAACTGGGCTTCGCGGAGCCGCCAGATGAGATCCAGATTGGGTAGCGCGGGCTTGACCATGAGCATATCCGCTCCCTCATCCACATCGAGCAGGGCGTCGTTCAGGCCTTCACGGGCGTTGCGGGGGTCCATCTGGTAGGTCTTGCGGTCGCCGAACTTCGGACTGCTGTCGGCGGCATCGCGGAAGGGGCCGTAGTAGGCGCCAGCGTGCTTGATGGCGTAGCTGAGGATGCTGGTCTGGGTGAAGCCGTTCTCGTCGAGCAGGTCGCGGATGGCGGCGACGCGGCCGTCCATCATGTCGCTGGGGGCGGCCACATCAGCCCCGGCTTCGGCATGGCGCAGCGCCATCTCCGCGAGGATGGGTAGGGTCTTGTCGTTCAGCACGACGCCCTCGTCATCCACTAGTCCGCAGTGGCCATGGCTGGTGTAGCCGCAAAGGCAGACATCGGTCATGACGATGAGATCCGAGCCGAAGGCCTTCTTGAGGGCCTTCACCGCCTGGGGGATGACGCCATCGTGATCGCAGCAGTAGGAGGCATCGGGGCTTTTGGCATCGGCATCGGGCACGCCGAACAGCAGGACACTGGCAAGGCCGCGCGTCAGATCCTGCTCCACCTGGCGTACCGTAGCCTCAACGCCGGCCCGGACGATGCCCGGCAGGCTGGCGATTTCGCTGCTGCCCGCATGCGGCTGCACGAAGTGGGGCTGGATGAGGTGGCGGGGCCTGAGATCCGTCTCGGCCACCAGATTGCGCATGGCGAGGCTGGTACGGAGGCGGCGGGAGCGGTTCAGCATGGGGACTCCTCCTTCGGGTTCTGTTGCATTGCCAGATGCTGCGCGAGCATGGCCCAGAGCAGACTCGGCTTCGGTTCGCAGTGGGCATGGGCCGGAGCACCGGCCTTGACGAAAGCTTCGGCGGTGGCTTCGCCCCAGGCGAACCGGTAGATGGAGCCGGCCAGGGGTGCGAGGATTTCGGCCTGAAGCGGGCTGAGCGCCAGCACGCCCTCGACCTTGGGCAGGGGCGGAAAGGGCTCCCTGGGCGCCTCGCGGTGGGTGACCCAGGGTCTGAGGCGCCAAGGCGTGCCCTTCGCCTCCACCTCCAGGTACTCCCGGCTGCGCTCGCCGCGGACCAGCACGAACTCGCCCCCCTCCGGGAAGCGGGTCTGCACCAGGTCCCAGAGGGCTTCCGCCCGGGCTTCGGTGGGCAGATGCACCTCGAGATCCTCGCGTTCCAGAGCGTCGCTCGTGCCTGCGCCCTGAACGAGGCAGACCGTTCCTGCCGGAAGCCTCGGGGCCGCCACCTTGGCGCCGGAGGGACTGAGGATGAGCACCGCCGAAATGGCGGAAAAGGGTCGCGGCGGAGGGAGTGCGGAGGGCTGCAACCGCGTGAAGGAATAGGGAACGGGCTTCCATCCCGCCTTGCGGACGAGGTCCGCCAGCGGATGCTGGGCTGGACGGGCCAGCGCCAGGCGCGGGGGATGGGCCGATGCCGTCATGACAGCCCGATGCCCTTCAGCACGCGCGCCAGCAGATCCCGATCATCGGTGCCCCGGACCTCGGCGCGCCGGAGTTCCCCTTCCGGGGCATAGGCTGCCTGGAGCAGGAGACTGCCGTCCGCCTGGGGCGTGGCCAGCGCGCCGAGCGGCTGCTGGCAGCCGCCACCGATGCCCGCGAGGACATTGCGTTCCAGCGTGACGCAGCGGGCCGTCATGGCGTCGTGGAGTTCCGCCAGCACTTCGACCAGATCCCTCCGCTCGGCCCGGGCCTCGGCCAGCAGGGCGCCCTGCCCCGGCGCCGGTGGCAGTTCCTCTGGCGAGAGGGGGCGGACGACGAGGCCAGACAGATCAAGCCCCAGGCGCTTGAGCCCAGCCGCCGCGAGCATGGTGGCGTGAAGGGGCTCATCTCGCAGAACGCCATCGCGGACGCGTTGGAGGCGGGTCTGCACGTTGCCGCGGATCCAGGTGAAGCGGGCCTTGGGGAAGAGCTGGCTGAGCACGCGTTCCCTTCGTACGGCACTGGTGCCGATGACCAGATCCTCGGGCGCATCCGGCCGCATCACCAGCCAATCCAAGGGGTCTTCGCGGTGGGGGATGCAGGCGGCAAGGATGCCCGCGGGCCGCTCCAGGGAAACATCCTTGAGGCTGTGGATGAGGAGATCGGCCTGACCGGCGGCCATGGCGTCCTCCAGTTCCTTGGTGAAGAAACCACCGCCAGAAGTCTTGTCCAGCGGCCCCAGCAGCCACTGGTCGCCGGAGGTGGCGAACTTGCGCCAGGAGACTTCGTAGCCCTTCGCTTCGAGGAACCTCACCATGGGCTCGGCCTGGCCCACGGCCAGAGCGGAACCCCGGGTGGCAACCGTGACCGTTCTCATGGATTGACCGCCTTTTCATCTGCATGGGGTTTGGGATGGGTCTGGACCAGGGCCCGGAATGCCAGGGTGCGCCCCCGGGTCAGGATTTCCTTCATGGCCTCGCGCTGGGAGTCATCCAGGCAGGACATGGTGCCTTCGAGCGCCTCGACCTCTTCCTCGAGCGCTCCCCAGGCTGCGTCCAGCCGCTCCTGGGCCGAGACCAGATGCCGCTTCCGATCGCGGGCCAGGGCGCGGTGGCGAAGACGCCCAGCGGCTCCGATCAGGTAGGGCTCGGCTTTGGCGGCTGCTTCGGCCCGCAGGGCCCGGGCCGTGGCGGTCTGGGCGAGGAACGCGTTCAGATCGATGCGGTGCACCCAGGGGAGCTGCTCCAGCCCAGGCTCGGAGTCTGGCGGCAGTGCCAGATCCAGGATCCGCAGGATGGGACGCTTGAGCGCTTGCCAGGCCTCGAGCGTGAAGATCGGTTCGGAGGCGGCCGTGGCGGTGACGATGGCATCGAACCCGGCGGGATCATGCTGGATCTGGGCGAGATCCACAATTGCGAGACCCAGGGGATCAGCCAGATCGTGGGCCTTGCTGCGGGTCCGGTTGGCCACGGAAACCCTGAAACCGCGTTCGGGCAGACGCTCTGCCAGATACTGGGTCATGGGCCCCACGCCCACGAGCGCGATCGCTGCGCCCAAGGGCAATCCTTCAACCAGGTGTTTCAGGGCGACGGTGGCCACGCTGACATTGCCATCGGCGAGGCCCAGCCGGGCACGCAGCCGCTGGCCTTCCCGAATCACATCCTCAACCGCCGTCTGGGCTTCGTCCCCAGCCACCCCCACCTGCCGCGCCTGCACCAGGGCGTCCTTGAGTTGCCCGGGGATTTCGCGATCCCCCAAGTTGGCCGACTCCAGCCCAGCCGACATGGCCAGCAGGTGCGCCCAGGCATCCTCGCCTTCGTATCGGCAGACACCGGGGCCCGGATCCAGCGCCAGCGGTTCTCCGCCCCACACCATCCAGAGCACCCGCTGGCAGGTCGCCAGATAGACGAGTTCCCGGGCCCCAGACTGGCGGTGCCAGTCGCGCAGGTGGGCCGGAACGCCGTCCCGCACCACATACTGCGCCACCACGTCCAGGTCGTGGACGGGGGCGTGGAAGCTGATCAGTACGGGTTCCATATCGGATGTCATGGTCGAACGGTCATGGTCCAGCTCGGTCATCGCTTCGTCATGCCCTCGGGAAAGTGGCCGTCATCACAGTCAATCCCCCGTTCTCGGCATGAGCAACGCCGCCAGCGCGTCCCAGTCCCAGTCCGGCAAGGGTTGCATCCCATCCTCCCGCAGGGCCTGCTGCGTAAGCCAGGCGTCGTAGATCACGAGGGCGCACATGGCCTCGGCAACAGGAACGATGCGGGGGGCGATGCAGGGATCGTGGCGCCCCTGCGTGGAGATGTCGGCCGCATGGCCGGTACGATCGATGGTCTTCTGCACCTTGGCAATGGAGCTGGTGGGCTTCACCGCCAGCCGCACCACCACAGGCGCGCCGGTGCTGATGCCGCCCAGCGTGCCGCCCGCGTCATTCTTCAGCGGGCCTTGCGGGCCCAGGGGATCGTTGTTCTCGCTGCCGCGCCGCCGGGCACTGTCGAACCCTGCTCCCAGTTCCACGCCCTTCACCGCGCCGATGGACATGCAGGCCAGCGCCAGGAGGCCGTCCAGCTTGCCGAAGGCCGGATCGCCCAGACCCACTGGCAGGCCTTCGATCCATACTTCGCACACCCCACCGACACTATCGCCCTCGGCGCGGGCAGCCTCCACCGCAGCGCGCTGGGCGGGGAAGGCCGCCGGATCAGCGGTGCGCAGCGGATTGGTTTCGACGAAGGCCCAATCCACGGCCACTCCGGCGATCCCGGCGATCTCCCGGTTGAAGCCCCGCACGGTCACGCCCAGGGCCGCGAGCTGCTGCTTGGCCCAGGCCCCGGCCGCCACCCGGGCCAGGGTCTCCCGGCCGCTGCTGCGTCCGCCGCCGCGGGGATCGCGAAGGCCATACTTGCGGTCGTAGGTCAGGTCGGCGTGACCGGGCCGGAATAGCTCCGAGATGGCCTGGTAGTCACCGCTCTTCTGGTTCTCGTTGAACACCACCATGGCGATGGGATGGCCGGTGGTCTTCCCTTCGAAGACACCGCTCAGCACTTGGACGCGATCGCCTTCGGAGCGCGGCGTCACCAGATCCGACTGCCCCGGTCGCCGCCGGTCCATTTCCCTCTGGATGGCGTCCAGATCGAAGGCGAGCCCCGGCTTCACACCGTCCAGTACCACCCCCACCGCAGGCCCATGGCTTTCACCGAAGGTGACGATGCGGAAGGCACGGCCGAAGCTGGACGGGGAATCGAAGAGCATCTCTCCACTCTACCTTCAGTGTGCCGACAGCAGCGCCATCAGCTGGGGGCCCACGGCCCCGAGGCCGAAGCGGGCCCGGCAGGCCCGGTCCACCACTGCGCGGCGGCGATCCACTTCGGCATCGTCCAGGGCCCAGACCTCGTCCAGGGCCTGGGCCAGGGCCTCTGGGGAAAAGGCATCCACGACCCAACCCAGCCGCCCGCCATCCAGGATCTCCAACGGGCCGCCATGATCAGGTCCGATGAGCAGCAGCCCCTTGGCGGCCGCCTCTGGATAGACCATGCCGAAGGGCTCATCCAGCGTCAGCAGAGCGAAGACATCACAGGCTTCGTAGACCTTCCGCAGCTCCGCATCGGGAAGGTAGCCGTGGAACCGCACCGACCCCGCTGGGCAGAGTTCGGTGGCGAGGCTTTCGAGACGGTGCCGCATGGCCCCGTCGCCCACCACATGCAGTTCGCAGGGCACCGGACTGCCCTTGAGGAAGGTGCTGAAGCCCCGAATGACGGTGTCGATGTTCTTCAACGCCTCCAGGCGGGAATGCACCAGCACCCGCCGCACGGAGCGTTCCAGGCCGCTGCGGTTGCAGCCACCTTCGGGGAACCGGACGATCGGGTAGATCACTTCCTCCCGGCAGCGCCCGTAGATGCTGCGGGCGTTATCCCGGCTGAATTCGCTGATGGCGTAGATCAGATCGAGGCCTTGGACGGCCTCGAGGTCATAGCGGCGCCGGGCCGTTTCGCTGGAGTCCTGACTCATGCTCCGGTCATGCACTTCGAGATCCTCGGCGAACCGGCGGCAGGCTTCACCAGGGCCCTGCCCCCCCGCGGACAGGACCTGCGCAGTGAGGGCCGGATTGGCCTGTCTCATGTAGATCCCCCGGGGGGGCTCATTGCATTGCCAGATCTTGTGGGCCTCGATCGGGGCGGCCCCCAGCATCGCACTCGAAGGAAAATTGTGGGCAATCACCAGGTCATAGCCCTTCAGGGCCCGGGCCGCCCGCGTCCCCCGTTGGTGGAGCTTCCCCAGGCGGCCCCAACCGGAGAAGAGATCTGTCCAGCTCCGTTTCTGCACCATTTTGACCGGCACGCCCTCCAGGTGCTTTCCCCATCGCGATGGATCAAACCCGAAGGTGACGACCTCAGGCTTGGTCCCCTGAGCGTGAAAGTGCTGCACCTGGGCTGCGACCAGGAGTTCGGCTCCACCGACGGACTCGAACGCTGGATGGAAAATGCCAAGGCGCATCAGGCCTCCCTCTCGTACCGCCCTCGCCCGCCGAATGCGAATGATTGTAGATGGTAGCATTTTGCCAGCCCCCGCCTGACGCGGCCCACCTGCGGGCTTCCTCACGGATCAGGAAAACCCACGCACTTGGAGCCGAACGCATGAGAGTCCTGGTAGTCGGAGGCTCAGGTTTCGTCGGAAGGGCCTTGACCTCGCGTCTGCTGGAGGCCGGCCACGCGGTCGAGATCTGGGATCGGCAACTCCCGGCAGAAGGCCCCGGTCTCCGTTGCCGGGAGGTGGATCTCCTCGGGAACGAGGGCCTGCCCCTGCCCACTTCAGGACCATGGGAGGCCGCCTTCCATCTCGCCGCCTATTCGGTGCCGGGTCTGGCCTGGACCCAGGACCTGATCATGGCCAACCTGCGGATGACGGCGCGCGTGTTCGACCATCTCGCGGCCACCGCCCCGGGTTGCCGGGCCATCTTCGCCTCCAGCGCCTTCGTCTATGCCCTTGGCGATACCCCGCTGACCGAAGCCGCGCCCCTGAGTTGGGGCCACCCCTACGCCCTCTCCAAACGCCTGGGCGAGGACTGGGCCCTGAGCCACCAGGCGACGCTGCGGGTGCTCATCGTCCGCCCCTTCAATCTGATCGGGCCGGGCATGGCTGCGGGTCTCCTGGTGCCCGACCTGCTGGAACGGATCCGGCACGGGGAATCCCCGATCCATATGCGCGGCCGGGACGACCTGCGCGACTTCCTGGACTGGCGCGATGCCGTGGAGGCCTACCTTCGGCTCCTGGACATCGAAGCCCCCAGCGGCACCATCTGGAACCTCTGTTCCGGCGCACCCACTCGCGTGTCCGAGCTGGTCCACGCTCTGTTGCAAGCCCAGGGGCTTGATTGCCCGGTCATCTTCTCCGACCCGGCGGTCGAAACCCTGGTGGGGGATCCTTCGCGCTTGATGCGCGCCACCGGCTGGACCCCCTGCTTCACGCTGCCGGAGACCGTGCAGGCCATCGCCGCGGCCCGCTGAACCGCAACCCCCAGCTGGTCCTTTCTGGATGCGGGACGCACGGGTTAAAGTGGAAGTTCCATTCGATCCAACCCAGAGGGACCCATGCAGAAAATCGCACTTATCACGGGCGTGACCGGCCAGGACGGCAGCTATCTGGCAGAGCTGCTGCTGGCCAAGGATTACCAGGTCCATGGCATCGTGCGCCGCTCCAGCCTCTTCAACACGGACCGCATCGACCATCTTCACGTGGGTGAGACGCCGAACCCGAATTTCCACCTGCACTACGGTGACCTTTCCGATGCCGGCGCCCTGCGCAACGTACTCGACGATGTCCAGCCCGACGAGGTCTATAACCTGGGTGCCCAGAGCCATGTCCGAGTCAGCTTCGACCAGCCCGAATACACAGTCGATGTGGTGGGCGTGGGTGTCATCCGGCTGCTGGAGGCCATCCGCAGCTACATGAAGCACAGCAGCAAGAAGATCCGCTTCTACCAGGCCGGCAGCTCCGAAATGTTCGGCAGTGCCAAGCCCCGGCAGCATGAGGGCACCCGCTTCGAACCTCGCAGTCCCTACGCCTGCGCCAAGGTCTACGCCCACTACCAGGTGGTGAACCACCGGGAGAGCTACGGCCTGTTCGCCTGCAACGGCATCCTCTTCAACCACGAAAGCCCCCGCCGCGGCGAAACCTTCGTCACCCGCAAGATCACCCGGGCCGCCACCCGCATCAAGCTGGGCCTGCAGGACAAGCTGTTCCTCGGCAACCTCGACGCCAGGCGCGACTGGGGTTTCGCCGGGGACTACGTTGAAGCCATGTGGCGCATGCTCCAGCAGGACACGCCGGACGATTACGCAGTGGCCACCGGCGAAAGCATCAGCATCCGCGACTTCCTCGGCCTCACCTTCGGCCACCTCGATCTCGATTGGCAGAAACATGTGGAGATCGATCCCCGCTATTTCCGACCCGCCGAGGTGGATCACCTCGAGGGCGATCCAGCGAAGAGCCGCCGCATCCTCGGCTGGGAGCCCAAGACCAACATCCGTACCCTCGCCGCCATGATGGTGGACTCCGATCTCAAGCTGGCGCAGCGGGAACAGGTTCTGCGGGAGGCTGGGCACGCCGAAGCACCCCGCCTCGGCTACCGCTGAGGCGAGGCGCATGGTTTCTGGCTTGGAGAACGCGCCTGTCGTCACCCTGGGCCTGCCCGTCTTCAACGGCGAACCCTACCTCGAATCGGCCCTTGCCGATCTGGTGGCCCAGGACTACCCGTATCTCGAGATCCTGATCTCCGACAACGCGTCCACGGATCGGACGGCAGAGATCTGCCAGGCCTTCGCCGCCAGGGACAACCGGGTCCGGTATGTGCGCCAGGCCACCAACTTGGGAGCCTGGAAGAATTTTGAATTTCTGGTGGAGCAGGCCCGCGGCGAGTACTTCGCCTGGTGTGGTCACGACGATTCCCATGCCCCTGGCTTCGCAAGGCGCTGCGCCGAAATGCTCCAACGCCATCCGGAAGCGGTCCTGTGCGTCACCCAGGTTCAGTTCATGGATGAGGTAGGCACCCTTCGCCACGAATGGGAGGATCTGAATTTTTCCACGCTGGGCCTGGGCCTGCGGAAGCGCGTCAACCGGCTCATCGACCACATGGACTGGGTGGACATGTTGGGCCTGGCGCGCCGGGAAGCCTTGCAGAAGGCCCTGCCCTTCGAGACCGTCTGGGGCAGCGATGTCGTTTTGAGCATGAAGCTGCTTCAGCAAGGCGATTTCTGCAAGGTGGAGGAACCGCTGTTCAGGTACCGTGTCCGCAGCCAGCCCAAATCCATCAAGCAGACCAGTCAGGTGGTCTACGGCCACGCTCAGGACATGCGCCGCCCCTATCAGGAGATGGCCACCGCGCTGCTGCGGGAGGCCTTACGCGGCGTGGGAGATGAAACCCTGCGAGGTGGCATCTTCCTGGACTTCGTGAAGACCATCGCTTTCCTCAACCCCAAGGGACCCCATCCCTGCTGGCGCAGGGTGATCCAGAAGGAACACAGGGGAGAACCCTCAGCCTCAGCCTCACGGGAGCGATTCCCCCGATCCCTCGCCACCTGGTTCGCGGAAGGACTCGACCCAGCCCAGACCGATCAGGAACTCGCCGCCCTGCAGCTGGCCCTCCCAGGCGTGGAGACCATCCTGGTGGCCTGCCTGTCGGGCGAGGCAGAACTCCGGTTGCTTGCGGAGGTGAGACAGAGCCTTCAAGTGCACTTCCCCCGGGCGCGCTTCCTGGCCCTCTGCCTGGATGAGGCCGCGGTGGCGGTGGCGCGGATACCTGGATTCGACGCAGTCATTCCTCGCACCGGGGCGGACCTGGGCGGACTCAATGTGGATCTCGCCATCACGCTTTCGCCCACACGCTCCGGCCGAATGGACCGCCTCATCACGGGGTGCGGCGCGGCGATCACGGTGGCCATCGAAAGCCGCATGGAAGCCGTGAGGCGCCTCTGGTACGGCAAGGTCCGGGGAACCTGCGACCCGTACCTCCGCTACACCCACCTCCTCCCCGCCGAAGCCAGACGGGCCCCGGTGGACGCTCTCCTCAGGGAGCTGCTTTTACCTTGATTGGGTCTTCCACCATGCGATGGTGCGCTCCAGACCCTGCTCCAGGCTGTGCGCCGGCTGCCAATGGAGTTCCTCCCGCAGCCGGGTCACATCGGCCACCAGCAGGGGCGGGTCCCCAAGGGGGGCTGCCAGCGCCCCGAAGCGGAGTCGCTCCTCCGCACCCAACAGCCTTCCGATCCGGAGCACGAAATCCTGAACGGATAGACCTGCGCCTGAGCCCATGTTCACGGGGCCTTGCAGCCCGCTCTCGAGGAGGGCCGCGAAGGCATCGCCCAGGTCCTCCACGAAGAGAAAATCCCGCACCTGCCTGCCATGGGTGCAGCGCGCTTCTTCGCCCCGCAGGAGCGCCTGAATGACCGAAGGCACCAGGCGCTCCGGGTGCTCCTGGGGCCCGAAGGGGAAGAAGATGCGGCCCCAGGCGCTGCTTAGCGCATGGGTCGAGGAGAATGCCGCCAACTGCTCCTGCAAGTCGTGTTTACACCGCCCGTAATGCGTGGCGGGAACACAAGGGGACCGCTCGGTGACGACCCCCGCGCAGGTCCAGTCGTATTCAGCGCAGGTGCCAGCCATGACCACCCGCTGGCCGCCCTGGGCCTGGAAGGAGGTGAGCAGGTCCAGGCTGGCCCGCACCCAACGGTCATTCTCTTCGGAGGTCCAGTAGCGACCGGGCACCGCGTACCAGGCGAAATGGAGCAGGTGACTCGGCATCACCTGTTCCATCAGCCGCTGGACCTGGACAGGGTCCAGCAGATCCGCCGCATGCCAACTGCATCCCGCCACCTCCGCCCCGGGCTGGAGGCGGCCTACCGCGTGGACCTCGAACCCGCGGGAGCGGAGCGGCCCCATGGCATGGCGACCCACGAACCCTGCCGCCCCGGTGACGAGTACCCGACGCCTGAGCTCCGTCATAGGTTGGGATGGGACTGGTCCCGAGGGGACAGCACTGGCTCGAGGAGAGGCCACGCGATACCCAGCTTCGGGTCGTCGAAGCGGGCGGAGAAGGCGGCTTCGGGGTCGAAGGGCGCGGACATGCAGTAGAAGACATCTGCATCATCCTCCAGAGTCTGGAAGCCATGGAGACAGCCGGTGGGGATGAAGAGGGCATTGCCTCGTGCCGCGCTGAGCACCACGGCATGCCACTGCAGCTGAGTGGGAGAATCGGAACGCAGATCCACCACCACGTCCCAGATGGCCCCGCGCGTGCAGCTCACCAGCTTGGCCTCCTCGAAACCTGGCTTCACGCCGTGCAGTCCCCGCAAGGTGCCCCGCCGGAGGTTCCGCGAAAGGTTGTGCTGGGCCCAGCGGCCGGGAAGGCCCCGCTCGGCGAAGGGGCCAGCATCGAAGGTGCGCGCGAAAAAACCCCGCTCGTCCACGATGGGCTCAGGTTCGATCTCGAACACACCGGGGAGGGGCGTCCCGATGAACTTCACAGGATCTCCAGCCGCGGAATGGGCACCACGAACTTCCCGCCCCAGGCACGGATGTGGGCCATCTGCGCCATGATCTCCTCCTTGAGATTCCAGGGCAGGATGAGGACGAAATCCGGCTTGGTCTCGGCGATTTTCTCGGGGCCGAAGATGGGAATGCGCACCCCAGGCAGGAACTGGCCCTGTTTGTGCGGGCTCCGATCCACGGTGTAGTGCAGGAGATCGCTCTTCACACCGCAGTAGTTCAGCAGCGTATTTCCCTTGGCTGGCGCGCCATAGCCCACCACTGATTTGCCATCCCGCTTGGCCTGGAGCAGGAAACTCAGCAGCTCGTCCCGCACCCGCTGAACCTTGGCGGCGAAACCTTCGTAGCCCGATAGGCGGTCGAGACCTGCAGCGGTCTCTTTGGTGCGGAGGGCCAGCACCCGCTCGCTGACTGGAAAGGCCGCCTCTTCGTGGCTGGCGAAGACCCGCAGGGAACCACCATGGGTGCCCAATTCCTCCACATCGTGCACCACCAGGCCGTGCTGCCCGAACACCTGCTCCACCACCCTCAGCGAAAGGTAGGAGAAGTGCTCGTGGTAGATGGTGTCGAACTGCGTGTGCTGGATGAGCTGCAGCAGGTGGGGAAACTCGAAGGTCGATGTGCCCCTGGGTTTCAGGAGGATCCGGAAGCCCTCCACGAAGTCATGGATGTCCGGCACATGGGCAAGCACGTTGTTGGCCGCGGTGAGATCAGCCTGCATCCCTTCAGCCACGAGCTGCTTCGCCAGCGCTTCCCCAAAGAAGGACACCTGGGTCGGGATTCCCAGGGCTAAGGCGGCCTCGGCGGTGTTGGCGGTGGGCTCGATGCCAAGCACGGGGATGCCCATGTCCTGGAACCAGCGGAGGAGGTAGCCATCGTTGCTGGCCACTTCCACCACGCGGCTGGCCTTCGTGAGGCCGAGGCGCGCGGTCATGGCCTCGGCATAAGCCTTGGCGTGCTGGAGCCAGGTGTCCGAATAGGAAGAGAAATAGGCGTAATGCTCTTCGAAAATGCTTTCCCGCCGCTCGTGGCGGGGCAGCTGCACTAGCAGGCAACTAGTGCAGACGAAGGTGTTAAGCGGATGGTGCAGTTCGGGGCCAGCCAGCCGTTCTGGCCCCAGGAAGGCATTGGACAGTGGGCTGGTGCCCAGGTCCACGAAACTCCAGGTGAGTGGGGTGCCGCAGGCCAGACAAGTCATCACATCAGGCATCGACAGCTCCGTGGGCTTCAATCTGTTTGCGCATCAAGGCGGCAACGTCATTCCCTGCCACAAAGGCCTGGTGCCAGGCGGTGGTGTGCCGCACCGCCTCGGCGAGCTTCCAGGCTGGCTGCCACCCCAGGCGCGCTTGTGCCTTGGAGGAATCCAGCCGCAGCAGCACGGCTTCGTGGGGATGATTCCCGGGCTCCTGTTCCCAGGGCAGCCGCGAACCCCAGGCCTGCTGGCAGAGTTCAACCAGTTCCTTGACGGGCCTAGCATCGGTGAGGTCAGGGCCGAAATTCCAACCCTCGGAGAAAGCCTCAGGTGCCTGGTAGAGCCGCTGCGCGAGTAGCAGATAACCGGAGAGTGGTTCCAGCACGTGCTGCCAGGGGCGCACCGAATCGGGATAGCGAAGGCGGACAGGCCGCTCCTCGCCCATGGCCAGTAGGCAATCCGGAACGAGACGGCCCTCCGTGAAATCACCACCACCAAAGACATTCCCCGCCCGCGCCGAGGCCAAACCCACACCGGCCTTGGCAAAAAAGGAGCGGCGATAGCTGGCCCCGATCAGTTCCGCACAGCCTTTGCTCGCGCTGTAGGGATCGAAACCGCCCATGGGATCCGTCTCCACGTAACCCCGCTCCCAGCCCTGGTTCTCGTAGCATTTGTCACTGGTGACGGACACCACCGCACGAACGCCCGGCTGGGCCCGGCAGGCCTCCAACACCATGGCGGTACCCAGCACATTGGTGCTGAAGGTCTCCACGGGATCCGCGTAGGAAGCCCCCACCAGGGCCTGGGCAGCCAGGTGCATCACGATCTCGGGGCGGGCCTGCTGCAAAGCCCTTGTGAGCCCTGGCAGATGCCGGATGTCACCAAGGGTGGAGACCATGCCCTTGCCCACCTGGGCGAGGTCGAACAGGGCTGGAGCCGTGGCTGGGGCCAAGGCATA
>JBBQEL010000001.1:0-124340 GCA_038320645.1 Holophagales bacterium | reverse complement strand
CGCTGGTGATGGCTTCCTCGGTCATGCCGAAGGGCATGGACATCCCCGGCATGGCGCCCCCTTCCCAGCAGGACTCCGCTCGTTGAACCGGTCCACACTCGTCAACAGGTCCTTCAGCATGGCGCGGTCCTTGGGGGGCACGGCAGTGTCCCCCTCGAGCTGCTGGAGCGAGGACTTCACCGCACTGCGGCCGGAGACTCCCGTGAAGGCTTCCTGGCTCACTACCTGGATGGCGTGCTGGGTCAGTAGGCCCTTGACCATGCCAAGCTCCGCCTGGTGGCTGGGATCGTACAGAAACCGGACCGCGGGCTTCGGACCCGAGTTGAAGAAGGCGTGGGTGGCCGCCTCGGCGAAGCCCCTGGGCAGCACCAGGGCCACCGACGCCTTGCCCTTGCGGACTCGACTCGTCGCCACCTCGAGGGATTCGACCCGAACCTCCAGCGTGGATTCGGTGGCCAGGGCCGCCCGCAGCTTGCCGGAGACCACCGACTGGTCCAGGTCCACCAAGGAGAGCGGCACCTTGGCGGTACCCCCTTTTGCGCTGCCGCTGAACAGGAACCCGAAGAAGGCGCCGATCAGGATGGGCGCGGCAAAGCTCATCAGCACCGCGCGCCGGTCCTGGAAGAAGAGCTTCAGGTCCTTCCGGAAGAGGGCGAGAAAGGCGTAGGCGCTCATGCATCCCTCAGCGTTCGGCCGGTCAGGTTGAGGAAGACCGTTTCCAGCGTGGCGCGGTCGCTGGCCACCTGGCGCACCTCGACGCCCTGCGCCTCCAGCCAGGCCAGGACGGCGGCCGACCCGGACCCCAGCCGCGTCAGCCCGATGAGGTAGGCATCGCCCTCCCGGGCCACCGTCACGACGCCCTCCAGGCCCTGGAGACCCGTCACCAGATCCCCGTTCCCACCCGCGCAGACCACCTTCAGGACGGTGGCTACCGGAAGTCCGGCTTGCAGGTCGCCCAGCGTGCCGTCCTTGAGCACCCGGCCATGATCGATGATCACGATCCGGTCGCACAGACGCTCGGCCTCCTCCATGTAGTGGGTCGTGTAGATGAGCGTGGCCCCAGCCTTCTTGAGCCCTTCCAGGCTCTCGAAGATGGCGTTGCGGCTTTGCGGATCCACGCCCACGGTGGGCTCGTCCAGGATGATCAGCTCCGGCTCGTGGAGGAGGGCCGCGGCCAGGTTGAGCCGCCGTTTCATCCCGCCGCTGAAGGTCTGCACCCGGTCTTTGGCCCGGTCCGCCAGCCCCACCCAGGCCAGCTTCTCGTCAATCGCCCGGCTCAGCCCTTGCCCGTGCAGGCCGTACAGTGCGCCGATCGTCGCCAGGTTCTCCCGGGCGCTGAGCGGCTCGAACAGGGCCAGATCCTGGGGCACGTAACCGATGAGATGCTTCAGGGAGTCGGTGTCTCCCGTGAGGACCCGGCCCTTCACCTCGATCTCGCCCGCATCTGGACGAAGGAGGCCCGCGATCATGGAGACGGTGGTGGTCTTCCCGGCGCCGTTGGGACCAAGCAACCCCAGGGTCTCCCCCCTGGCCACGGAGAAGCTGATCCCATCGACGGCCTGGATGGCCCCGAATCGTTTTGTCACCTGACGCAGCTGGAACATGGGGCCTCTCGGACCCGTCCAGGATGCCCTCAAATCCACCCCACCCGCCAAGAAAACGGGCGCCTGAAGGGGCGCCCGATTCCATGACCCTAGCAGGCCCTAGTGCACGCCCACCTTGGCGAGCAGGTTGGTGCCCTGGGTGTAGCAGGTCTTGTGGGTGATGTGATGTTCGAACTCGTGGCGGAACTTCTGCAGCGCCGAATCCATAGGGCCGCAGGCGGCGTCCCCCAGTGGGCAGAGGGTCCGCATGGCGATGCGGGGTGTGAGGTTGGCGAGGAGATCCAGATCCTCCATCCGTCCCTGGCCATGCTCGATGCGGTGAAGGATCATCTCCATCCAGTTGCAGCCTTCGCGGCAGGGCGTGCACTGGCCGCAACTCTCGTGGGCGTAGAAGTGGATGAGGCGCAGCGTCGCCTGGACGATGCAGACGCTTTCATCCATGACGACGAGACCGCCGGAGCCGCCCATGGAGCCGCGCGCCTTCAGGTTATCGAAGTCCATGGGAACGTCGAAGTCCTTCTCGTCCAGCATGGGGCAGCTGGCGCCGCCGGGAATGATGGCCTTGATCTTCCTGCCCGTGCTGGAACCGCCGCACAGCTCTTCCACCAGGAAGTTCATGGGCGTGCCCATGGGCAGCTCGTAGATCCCCGGGCGCTTCACGTGGCCACTGACACCGAAGATGCGCGTGCCACTGTTCTTGGGCGAGCCGATCTTGGCGTATTCGGCGCCGCCCATACGCAGGATCGGCGGCACAGCGGCCAGCGTCTCCACGTTGTTCACGGTGGTGGGCTGGCCGAAGGCGCCCTTGGCCGCCGGGAAGGGCGGTTTCACGCGGGGCTCGCCACGGCGGCCCTCGAGCGAGTTGAGCAGGGCGGTTTCCTCGCCGCAAATATAGGCGCCGGCGCCGCGATAGACCAGGATGTCGAAGTCCCAACCCGTGCCCAGGATGTTCTTACCGAGGTAGCCCGCATCCCGGGCCTGCTGAATGGCCGCTTCGAGCTTCTCGATGAGCCACAGGAACTCGCCACGGACATAGACATAGCCCATGGCGCACTGCATGGCCCAACCGCCGATGAGCATGCCCTCGATCAACTGGTGCGGGTTGTACTCGAGGATGACGCGATCCTTGAACGTGCCGGGCTCGCCCTCGTCCGCATTGCAGACCAGGTAGCGGGTGAGCTTCCGCTCGGGCGTGTCCTTGGGCATGAAAGACCACTTGAGGCCACAGGGGAAGCCGGCGCCGCCGCGACCACGGAGGCCCGAGGCCTTCACCTCTTCGGTGACGGCCACGGGTTCCATCTTCAGTGCGGCCTTCATGGCCACATAGCCCTCGTGTTTCTGCTCGTAAACCTTGAGGTGCCAGTTGTCGAGGTCGCCCGCGCCGCGGAGCATCAGGTTCGGGAATTTCTCCGAGCCGAAGCCCGGGAAGGTGTAGAGCTGCGGATCGTGCTTGATACGGATGGCGGCCATCGTCGTTCCTCCGCTCACGAGGCCCAGGGGCGGTAGTCGCCCCGCTTGCAGGCTTCCATCACTTCGATCAGCTTCTGCTCGTCCACCAGCTCGTCGTAGACATCGTGATTCACCTGGATGCAGGGCGCCAAGCCGCAACCGGCCAGGCATTCCACTTCCTCCACACTCCACAGGCCGTCGGGGCTGGGGCCTGCGCCTGGCTGCACGCCGGTCTTCTTGCAGACCTTCTCGAGCAGCTGGGCCGCACCGCGCAGGGCGCAGCTGATGTTGGTGCAGACCGAGAAGTGGAACTTACCCACCGGGGCCTTCTGGTACATCGTGTAGAAGGTGGCCACACCGAAGACATGGCCCTCGGGGATGCCGATGGCCTTGGCCACGGCCTTCATGGCCGACAGGCTCACGAAGCCGAACTCGCGCTGGGCGATGTGCAGGGCCGGCAACGTGGCGGCCAGCTTGTCCGGGTACTGGGCCATGATGGCGTGAATCTCGGCGATGGCTTCGGGGCTGAGCTCCTTGCGCGCGGATTCCGGCAGCCGCTGACCGGGGGCCAGGATGTCATTCGTGGTTTCGGGGGCTTGGGGATGGTTCATGGGCGCGCTCGCATGAGGGCTCAGTTTAGCCCGAAACAGAGAGGGGGCACGGGGGTAAACCCCAATGCCCCCCACCACGGCCGGATCGGCTCAAAGCGCGCAATGGCTCCCGTCACAGAAGGGTGCTGTCTTGGTGTGCTTGCACTGGCAGAGTGCCTGCTTGCCAGCTTCCCTGACCTCCACCTTCATGGGGCGAAGGTCGCAGACCTTATGGGCGCCGTCGCAAAACGGCTGCCTGGCGCTCAGTCCACAACTGCACCACCAGTAGGTTCCGGGCTCCAGATCCAGCACCGCTGGGATCTTGGCCGCGACTTTCGGGAATCCTTCGCTCATGGCGACCTCTTAGGGGCCGTTACGGAATCCATCCAAACTGAAATGGCGATTCCGTTACGGCCCCTTATGCCGCTCCCGCCATCTGGACGTAGGTCGGGCCCCGAATTGGCGGCCTTACTTCTTGGCCGCGTCGACCTTGCCGGCTTCGACATTCAGGCTGATGACCACTTCGTCACCCAGGGCGCCCGGGTAGGCCTTGATGCCGAAGTCGTTGCGGTTGATGGTCACAGCGCCATCGATGAAGCCCGCCACCACACTGCCGGGCTGCATGCCCGCCATGGTGCCGGCATTGGTGATGGGGAAGGTGATCTTCCTGGTGACCCCGTGCAAGGTGAAGTCCCCGGTCACTTCCAGCTTGCCCTTGGCCACTTCCTTCACTGAGGTGCTCTTGAAAGTGATGGTGGGGAACTTCTCCACGTCAAAGAACTCGGCGGTCTTCAGGTGCTTGTCGCGGCCTTCATTGTCCGTATTGATGCTGGCGACTTCGATGGTGACCTCGACGCTGGACTTGCTGATGTCAGCGGCGTCTACCTTGATGGCTCCGCTGAACCTGGCAAAGCGGCCACTGGTCTTGGCCAGCAGGTGGCGGATCTTGAAGCTCACCTCGCTGTGGACCGGATCGATCTTGTAGGTGTCCTGGGCCAGGGCGGGCACGGCCGCCAGGGCGAGGGTGGCCAGGATGGCGCGGAAGGGATGGCGCATGGAATCTCCTTGGAATAGGTGTTTCACCATGCATTTCAATGTAGGCCGTTTTTCGAGAGTTGCAACACCTTTTTTTGGAACCCTGTCATTCTGGAATGGCAGGAGCAGGCCATGCATATCCGCGAGGAACTCCAGATCACCAAGCCCCTCGAGCCCGGCCATGAGGTGGCCCTGGCCCTGCTGCTCACCCGGGAATACGTGGCCCGCCTGTTCGATCAAGGCCTCTACGAGCCCGAAGGTATCTCTGATCAACAGTTCAACGTGCTGCGCATCCTCAAGGGCGGCGCGAAGGATGGCTACCTAGTGAAGGACATCCGCTGCCGGATGATCTACCGGTTCGCTGATGTGCCCCGTCTGGTGAATCGACTGGAGGCCCGGGGCCTGGTGAAGCGCTGCGAAAACCCTGCTGATCGGCGCGGCAGCCGGGTGCAGATCACGCCCAAGGGACTGGCCCTGGAAGCCAAGATGCACGGGCGGCACAACGCCCTCTGCCAGCTGGTGGATCGCTCCCTGAGCGCGGAGGAGCGCGAATCGCTGCTGGGCCTGCTTGAGCGCCTGCGGAACGACCATCGCGCCCAGCTCGAGGCCCTGCAGAAGGTCTGATCAACTGCTCAGACGAATAGCCTAGTGCGTTGGAATCTTCTGGATTTCCGGCTTCGCATTCACCAAACCAGAGCCGAACGCATACTCATAGTGGGATTTGTCCTTAGCCGCCCCTGGTCCCGGATCCGGCATCCCCGCCGAGGTGGTTGCTCCACAGGGCGGATCCCAGACGAACCAGGCTCCCTGGATGACCCGGATCTCCTTCCTTCGGAAGGGGTGCAGCCCGCCCTTGGAAACAGCCAGGGAATACAACCCGGCTGGAAGCATCCCCATTCTGAATTCACCCGCAGCGTCCGTCTGGGCCTTCCAGGATCGGCCATCCGAATGCCTCACGACGGCAAGGGCTCCCGCGACCGGAGGCCCTGCTACGAGGTAGTAGCGACCTCGGATGCCTCCAGCCTGGGACGAAATGCCGCTTGCCGCTTCTTTCGGGGGCACCTGGAGAAGCGCGAGGAAAATCATTGGGAGCATCAGTGCGTGTGTCATGCCAGCTCCAACTTGAACCATGTGGATGAGGAGCCCTGACGGGGTTGGAAGATCCAGTCTAACCGCAACGACTCAGGGCCCTTTCTCCCGCACCGATGGAGGCCCCGGTGCTTTGACGAGCGGGTTCGGCGCCGCGGAATTACGCTGCGCGCGGTCGGCCACCCTCCAGCTTTCGCACGCTTTTCGCGCTCATGGCGCCAGTGCCGTTGAAGATGGTGGTTTCTTAGCGGTCAAGTTCGCCGGCGATGATCCTGACTCGGTCCATCCTGGGCCTCGCCCCTTCGGGGCCATGCGCTTCGAGCACGGTCGGCCTACGCTCCTGCTTCAGCCTCATCGCACCCAGTCTGGATCGGGCTTCGCCCGGTCTCCGTGCTTGGCGCCTTCAGCGATCCAGCTCACCCGCAATAATATTCATAGCGCCAAGCACGGCTACCGCATCGGCAATCAGCCCGCCCTTCACCTGATCCTCGAAGCTGCTGAAGATGGGGAGGCAGGGGGGCCGGACCCGGATGCGGTAGGGGTTCTTGCCACCATCGCTCACGATGTAGAAGCCCAGTTCGCCGTTGGCGGCTTCGGTGGCGCTGTAGACCTCACCAACAGGCATCTCCATGCCGTGCATGATCAGCTTGAAGTGGTGGATGAGGCTTTCCATCCGGGTATAGACCTTCTCCTTGGAGGGCAGCGCCACCTTGGGATCGTCCACCATGACGGGGCCGGGCTCCAGGCGGTCCAGCACCTGGCGGATGATGCGCAGGCTCTGCCGCATCTCCTCGGTGCGCACCAGGTAGCGATCAAACACGTCACCAGTGGTGCCCACAGGGATGTCGAAATCATAGGTCTCGTAGCCGAGGTAGGGCTGGGCCTTGCGGAGATCCTGCGGGACGCCGGCGGCGCGGAGGCAGGGGCCGGTATAGCCCCAGTTCACGGCGTCCTCGGCGCTGATGACGCCAATGCCCCGGGTGCGGCCGTGCCAGATGGGATTCCGCGTGAGCAGGCGCTCCATTTCGTCGATGGCCGCCTCGCACTCCACCAGAAAGCGCTCGGCCTGGGGGACGAACCCTTCGGGCAGGTCGCGGAAGAGACCGCCGATGCGGGTGAAGCTGGTGTGCAGGCGCTGGCCCACCGCCAGCTCAAAGAGATCGTAGATCGTTTCCCGCTGCTTGAAGAGGTAGAGAAAGGCCGTGAAGGCGCCGATGTCCACGGCATTCACGCCCACGCACACCAGGTGATCGGCGATGCGGGCCAGCTCGGACATCAACACGCGGATCTGCTGCGCGCGCTTGGGAATCTGGATCCCCAGCAGCTTCTCCACCGCATGGGCGTAACCCACGTTGTTCATGATCGAGCTGCAGTAGTTCAGCCGATCCGTCAGCGGGATGAACTGCTGGAAGCTGAGGCTCTCCCCCAGCTTCTCCACGCCACGGTGCAGGTAGCCGATCTCCGGCGTGGCCCTGGTGATGGTCTCGCCTTCGAGCTCCAGCACGATGCGCAAGGTGCCGTGCGTCGTGGGGTGCGAGGGCCCCATGTTGACGATCATCTTGTCGCCATCGAGCAACTGCCGGGAAAGGGCGATGGAATCCATGGTCATGTCAGCCCCGGGAGCGTTCGCCGTTGTTGTAGGGGGCGGTGCAGCCTTCCATGCAGAAGGCATCCCCGCCATCGAGGGGGAAGTCCTTGCGCAGGGGATGCCCCGGGAAATCATCCCAGGTGAGCAGGCGCCGCAAATCGGGGTGGCCGTCGAAGGGGATGCCGAACAAGTCGAAGACTTCGCGCTCAAACCAGTTGGCGGTCTTGAACTGGCCGGCCAGGCTCGGCACGGATTCGCCCTCGGCCACGGGCAGCTTCACGCGCAGACGCTCCTGGCTGGCGAGGTTGAGCCAGTGGTAGACCACATCGAACCGCCCAGCGCCCGCGGCGCCAGGAACATGAGGCCGCTCGGGCCAATCCACGGCGGTGATGTCCACCAGCAGCTGGAAGCCTTCGCGGTGCAGCAGTGCCACCACGGCCAGGAGGTTCTCCTTGGCGATCACGATGGTCTGGTCGCCCCGAAAGTCGTGGCGATCGGTGATGGCGCCCGGAAGCTGTGCGTCGATGTGCTCGATGACCATGTTGGATTCCCCGCCTAGAAGATCGTGCCGGCGCCGCGGTCGGCAGCATCCATCAGCATTTCGCGGATGGTCTGCTGGCCCGTGAGGCCCTTCTCTGTCTGGATGGCCTCCTGCCGGGCCAGGCTTTCGTAGAAGCGCCCAATGTGATCCTTGCGCATGGAAAGCGATTCCTTTTCGATCTTCTCCTGCAGCTTCATCACGCCGTAGATGATGCTCTCGGGCCGGGGCGGGCAGCCGGGCACATAGACATCCACGGGGATGATGCGGTCTACCCCCTGCAGGGTGGCGTAGGTGCGGTACATGCCGCCCGAACTGGCGCAGACGCCCACGCTGATGACCCACTTGGGCTCGGCCATCTGGGCGTAGATGGTGCGCAGTACGGGCGCCATCTTGTTGGTGATGGTGCCCAGGATCAGCATCATGTCGCTCTGGCGTGGACTGAATCGCATGGCCTCGGCGCCGAAGCGGGCGAGATCGTACTTCGACGACATCATGCTCATGAACTCGATGGCGCAGCAGGCGACGCCGAAGGGCATGGGCCACAGGCTGTTCTTGCGCCCCCAGTTGACCACCGCATCCAGGCGCGTGGTCATCACGGCGTCGTTGATGTTCAGTTCGGACATCTCAGCGCTCCCACTCGAAGGCGCCCTTGCCCCAGGCGTAGGTGAAGCCCACCAGCAGGGTGGCCATGAAGCTCAGCATGGGCACAAACGTCCACAGGGCCGTCTTGTAGTTCACGGCCCATGGCAGGAGGAAAGCTGCTTCCACATCGAACAGGATGAAGAGCATCGCCGTCAGGTAGAACTTCACGGAGTACTTGTGCCGGGCACCGGTCTGCACGGGGGCGACGCCACACTCGTAGGGGCGGAGCTTGGCTTCCTGGGCGTTCTTCGGCTTGAGCAGCGGCAGCACCTTGCCGGACAGCACCAGGATGGCGGCGGCCGTCACGGCGGCGACCAGCAGCAGGATCAGGACCGGCAAGAAGGGCGATGCGGGATGGGCCATGGCGCTCTCGGGCGGAGGGTTCCGCGAGGGTCCAGCTTAGCGCCCTTTGTGAGGCCGGTGGCCCTGTCAAGATCACAAGCGACCCGGGGGCACTGCTCCAGGATAGAATGACCCTTCCACCCTCCTGCCGGGAAACCCATGAGCGACCTGAAGCTGCGCGTCAAAGAAATGATCATTGAGCGCCTGAAGCTCGAGGGCATGCTGCCCGACCAGATCGATGACGGGGCCCCGCTCTTCGGCGATGGGCTGGGTCTTGATTCCATCGATGCCCTGGAACTGGTGCTGGGCATCGAGCAGGTGTTCGGCGTCAAGATCGAGGACGAGGCCGCGGGACTGAAGGCCTTCAAGTCCGTCCAGGCGCTCACGGATTTCATCGCCGAGAATGCCAAGGCCTGACCCAGAGCTCCCATGACCGACATTCCGGCCCACCTGCCACACCGCTATCCGTTCCTGCTGGTGGACCGTGTCCTGGAGCGGGTGCCGGGGGTGCGGGTGGTGGCCGAAAAGCTGGTCACGAACGGCGAGCCCTACCTGCAGGGGCACTTCCAGGGCCGCCCGCTGGTCCCCGGCGTGCTGCTGCTGGAGATGCTGGCCCAAGCCGCCGGATTCCTCGAAGGCGACTCCCTGCATGGGGCCGCGATCTTCCTCGCCGCCGTGCAGGACGCCCGCTTCAAAGGCCCCGCCTTCCCCGGCGATCGGCTGCGACTGGAGGTGGCCTCCGAAGGCGCCTTCGCCGGTCTCATGAAGGTGAAAGGCACCGTGCGCTGCGACGACCGTGACCTTTGCACGGCCAGCCTCCTGGTGAAGCGCCTATGACTGCCTCCCGGGTCGTGATCACCGGACTTGGCATCGTGAGCTCCCTGGCTCTGGACCGCGAGGGTACCTGGTCCGCCATGCTCGAGGGGAAGGATGGCCTCGGCCCCCTGACGCGCCTGGATCTCCCCGCCGAACCCGCCCAGATCGCCGGCCAGGTACCCATGGCGCCGGCCCGGCACCAGACGCTCTGTGAGTGCATGGCCCTGGCCGCGCTGGAGGAGGCACTGGACGGCTTCCGGCCCGGGGGTGATCCCGCCCGCATCGGCCTCTTCCAGGGCGCGGGCACCAGTGGCCTGCCCGTGGCTGAGGCCTACCTGGAGGAGCGCCTGGCAGGGCGGCGCGGGCGGGCTGCCGAAACCTCCTATCAGAGTCCCTGCACCGTCACGGATGCCCTGGCCCAGCGTGTGGGCTCCACGGGCCCGCGCTCCACGGTCATGAACGCCTGCTCATCCAGCCTGCTGGCCCTGGGCCAGGCCTGGGAGCGCATCGTGACGGGCGAACTCGACCTCGCCGTGGCCGGCGGTGCCGAAAGCCTGTGCCGCACCACCTACGCCGGGTTCTCGTGCCTGAAGGCCGTGGATGCGCAGAAGTGCCGCCCCTTCAGCCGCGACCGGGCGGGCCTGAATCTGGGGGAAGGCGCCGTCCAGGTCCTGCTCGAACCCCTCGATCGCGCCCGGGCCCGCGGGGCCACGATCTACGCCGAGGTGCTGGGCTACGGCGCCAGCATGGACGCCCACCATCCCACCGCCCCCCACCCCGAAGGCGAGGGGGCCGCCCGGGCCCTGGCCATGGCCCTCCGCGTGGGCGGCCTCGATGCGGCCGACATCGATCTGGTCTCGGCCCACGGGACTGCCACTCCTGCCAACGATGGGGCTGAATGCCTGGCCATCCGCCGGGCTCTGGGACCCGCCGCCGACCGGGTGTCGGTCACCAGCACCAAGAGCCAATTCGGCCATACCCTGGGCGCCGCCGGAGCCTTCGGGGCCGCGGCCGCCATCCTGGCCCTCCGCGCCCAGGTGGTGAGCCCGACCCTGCGCCTCGAGGATCCGGATCCGCTCTGTGACCTGGACTGCACGCCGCTGCAGGCAAAGGAGCGCCAGATCCGGGCGGCGCTGGTCAATGCCTTCGCCTTCGGAGGGAACAATACGAGCCTGCTGCTGAAGCGATGGGGTGGAGCATGACCCGCCCACAGCCCGAATTGGTCATCACCGGCCTGGGCCTGGTGCTGCCTTGCGGGGACGGCGTCGCGGCCGCACGGGCCAGCCTGGCCTCCGGCCAACCCTGCTTTGCGGACCTTCCCGCTGCCCTGGGCCAGGGGCGTGGCGCCGCCTGCACGGCCTTCAATCCCGCCGGCATCATCCCGCCCATGCAGTTGCGCCGCCTCGACCGGCCCTCGCGCTTCGCCTGGGTGGCCGCGCATCAGGCCTTCCTCGACGCCGGGCTGGATCCGAAACCGGCCGGGGAACGCATCGCCGTGGCCGTCGGCACCATGACTGGCGGCAGCGAGGCCAGCGAAGCCTTCATGCGGCCCTACCTTCAGCGCGGGCCCGAAGGCGCGTCGCCCATGGTCTTCCCCAACTGCGTGGCCAACGCCGCCAGCGGGCACCTGGCCCTCGCCTTCGGCCTGAAGGGGCCCAGTGCCACCTTCGTGGACCGGGAGAACGCCGCCTTCGTGGCGCTCGAGCAGGCCGCGCGGTGGCTTCGTGCCGGGCTCGCCGAGGTGGCTCTGGTCATCGGAACGGACGGCCTCTTCCCCGTGCTGCAGGATCTCTGCCTTGGCGCGCGGTTGCTGGATCGCCATGGCGATCCGGAAATCGGATCGGGCCGCGGCTTCCTCACCGGAGAGGGCGCGCAGGCCTTCCTCTTGGAACCCCGCGCGCGCGCGGAAGCTCGCGGCGCACGACCCTGGGCCCTGCTCCGCGGCCTAGCCGCCCGGTCCTCCGTGGCGCCTTCGGAAGCGGCCCGGGCAGAGTCCCTGGCCGCGGCCGTCCTCGCCCTGGGAGCGTTCTCGCCGGCCTTCCGGATCGGCGGTGGCAACGGCCTCACCCGTCTCGATGCCGTGGAGGCCAGATTGGCGGCCGCTCATCCGGAATGGCCCGATGTGATCCATCCCAAGGTCCTCTGGGGGGAACTTGCGGGCTCCGGCGGTCCGCTGCTCGCCGCGGCCCTCCTGCAACCCGCTGGTCCGGTCCTGGTCACCGCCCCGGCCAGTTCCGGTGTGCAGTTCGCCGCCCACCTCGAAGCCCTCAGACCGGATCCCTGATGAGCAACCGTGACCAGATCAGCATTGGCAGCCAATCCATCCTCTGGGTGGCCGGGGTCGGCGTCGGCCTGCTGACGCTTACCTTCGTCCTCGGCGTGCAGGTGGGCAAGCAAGGCGCCGCCCTGCGGAGCCCCATGCAGAAAAGGGTCGAAGAGGAACTGAAGGATCTGCCGGAACCCCTGCTGGATCAGTTGAAGATCTTCGAAGGCGATGGCCCGGACAAGCTGGTGCCCACCGCAAAGGTGGACGCCACCGCACCCAAGGAAGGGCCCAAGGCCGAGGCGAAGGCGGCCGAGAAAGTTACCGAGAAACCCGCCGTGGCCGAAACCTGGACCCTCCAGCTCCTGGCCACTCCCGATGCCGCCGAAGCCAAGCGTGTGGCCGACAAAGCCAAGGCTGCGGGCTTCGCCACGACCACCCTGAAGGACAAGGGGCAGCTCAAGGTGCGCCTGACGAAAACCGCCGATCGCACCGCGACCGACAAGACCGCCGAAAAGCTCAAGAAGGCCGGGTTCAAGCCGTTCGCGGTGAAGGTGGAATAGCACGGCAATTCACGGCTTCGGATAGACGCGAATCCCCACCCATTTCTTTAGAATCACCTTCCCTGGCGCGAAGCCCCGGGGCTTGCTGATGTCGGCGATGCGGGCGAGGTGCACTTCCACCTTGCCGCCATCCTTGGCCTTGCTGTGGAATGCGGCCAATTCGGCGGCGCGCTCGAGTACCTGCCTTGGCAGCTCGCTCAGCTTATCGGGATTGCGGATCACCACATGGCTGCCGGGCACACTCGCGACATGGAGCCAGAAATCCAGGTTGTCGGCCACCTTGAAGGTGAGCTGATCGTTCTCCGCGTCGCCCTTGCCGATGAGCACCTCGAAGCCGTCCACCATGATGCTGCGGAAGGCCACACCCTTGCCGTCTTTTCGCTTCCCCTCGGCACCCTGCATGCGTGGCTTCCCCTTGGCCTTCGCCGTCCCGGCGCCCTTAGGTTGTCTCGCGGGTGACAGGTCCAGCGCAACCCCCAGGGTTCCGGCTTCCTGCCGCCGGAGCCAAGCCGCCCGCTCGCGGATGAGCTCCGCTTCCAGCTCTGCGATCCGCGCCAGTCCGCGCTCGGCCTTCTTCGCCGCCTTGAACCATTCCTGGACCGCATCTTCGGCCAGCACGCCCTCCGGCAGCAGCAGCCGGCTGCCATCCAACAGCATCGCTTCCCGGGTGGCGCCCTTCAGCCGATACAACTCCCCGGACAGGCGGCGGGCTTGTTCCTTCAGCGGCAACTGCGCCTCATGCTTCGCGCGATCACGGCCCAGGGCCTGGGCCAGGCGCGCCATGCGGGTCGCTTCGGCCTGGCGTTTCCGGTCGACGGCGGCCTGCATCGGCTGGAGAATCAGCGCTTCGGCCCGCCGTTCGGACCAGGCGCGATGGCGGGTCAGCAGGTCCCCCTCGCCCTCCAACACTTCCGCCACTTCCCCGGCCAGGGCGGCGTCGAGGCGATCACCCCACTGCTCCCGCCAGCGCTGGATGGGCGGCGGCTCCGCCAGCGGTTCGGGCTGGGCAGCGGGAAAGGGAACCCCCAGGCCCAGGCGCGACAGCTGCACATCCAGGCCATCCACCCGGATTCCCGCCCGCCCCGGGATGGCCTGGAAGGCAACTCGCACGGTTTCCAGCCGCCCGGTGATCGCCCGGCGCTGGTAGACCAGGCCGATCCAGCGCTCCCGGGGATCGCCCTCCACGGCCTGCAACCGGGCGCCCTGAAGCCAGGGAGCCCAGACCTTCGCGCTGTCCTTCGGGGCCTCGGCCTGCAGCCGCTTCCAGGCCGGATGTTCCACCCCAAGCAGCCAGAGTTCCGGTTGCGGTTGCAGCACCAGCACCCAGCCTTCCCCCGCTTTCCGCCCCGCCCAGCGGAGGCCCAGGGCCCGGCCCGAGGCCCAGGCACTCTCCACGGGCAGATCCCCGCGATTCCGCAGCCAGGCGCGGCTCAGCGCGAGCAGAAGCGGGGCGTCCATGGCTACCAGGCTCCCAGGCACACGCCGAGTTCCCTTGTCATATTCCGAGCCCAGGGGTCATCATGGGGCGTCCTCCGGCCTCCAGCTTCCCACAGTCGCTGCCATCCCCACGAGGGCTCCGGCCCCATGCTCAACCCGAACGACCTCGATACATGGAACCTATGACGAGCGCCATCTCGACGAATCCCCAGGCTCTCCAGGTCCTCCTGGTGGATGACAACCCCATCCAGCTGAGCCTGCTGCGCCACCTCTTCCAGCGGCACGGCCACCTCACCATCGAAGCCCGCAACGGTGCCGAGGCGCTGATCGTCCTGGCCACCGAATTCCCGGACGTGGTCGTGAGCGACTGCGTCATGCCCCTGCTGGACGGCTACCAGTTCTGCCGTCTGTTGAAGGACGACCGCGCCACCCGGCACCTGCCCGTCCTCCTGCTCACAGCCCAGGGTGCTGGCCTGGCACGCTTCTGGGCCAAGACCTGCGGCGCGGACCGGTTCCTCGTCAAGGGCCGCGATCTGGACCACGTGGTGGAGGTGGCCTCAGCCCTGGCGGCCCAGTCCACCAAGCCCCGGGCCGCCCATGCCGTGCCCAGACTGGCCCAGGAGAACTTCGGTGTGGATGCCATCCAGCGACGGCTCTCGCAGGCTCTGGAACAGCGCCTGGTGGAGACGGCCCTGCGCGACTCCATTGCCCGCCTGTACACCGCCGACCACGACACGCCCCGCCTGATCCAGGGTTTCGTCGAGATCCTGCAGGAACTGGTGCTGCCGGGGGCCCTCCTGGTGGCCTACCTCGGTGAGGATGGCATCTGTTGCCATGGCGTCCACGGCTCCTCCGTCGACGACGGGGACCGCCAGTCCCTTGAGCGCTCCCTCTCCGAGGTGGGGCCCTTCGCAGTACCTCCGAGCTGCCACTGGCATCCGTCCGCGGATGATGACGAACGCCGCCGCAGCCTGCGCGATCCCGTACTCCGGATCTTCTCCGCCATGACCCCCGGCTTTCCCGCCGTGGGGGCATTGGCCTTCATCACCGAACGCGCGGCTGCAGAGGATTTCGAGCGGCTCTTCGAGATCGCCGCCGAAGAACTGGGACGACTGCTCAGCCTCGAGGATTCCCGCCTGCGCCTGTACCACCAGGCCATCCGGGACCCGCTGACGGGCCTCTACAACCGGAAGCACATTCTCGACATGCTCGACATGGAGCTCGAACAGTGCGGACGGTTCGGGCAGGGGCTGTCGATCATGCTGGTGGACCTCGACCACTTCAAGGCCGTGAACGACCGGTTCGGCCACGCCGCCGGGGATCGGGTACTCAGCGTGATGGCCCAGCGCATGTCCTTCGGGTTGCGCAAGGTGGATCAGTTGGGGCGCATCGGCGGCGAAGAGTTCCTGGCCTACTGCCCCCAGACCGATCTGGAAGGGGCCCGCGCCCTGGCGGAACGGCTCCGTGAGGGTGTGGCGGTGGATTCCATTCCAGGGCTTCCATCCAACGACCGGGTGACCTTGAGCATCGGCCTCGCCACCTGGGAAGGCCCGGAGGATAGTCCCGAGCTCATGCTTTCCCGCGCCGACAAGGCGCTGTACAGAGCCAAAGCCGAAGGCAGGAATCGCGTCGTCGACTGAAGGACTGCTGGTCACGGAAGGCTCTTGACAGCCTCAGGGCTGGGGACGCATGATTCCATACGCATCCGTATGGAGTTGCCGTGGAACCCAACAGCCCACAGGATCTCGCTGAACGCGTGGCCCGTCTGGAAGGCCAGGTCGCCTGGCTCATTCAGCGGCAGCAGGCGCCCGCGCCGCCAGCCCAGCCGTTGCCGCAGACGCCCCTCCCGGCACCCGCCCGGCCCCGCCCGGTGCTGCGCCCGGCGGCACCCCGGAAGGAGATCTCCCCCGTGGTCTGGATCGCGGGCATCGGCGCCTCGATCTTCCTCTTCGGCGCCATCTTCTTCTTCCGCTGGGCCATCCAGCAGGGCTGGGTGGGCGCGGAATTGCGCTTCGTCCTCGGCCTGCTGGTGGGCGGTGCCATCTCGGCCTTCGCCGCGAAACAGATCCCGGGCGACAGCCGCCGGCTGGGCGTGGCGCTGCTGTTGGCTGGTCTCGGCACCCTGCAGTTCACCTTCCGGGCCGGCGCCATGGAATACCACTTCTATGCGGCGCCGCTCGGTCTGGCGGCCACGGCCCTGGTGACGCTGCTGGCGGGCGGCCTCGCCGCCCGGGGTGGCAGCGGGAGCGCCCTCACCGTCGCGCTCGTCTCGGGTCTCGTGGCACCCCTGGTCTTCAGCCAGGGCGGCCATCACGAGGTGGCGCTGACCGTGTATCTCGCGGTGCTCATGGCCGCCTCCCTGGCGGTACCCTACCTCGCCCGCACCGGCGGGAATTGGCACAGCGCACGGTGGACCGCCCTGGTCGGCGTCTGGGTGCTCCTCCTGGCCGCCTGTCTCCAGGTCACCAAGGCCGATGCCCCCACCCTGGGCCTGCTCCTCATCCTCCACCTGCTCCTCGCGGGCCTCTGGGCCTGGCTGCCCGGCACCGGGGAAGCGCCGGGCACGCCCACCGTGCTCTGGCTCGTGGCTTCGATTCTGGCCACCACCTACGGGTGGGTGTTGTGGAAGGAACTCGGCCTTACCGCCGAAACGTTCGCCCTGCCCGTGCTCGCCGTGGCCGCGTTGAATCTGGCCCTGGTGCAGCCGCTGCGCCGGCGCCTGGAGGGCCGCCGGGCGGATTGGGGCCTGCTGGCCCTCGCCATGGGGCATCTGGCCCTGGCTGTGCCGGTGGCCCTGGCCTGGCGCTGGGTGGGTCCGCTCTGGGGGGCCTTCGCCCTGGGTCTGGCCTGGGCTTCCCTGAAAGCCGAGGCCAGTGACTTCGCTGGGGAGGCCACGGCCCTGCGTTGGCTCGCCGCCGCCCTGGCCCTGCTCACCACGCTGCGTTGGGCCTTCCATGGCCTGGATGGCTTCATCTTCCGTGGAGGCACGCTGACGCCCTTCGCCAATGTGTCCTTCGCCGAAGGCGCCCTGGCCTCCGCGGCCTGGTTCCTCCTCACGCGCCGCGCCGGCCCCCTGGGCGTGATCTCCTTCCTGGCCCTGGAAGTGACGGCCAATGTGACCCTGGCCTTCGAAGCTGCCCGGCTGGTGCAGTGGCTCCAGGCACCGCGGAACCTCGGCTACGGCCCCTCGCGGGCGGCCTCCATCGCCATGACACTCGTGTGGGCGCTTTCCGGCGCCTGGCAGTGGATGCGTGGCCTCGGGCAGCGCGACGAGGGCGGTCGCGCCCTGATGATCGCCGGCTACGCGTGGATGGGCCTCGCCAGCTTCAAGCTCATCGTTTCGGATCTGGATCATGCGGACACCCCGTTGCGCGCCCTGGCCTTCCTCGGCGTCGGGGCCATCGGCATGGCCGCCGCCATTCTCGCGAACCGCAAACGCAGCGGAGAACTGTCATGAAGCGCGCTGGCCTCCTGCTGCTCATCCTCGGCCTCGCCTGTGTCCGCGAGGACCGTGCCGCCCTGCACCGCCGGCCCATCTCCCCGGCACCCACCAGCGGCTGGGCGCGCCTGCCCCTGGACGCCGAGGCGCAGCGCCAGAAGGCGGGATTGTGGATCGGGGATGCCACCGGCCGCAGCATCCCGTTTCTCGATGCCCGGGAAGGCCTGTGGGAGTCCCGGACCCTGCCCCTCGAGAACCTGCTCCTCGGCAAGGATGCCGAAGGCCATCCCACCGCCGAGTTCTCGCTGCGGTTGCCCGAGGGCTGGCGTGTGGGTGAGCGGGAGTCCCTCAAGGTCGACCTCGATCTCGAGGGCCGCGCGCCCTGGGTGGCCCAGGTGAAGGCCGAGCGGCAACGCGACCTGGGCGGCTTCATCACCTACGATCCGGTCGCTCCGCTGCATCTCTACGATCTGTCGCCCTCGGGCCGGCGCGCCTCCCTGGATCTCCCCTGGGATGGCCAGCGCTACCGATTGACCCTGCTGGTTTCCCAGGGCGAGGCACCCCGCCTCCGGGGCCTCCGGGCCCACGCCGAAACGCGGCCCGAAGCCCTGGAGGCCGAGCTGGCCCTGGAGGCGCCCCTCGTGCCCGAGCCCGGCCAGGCCCGCACCTGGCGGCTGACCCTGCCCGCTTCCGATCGGGTGGTGGGCCTGGAACTGCAGCTGGCGCCTCCGGCCGCGCCGCTACGGCCTGAGCTCCGCATTGGCGAAGGCGCCGGGGGGGACCGCGGCTGGGCCTGCAGCGATCTGGTGTGGAATCTCCCCGCCCTCCGCACCAAGGCCAGCCGCATCGCCCTCGCCCCCGTCCAGGCGAGGACCCTCACCGTCACCCTGCCGGAAGGCGCCACCCCCCAGTCCGCGCGGATCCTCGTGCGGCGCCAGACGCTGCTCTTCCCCGCCGAGGCTGGCCAAGCCTATGCGCTGCACCTGGGCGGTGAAGCCAAGCCCGCCCCCGGCAGCCTCGGCGCCCTGCCCTCCATCCGCACCCTGGCCGGCACCGCGCCGCTCACCCTGAGCGCCCGCGAACCCGACGACCAGGGCCTCCCCCACCGCGAAGGCGCCGATCAGCGCGCAAGACCTTGGATGCCCTGGGTCGCGGGGCTGGCGCTGGTGGGGCTGGGCTATGCGGCCTGGCGGCTGTTACACGAAGCGTAAATCAGTCTGGAATCGGGGGCCCGACTGGATCTGGAGTAGCCCTTTCCACACCCTTCTTTTCTGGGCGTTCCAGAGCCCCCTCCCCTGTGGTTGATTTCTTTCCTCGCTTCGCGTCTGAATCCATTTCCGTGAGGACCGTCTGCCAGGTTCCTTTGGGATTCCCTCGAACTTTGCCGTTCGGATCAATGATGAATTGGAACCGTGACAACTGCCCGAAGTTTTCAGCAGCATCTGGAAGTGGCCATTGATAACTGGGATTCACATCGACCTTCCATGTTGCTGGGTCCAAAGCCAGCCAACGAATCATCGCCGGATCGGCGGCCCAGCGAGATAGCATTTCCCGCGATGCTGTCTTGCCGGCCAGGCGACCGACTTCAAGTGCTGCTTTCAAAACCTCAGGACTCCTCGTCGCCAGGAGCAAGGTTCCGTTCTCCATCGGTTGCATGGCAAGAAGGTAATGGTCCATGGCACCAAGCAACAGCAAGTCCTCGGCCCAATTCAGAGCCAGGTAACGATCCTCAAGTTGAAGTGGAAAAAGTACCAGTGGAATACCCCGGCCTGCATCCACTTCCGCAACCCTTTCCCATTGAGGATTGCGATCCACCAATTTCCGCTCATTTAGCCAAATCTGCTCAGCCTTGTCATTCATGGCGACGGAAAGTATGAAGATCTTCCCCTTCGAGATACTCCAACCATTCCCAGCGCCGGAGGGTGGGGGGATTTCCTGTCTATTCCCATTCAGAACCACCACAGATGGGGCCCCTGGGGCACAGGGGAAGTGAGCCCAGCCACCCCCCTCCATCCAGAGAATTCGGTCCGTAATTTTGGGGGACCGAAATGAACCTTGCCCACATAGGGAGGATTCGTTGTGGAGCGCGAATAACAGCAAAATTACCAATTGAGCATATCTCATGGAATTTGCCCCCTTATGGTTAAGCTCTGACACCTACCCCCTGGGTTTCAGAACTCTGAAACATCTTCACTTTGGTTTGGGGCCTCCTGGCGACGTTGGGTTATCGCAAGCCCAGATCTCCGCACAAAATTTGAGATAACACTGGTATGAGGGTGGCATACGAGCAATGCATTTTTCATAATTGCATTGCGCAGCGTCGTAGCACGGACCGTCATTCGTAGGGACCCTCGGACACGGCACTTGAGCCGACAAAGTAAGGCAGCCTCCAGCCATTGCAAGACGGGTTAGCCATTTGATCTGCATGCTCTCTCCTTGTGGTGTGGGCACAATCGCCCCCCCCCACTCGGGAATATCAACCACTTACTCAGGTATGAGAAAGCCGAGGCTCTTAACCTGTCACCCCTGGCGTGTAACCAACAATCCTGTTTCGAACCAGCGGATGGAAGGGGAGCCCATAAGATTCAGCGCGTGTCCTGACCCACTTGCGCCTTTGGCCGTAGCTGCACCAGTGCCACGGCGGCCAGGATGATGGCCATGCCGGCGTAGCCGCGCAGGCCGAAGGCCTCGTGCAGCACCAGAACGCCCAGCAGCACGGCCACCAGGGGATTCAGGTAGGCGTAGGTGCCCATCTTCGCGGGGGGCCAGGCCTTGGCCAGGTAGATGTAGGCGGAGAACGCCAGCATGGACCCGAACAGGATCAGGTAAGCCACGGCCCAGAGCGCCTTGTGGGTGATGGGCCCCCGGAGGAAGCCACCACTGAGGGGCGCCACGGCGAGGCCGACCAGCGCCGCCGTGAGCATCTGGATGCCCACATTGGTGAGCAGCCCCCCGCCATGGACGAAGTGCTTGCCGTGCAGGGTGCCCCAGGCCCAGATGAGCGGCGCGGCGATCATCGCCGCCAGGCCGCCCCCGTGGATCCGCAGGCCCGCGGCGGGCCACACCAGCACCGCCACACCCGCAATGCCCAGCAGGATGCCCACCCAGCCCTTGGGACTGAGGGGTTCCCTCCCCATGGAGAAGACCGCCAGCCAGAGTGGCACCAGGGCGGCCAGCACCGCCGCGAGGCCGGAGGAGAGGTGCAGCTCGGCGTAGGACACCAAGGCATTGGAGCCGCCCAGCAGCAGCGCGCCGACCACCATCAGGTGCCCGACTTCCCGCAGCGGTGGCCAGGGCTCACGGCGCAGCCGGCCGAGCCCCAACGCCAGCAGAGAGGCCACGGAAAACCGCGCAGCGACCATGCCGTAGGGCGTGAAGGATTCCAGACCCAGGGCGATGGCGAAGTAGGTGGAACCCCACACCACGGCCACCGTGATGTAGGCCAGCCAGGCGAGCATCAGCGCTCCCGGGGGAGGTGGCTCACTTCTTGACCTTCTTCATCACAGCCTCGATGGGGAAGGGGCTGGGGCCGACCTTCTCCCAATGGGTTTCCAGCACCATGGTGGTGCGCGTGGTGACCATGAGGCCCAGCACGCGGATGCGGCGCAGGCGCTCGGCAATGCCGGCCGGAGTATCTGCCACCACCTTCAGCAGCAGGGCGTCCTCCCCGGCGATGGTGTGGGCCTCCAGGATGTCGGGCTCCTCCTCGAGGGCCTTGATGAACCGCTGCTCGATGGCCTCGTTGTTGTCCTTGTAGCGCACCGCCACGAAGGCCACGGTGGGCTTGTTCACGGCCGCCGGGGTGACCCGGGCCGCGTAGCCGCCGAGCACGCCATCAGCCTCCAGGCGCTTCACCCGGTCGATGACCGTGGGCCGGCTCACACCCAGGCGCTCGGCCAGCTCCGCATGGCTCATGCGGCCATCCTTCTGCAGCAGAGCCACCAGTCGGCGGTTCAGATCGTCTTCCATCAGCAGCTTCACCATGCGCGGCTCCAGACAAAAGGTTGGGTTGTCTGCTGGACAGTATGCCAGCGGATACCAGCCTATGAATGACAACCCGTCAATGGCTCCCCGGTGGCGTTAAACTTTGGTTCCCGAGGCGCCCATGGACTTCACCCGACCCTTCACCGACCAGAGCTTCTTCCTCATCGCGGGGCCCTGCGTCATCGAAAGCCGGGAGCACGCCCACCTCATGGCCTCGAGCCTGCGGGATCTGGCCGAGGCGCGGGGCATCCCGTTCATCTACAAATCCAGCTTTGACAAAGCCAACCGCACCAGCGGCGGGAGCCACCGGGGCCCCGGCATGGAAGGCGGCCTCGATATCCTCGCGGAAGTGCGCAGCCGCTACGGCGTGCCCGTCCTCACCGATGTCCATGAAAGCGATCAGTGCGCTCCGGCCGCCCAGGCCGTCGACGTGCTGCAGATCCCCGCCTTCCTCTGCCGGCAGACGGACCTGCTGGTGGCCGCCGCCGCCACGGGCCGCACCGTGAACCTGAAGAAGGGCCAGTTCCTGGCGCCCTGGGATCTCAAGCACGGCGTGGAGAAATTGCAGTCAGTCCCCGGCCACGGCCCCGTGTGGGTCACCGAGCGCGGCACCACCTTCGGCTACGGCAACCTGGTGGTGGATTTCCAGAGCTTTCCGCATCTGCGGAAGACCGGCTGCCCGGTCATCTTCGACGCCACCCACAGCGTGCAGAAACCCGGCGCGCTAGGGGCCACCACTGGCGGGGCCCGGGAGATGATTCCGACCCTGGCGCGGGCCGCGTCCACCGTGGTCGATGGCTTCTTCTTCGAGGTGCACAACTGCCCCGAGAAGGCCCATAGCGACGGCCCGAATGCGATGCACCTCGATCGCTTCGGCGCCCTGCTCGACCAGCTGCTGGTGCTCTGGCGCGCCGGTCGGGCGGCGGCGTTGCAGGACCCCACGGGAAAGTGATGGCGGACATCCTGAAGGCTGGCCGCGGCCTGGAACTGCGCCCACTGAACCTGCGCGATGCCAGGCCCCTCTTCCTCCTGGTGGAGGCCAATCGAGACCGGCTGCGACGCTGGCTGCCCTGGCCCGATCGCACCCATACCACCGAGGACATCCGTTCCTTCATCAAGCGCGTCCGCGCCCAGGCCCGAGTAGGGACGGGTCTGTCGTTCGGCCTGTGGTGGCGCGACCGGCTGGTTGGGGTGGCCAGTTTCAACTGGATCGACACCGCCAATCGCGGTGCCGCCATCGGCTATTGGCTGGCCCAGGAGGCCGAAGGGCATGGCCTCATGACGGCGGCGGTTTCAGCCCTGCTCCGCCACGGCTTCCGCACCCTGAAGCTCAACCGCATCGAGATCCGGGCCGGCGTCCGCAACCGCCGCAGCCGCGCCATCCCCGAGCGCCTGGGCTTCCGCCGCGAGGGCACCCTCCATCAGGCGGAACGACTGGCCGACCGCTTCGTGGATCACGCCGTGTACGGACTGCTGGCCGAGGCATGGGCCGGGCGCTAAACCTCGTTCCGAGCCCACCAGTAGCCTCACCATGCGCCACCTCCTCCCTTTCCTCCTCCTCGCCACCCTGCCCGTGGCGGCCCAATCGGCGATGGTCTCGCTCATCCGCCAGCCGAAGGCCACCGCCGTTGAATTCACCGTGCCCATCACGGATTTCCGGGTGCAGAACGGCTCTGACACCACCCACTTCTACCTGGGCATCGGCCTCGGGGCCCGGCATTGGGATGATGGCGACAACGCCCTGCGCTTCGTCGCCGATGCCAATGCCATCCTCAACAAGGTCTTCGTGGGCTTCGGCGCCATCGTGGAGGTGCCGCCCGGCGAAGGCGCCTTCATCGGCCCCCGTCTGCGGGTGGGCTGGGCCTTCCATCCCAGCTGGGCGCTCAGCCTGGAGGGCGAGCACCTGGAGCGGCCCTTCACTGACGGCCTCACTCCGCGCCGCCGCAGCAACCTTGGCCTGGTCCTGACCGCTCGCTTCTGACCGCAGAAAGCGGACAGCTGCTCGCTATTCAAGGCCTGCGGCGTAGGTCAGATTCAGCAGCGCCATGGCCCGAGTCACCTTGCCCACGCTGTTCTTGGTGGTATCGGTGTAGGGGATGCCGCGGCGCTCCAGAGCCTCGTAGTCGAAGTTGCCGTCGCCGCTGAGATCGAAGCAGAGGGCGCCGGCCTTGATCCAGTCGGTGCTGATGTGGTACCCCGGCGCGGGCACGGCGCTGACGATGACATCGGCCATGCGGATGAAGCCTTCCAGGTGGTCCTTGTTCGTATTCGCGTGGCAAAGGATGGGCGTGGCCTTCAGGTTGGCCACCATGGCCGTCAGCGGGCGGCCGATGCGCAGGCTGTCGTTGATGACAAGGACGGTCTTGCCCGCCAGCCAGCCTTCGCCGAAGCCCCGCTTCAGCGTCTTGACCACGGCCCGCGCCGTGCAGGGCGTCATGCAGCGATGCTGCGTGCCATCATCCATGCGCTTCCGGTACTTGTTCAGGAAACCGATGTTGATGGCGTGCAACCCCTCGATGTCCTTGCCCGGGTCCACCAGATCCATCACCTCGTCGTCCTTGATCTCGGGATAACGCAGGGGGTAGAAGATGAATACGCCCTGGGTCTTCTCGTCCTGATTGAGCCGCGCCACCAGCTTCACCAGCTGCATGCCGTTCTCCACCCGCAGCTCGGCCGCATTGATCCCCACGTCCTCGCAGTCCTTCATCAGCCAGCGCTGGTAGGTGAGGCTGCCGGGATCCCCGCTGCCGAGGATCACTCCCAGACCGGGGGAGAAACCGAGCTTTTTCACCTTGGCCCGCACCAGCTCCAGGTAATGGCGGGCGGTTTCCTGGCAATCAAGCTTTCCCGTGAGGGTAGTGGGCATCTGGCACCTCAATTTCAGTCTATCGAATCCACGGCACGGGACGGGGTTGGGCCTCTATCCTGGACCCATGCGCCCCTCCAAGCCAAATCCCCGGGAGCTCCAGACCCGGCTCCGCGCCGCCTATCCCGACGCCCGCTGCGCGCTGGATCACCAGGATCCCTTCCAGCTGGTGGTGGCCACCATACTGAGCGCCCAGTGCACAGATGCCCGGGTGAACCTCACCACCCCGGCGCTGTTCGCCCGGTACCCGGACGCGGCCAGCCTCGCCGAGGCCCGGCCGAATGAAGTCGAAGGCCTGGTCCGCTCCACGGGCTTCTTCCGCAACAAGGCACGGCACCTCATCGGGCTGGGTCAGGCCCTGCTGACGCGCCACGGGGGCCAGGTGCCCGCCGATCCGGCAGCTCTGGGCGCCCTGCCCGGCGTGGGCCAGAAGACCGCCAATGTGGTGCTGGCCAACGCGTTCGGGGTGCCCGCTCTGGCGGTGGATACCCACATCTTCCGCGTGGCCCGCCGCCTGGGCCTGTCCAAGGCCACGACGCCGGAAAAAGTGGAAGCCGACCTCTGCCGGGTCTTCCCCCGGGAAGACTGGATCGAGCTGCACCACCAGCTCATCTTCCACGGGCGGCGCACCTGCGATGCCCGCCGCCCCGACTGCGCCGCCTGTCCCGTGCTGGCACTCTGCCCCACGGGTCGCGGCCAGATGAAAGACCCCCACCTCGGCATTAAGTTTGCAGTGGTGGACCACCCTCCATTGGGTACCGTCTTCCCGCAGCCCAGAGCCCACAGCCCGCAGCCTCATGGCCCACAGCGCATCATCAGCCTGGTGCCCTCGGTGACGGAGTTGCTTGTGCAGTGGGGACTGGCCGCCCGACTGGTGGGGCGCACGCGGTACTGCATCGAACCCCGCTGGATCCGCAACACCGTGCCCGCCGTGGGCGGCACCAAGGATCCCGATCTCGGCCGCATCCGCGATCTGGCCCCGGATCTGGTGATCCTGGAGCGGGACGAGAATCCGAAGGCCGTGGCCGACGCGCTCGATGGGTTGGGCCTTCCATGGCTGGCGCTGGACATCCGCACCGTGAAGGATTGCATCGCCGCCCTGCGCCTGCTGGGTGGGAAACTCGGCGCGGAGGAGGTGGCCGAAGCGAGCGCGGCAGCCCTGGCGGCCGCCTTGCAGGGCCGACGCCGCAAGGGCCGGCGGGTGCTGACGCTCATCTGGAAGGATCCCTGGATGAGCGCCGGACCGGATACCTATGTGGGCGATCTGGTGAGACAAGGCAACCTCACGCCGGTTGGTCCGGAGCGCTATCCGACGCTCACGGAGGCGGACCTGACCGCGTTGGCGCCCGAGCTCATCCTGCTGCCTTCAGAACCCTACCGTTTCCACCGGAAGCACCAGGTCGAGTTGCAGAAGCGGTTCCCGGCGGCCGATGTGCGCCTCGTGGATGGCCAGGCGCTCACCTGGTACCTGAGCCGCACGGCCGCGGGCTTGGACCTGGTGCGGAGCCTGGGATAGGGTGGGAATTAATTCCCCCAGAGGCCAACCATGCCCTGCCGTCCACTGACCATCCTCGCGTTGGCCCTGCCTGCCTGCACGCTTCAGGCCCAGGGCATCTACCGGAATGCCAACTCACCCTCGGACGCCATTTGCCCAAGGGTGGACAAGGACAAGACTGCCCTGAATTTCGGGGCACGGGCACCCAACGGTTCGGGCACCGGCGGCGAAGTCGGTGCTGACAGCACCGTCAAGTTCTACTACCAACAGGGAGATCATTACATTCCTGTGGGCCAGCGAAAAGCTGTGGCTGGATTCGCGGCATACGATGCCAAGGGCAAGGGCACCACCGTGGCCAGCCTCAAGGGAAAAGTCGTTCTGGTGGGGCTGTGGAGCCTCCGCTGCGACCCCTCCTCCAGGATGCTCACGGAACTGGCGAACCTCTACCCAAAGCGGGAACAGTTCGGATTCGAGATTCTCGCGATCAACTTCGATGAGAACCAGCAGGACGGCGGCACGATTGAAGGCGGCTGGCGCGCCATGAACCGCTTCATGACCAAGAATCGCCAGTTCTTCGAGGCCATCAAACGAGCGGTTCTCGAAAAAACAGCGGGGACCACCCCTGCGCCAGCAGTCGTGGAGCCCGCAAAGCCCTGGCCTCATCTTTCGAGGTATTCTTTCCCCCTGTGGCCGACCCACCCCCGGAGGACCCATGCCCCTGCCCCTGATCGTCTTGCTGACAGCCGTGCCGGCCGTCCAGGCACCCGCCCCGGGGAATGATGCCCAGGCCGTACTTCAGGCCGCCCGGGCCAAGGCCAAGGCCGTGGTCGAGGCCCGCGCAGACTTCGTGAAGAGCGGCAAGAACAGCCGGGACTTCAAGTCCGACTGCGGCAGGGAGCTGGCGGACCTGGAGGCCCGCCTGGCCAAGGAGGAGCGGCCGGACGTGCGGCACGCGCTGCTGGTGAGTCGGTTCTTCCTCTTGATCCTGGCCCGGGAGAATCCCTCCGATGCCCTTCTGGCCCAGCTGCTCAAGGAAGTGCCCGCGACCTCACCAGCCTGGAGCCTCAACCCCGCCATGCTGGCCGCCCGTGCGGAGGAGGATCCCAAGGCGTGGGGAGCCTATGTGGCCGAGGCCCGTGTCAAGCACGCTGACCCGGACCTCCGCCGGACCCTGCTCTTCGAGTTCTTCTGGGAGCGGCTGGACGCCAAGGACGAGGCCGCGTGGAAGCCCGCCTACACGACCCTGCAGAACGAGTTCGCCGACAGCCGCCAGGCGAAGCAGGCCAGGGATATCTACGAAGCTGAGCTGAAGACGCCCATCGGCGGCCAGGCACCGGCCTTCAGCCTCGCGGCCCTCGGTGATGCGAAGACCACCTACACCCTGGAGGGCTTCAAGGGCCGCTATGTGCTCATGGATTTCTGGGCCACCTGGTGCGGCCCCTGCCGCGCGGAGATGCCGCAGATGCACGCCGCCTGGGCGAAGTTCAAGAGCAAGCCTTTCGACATCCTCTCCCTGTCCTTCGATCGCAGCATTGACCACATCGCGCCTTACCGCCAGCAAGCCGCCACGCCCATGCCGTGGAAACACACCTTCATCGAGGGCGGCTTCAACAGCCCCGTGGCCACGGCCTACGGCGTGAAGGGCATCCCCAAGCCCCTGCTCGTCGGGCCCGATGGCAAGATCGTGGCGAGCGGAGGTCAGCTGCGCGGGGAGAATCTGGCGAAGACGCTGGAGCAGTTTCTGGGGAAGTGATCGCTGTGCTGAATCCGCTGCGCGGATTCCGGTAGGAAGAGGGCCGGCAGGATGCGGGCCCTCTTCATGTCCCTGCCAGCCAAGCCTTCATGGTTTCGGGTTTCTGGAAGCCGAGGATGCGGCGCAGTTCCTTGCCTTCGGCGTCCAGCAGAATCACCGTGGGATAGCTACGGATCTGCAGCTTCGCGGCGAGATCCTTCCGCTTCGCGTCGGTGTCGATGCGGATGGCCACGGCGTTCTGGGCGATCCACTGTTTCACGCCGGCATCCGGCCAGGTCTTCTCGTCCAGTTCCTTGCACTGGGCGCACCACTCCGCATAGATGTCCACCAGCACGAGCTTCTGCACGGCCTGGGCCTTGGCGAAGGCCCCTTCGAGATCCTGTTCCAGCCAGCCGGCGTGTTCCTCCTTGGCGGTGGCGGCGATGCCACTCCTGGGTAGCAGGTCCACTTGGAGGAAGGACTCGGCGGCGCGCAGGCCCAGCAGCACACCGAAGACCAGCAGCAGGATCGCGAAGCCCCGGCGCAGCTGGCCCAGCAGGCCCACGGCGGTTTCGAAGGCGCCGAAGACCGCTGCACCGCTGAGCATCACGAGGGTCCACATCCCGAAATTCACCCAGCCCGGCACCACCAGCCGGACGTTCCAGGCCGCGAAGCCGAGGACGACCAAGCCCATGATCTGCTTGAAGCGGGTGAGCCACTCGCCACTCTTCGGCAGACCAGCCGAGAAGGTCCCCACCGCGAGAAACAGCATCCCCATGCCCAGCGCGAAAACGAAGAGCTGGAGCCCACCCAGCAGCACATCGCCCTGCTGGGCGATGCCCACCAGGACCGCGCCGATGACGGGGCCCACGCAGGGCGCCGAGAGGGGGCCGAGCACCAGGCCCATAAGGAAGGCGCCGCCAAAACCCTTCCGCGAACCATCGCCCTGCAGCTTCATGGCCAGGCCCGCCGGCAGGGCGATCTCGAAGGCCCCGAAGAGCGACAGCGAGAAGGCCGCGAACAGCAGCGACACGGGGATGAGGAACGCTGGTTGCTGGGCAAAGGCGCCAAAGGCCGCGCCGCTCTTGGCCGCCAGGACGCCGAGCGTGGTGTAGGTCACCGCCATGCCCAGGACCAGCACCGCCGATAACGCGAAGCCCCGGGCCTTGCCGCCACCCTTCGCCCCGACGATGGCCATGGTGATGGGAATCATCGGGTATACGCAGGGCGTGAGTGAAGCGCCCATGCCGGCCAGGAAGACCAGCAGGAGGGACCACAAGAGGCCCGTGCGGGATGGCCCCGCAGGTGCGCTCGGGGCAGGCATGGCCACGGTGGCAACCTCGACCTTCGCCACCTCGGCGGCTTTTTCTACCGGCAAAACCGCAGGTTTTGCCGCCGGAATCTCCGCAGCCTTCACCGCCAAGGTCCGCGTTATAGGCGGATAGCAGACGCCGCCCTCGCCCTCCGTGCAGGGCTGGTAGGTCACCGCGAGCGTCACCGTCCCCACCAGCCCCTCGCCACTCACCGGCACCTTCACCTGGCCGTGCCAGATGCCATCGCCCAGTTCGTCCTTCGCCAGCGTGGGCGGCAGCTTGCCCATCTTCACGGTGCCGGGCCCGGTCTTCTTCACCACGGCCATGAAGGAGGCCTTCAGGTGGGCGCCCTCCGGCACGGCCACCACCACGGCGCCCCGTTCGAAGCGCAGGGACACATCCTTGGCGGGATCGAAGCTGGGATCCGCCCGCTGGGCCAAGACCGGCAGGGCCAGGCAGAGGCTCAGAAACACTGACTTCAGCAGGCGCATGGGGACTCCGGACTAGAAGGCTCCATGGTAGCGCTCCCGACCTTCCACCCCAGAGGGATGTCCCGGTAGCCTGTAGCCATGGCCCTCCATTTCGCTTATCCCTGGTACGTCCCCCTCCTCGCCCGCCTGAAGGCCCACCTGAAGACCGAGCCCTCCCCCCGGGACGCGGCCCACGACCTGGGCCACATCCTCCGCACGGCCACCCTGGCCCAGACCCTGGCCCTGGCGGAAGGTGCCGACCAGGAAGTCTGCCTGGCAGCGGCCCTGCTCCACGACCTGGTCTACCTGCCCAAGAACCACCCGGATTCGCCCAAGACCGCCCAGATGGCTGCGGAACTGGTGCCCACCTGGTGCCGCGAGACCCCGGGGCTGGAGGACAAGGCGGCCGCCGTGGCCTCGGCCGTGGCCAGCCACAGTTGGAGCGGCGGCGGCAAGCCCCTCAGCCTGGAGGCGGCGGTGGTGCAGGACGCGGACCGGTTGGAAGCCCTCGGAGCCATCGGCGTGGCCCGGGTCTTCGCCACGGGGGGCAGCTTCAACTCGGGCCTCTGGCACCCCCTGGATCCGTTCGCCCGGAACCGGGACCTGAATGACAAGGCCTGGATCCTGGATCACTTCGAGAAGAAGCTCCTGAAGCTCCCCGGGCTCATGAAGACCGCGACCGGGCGGCAGATGGCCGAACCCCGCCAGCGCACCATGGAGGCGTTCCTGCAAGCCCTGCGCATCGAGATCGACCTGGAGTTCCGGGGGAATTAGAACCCCAGTGGAGGGGATATACTTCCCCATGGCCTTCACCCTCTCTCTGCGCCGTCCCTTCGTGGCCGACCACTTCCACGACCTCCCGGGCTTCCAGGAGGACCGGCACGGCCACAACTGGGAGATCGAAGCCACGGTGGCGCTCGCCAGCGAGGCGGAGGAACCAGCCTTCGCCCAGGCTCTGGATGCCTGGGTCGCCGCCATGGACTACCGGCTCCTGAACGATCTGCCGCCCCTCGCCGGACGCAATCCCACCGCTGAAGTCCTTGCTGAGCAAGCCTTTCTCTACCTGCAAGGCGAAGCCTTGCAACCCAAGCAGGTCAAGATCCGGGAAAAGGCCAACTACTGGGCACTGTGCCGCCTCGGAGCAGACCGATGAAGGCCCACCTCGCCTTGGCCCTGCTGCTGGTGCTGGCGGCCTGTGGACGCTCGGACCGTGGGACGACGGCACCGCCTCCCAGGGTCGAGCAGCCCCTGCCTGCCAGCGCCTGGGCCTGGCATCCTCTGGGCGGTCTGGCGGTCGTGGAAGGCGAGGTCGCCGAGGCCACGGAACTCATCCTGGAAGGACGCTCCATCCGGGAGCGGCGCTTTGCCGAGCCGGGGCCGGTCCGCTGGGAGTTCTTCCGCCCGCCTCAGGGCGAGTCGGCCGTGCTGCGCACCGCCGAGGGCCGGGAACTCGCCCGCTTCGAATTCACCCTGCCGCCGAAATCCCCGCGGCTCGCCCCCGCCGCACCCCGGCTGGCCAAACGGCCCGAGCCACCCGCACCGAGCATCGCCAAGCGGATGTCGCCACCCGAGCCGGTACCCCAACCCAGCGCTCCCGAACCACCAGCCCCAAAGGTCCGCGCCGAGGCGAGGCTGCGCACCACGACCGTTGCCCCCATCCCCGGCCGGAAGCCGCTCGCCCTGCCCAGCGTCTCCGTGGCCCCCACGGAACTCGCGTCGCGCGCCCCGGCCCTGGCCCCACTGCGATACGACCCCGTGGTTCCGCGGCCGGCGCCAAGGGTCGTTCCCCCAGCCCCGCTCCAAGCCGACGCCTTGGCAGCCCTGCCTGCAAAACCGGGCCCTGTTCCCGTTGGCCCAACATCAGCCTGGCCCGGCATGGGCGAAGCCCTGAACCTCACCCGGGGCCCCGGCGGCCAGAAGCGCCTGCTGCTCAGCTTCGATGGGGGCTCCAGTTCCGAGGTGACGGCCGAGGTGCTCGATCTGCTGAAGGCCCGGGGCGTGCACACCACCCTGTTCCTGACAGGCGCCTTCATCCGGCGCTTCCCCGTCCTGGTGCAGCGCATGGCCGCCGATGGCCACGAGCTCGGCAACCACACCATGAACCATCCACATTTCGCACCGGACATGAAACGCGATCCCAAATGGACCCGCGAACGCGTGCAGCGGGAACTGCTTGAAGCCGACGCCGCCTTGGTGAGTCTGCTCGGCCGGCCCATGGACCCCTACTGGCGGGCGCCCTACGGCGAACATACGGCCGAGATCCGCCGCTGGGCGGAGGAACTGGGCTACCGCCATGTCGGCTGGAGTGAGGGGGCCGATACCCTCGACTGGGCCACCCCCAAGGAACGGCACCTCTACCGCAGCGGCGAGGCGATCGTGCAGCGCCTCCATCAGCGCCTGGACCGCAACGGGGATGGGCTCATCGTGCTCATGCACCTCGGCTCCGCGCGCACCGTGGGCGACCGTCCCACCGACGGCCTCGGCGCCTTCATGGATCGGGCCCGTAAGGAGGGCTGGACCTTCGTATCCGCCGGCACCTTCCTGCGCGATCTCGGCAAGCCGACCTGGGACTCCCACCACCGGCTCGCCCTCCTGAACGGATCCCATTCGCAGGGCCGTTGATCCCGCAAGCCGTGGGCTACACTGGAGCGGGACCACCGGGGAGGCGCGTTGAAGGGGATCGGCCGCTGGATGCTGAGCGCAGGCCTGGGTTTCACGGCCCTCGTGCTGTTGCTCTCCCTGGTCAGCTTCCACCCCCTGGATCCGCATCCCTTCACCCAGGGCTCCGCCGTGGCTTCCGTGCAGAACCTCTGCGGTACCGTGGGCGCGACCTTGGCGGGACTGTTGCAAACGCTGATGGGCCTCGGTGGCTGGATCGTGCCGCCCTACCTGCTGTGGGAGGCCTGGCCCCGCCAAGGCCGCCGCTGGTGGGGCCGCCTGGCCTGGCTGGGGCTGGCCTTGGCCTTCTGGATGGCCCTGGGCGCCTTCGGCAACCGCATCTGGACCGGGCTTCCCGACGGCGGTGCGCTGCAACTGCGCTGGGGCGGCTGGCTCGGCAGCGCGCTGTGGCCCTTGGGGCGGAGGCTCCTGGGTCCCGTGGGTCTGCCCCTGCTGCTCTCCCTCGTGGTCTTGGGCTGCGCCCTGGTGCTGGCGCCGTCCCTGACCCGGGCGGTGGGCCGCCTGCTCACGCGCTGGTTCGGCGAAAAAGCCTGGCCCTGGATGAAGCCCATGCCGGCCAAAGGACTCAACGGCTTCATCACCATGGTCAAACGGCCCTTCCTGCGGGACAGGAATCCGGATCAGCCCGATATCGACGCCGCTGACGCTGCCGGACTCCAGGCCCTGGCCCTGCGCCAGCAGGCGCTGGAGCTTCAGCGGGAATCACTCCTGAAGGCCGAACTCGAAACCGCCGAGTTGAAGAAGCGGCAACCCCTCATCCGGGCCGAAGATCTGCTGCCTGCCATCCACTCCGTGAACCTGGATGCGGCCTCGGCCATCATCGAGGCCCAGCTCCTGACCGCAGCCGGTCCCGTCCAGGCTTCTGGTTCCGAACCCACGGCTCCCTTCCGCGCGAAGCTGCTGGCGGCCGCCCCGCCACCGCCCGCAGCCAAGCCCACCTTGGCCCGCGCCCAGGTGGTGAAGGATCGCTTCGGTCGGGAGAGCATCCAGCCACCCCTGCCGCTCACGGAACCCACCCCCTCAAGGCCCCTGCCGCCGCTTCCGCCCGAGGCCGCGGGGCCCTCCCTCGCCGAGCGCGAAACGCTGCCGCCCAGGCGCTTGTTCGATCCACCGGGCCAGCACGCCAAGGCCGATCTGGCCATGCTGGAAGTCATCAAGGAGCGCATTGGACAGAAACTGTCCGAATTCAAGATCAAGGGCGTGGTCACGGGGATGCAGCCGGGGCCGGTCGTCACGGTGTTCGAATTCCAGCCGGACGCGGGCATCCCGCTGTCGCGCATCCTCGGCATGGAGGAGGACCTCGCCCTGGCCCTCCAGGCCGAGGCCGTGCGCATGGATCGCATCCCCGGCAAGAACCTGGTGGGCATCGAAGTGCCCAACCCGAAACGCGAGATCATCACTTTCCGTGAAGTCATCGATAGTCCCGCTTTCCGCGATGCCAGCGGCCTGCTGCAGCTCGCCCTCGGCAAGGACATCTCGGGCAAGCCGGTGGTGGCCGATCTCAACAAGATGCCCCATCTGCTCATCGGCGGCAGCACCGGCAGCGGCAAGAGCGTCGGCGTCAATGCCATGATCTGCTCGTGCCTGGTGCGCGCCATGCCAGACGAGGTGAAACTCATCCTCGTCGATCCCAAGATGGTGGAGCTGGGCGTCTACGAGGACATCCCGCACCTGTGGGCGCCGGTGGTGACCGACATGAAGGAGGCGGGCCGCGTCCTCAAGTGGGTGGTGGCCCAGATGGAGGATCGCTATCGCCGCCTGGCCCTGCTCAGCGTCCGCGACCTGAAAGGCTTCAACGCCAAGATCCTGGAGGCCGGCGGCTACCTGGACCTCACGGACCGGACCCCCAATCCACGGTGGCCCGACCGCCCGGCCATGCTGGAGCCGCTGCCCTACGTTCTGGTGGTCATCGACGAGCTGGCCGACCTCATGATGGTCGCCCGCAGCGAGGTGGAGGACAGCATCGCCCGCATCGCCCAGAAGGCCCGCGCCGTAGGCATCCACCTGATCCTGGCCACCCAGCGCCCCAGCGTGGATGTGGTCACTGGCGTCATCAAGGCCAACCTGCCCAGCCGCCTCAGCTACCGCGTCCGCACCAAGATCGATAGCCGCACCATCCTGGATTGCAGCGGCGGCGAGCAGTTGCTGGGCGCGGGCGACGCGCTGTACCTGCCCAACGGTGCCAGCCACCCGAAACGCATCCACGCGCCCTTCCTCAGCGAAGACGAGACCCTGCGCCTGGTCACCTGGCTGCGCGAGCGGGGCCGCCCCGACTACAACCAGGCCCTCATCAGCGCCATGGAAACCGAGGAGGAAACGGCCCTCTTCGACGAGGCGGACATGAACGGGGCGGACGACATCTATGCCCGCGCCCTCACGGTGGTGAAGCGGGAGCGGAAGGCCAGCACCAGCCTCCTCCAGCGCAAACTGAATCTGGGTTATGGCCGCGCCGCCCGCCTCATCGATCGCATGGAGGAAGAGGGGATCGTTGGCCCCGATCGCGGCGCGGGCAAACCCCGGGAAGTCCTGGTCGCAGCAGATTAGGGTCGGTACCGGCGAGCCAGACTTGGTCGGCATTCCGCTCGTCAATCGCCCCAAAGGTCGGCTGAGGTCGCCACCGGACTGGCCGGAGATCCAGGTCACATCTTTCTGGATTAATAGGTAATCAACCATAAACTTTTATCCGCAACTGCCCATGGGAGCCCACATGATTGCCCGCAACCTGATCCCCCTTCTCCTCGCGGTATCCTGCGCGGCGCTGGGCGCCGTCGATGCACCGCCCAAGCCGGCCTCCGCGAAGATCTGCACCACCTGTCACACCACGGATGCCAACAACCTCCGCGGCCATTTCGACAACCTGGCGCTGAAGAACAACTCCTTCCAGCTGAAGGTGGACGAGCGCACCGAAGTCCTGCGCTACGACAAGGCCACCGTGAAGGTCATCACCCCCGAACCGGCCGCGGATCTGGACGCCGCCCTCAAGAGCATCGCCAAGGGGCACGAAGTGCGCGTGCAGTAAACCGAGAAGGATGGCGTCAAAACCGCCGTCGTCGTGGCCGTGAAGCCGCCGGTCAAGCTGGCGGCGAATGAAACCGTCACCTTGGACGAAGTGCAGAAGCTGGTGGCCATGGGCCCGGAAAAGGGCGGGTATTTCCTGTTCGATTCCCGACCGGCGCCCCGCTTCATGGAAGGCTCCATTCCCACCGCCGTGAACCTGCCCTTTCCCGCCTTCGATAAGAACGCGGACAAGCTCCCCGCCGACAAGAACGCGCTGGTGATCTTCTTCTGCAGCGGCAAGACCTGCAACATGAGCCCCGGTTCCCTGACCAAGGCCAAGAAGCTGGGCTATACGAACGCCAAGGTGTTCATCGACGGCATGCCCGCCTGGACCAAAAAGAGCTACGGAGTGCTCAGCCCCGCCGCCCTGAAGGCTGCGTACCTGGATACCAACACGCCCCTGGTCATTCTGGATGCCCGCCCGGCTACGGAAGCCACCATGGGTTTCGTGAAGGGCGCGGTGGCCGTCGACCCAGCCAAGCTGGCCGACCTGCTCAAGACCTTCCCCGCCGCCAAGCTGAAGCCCCCCGTCGTGGTGGTGGATGAAACCGGCGGTCAAGTTGCGAAAACCGTCGCCGCGGAATTGATCAAGGCCGGCTATGTGGGTGTGAACGTCCTCACCGGCGGATTCAAGGCCTGGCAGGCCGCCGCCCTTCCCGTCGAAACCGGCGCCCTGGCAGCCAAGGCCACCTTCGTGCCCAAGCCCCGCCCGGGATCCATCTCTCCCGCCGAATTCACCAAGATCGCCGAACTGGCTCCCGCCGGGCGCGGTGTCGTGATTCTCGATGTGCGCAATGCCGACGAAACCAAGAACGGCATCATCAAGGGCGCCCTCGTCATTCCCGAGCCACAACTCCTGGGACGCCTTGCGGAACTCCCCAAGGATGCGAAGATCCTCTGCCACTGCTCCACCGGCATCCGCGCTGAGCTGGCCTACCACCTGCTCAAGGAGAAGGGCTACGATGTCCGTTTCCTTCCCACCGAGATCACCATCATCGACAGCGGCGACTTCACCATCGACTAGCCCCAGAACGGCGTGATGAAAAAGGCCGGCCTTCGGGCCGGCCTTTTAGTCTCCCGGCACAACCTTCTTCGCGCGCCAGCGGCTGCGCTGGGTGGGATCCGCCATGCCATTGGCGTGGCACGCGCGGCAGGCCTCCAGGTGGGTATCCCCATCGCGCCAGTAGGCCCGGGACTCACCTCCGAACTCGCTGCGCCGCGCCATGGGGACACGCGGCCAGTAGAAGGTGAAGGAAGGTCCGGTGGCCTTCATCTCCAGGGCGCAGAGTGGGCCGCCATCAGGGCCCGGCCGGCCCCAGCGGTCTTCCACCGAACTCAGCACCAGCAGCGCCCCCTGGGGCAGAGCCTGGCCAGCCCGGTAGGCCGCCGCAGCGTCGGGGCTGGCCCAGACGCGGATCCAGCGGCCGTCGTGGGCCGGGGATTTCACTGGATCGGGGTGGATGGCTTCCAGTGAGGCGAAATCCAGCGCACGGACGGGCACACTGGCTTCGGGATCGATGGCGGTCCGGATCGGCGGCGCTGCCACCGTCGCGGCCACCATGGGGGCCAGGCTCTGGGGCCGGCCATGGGCCACCCGGTAGCCGCTATCACCCGCCAGGAGGAGCACGGCGCACCAGGCCAGGCCCAGTAGCAGGGCCAGCGGACCCAGGCTTTCATGATCCTTGCGCGAACGGTTGATGGACCAGAGCGCCACCGCCGCGGCCAGGACGGAAGCCGCGCCCAGCAGGGCATGGCGGAACAGCAGGGCCTCCGCCCCGGTCCCGAATGCGACCTGCGGAAGCAGTCGATGGGCCGGGATGAGCCCAAGGACACGGGCCGAAGCCAGACCGCTCAGGAAGGAACCCAGCAGTCCGAGGGCACCCGCCCACCCCAGGTACCGGGTCACGGTCCACCAGGGCCGGATGCCACGGCCGGGTCGTTGGGCCGCAAACAGCGCCCAGGGCAGCAGCAATCCGGAGGCCACCGGGAGGTGGGACAGCAGCGCGTGTTTGAGGGCAATCCAATCCATGGGACCCACACCTTTTGATGGCAAGACTGCCCCCACTCTGCCAGCCCCGGGAGAAACCCGGGAAGGGAATTCCTGTCACAATCGCTGCCATGAAGCAGAAATTCCTCCAGCACGTCCAGGATTCGGTCCAGCTGAAGCAGTCCTTTTTCGAGCGGGAGATGGATCGCATCCTCGCCCAGGCCGACGACATGGCCGAGCGCCTGCGCCGCGGCGGCCGGGTCCTCGTCTGCGGCAACGGGGGCAGCGCCGCCGACGCCCAGCACCTCGCCGCAGAACTGAGTGGCCGCTATGTCAAGGAACGCCGGGCCCTGGCGGGCATCGCTCTCACCACGGATACCTCCGCCCTCACCGCCATCGGCAACGACTATGGCTTTGAGCAGATTTTTTCCCGGCAGGTGGAAGCGCTGGGGCGGCCGGGGGATCTGCTCATCGGCATCAGCACCAGCGGCAACAGCCCCAACATCATCCGCGCCGTGGCTGCGGCGGAGGCACTCGGCCTCCGCACCCTGGGCCTGCTAGGACGGGATGGTGGCCAGCTCGCGGGGCTCATGGACGAGGCGCTGGTGGTCCCCGCCACCGTCACGGCGCGCATCCAGGAGGTCCACCAGATGATCTACCACTTCTGGTGCGAGGCCCTCGATGCGCACTTCTGAGCTCCAGCCGTGACCGTGGCCGCCGGCCTGCTGTTCCTGGCCCTTCTGGTCCAGCCGCAGCCGCACACCTACTACTGGCGGGATGCCGCCGGGCAGACCCACATCACCAACACCCCGCCACCCCTGGATGCCGAACTGCTCGACCAGCCCCCACCCCCCGGCGTGGAGCGCGGCAAGGCCGGCCGGCCGGAACTGATCCGCCAGAGTGCCAGCCAAGGCGGGCGCCGCCAGGTGGTCCTCAACCCCGTCCAGCAGAAGGCCTGGGAGTCCCTCAACCAGCATCTTTCCAAAGCCCGGGCCAACGGGGATCGCCGCACCATCGAGGCGGTGACAGATTCCCTGATCCACGACTGCCTCTGGGGCAACGGCCTCTGGGCCATGCCCATCGTCCCGGTCCTGGCCATTGGGCTCCTGGGGCTCCTGGGCTGGTGGTTGGCCCTCGGACTGCGGGGGGGGCCGCGCATCCCCATGGTTGGAGGGTTCCTCCTCCTGGGCATCGGCTTCGGCCATCTGCTGCTCAATGTCTTTCTGTACCATCCCCAGGCCGTGCGCCTTCACCAGAACCTGGAACTGCTGGAAAGCCACCTGGGCACCGGCCGGAACCTCCGCCCCGAGCACCGGGCCATGCTCCAGCGGCGCTACCAGGCGCTCGACCAGGCGGCGGAACCCCATCAGCTTCCCTGGCGATTTCCCGCCGAAGTGAAAATCCTGCGCGAAGCCATGAAGCAGGTGATGGTTGATCCCTGAGCTTGAGCGTCGGTTGCCTGCCCTGCGGCGAGCAGCTCAGGCCGAAGCGCTGGGCCTCTATCTCCATGTGCCGTTCTGTCTCGACCGCTGTACCTACTGTTCCTTCGCCACCACCCGCGATCGCAGCCTCCAGCCCGAAACGATACAGCGCCTGATCGCGGAAGTCACGGCCTGGGGCGCGGCCTTGGGGCGCCCGGCGGTGGACACGCTCTACCTTGGCGGCGGCACGCCCTCCCTGCTGTCCCCGGCGGAACTCGAACAGCTCACCCGCGCCATCCATCACGCCTTCGACCTGTCGCCCCTGGTGGAAGCCACGCTGGAGGCCAATCCCGGCACCGTGGATCTGGCCTGGCTGCAGCAGGCCCGTGACCTCGGCTGGGACCGCATCAGCCTCGGCGTGCAGGCCCTGGATGATGAGCTGCTGGCCCGCCTGGGTCGCATCCACGGCTCCGCCCAGGCGCTGGAGGCCCTCGATCTGGCCAGACGCGCCGGCTTCCTCCGGCGCAGCGCCGATCTCATGGTGGGCATCCCGGGACAGTCGTTGTCCAAGGTGCTCGAGGATGCCCGGACCCTGGCAGGTACGGGCATCGACCACCTCAGTGTCTACCTCCTCGACCTCGATAAGGCCTGCCCCCTGCGCGCCGACATTGATGCGGGGCGGCTTGCCCTGCCTTCCGAGGATGCGGTGGCGGACGCCTTCGAGGCCCTCCAGGAGGAGCTCCCACAGCTGGGCCTCGCACCCTACGAGATCAGTAATTACGCCCGCCCCGGCGCCGAATCCAGCCATAACAGCCGCTACTGGAAGCGCCGCCCCTATCTGGGCCTGGGGCCCAGCGCAGCTTCCCAGATGAGCGCTTTCCGTTGGACCGAAACCGGGAACATCGCGGCCTGGACCGGGGGCCGCGGCGAGCTCGAGTTCCAGGAACTGGACCCCGCCGAAGCCCTGGCCGAAATCCCCCTGCTGGGCCTGCGGCAGCACGCCGGTGTCGACTGGCCCCGGTTGCGCAGCCTGGCGACCGGCCAGAATCTGCTGCCCCTCGTGGACGCCTGGGAGCGGGCCCTCGACCAGCACCTGAAGCGGGGGCTGCTGGAGCGGGAGGGCCCCGTCCTCCGCCTGACGAACCGGGGGCGCCTCCTGAGCAACCAGGTGTTCGAGCTGTTCGTCTAGGGGCAGTGCGGCACCGCTCAGGTGGCCGGGAGCTCCGTTCAAGGCTTGCATCTGCCGCTCGCGGGTCCGGGGCCTAGGCGGAGTCCTCGCCGGACCGAAGATGGTTCCAAGCGCAAGGTGGAGTCACCCCCAGCGCGTCCAAACCCCTAACCCGGCGCCCCGCGCCCATGGAGATCCCATGTCCTGCCTCAAGCCACTGTACCTGCTCCCTCTCCTCGCCACGACGGCCTTTGCCGCCGAGCCCGCACCCGCGCCCTGGCGCTTCGGTTTCTCCGTGCAGACGGCCCTGCCCCTGGGCGACCTCAAGACCGACACCGGGAACCACCTCGGTGGCGGGGTCAGCGCCCTGGCCACCTACCGGCTCCGCCCAGAGCACGCCCTGCGCCTCCGGATGGACATCGACTTCTTTCGCGTCCGGGACCGGGAGGCTTCGGGTGTGGATCGCCACGAGCACACCGACTTCGCCCGCTTCGGCGGCGGGGTGGACTACCTCTTCTACCCGCAAGGCGACCAGGGACGCGGGTGGTTCCTGAGCGCAGGCTTGGGCGTAACCCGCTGGCAGCTCGAGGACCAGCGCTGGGAGCACCGCGGCACCGTGACCTACAAGGCCCAGGAGACCACCCGCAACCGCACGGGCCTGGGCGTCGCGGCTGGTGTCGGCTTTCAATTCACCCGGGTGGTGGCCGTTGAAGTGCGGGCCACCAGTTCGCCCTATGACCGCCCGGCCCAGGGATCCCTGACGACGGGTGATACGGCGGGCGGCAGCACCCAGGGCCTGATGGTGCAACTGGCGGCGAGCTTCCGCTGGTGACCCTCCGCTACCATGACTGTGCGAGAACCCCATGATCCGGTCTCTCCTCTATCTCGGCCTAGCGCTGATCCTGTCCGACATCCTCGGCCTGGGGCATTGGCTCATTCCGAGGGCGCCCTGGGTCCAGTGGATCCCCCTGGCGGGCTTCGTCGTCCTCCCCGTGGTGGTGCTCTTCCTGTTGCGGAAGGGCATCACCGCGGCCGCCTCGCACCTGGAGCGCTCCTTCGACCGCTTCGCCCTGGTGGCCATCGTCGCCTGGCTCCTGGCCTACTTCTGGGGCATCTTCATGGCCTTCCCCGAACCCCAGCGCTGGGGGATCTGGCTGGCCATGGTGGTGCTCGTGTGGCGCATGTTCGAGCTGCTGCGCCAGAAGACCGTGGAGGCCGCCAGCCACGCCAGACTGGCCGCCGAGTCCCGGGGCCTCGCCTTGCGGACGCGCCTGGCCCCCCATTTCCTGTTCAACGTGCTGGCAGCCATGAAGGCCCAGCTGCGCCGGGACCCTGAATCGGCCGAAGCCACCCTGGACAACCTCGCCGCCCTGTTCCGCCAGCTGGTGGAAGTTGCCGATCTGCCGCGGATCCCCCTGCGGCGGGAGCTGGAGTTCATCGAGGCCTACCTGTCCCTGGAGCATGTCCGTCTGGGCCCCCGGCTTCGGGTCCGCTTCGAGATACCGGAGGAGCTGGAGGATCGGCTCATTCCGCCGCTCTCCCTCCAGGTGCTGGTGGAGAATGCCGTGAAGCATGGGGTCTCGCCCCTGGAGCAGGGGGGTGAGGTGCGCATTTCCGCCCGGGCTGTGGAGGGGGGGTTGCGGCTCCAGGTGGAGGATCCCGGCCCGGGCTTCACCCGGAGCTCGACCGTCCCCACCGGCACGGGAACGGCCCTGGATACGCTCCGCCAGCGCCTCAGCGGCGCCGGCGAGCTGACCTTCGAGCGCAGCAGCGACCGGCACACCGTCAGCCTGTTCCTGGCCACCTGAGGGGATGCCATGATCCGCATCGTCGTCGTCGAGGATGAACCCCTGGCCCGGAGGGAGCTGGTGGAGATCCTCGGCGAGTTGCCCGGCACCAGGGTGGTGGCCGAGGTCGAGAACGGTCGCCTGGGCCTGGCCGCCATCGCGGAGCACCATCCCGACGCCGTCTTCCTGGACATCGAGATGCCGGGCATCAAAGGCACGGAGCTGATGCGGCTCATTCCGGCGCCGGCGCCCACGCTCGTCTTCGTCACGGCCTACGCGGAACACGCGGTGGAGGCCTTCGCCGGCGGCGCCGTCCACTATCTCCTGAAGCCCGTCACCCGCCTGGGCGTAGCCCAGGCGCTGTCCCGGATCCGGCCCAGCGCGGATCCCCTTCAGCAGGCCTGGCTGCGCATCCCCGTGCGGCGCAAGCGGGGCACCCAGCTGCTGCTTCCGGAGGAGGTCGAGGCCCTGGTGGCAGACCTCGGCGACTGCGTGGCCTGGACGCCGGAAGGGCGCCTGCCCGTGGACGGCTCCCTTTCCCACTGGGAGGAGCGGCTCGGCCCCAGCGGGTTCCTGCGGGTCCACCGGAACGCGCTGGTGCGCCTCAGCGCGGTCCGGGAGCTGTCCCCCGACGACGAACTGGTGCTCTCCACTGGTCGGCTCCCCATCAGCCGCCGCCGGCTGGAGGAGCTCCGCCGGGTCCTCGGGATCTGAGGATTCCCTCCCGGCTTCAGCCCTGGCGCCCTCCTGCGTCGATGCCTGGCTGGGAAGCGGGCCTGAGGGGCTTGTCGTTCCGTAAGATTTGGCGACCGCCCCTTCCTGGGCTGACCGCAGGGCTCTTCTGGGCCCGTAGGATGAAGGAGGGCCCCTGGCGGGGAATCCCCTCGGAGTCCCCTTGCCCTACCTCGGCGAAAGCGCCGCCCTTCTCACCTCGCTCTGCTGGTCACTGAATTCCGTGTGCTTCATGGTGGCGGGCCGCCGCGTGGGGTCGGCCGCAGTGAACCTGGGGCGGCTGCTCATGGCCTGGGGCACGCTCGTCGTGGTGCACCTTTTGGTCTACGGCAGCCTGTTTCCGATGCAGGCCGGTAGTGCGCGGCTGGGCTGGCTGGGCGTCTCCGGGCTCATCGGCTTCGCCCTGGGGGATGCCGTCCTCTTCGAAGCCTTCGTGCTCATCGGGGCGCGTTTGGCCATGCTGCTCATGACCCTGTCGCCCCTCTTCAGCGCCCTGCTGGCTTGGCTGTTCCTCGGCCAGGCCATGAGCCTCCCGAAGCTCGCCGCCATGGCCGTCACCCTGGGCGGCATCGCCTGGGTGGTGTGGGGCGATGGCGACCACGAAGCCCATCCCCACCTCTGGCGCGGCGTCCTGCTGGGCATCGGCGGCGCCCTGGGGCAGTCCGTGGGGCTGGTCTTCAGCAAGTTCGGATTGGCCGGAGACTTCCCCCCGATCTCGGCCAACCTCATCCGCGTGAGCGCCGGCGTCCTGGCCCTCCTCATCTACTTCGGGGCCACGGGCCGCCTGCGCGGCACCCTGGGTAGCCTGCGGGATGGCCGGGCCACCGCCTTCATCGGGCTCGGTGCCATCACGGGCCCGGTGCTGGGCGTGGTGCTCTCGCTCATCGCCATCACCAAGGCCCCCATGGGCGTGGCGGCCACCCTGATGTCCCTGTCGCCCGTGATCCTGCTGCCCGTGTCCCACTTCGTATTCAAGGAGAAGGTGGGCGGCCATGCCATCCTCGGGACACTGCTCGCCCTCATCGGGGCCGCGGCGTTGTTCTTCGTCTAGGAGTTCCCATGTCGCTGCGCAAGGATCCCGTCAGCTGGCTCTACCCGGCCCTCGAACCGTACCAGATGCACCGCCTGAAGGTGTCCGACCTGCACGAGCTGTATGTCGAGGAGAGTGGCAACCCGCAGGGCAAGCCCGCGATCTTCCTCCACGGCGGTCCCGGCGGCGGTACCAGCCCGAAGCACCGCCGCTACTTCGATCCGCTCAAATACCGCATCATCCTCTTCGACCAGCGGGGCTGCGGGCAGAGCATGCCCTACGCCGAGGTGCGGGAGAACTCGACCTGGGATCTGGTGGCCGACATTGAGCGCATCCGCGAGCATCTGTGCATCGATCGCTGGATGGTCTTCGGCGGTTCCTGGGGCGCCACCCTGGGCCTCGCCTACGCGGAAAAGCACCCCGACCGCGTCACCGAGCTGATCCTCCGCGGCATCTTCCTGCTGCGTCAGCGCGAAGTGGACTGGCTCTACCAGGAGGGTGCCAGCCGCATCTTCCCCGACGCCTGGGAGCCCTACCGTGACGCCATTCCCGAAGCCGAGCGCGGCGACTTCATGACCGCCTACGCCAAGCGCCTGCTCAGCGACGACCCCGCCGTGAACCTGCCCGCGGCGAAGGCCTGGAGCATCTGGGAAGGCGCCACCAGCAAACTCATCCCCGATCCTGATTTCATCGCCTCCTATGGCGACGAGGCCACCACCCTGGCCTTCGCCCGCATCGAGTGCCACTACTTCCAGAACAAGGGCTGGATGGCTGAAGCCCAGCTGCTGCATGACGCGCCCAGACTCAAGGGCATCCCCGGCGCCATCATCCAGGGCCGCTACGACATGGTCTGCCCCATCGAAAGCGCCTGGGCCCTATCCAAAACCTGGCCCGAGGCGGATCTCGTCATCGTCCCCGACGCCGGGCACAGCGCCTACGAGTCCGGCATTTCGCGCGCCCTGGTGGCGGCCACCGAGCGGTTCGCCGCGTCGAGCTGAACACCGCCCTTGGACCAATCCCCCAGCCCTGGGACACTGAAGGTTTGACCTTGGGGAGGAAGCGTCTTGATGGACCTGATCCGGAACTTCATCCACTTCCTGCAGCGGCTGACGGATCCGCAGTCGCTGGCCCTGCTCACGGGCCAGATGGGCCCGTGGGTCTACGTGCTGATGTTCGCCATCGTTTTTTGCGAAACGGGCCTGGTGGTGCTGCCCTTCCTCCCCGGCGACAGCCTCCTTTTCGCCCTCGGTGCGCTGGGGGCCATCCCCGGCATCCACTTGAACCTCTGGCTCATGGCGGGGCTGCTGGTGGCGGCCGCCGTGTTGGGGGATGCCCTGAACTACGCCATCGGCCGGCGCCTCGGTCCCGCCGTGTTCCACCGGGAGGACAGCCGCTGGCTGAAGCGCCAGCACCTGACGGCCGCCCACGCGTTCTACGAAAAATATGGCGGCAAGACCATCATCCTCGCCCGCTTCATCCCCATCGTCCGCACCTTCGCGCCCTTCGTGGCGGGCATCGGCCGCATGCACTACCCCCGCTTCGCGCTCTTCAATGTGGTGGGGGCGTTGCTCTGGGTGGGTTCCATGATGGGCGCGGGCCGGCTCTTCGGGGGCATTCCCTGGGTGCAGCAGAATTTCGAGACCGTCATCATCGCCATCATCTTCCTTTCCGTCCTGCCCGCCGGCATCGAGTTCCTCCGGGCCCGGGCACGGCGCTGATGGGATAGTGGAGCCATGTCCGAGGATCTCGTCCGCAACCGCAAGGCCTTCCACAACTACCATGTCCTCGAGACCTGGGAGGCGGGGATCGCTCTGCAGGGCACCGAGGTGAAGGCCCTGCGGGCTGGCCTGGGGCAACTGCAGGACGCCTATGTGGACGCCGTGGCGGGTGAACTGTGGCTCAAGCAGGCCCACATCTCGCCCTACGAGTTCGGCACCTACGCCAATCACGATCCGCTGCGGCCCCGCAAACTGCTGCTGCACAAGGCCGAGATCACCAAGATGACCGCCAAGGTCATCCGCAAGGGCCTCACCATCATCCCCCTGGCGATCTACCTGAACGCCAAGGGCATGATCAAGGTGAAGGTGGCCCTCGCCGAAGGCAAGGCCGTGGGCGACAAGCGCGAGGCCCTGAAGGAGCGCGAGCAGAAGCGTGAGATGGACCGCATCCGCAAAGGCGCCCGGGAGTAGCTCGAGTCATCCGGAAGGCCAACAAAGGCGCTGGTCGCAGAAGACACGGAATTTCACAGAAGACGCGGAAGAATCACGACTCCTACCACCGGGTGTTCATGTCCTTTTTTCCGCGCTTTCCGCGAATCTTCCGCGTCTTCCGCGACCAGCCCTCGGGTGGTCAGAGTGAACGGATCAGCCGTTCCACCCGCCCTGGGCGAACTTGGCCAGTTTCTCGTCGGTGACCCTTAGGGCCAGGGCCCGGGCCACGAAGCGACCGATGGGATCGGCTTCGAGGTTGACGGGATCGCCGGGGCGCACGGTGTGCAGCGCTGTGTTCCTGACCGTTTCAGGAATCAGCGCCACGGTGAACCAGTCGGTGCCGCACTCCACCACCGTCAGGGAAATGCCGTCCACGGCCACCGAGCCCTTGGGGGCGGTCATGGGTGCCAGGGCCGGCGGCATGGCGAAGCGCCAGATGCCCTCATCCACGCCGCCCTGACCATGGGGCCGCGCCACCAGGTTCCCGAGGCCATCCACGTGCCCCGCGACCAGGTGGCCGTCCAGGGGATCGCCCACCCGCAGGGCGGGTTCCAGATGCAGGACAGCGCCCAGCGGCAGGCGACCCAGGGTGCTCTTCGCGAGCGTCTCCCCGCTGAGTTCCGCTTCCCAGGCGCGTCCGTCCACCCCCACGCTGGTGAGGCAGACGCCGTTTACGGCGATGCTGGCGCCCGGCTCCGCCCGGGCCAGCAGGTCGGCCGGGGCGGCGATGCGCAGGCGCGCTCCGCCGGGCCGGGAGGAGCGGGCTTCAAGGGTGCCCAGGTGTCTGATCAATCCGGTGAACATGGCGGGCCTCCTCGCCCCCGTTGGGACGGTATCAGGCTTTGGCCTTGGTTTCGGCCTTCCCGATCTTGCTGTGCCTGGCGCTGTAGACGAAGTAGGCCATGAGCCCGATGCCCAGCCAGATCCAGAAGCGGATCCAGGTGTGGCGGGGCAGTCCATAGGCCAGGTAGATGCAGAAGATGATGCCCAGAGGGGCCGTCAGCCAGACAAAGGGGGCCTTGAACTTCCGGGGCGCCTCCGGGCGGCGCACCCTCAGGATGAGGATGCCCGCGCAGACCAGGATGAAGGCGAAGAGGGTGCCGATGTTCGTGAGTTCGATGATCTCGTCGATATTCATGAGCCCCGCGGGCAGGATCACGATGACGCCGGTGAGCAGGGTCGCGTTCAAGGGGGTGCGGAAGCGGGGGCTCACTTTACCGAACCAGGGGGGCAGCAGCCCATCCCGGCTCATGACCATGAAGATGCGGGGCTGGGCCATCTGGTAGACCAGCAGCGCGCTGCCCAGGGCCACCACGGCGCCCACGCTGATCACCGCCGAGATCTTCCCCATCCCGATGGCGGCGAAGGCATGGGCGATGGGATCGGCCACGCCATGGTAGGCCTGGTAGGGCAGGATGCCGGAGATCACCGCACAGACGCCCACGTAGATGATGGTGCAGATGATGAGGCTGCCGATGATCCCCCGAGGCATATCGCGCCCGGGATCCCGGCACTCCTCCGCCGTCGTGCTCACGGCGTCGAAGCCGATGAAGGCGAAGAAGATGATGGCTGCCCCCGCCTGCACACCCTGCCAGCCGTTGGGCATGAAGGGGTGATAGTTCGCGGGCTTCACGTAGAAGGCGCCCACCGCGATGACGAGGAGGAGGAGGAGGACCTTCAGAGAGACCATGATGTTGTTGGCCTTCACGCTCTCCTTCACACCCCAGATGCAGAGCGCCGTGATGACGAAGGTGATGACCATGGCCAACAGGTTCACCCCCACGGGAAAGCCGCCCAACACGGGCGCCGTCCGCAGGATCTCCCAATTGGCGAAGGTGGCGGCGCCATCGAGGAGGCCGGCCTTGGCTTGGGCCAGGTAGTGCAGCTTGTCCGAGAAGTTAAGCGCACCCTGGTGGGCCGCGGCGAAGGTCCCGGTCGGGAACAACATGGTCCGCGGATCCATGCTCAGCCAGCGGGGGATGTGGAGGCCCATCCCCTGCAGCAGATTGTCCATGTAGCTGGACCAACTGATGGCCACCGCCACATTGGACACGGCATATTCCAGGAGCAGATCCCAGCCGATGATCCAGGCCATCAATTCGCCCAGGGTGGCATAGGTGTAGGTGTAGGCACTGCCGGAAGCGGGGATCATGGAAGCGAATTCGGCGTAGCAGAGGGCGGTGAAGCCGCAGGCCAGGGCCACCAGCAGAAAGCTGAGGATGAGGGCAGGCCCGGCGGCAGGCCGGGTGACGCCGAAGGTGGAATCAAAGCCGCCCGCGAGGCCCGTTCCCAGGGCAGAGAGGATGCCCGCGCCGATGATGGCGCCCACTCCCAGGAGGGCCAGGTCCCAGGCGCCCAGGGTGCGCTTGAGCCCGCCCTGCTCGGGTTCCTCCGCGTTGGCCCGGATCTGCTCGATGGATTTCGTGCGAAACAACTGCTTGAACATGAGTAAGAGCTTATCCGAGCGCTGGGCGGCCTACACTGATCCCCCATGAGGCTCTGGAACGACCGTCGCCTGCGCCTGTCCCTCACGGGGCTGGGCGGACAGTACCTGCTGGCGCTGCTGGCGGTGGGTGTCTTCTCTGTCAACACGGGGAACAACCTGCTCTATCTGGTGTTCTCGCTGATGCTCGGCCTCTTCCTGGTCTCGGGGATCCTCAGCCGTCGGGCCCTGCAGGGCCTCGCGGTGCCGGGGGTGGAGGAGGGCAACCTGTTCGCCCGGGTGCGGGGCGGGATCCGGGTGCGGGTGAAGGCTTCCGGCAAGGGGCGCATCCGCGGGCTCGAGGTGCACCTGGCCCTTGAGGACGGCACCGTGGAGCCCAGCTTCCTGGGCGCCGCCCACCCGACCGGGGAGACCCTGGTGGTCCTGCAGGTCCGGGCGGGGCGCCGGGGCTGGACCCGGCTGCGCACCCTGGAGTTCCGCACCCGGTTCCCCTTCGGGTTGCTGGAGAAGTCCCGGTTCGTCGAGCTGGACCAGACCGTGCTGGTGCTGCCCCATCCCCGCACCCCGCCCGCCGCGCCCGCGAGCTGGCGCGGCGAAGGCCACCGCACCCTGGCCCAGGAGGGCACCAGCAGCCCGGAAGGAGCCCGCCCCCTCCGACTGGGCGATTCTCCAGGCCGGGTCCACTGGAAGCGCACGGCCCAGCGCAGCCAACCCTGGGTGCGCACCTTCGAGGAGGAGCGCCCGCTGGGGCTGCACCTGCGGCTGGATCTGGCGCTCTGGGCCCCGGGCCGACCCTTTGAGCGGGAACTGGAGCGGCTGTCCGGCGCGATCCTCCAGGCCCGGCTGCAGAAGCGCGCGATCAGCCTGGAACTGCAAGGCGATGAGGGCATCCGGGAAGTCCATGGCCACACGCCGTGCTGGCGGGCCCTCGCCCTGGCCGAAGCGGCGGGATCGGCCCATGCCGAATCTGGAAGCACCACCCCCACTGAAGCTCCGATAAGCTGATAGATCCTGGAGGCACTGGTGTTCGACGATCTGCAAGCCCCGGCCTGGAGCCCGCTGCTCGACGCGGCCTGGCAAGCCCGGGACCACGCTCATGCCCCCTATTCCCATTTTCAGGTGGGTGCCGCCCTGCTCACGGCTTCAGGCGGGATCTTCGCCGGGTGCAATGTCGAGAATGCCGCCTACCCCGTCACCCTTTGCGCCGAGCGCGGAGCCCTGAGCGCGGCGGTGGCTGCTGGTCTGCAACCCGGCCGGCTGGTGGCAGCCGTGGTGGTCACGGAGGCGGCGGAACTGACGCCGCCCTGCGGCGCCTGCCGCCAGGCCCTGATCGAATTCGCCGGGAAGCTGCCCGTGCTCCTGGCCAACCGCACCAGCCGGGAACTCCACCACCTGGAGGAGCTGCTGCCCCACAGCTTCACGGGCGACCACTTGCGCTAGACCTATCCAAGGCAGGCACCACCGCCTACACTTTCCGAACCCCGCCCGAGGCAGCTGAATGGCCATTGATCGCGTCAAAGTCAAGAAAGAAGCCGACAAGCTCTTGACGGCGGGCAAGGTCGAACGGGCCATCGACGAGTTCCAGAAGCTCGTCGAAGACAATCCCAAGGACTACAACACCCTCAACCAGATCGGGGATCTCTGCATCCAGATCGGCCGGGTGAAGGAAGGCGTCGAGATCCACAAGCGGCTCGGCAGCGCCTACGAGCGGGATGGCTTCAACGCCCGTGCCGCGGCCATCTTCCAGAAGGTGGTGCGCAACGCGCCCGAAGACATCGACGCGGCCCAGCGCCTGGCGGATCTCTACCGCCAGATGAACAAGACGCCCGATGCGGTGAAGGTCCACCTCCAGGTGGCCGAGCACTTCCAGAAGAAAGGGCTCATCAAGCGGGCGCTGGAGGAGTTCAACAAGGTCGTCGATCTCGACCCCAAGAACCTGAAGATGAAGGTCAAGCTGGCCGACCTCTACAACAAAGAGGGCATGAAGGATCGGGCCGCGGGCATCTACCTCGAGGTCGCTGAATCCCTGGCTATGGAGCAGATGCACGGCGAGGCGAACCAGATCCTCGAACGCGCGAAGTCGATGATTTCGACGCCCCAGGTCTTCCTCACGCAAAGCCGCCTGGGCGTGATCCAGGGCGACTACGCCACCGCCGCCCAGCACCTGCGCGAAGGACTCACCAGCAATCCCCGCAACACCGAACTGCTGGAAGCCCTCGCGGAAATCGAACTGCGCAGCGGCCATCCGGACCGGGCCCTCGAAGCCCTGGCGGAAATCGCCCAGCTGCCCGAGAAGTCTCTGCCCCTCTGCGAAAAGGCGCTACGCAACCTCGTCAAGGCCGATCGCGCCGATGAGGGTCTGCGGCTGTTCGCCCCCATCGCCCGGGAACTCGCCCGCCGCGGGTCCGGCGACATCGTGGGCCGCAGCCTCCGGACCGCCCTCGAAGGGAACATCGGCAGCGAGGCCTGGATCCTCCTGGCCGAGATCGCCCACCAGAGCGGCAACCGGATGGACCAGATCAACGCGCTGCAGAGCGCCTATGGCCTGGCCTACCAGCACAACGACCAGTCCCTGATCGGCCATCTTGCAAGCCAGTTGCAAAGCCTCGGTGTGGTACCCGGCGCCGCGGCCCCGTCGCCCTCGGTCTTCCTTTCCGCGGGCTCTTCGGCGGGCTACGAACCCCAGGCCCCCCAGGAGATCACCCGGCATGGCGGCGAGACCGAGGTGGATCCGGTCCGCCGTCTGCGCATCGAGCAGTTCTCCCGCGAAGCCGAGGCGATGGTGCGCGGCGGCAGCCACGAAAAGGCCATCGAAACCTACAAGAAGGCGCTCGAACTGGATCCTGCGGACCTCACCATCATCGAGGCCATCGTCGCCGTGCACCGCACCACGGGCCGCCTGACCCAGGTGCAGATGCAGTACTCGCAAAGCGCCCAGGCTCTTGCCCAGATCGGCAAGAAGCGCGAGGCCGCCCATCTGCTGGATCTGGCCGAACAGCTCTTCCCGGGCTCGACCCGCATCCATCGCCGCGCCCTGGGCCTGCCTGAGCCGGGCGTGCTGCCGCCACCGGCTTCGCGGGCCCCCGCAGCCCGCCCCGTTCCGCCCCCCGCCCCTGCACCCGCGCCGGTCGTGCCCCCCAGCGATCTCGATATGCTGATCGGGCTGGACATTCCCGGCTTTGAACTGCCGCCCCCCAGGGCCCAGGCCTCTGCCGCCCCCGAACCCATCGCCTTGGGCGATGGCCTCCCCCTGCTGCCGGATCCGTTCGCACCCTCAGCACCGGATCCCTTTGCCCGGCCCGCAGCCGCTGAGACCCCCATCGCCCCGCGGCCTGCGGCCTCTCCGCTCGAGGACTTGGACCTGGGCTGGATGGATGTGACGCTCACGGACCTGGCCCCCGCCGAAGCGCCGCCTTCCTACGCGGCACTCCCAGAACCGGAGGAGGTCTTCACCTCCGCCCCCACGGCCCCCCTGCCACCGATGCCCACCCGGCAGTTCGATCCAGAGCTGATCGAAGCCCTTTCGGCGGCCCTGCCCGAGCCGGACCCGATCCCCCCGCCAAGCCCAGTGCCGGCGGTCGAGGATGTCGAGGGCCTGCTCGGCGACATCGATTTTCAGCTCGACTACGGCAGCCCGGAGGAAGCAAAGCTCGAGATCGAAGCCGCCCTCAAGCAGTTCCCGGGGCACCCGGAACTACAGCACCGCCTCGATCGCGCCGAAGCGGCGCTTCAGAAGCTGGGCCACACCTCCAAGGCCAGCGCCCTCGACGAAAGCGATTTCGCCAATTCCTTCTTCGACCTCACCGATGTGCTGGGCACGGCCCTCATGGACTCGGGCGAAGGCGAGGAGATGCACGACGCCACCCATGTGGTGGAGAAGATCCAGAGCGTGGACGAGCTGTTCAGCGCCTTCCGCGAAGGCGTCGAAAAGCAGGTCAAGGGCGACGACTACGACACCCACTACAACCTGGGCATTGCCTACAAGGAGATGATGCTCATCGAGCCCGCCCTCGAGGAGTTCAAGATCGCCATGGGCGATCCCGAGCGCACCCTGGAATGCTGCTCCATGCTGAGCATCTGCGAGCAGGCTCGCGGCGACCTCGCCGCCGCGGTGGAGTGGTTGCGCCAGGGCGTCCTGGCCCCCGGCTTCCCGCCTGAGGACAGCATCGGCCTGCGCTACGACCTGGCCGAGATCTACCTCCAGCAGGGCCACACGAGCATGGCCGCCGAGGAGTTCAAGGCCGTCTACGAGATGGATCCCGACTACCGGGATGTGGCAGCACGACTCGCGTAGCAAAACCCAAAAGCCGGGACAGGATTAACAGGATTGAATGATTGATTAACAGGATTCAAGAAGGGCTTTGTTCTTTCGGGTGAAAGGCTCAGCAAGACGGCCAAGGCGAACACCCCCCAATGAGATCCATTCCCCTAATCCTGTTAATCCTGCTTTTCATCCTGTTAATCCTGTCTCCGCTTTTTCCCTCAGCCGATCATCCGGCTGCCGGAAGCGCCCCAGGGCTGTAGGGCCTGGAGGGCGGGCTGGACGGGTTTGCCGGGGCGCTGGAGCTGGGTGAGTTCGAGGGCGCCGTCGGCCGTGGTGAGCCACGCGCCCTCCTTGCTCCAGACCATCTGGCCCGGATCGCGGTAGCAGGCCCGCAGGGCGCCCACACCGCAGACCTTGAGAACCTGGCCCTCCAACTGCAACTCAGTGCCGGGCCAGGGCCAGAGGGCACGCACCTGCCGATGCAGGTCGGCGGCAGGTGCGTGCCAATTCACACGGGCCATGTCCTTCCGAAGCTTGGCGGCATAGGTTGCCAGCTCGTGCCGCTGTTCCACCGGGTTGGCAGCACCGCAGAGCAGGAGGGGCAACTGGTCCATGAGCAGCTCGGCGGCATCCGCGGACAGGAGGGCCAGCAGGCTTTCCGCGGTGTCCTCATGGCTGATGTCCCGGTGGCTCATGGCCAGCACGGGGCCTTCGTCGAGGCCGGGGGTCAGCCGCATGAGGCTCACGCCCGTCTCCTCGTCCCCGGCCAGCAGGGCGTGATTCACGGGGGCCGCGCCGCGCCAGCGGGGCAGCAGCGAAAAGTGCAGATTCCAGACACCGCCGGGACAGGACTCCAGCATCCAGCGCGGCAGGAGGTGACCATAGGCCACCACCACGGCCAGATCGATCCCCAGGGACGCCCAGAGTTCACGGGTCTCCGGCGCCTTCCAGCTGCTGGGCTGGTGGAGCGGGAGGCCTAAGCCCAGAGCCGCCACCTTCACCGGCGGGGCCTCGAGATGACGGCCCCGGCCCGCGGGCCGGTCCGGATTGCAGAACACCGCCTCGATCCCTTCCGCGACGAGCGCCCGGAGGGCCGGAACGGCTGCCTTGGGAGTGCCGAGGAAGGCGATGCGGGTCATGGCCTAGCCCTTGGTCTGCTTCTGGTATTTGCGCTGGAGGAACTGCCGCTTCACCGGCCCGAAATACTCTACAAAAAGGCGCCCCCGCAGGTGGTCGATCTCGTGGCAGAAGGCGCGGGCCAGCAGGTCCTCACCCGTCAGTTCGTGCCAGGTGCCATCCTTGGCCCGGTTGCGGATCGTCACCTTCTGGGGCCGTTCCAGCACCTCGCGGATGCCGGGGATGGACAGGCAGCCCTCGGGGCCCACCTGCGAGCCCTCCTCCGCGAGAATCTCGGGATTGAGCAGGATGATCTGCTGCGCCGGGTCCTCGCCGCAGGAGCAATCGATGACCGCCAGGTTGAGGTTCACGCCGACCTGGGGCGCCGCCAGGCCCACACCCTCTTCGTCGAGGGCGGTTGCGAACAGATCCGCAACGAGCCGTTCCAGCTCGGGGGTCCAGGGCCCCACATCCTCGCTGATTTTCTTGAGGCGGGGATCCCCCCAAGTGAGCACGGGCAGCACAGCCATTCAACCTCTCCAGCATTCCAGTGTAATCCATCGGCAAGGGGCCGGCACACCCAACGCGGAGCCTGCGGGCTGTGCGGCAGGCTCCTTCCTTGTTAATCTGGGAGGTCCGTCCGGAGCCCTTCATGCTGCGTTCCTTCCGTCAGGTTTTCAAATCCAACCGCACGCCCATGGCAGCGGTGATGATCGTCGTGCTCCTGGGCTTGGTGGCCTACCTGGCCCCCTCCGGCGGCGCCATCAGCGCCGATACCGTGGCGGCGCGGGTCTACGGCCGGGAAGTGCTGATGCGCGACTTGTCCGAGCATATGCAGGAGCTCTACCAGCGCTACGGGAAGCAGGCCAGCCCGGAAGCCCTCAAGCCCTTCGTGCAGTCCCAGGCCATGCGCGATCTCGTCAACCAGAAGCTCATGGAAGAGCTGGCCGAGCGCCATCGCGTGGTGGTGACCGATGAAGAGGTCGGCGCCCGCCTGCGGGCCTTCCTCCGCCAGTACCCCATGCTGCTGGACACCAAGGGCAACCTGAAACCCACCGCCGAGCTCAAGCAGATCTTCCAGGACACGGGCTTCAACCCGGCCATGCAGGAGCGCTCCATTCGCGGCGAGCTGCTGCGCACCAAGCTGGTCCAGCAGGCCGCCCTGCAGGTGCCTGTGGATGAGGAATGGCTGCTCCAGGAGAACCGCCTGAAGTATGAAAAGGTCGCCTTCCAGCAGGCCACCTTGGCCGTGGACCCCGCGACGGTGGCCGACCCCGGGGACGCCGCGCTCGAACCCTTCTACAAGGCCGGAGGGGACCGCTTCCTCCAGCCGCCGCGCCGGATCATCCAGTTCGTGGCCGTGGACCGCGCCACCTTCGGCAAGGATCTCCAGGTCGATGAGGCGGCCCTGAAAGCCGCCTTCCAGGCCCGGAAAGGCGACACCACCGAGTTCAAGGCCCGCCACATCCTCTACAAGGCCGAAGGCGATGCCCAGATGGTGGAAGCCACCGCCAAGGCCGAACTGCTGCGCGGACGCCTCGTGAAGGGCCTGGATTTCGCCAAGGCCGCCGAAGAGCTCAGCGAGGATCCCAGCGCCAAGGGCAATGGGGGCGATCTCGGCTGGTTCAATGCCGCGAAGATGGTCAAGCCCTTCTCCGATGCCGCCGCCAAGCTGAACACCGGCGAGATCAGCCAGCCCGTGCGCACCCAGTACGGCGTCCACCTCATCAAGCTGGAGGGCCGCCGCGAAAAGACCTTTGAGGATCTGAAGGCCGGCCTGGCCCGCGAGATCGCCGACAGCCGCTTCAACACCCGGGCCCAGGAACGCCTCGAGCAGATCCGCAAGCGCGCCAACGGCGGCGATCTCGCCGCTGCCGCCAAGAGCCTGGGCAGCCCGGCCCAGCTGAGCCAGCCCTTCGCCAACGAAGCCTCCGCCCAGGCGGAGGGGCTCCCCGAACTGGCACAGATCGCTTCGGAAGCCTTCCGCCTGAAGGTGGGCGAAGTCTCGAAGCCCATGGCCTTCGCGGACCGCCACCTGCTCTTCCGGGTGCAGGAACAGCTGCCGGAAGCCGTGCCCCCCTTCAAGGAGATCCGCGTCAAGGTCCTCGCCGCCTATCGCATCGAGGAGGCCCGCAAGCAGGCCGTGGCCCGTGCCCAGCAGTCCCTGAAGGCCAATGGCCTGCAGGCCGTGGGCCCCGTCACCGACCAGGCCGCGGCGCCACTCACCGGGCTGCGGGATCTCGTCGCCCATCCCGGCATCCGCAAAGCCCTCCTGAACACGCCCGTGGGACAGACCACGCCGGTCCTCTGGTCCCAGGACGGCAAGCTCTGGGTCGCCCGCATCACCGCCCGCGAGCCGGCCCCCGCCCTCACCTTCGAGACGCGACGCAGCCTCATCCAGGAGGTCCAGACCAGCGAGGCGCAGAAGCTGCTGTCCGCCGAACTGCAGTCCCTCGATCAGCAGGGCCGCCTGCGCCCCGGCCTGAGCAGCTTCTGGGGCCACTTCAGCGGCATCTACATCAACGCCGAGGCCGTTCAGCTGCCGGTGGGAGAGTAGCTGACAGCTATCAGCTATCGGCTGGCTGACAGGTGATGGCTGAGAGCTGGCTGCCCCTATTGACGGGGCCCTGGTAGGTTGTGGCGCCGTCTTGCAGCACCAGCATCTGATCGCACAGGGCTCGCACGGAGGGCAGGTCGTGGCTGGCGTAAAGCAGGGCCAGTCCCTCGGCCTTGAGCTCCAGCAGCAGGGCCAGCAGGTGGCCCGCCAAGGTGGGATCCAGGGCCGAGAAGGGTTCGTCTAACACGAGCAGGGCCGGTTCCAGCATGAGCGCGCGCCCCAGGCAGAGGCGCTGGGCCAGGCCGCCGGACCAGGCTGCGGGCAACTGCGCCAGTGCCGCTTCGGGGAACTTCACCCGCGCCGCCATGCGGGCCGCCGCGGCGCGCCGCTCGGCTTCCGTGCCGCGCTGCCAGATGGCCAGGGGCTCCATGAGGATCTCCCAGCCGGTGCGATGGGGCGGCAGGCTGGCCAGCGGGTCCTGGAAGACCGCCTGCAGCCGCGGCCGGCGGAGCCGCCGCTCCCGGTCCGGCAGCGGCGACCAGGGGTGGCCCTCCAGTTCGATGCGGCCCGCTGAGGGTTCGACCAGACCCAGCACCAGGTTCAGCAGCGTGGTTTTCCCGGCCCCGCTGTCGCCGACGATGCCCCAGGCTTCGCCTGGAGCCATGGAAAAAGACACCTGTCGCAAACTCCAGGTTCCATTCCGCAGCAGGCCCAGGCCTTCTGCGACCAGCAGCGGCCCAGCGCCAGGGCGGCCACCGATCAGCGGATCACCTCGGCGCCCACGAACGGCCGCAGCACGTCGGGCACGAGGATGCTGCCGTCCGGCTGCTGGTAGTTCTCCAGGATGGCCACCCAGGTGCGGCCCACGGCGAGGCCGCTGCCGTTCAGCGTGTGGGCGAAGGCGGGCTTGCCCTCCTTGCCGCGCTGGCGGATGTTGGCGCGCCGCGCCTGGAACTCACCGAACCAGCTGCAGGAGCTGATCTCGCGGTAGGTGTTCTGCGACGGCAGCCACACTTCCAGGTCGTAGGTCTTCTGGCTGCTGAAGCCCATGTCCCCGGTGCATAGCAGCACCCGGCGGTAGGGCAGCTGCAGCGCTTCGAGGATGGCCTCGGCATCCGCGGTCAGCCGCTCCAGTTCGGCCTCGGCCTGGCTAGCGGCGGCAAAAGTCACCAGCTCGACCTTGTGGAACTGGTGCTGGCGGATGATGCCCTTGGTGTCGCGGCCGTAGCTGCCCGCTTCGCTGCGGAAGCAGGGCGTGAAAGCGCAGTGGCGCAGGGGCAGCGTTTCCGCCGGCAGGATCTCATCCCGGTAGAGGTTGGTGACCGGCACTTCGGCGGTGGGGATGAGGTAGAGCGCGCCTTCGCCATGGGGCGTCTTGAAGAGATCCTGCTCGAACTTGGGCAGCTGGCCTGTGCCGTACATGCTTTCGGCATTCACGAGGTAGGGCGGGATCACCTCGCCGTAGCCCGCGGCGGTCTGGCGGTCGAGCATGAACGAGATGAGGGCCCGCTCCAGCCTGGCGCCCAGGCCTTTCAACACGGCGAAGCGGGCGCCGCTGATCTTGGCCGCTCGGTCCAGGTCGAGAATGCCCAGGGCCGTGCCCAGCTCCACATGATCCTTCGGCGCGGCGATGACGGGGAGCTGGCCCCAGCGCTTGATTTCGACATTGGCGTGCTCATCGCGCCCGCTGGGCACGCTGGCGTGGGGCGGATTGGGGATGCCGGCCAGGAAATCCTTGAAGGCCGCCTCGATCTCGCGCTCCGCGGCTTCCAGTGCCTTCAACTGGTCGCCCACCTCGCGCTGCTGGGCGATGAGGCCATCCGCATTCTCCTTGGCCCGCTTCAGGCGGCCCACTTCCTCGCTGACGCGGTTCCGTTCGCCCTTCAGGACCTCAGCCTCCTGCAGCGCCGTGCGGCGGGCCTGATCCAGTTCCAGGTAGCGGGCCCGGTCCAGCGTGTAGCCCCGCTCGGACAGGCGCGCCGCCACGGCGTCGAGGTCGTTGCGCAGGAGGTTGGCGTCAATCATGGTGGTGTGTTCCCGGAAACATTCATTCTACCGGGCTCCAAACGCGCCGTTGCCGCGTTTGGAGGGCGCCTTCGGCGGGGTCAAGCCTGGGGCCACATCCCTTCCCGCATGGGCTCACCGGCCCACCGTAGCGCGAAGGCCTCGCGCGCCGCGTCGATGCCGCCGCCGGCCCCCAGCACCAGGCCCAGCTTGGCCAGGGCGGCCCAGCGGGTGTGCAGGCCGCCGGAAATGGCGCCCATCGCCTCGATCTTCCGGCCCATTTCGTAGGCGGACAGGTCCACGCCGCCATGGGGACATTGGGAGATCACCACGACGGGCAGGTGGCGCCGGCCGCAATCGTCAAGGAAAGCCTTCAGATCAGGCCGCTCCATCGGCAGATTGCCCGCCCCGAAGGCCTGGATGAGCACGGCTTTCGCCCCCGCCGGAGCGGGAAACCAGGCCATGCCCGGATGGGGTGTGACCGTGCGGATGGTCAGGTCGAGGCCCGCCCCCAGGCCCACGGGCACCTGGCGGAGGAACTGGCCGACCTCGGGATGCAGACGGATTTCGGCACCGATTTCAGCCAACGGGGCCAGGTTTGGACTCTGGAAGGCTTCGAACTGGCTGACGCTCAGCTTGTCCGAGGCGACCCCGCGCAACCAGTGGTTGCCGAAACAGATGCCGATTTCGGGGATGGCGCGGCAGGCCAGGTCCACGGCGTTGACGACATTGCTTCGCGCATCACTGCGGACGAAGGCCAGGGGTCGCTGGCTGCCCGTGAGCACCACGGGCTTGCCCAGGTCGGCCAGCAGGAAGCCCAGCACCGATGCCGTGAAGGCCATGGTGTCGGTGCCGTGGATGATGACGAAGCCATCGCAGGCCTGGGCCGCGCCGCGCACCCGCTGGGCCAGCGTGAGGATGTGCTCCGGCTCGAGGCAGGCCGAGTCCTGGTTGAAGGGCACTTCCACCGACAGTTCGGCCAGCTGGCTCAGCTCGGGCACCTGCTCCAGCAGATGATCCAGGAACCGCCCCGGCGCCAGGGCTGCGGGCTCGCCGCTGGGCGCCATGCCCAGGGTGCCACCGGTATGGAGGAGCAGGATCTTCTTCATGGCTTAACCCTACCGAAAAACCGGGAGGGGCCGAAGCCCCTCCCGATCGGTGGTCATCTTAGGTTTAGAAGCGGTAGCCCAGGCCCAGATCGACCCAGCCCGGCTGGTAGAGCTTGTTGTACTCGGTCTGGCTGAAGCCGAGCACGGCATGCCAATGCTTGTTGTAGGCGTATTCGGTGCCGATGCGCACGCCCAGCTTGGTGCCCTTGCCCACATTGTTGCGGTTGTTCAGGTCGGTGAAATCGGGCCGGGTGGCACTGGCCGAATCGATCTGCCACTTCTGGCCGAAGAACCCCCCGAAAAGGGTCCATTTCTCGGCGGCAGCATAGACCACATCGTAGCCGAAGTAGATGTGCTTCGGCGCGCGGTTGCCCGCCAGGCCGGTGCCGGCAAGGCTGCGGAAGGAACGGCCGCCGAGGTGGAAACGGTGATCCAGCCCGGGCTTGATTCCCAGGCGGGCGGACGCTTCCAGGCTGTAGCCGGCCAGGTTGTTGCCCGCGGCAATCTTGTTCATATCACCCTGGGCGATGAGCCCCGTGGCACGGACCTCGAACGGGGTCTGGGCCAGGAGGGGGCCGGCGGCAAGGGCGAGCGCGGCAAGGGTTCGCATGAAGGTCATGGGTGCTCTCCGTAGCTAGGATTCGGTCTGATTACCACTTGAAGCCGGTGGACAGGCGGACGCTGCGGCCACCGACATAGTCGGCGAAGCCTGAGGTTCCCCAGCCGGAAGTGTCGCCAAAGGTGCTGGCGGAACCGGAAGTCACCCAGGGGGCCGTGCGGTAGCCCGACAACGGGCTGTTGCTCAGGGGGCTTCCTACGGTCGCGGTGGTGGTGAGGGCGAATGTGGACTTCTGCCAGTGGTTGAAGACATTGAAGACGGTCAGTTCACTGAAGAAGCGCAGCTTGCCCGCCAGCGGCAGATCGAGGCCCAGCTTGAGATCGAAGTTGAAGGTGTCGTTGAAGCGGCCGATACCGCGGGGGCCATAGTAGCGGGTGTAGTTGGCGTAGGCAGCGTTGTACTGGGCGGCGATGGCGCTGCCGGCGGCGGTGGCGGCGGCGGCTACTTCAGAGCCGTAGTACTGGCTGCGGGTGAGGCTGTAGGTGGTGGCGCCCACGTAGTTGAAGAGCAGGGAACTGGTAAAGATGCCGCCCTGGCTGGTCTTGTTGATGTAGTTCCAATAGAGGCTGGCCTTGTGGCGCTGGTCCCCGATGAGGTTGCCGTAGGGTGCGTAGGCATTCACATCCCGGCCATTGGCCTGGTGCACCGCATCGAAATCGCCCAGGGCATCGCCGGTCACGGAAACATTGGCTCCGCTGGAGTCGCCGCCTTCGCCGTTGCCCTTGAGCGTGGCGTAGGTGTAGTTGCCGCCAAACTGCCAGCGGCTGCTGAGAATGTTCAGGAATTCCACTTCGGCATTGTTGTAGTCGCGCTTCACGCGCCCATCCGTGCGCCAGCGGGCGGCGATGTTGCGGACGGAGATGCCGGGCACGATGAGGGAGTTGTAGTTGTACTCATCCCCCGCCACGAAGAAGTCGTTGTAGAAATCCTTCCAGACGCGGCGGGACATTCTGAATTCCAGGAAGGAACCATCCGTCCAGTTGCGGCGGGCGCTGGCGCTGTACTCCGTGGCGCTGGGCGCCTTGACCGCGGGATCCACGATGGCCGTGGGGCCGCCGGCGGCGTAGAGGAAGCCCGCCGGACTGATGTCCCAGGTATTGAGATCCACTGCCTGGGCATAGGTATAGGCCAGGCCGTTCACCCGGGGCAGGTAGCCCTCGCGCACGGGGTTGCCGGAGTAGGTGAAGCGGGTGGTGAAGCCATCGTGCATGCGGCCCACATAGACCGCGAAGTGACTGCGGAACAGCCAGGACTGATCGCCCCAGGGATCGAAGGTCACCTGGACGCGCGGGCTGTACTTGCTGGAGCCGATGGTCTTGGTGCCGACAGTATCCTCGGCACTGGCCTTGTCATAGCGCAGGCCGAACATCACCTGCCAGTTCGAGTTGAGGGCCAGCGTGTCGTTGAACCAGAAGCTGTCGGCCAGGGAAGTCGCCTCAGCCGCGCTGGTGAGGCTGAGCTCGATGCTGTCACCGCCCGTGGGCGTTCCAGTACGCAGGATGCGGTAGGTGCCATCGGGATTGATGCCTGACACGAACATGCGGATGCCCGTGGGGGTCTGGGCATTATCGGACTTCTGGCCCGTCTTCACCCGCTCGAAACCCACATCCAGGGTGTGGGTGCCAAGGGCGGTCTGGGGGCTGTACCAGGTGAGGTTGGCCGTCCAGGTGGCGGCGGCGCGCTCCAGGGGGTTCACGGCGCTGAAGGTGGCGTTGTTGAACCGGTAGTAGGCGCTGTTGCTCAGGTAGACGTCGATGCGTTGGTTGCGGGTGCGGTTCAGTAGGCCGCCGCTTTGGATGGTGTCCTTCTTGTGGGCCCAGCGGGCTTCCAGCGTCAGGTTGGAACCGAACACCCCGCGATAGCCCAGGCTGTTGTATTCGTTCTTGTCCTGCCGGTTATAGAAGGTGTCGGGATCGAAGGAGTTGCCCGTCAGCTGATTGCTGTTGGTGCTCTTCCGGAACGTACGGCCGAACTCAATGCTGTGATCCGGGGTGAGGGCGAAGGTGAACTTGCCTTCGTAAAAGGAGGTATCCCCCACCTGAGTGAAGGACTGGCCTTCGGTGGGCAGGATCAGGCGTGGGCTGCCGTCACTGTTGGTCACGGTCGCGCCAGGGTTGGAGAGGGTGATCTGGGCCGTGGAGCCGGGGTTCTTGATGGTCGAGACATTGAACCAGATCTTGTCCTTCCAGATCGGGCCGCCCACCTGCAAGGTGTAGGTGCGATTCAGCAGGTCTTCGCCCTGGGTCTTGCCGTAGTTGCCGGGGGTGCTTCCCTGGCTGGGCCGGGTGCCCTGGGGCGCCTTGGCGCTCCAGTCGACACGGGAGAAATTGGCCCGCAGCACGCCCGTGATCTGGTTGCCACCGGACTTGGTGATGGCATTGACAATGCCGCCGGAGAAGTTGCCGTACCGCGCGTGGACCGGGCTCTGCATCACCTGGATTTCGGCGATGGAATCGTCCACATAGTACGCACGGCCGGTGCTCACATTGAAGATATTGTCGGCCACGTCGGTGCCGTTGAGCAGGAACCGGTTGCCCGTGGTCTGGCCGCCCCGGATGGTGGTGCGGCCGGCAATGCCGGTGGTCACGCCCGGCGCCAGCAGGGCCGCGTCCGACAAGCCCCGGGTGGTGCGGGGGATCACATCCATGAACTCGGAGGTGATGAGGGTGCTTGCCTTCACATCGCTCTTGTCCACGGTGCTGGCGGAAGCGATCACTTCCACCGTGGCAGAGGTGGCAGAGGCATCCGCGGCGAGGATGTCCCGGCGGACGATCTGGCCCAGACCCACCTCGGCCTCGGACCTCGGCACCAGGAAGCCCTCCTTGGTCACGATGACGGTGTAGCTGCCGGGCGGGAGCAAAGGGGCGCGGAAGCCGCCATTGGCATCCGTGGCCACCGTGCGGATGCCCTGCAGGGCCGGTGACGCGAGGCGCACGATCGCCCCGGCGAGGGGCTTGCCATCCTTGGTCTTCACGGTGCCCACGATCTGGCCGGTGGAATCCTGGGCCATGAGGGGGGCGCCCACCACCATCGTGAGGGCCAGGAGGGTGAGGTTTCGATTCCTGAACAGGTTCATCGGTCGACTCCCAATGGGTACGTCAGAAGCGGATGGCGAAGGAAAGCTCGGCGGACAGCCCCGACTTGGAGGAGGTCGCGGGGCTTTCGGCACTGAGCTGCATGAGGTTCAGTTCCAGGGAGTACCGCTCGGTGAAGTGGTAGCCGGCGCCCACCATCAGCCCGATGGAGGTGGAATTCACATCCCGTTTCGAAGCGATGGCGGTGATGGAGGTGATGACCTGGGGCGAGGCACCCGTGGTGCCCAGAGTCGTGCCGGTATCCGTCTCGGTGACCTTGGTGCGGGCGGCCTTCAGGCCCCCCTGGACATAGAAATCATCCATCCAGACCTCCATGCGATAGAGCGCCGACACGCCCCAGGATTCGCCTTCGGTGAGCCGGTTGCGGGTCTCGAAACTGGTGGGACCGGCCGGCAGGGTGCCCGGAATGAAGCTCAGCAGCTTGTTGTCGCCGGGGAGGGCGCGGTAGCCGATGGTGTAGACCACGGCCCGGCCCTTGACGAGCGGCTGGACGATTTCGAAATCGGCACCGAAGGTGAAACCGGCATCGCCGTAGAGCTTACGCACGCTGCCATCCACCGGGCCGCCGCCCATCTTGAAGGCGTAGGCCAAGGCCTCCTGGGCGCTCAAGGCAGAACCCGCCGCGAGGAGCAGGGAGAGAATCGTCGTGAGTCGGGTGCGTCTTGCCACTGGGTTGTCCTCCGCGGATGGATCCGCAAAAAGGTCGGAACGACCGGCTGCTGATGGGTACAGGAAAAAGAGCAGATTTAGCGGTAGCAGAGCATAACGCAGCTCGGCAGGCCGCTGTTGCGGACATCTATCAAAAAGTTCCCGTCGAAAATTCACCAGGAAATCCCGGTCTGTTCATCCTCTGCGAGCCGAAGTGGCGTAACGGCCTTCACTTCCAGCCACCCCTGGGGTCATGTTCCACTGGAATTGGACCCCATGCGCCATATCCCCCGCACCATCCAGCTGCTCGCGGCCCGCTACCTCAGGCGGCTGCTCAGGAACCGCCTGGATGGACAGCAGCTCCAGGCGGCGGTGGACCGGGCCCTGGCCACGCTGCCGATCCAGGAGAAGCTGCTGGTCCGCGAGGGCGCGCTGCGGTCGGAATCCCTGAACCGGCAGCTCGCCTGGGCCATGGCCTTCGTCGCCGGGGCGGTGAACGCGGGCGGCTTCCTGGCGGTCAGCCACTACACCTCCCATATGACCGGCGTGGTGTCCGCCATGGCCGACGAACTGGCGGCCGGGGATCTCACCACCGCCCTCGCGGCCCTGGCCATGATGCTAAGTTTCCTTGGCGGGGCGTTCGTCTGCACTACGCTCATCAGCTTCGGGCAGCGCCACCGGATGCGCAGCCGCTACGCCCTGACCCTGGTGTTCGAGGCTTTGCTGATGCTCGTCTTCGGCTTCATGGGCAACCGCCTGCAGCAGGAGATCAAGTTCACGCTGCCGATGACCGTCATGCTGCTCTGTTTCATCATGGGCCTGCACAACGCCGTGACCTCGATCATCTCCGGCGCCGCCGTGCGCACCACCCATCTGACGGGCACCGTGACGGACATCGGCATCGAGCTGAGCCGGCTCGCCTATGTCAACGTCCATCACCACCTCGGCCGCGAGCGGATCGTCGCCAACCGCCAGAAATTGACGCTGCTCCTGCTGATCCTCGCGGCCTTCCTGGGCGGCGGCGTCGTGGGTGCCCTGGGCTTCCGGCACATCGGCTTCAAGGTGACAGTGCCCCTGGCCGGGTTCCTCTGCTTCCTGGCGGCGCGCCCCCTGCTGCTGGAACTGCGCCTCCTGCTGCACCGCCTGCAAAAGCAGTGGGCCCCCGACGAGCAAGAACCCTCACCCAAAGCCGATAGCCGATAGCCAATACCCACGCCCCTCAGAGCACATCCAGCCCCAGCATCCGCTCCACGCCTTCGACCTTCCGGGTGCGGGCGGCGCCCTGGCCGCCGATGAGGAGCCGGCACCCGGCCGGGAGGCGGTCCTTGAGATCCATGAGCAGGCGCCGGGTGGATTCGCCCGCGCTCTGAATCGAAAGGCTGACGGCCACCCGGTCCACTTTCAGTGCCCGCGCGGCCTGGGCAATGCTGGCCACCGGGAGATCCACCCCCAGCAACTCCGTGCGCGCCCCAAGCGAGGCGTAGGCCAGTCCGGCCATGAGCAGGCCGAGCCGGTGCCGCTCGCCAGGCAGGGTGCAGAGCAGCACGGCCCCCCGGCTGGGCTGGACCGGGCACGCCAGGCGCAGGCTCCGGAGGAAATCCTCCAGGACTTCCGTGACCAGGTGTTCGTGATGGATCCCGATGCTGCCTTCGGCCCAGGCCGTGCCAACCCGGTCAAGCAGCGGCGCCACGACCTGCTGCAGGCAGGGCTTCCAACCCTGCTCCACCTGGGCTTCCCGCAGAAGCACCCGCATGGGCTCCGTCTCCATGGCCATCACCGCCGCGAAAAGGCGCTCCACCCGGGGGTTGTCCTCGGGCTGCAGCAGCCGCTTGAGCGCGGCCTCAGCCGAGCGCGCAACCAGGGAGGGCCGGTGGCCCTGGGCCACAGCCTCGGCCATGAGCCGGAGGCGGTTCAGGTCCTCCTGCAGGTAACGCCGATGCCCAGAGGGCAGGCGCACCGGCAGGGGAAAGCCATACCGCCGTTCCCACACCCGGACCACATCCGCAGACAGCCCCGTTTCGGAACAGATATCACCAATGCTCAGCAGTTCTGGTTCGACCTTGACCAAGTGCCCCCCAAACCCTTAGGGGGATAAGTGTAAGGAAGTGTCGACATATTGTCCAGTTATAAATTCAGACAATCTATCCCGCCACCAACGCCTTGATCTCATCGAAGCCCTGCTCGCTGCTGCAACTGACCACTACCGCGCACTGTCCCGGCTGACTGGGGGGAAGCTGCACTTCTCCCAGGAACTGGCCTTGGGCATCCGTGTGCCCGGAGAGCAGCCCCGAGGCCTTCTTAAGGCTGGAGACCAGCTTTACGGCCACCTCGGCGCCCGCCACCGGGCTTTGGCTCTGGCAGAGCCTGGCCCTCACCTGCACCCGAAACAGGCTGCCAAAAGCCGGCTTCAGGGGCTGGTCGATGATCAGTTCGAGGGTGTCCACATCGCCTTCCTGCTGCAGGAATTCGAGGATGGCGTGGTCCAGGGGACGGTCATTGAATGCCTGCTGCTCGAGCAGATCCGGCGGCGTCTGGTCGTACTTCCCATTCTTGATGTCCCGGATGACGGCCCGGTGCTGCTCGTCCATGCGGCTCTGGATGTCCGTTTCCACCAGGGGCGGCGCGGCCAGCAGATCATCATAGGTGGAGCGGTAGTTGTCGAGGATCTCGCCACCCACGTAGATGAGCGTCTCGATCTTCGGGTTGCGGAGCCCCTTGTCCTCGGTCTGGACATGGAAGACCCGGTTCCCATGGCGTACATCCGTGTTGTAGCCGGTGATCATGGGTGGGGCCTGGGGGTGGGTTCAAGGCGGGTCATGCGCCTATCTCTGCAATCTTCCCGCCAAGTCTGGCATGACTTCCCAGGCGATCTCACGGATCACCTGATCGCCCATGCGGGCCACCACGGCTTTGACCAGAGCGTCCACCAGCACGGGATCGGCCACCAGCGCCTGGAGGAGCGCCTGGGCCTGCTCGGGGGTAACCGGCCCGACCTGACCAGGGACGGCAGGGCTCTGACCACTTGCGGCAGGCGCGGCCACCGCACCTTCGCCGAGGGGCGCTGCCGTGGGCTCAGGCTCAGGTTCGGTGTAGGCGGGCTCCGTTACGACCACCAGACCCACGGCGGCCGTGCCAACCATGACTGCCGCCGCCACGGGTGCCGCAAAGCTGACAGGTTCGAGCTCTGGGAGCGGGGGGAACTGGAAATCCGAGGGCAAGGTGTCCAGATCCTCAAGCCCGGACAGGGTGACGAGGTGCTCGTCCTCCTCGGGCAGGGTCATGGACTCGATCGTGGGCACGGGTTCCGGCATGGGCACCACGAACACCGGCTCCGCTCCGGCCAAGGGGGCCTCGGTGAGGTCCTGGAGGCTGTCCAGATCCAGTTCCTCGAGTTCCAGCCGCATATCGGGAACCAGGGAAACGGGGGCCTCTGGCTCGGGAACGGACGGAGCGACTTCCTCCGGCCAGAGGTCTTCGGCGGTGAGCAGGAGGAGATCCTCCTCGGCCTCGGGTTGCGGCACAGCCGCCAAGGCCACCTCTGCGGGGCTGTCAGCAGGCTCGGGCGCGAACTCGGGCTCCGGTTCGGGCCTGAACTCGGGAAGCCCCGCCTCGGCGCGCTTCACCAGGTCCCGGGCGGGCGTGGCCGGCACGGTGCTGAAGGGGGATGGGCCGACCGGCACGGGCGTGACCAGCAGGGCCTTGACCCGATCACCCAGTTCCCGCAGTTCGATGGGCTTCTTGAGGAAGCCCTGGATGGGGGCCCTCGCCAGCTTGGCGGGGTCCACCGGATCCAGCACCCCGGCCATCAGGGCGATGGGCATCTGCGCGGTTTCCTCCATGGCCCGCAGCCGGCCAAGCAGGGTCCAGCCGTCCATCCCCGGCATGGCGGTATCCACCAGGGCCACATCGAACCGCTCACCTCGGCCGATGCGGTCGAGGGCCTCAGCAGCGGAGTCAACGCACACGAGTTCCACATCCGTGGGAGCCAACAGGGATTCAGCGATCCGGTGAATGCTGGGATTGTCGTCCACGAGGAGGAGACGCGGCATTGGAACCTCGGGAAGCCGGGAGGAAGAAGGAATGGCTGGGCACAACGCTACCAGAAATGTGCACTTCCATAGCAAACGATCACCGCAGCAGCTTCCGGATGATCCGGCTCCGCTCCACTTCCACGAGCCGGACGAGCAGTACGCGGTCGCCCACCCAGATCCACGCCACGCCCAGCGGCTCGCGCAGGGCGATCTCAGGTCCCCGCGGCAGCCAGCCCTTGACCGAGACACGCAACCCCATGGCCGTTCGCCATTCGGACCGGTACGACTCGAACAACGCCTGCCGCTGCCGCTCCGGCGGCAGGGCGCTGTCATTCCACCGTTGATCCCAGGCGTCGACGGCGCCGTTCTCTCGCCAGGCCCAGGCCGGATCCCAGGCGGGCCAGGGCAGCGCGTCCCCAGGCACCGCGGTCCAGTCGACCTTGGTGAGTGGACTCGTCTTCCGCACCATGCCCTCCTCCGCCTGTGGCTCGGCCAGCGCCATGCGCTGGGGCGGGTGGGCCGTCAGCAGACCCGGCCCCACGGCCTGGCGCCGCCAGTGGACGCCCACCAGCGCCCAGGCGGTCCAGCCCTGAATGCCGCCATGCCAGAGCCGGTCCCGCTGGGCGAACCAAAGCCGGTCCCCCGCGCGCCAGGGGATCTCGACCCGCGCACCAGGCAGGTCGCGGCCATCCTCAGACAGGGCTTCCGCTTTTGAGGCCAGCCCGCGGGGCGCGGCGGGGAGCCCCGGCTCATCCCACCCGGCCAGGGTGGCCTCGACCGGATCACCCTCCAGGGGTAGCGCACTCAAAAGCAGGCGGCCTTCGCCCTTCCCCTCGCCGGGTTCGAAGAAGCCCACCAGCGCCGCCTTGCCATCCCAGCTGAAGCGGCTCCAGGGGCCGGATTGCGTGGACCAGAGAACGCGCCCCTCGGGCACTTCGAGCAGGCGGGTTTCGAAGCGCGCCGGCCCCATCTGCAGCGTCACCAGCAGGCGGGTGCCCTTGCCGGGGTCCAGGCGGGCCGAGCACAGCGGGGCATCGAACCGGTAGTGGCGCCATTCGAGGCCCCGCCAGAGCACCACCTCGCTGCGCCCCTGGGGCCCGTTGAGGGCCAGGCCCTGATCCGCCAGGTACGGCGAAGCCGGTTCCCAGGGCGTTCCGAAGCCGCCTTCAAAAGGCCAGGGCTCGGACTGATCGGGATCCTGCGTGCCCTGAAACCGGGGGGACCAGCCGTCCTGCATGCGGAACTCGGCCAGCGACTCGTAGTTCCCCAGATTCATGATCGCGGGCGTCTCCATCGCCGAAACCCCGCCCGCGCTGACCGGGCGCGGCGCCTGCACCACCGCGAAGAGCAGCAGCATGGCGGCGATGAAGAGGGAGGCGATGATGTACCGTTGAGGGATCACGGAGTACCTGAGGCGTCGATTCCATCATGCCTCATCCCCGTCGGGAGGCTGGTTCCAGATGAAACACAAACCCGTTCTGGAGACTGAACTGAAATTGCGGATCCCCGCCACGGGCCCCTACCGTCCCCTGCTGGAGGCCTTGGGCTTTCGGGAAGTCACGGCCGCCCAGCCCGAGTACAGCATCCTCTGGGACCGCGCCGACAGCCTGCGGGCCGGGGGCTCGGCCCTGCGGACGCGGGTCTACGCAGGCCAGACCCGCCTGACCTGGAAGGGCCCCAAAGTACCGGACGCGATCCTGAAGATCCGACCCGAACATGAAACCGGCGTCGAGGACGGCATCTCCCTCGAAGCCATCCTCCGCGCCCTGGGCTTCGAGCCCATCCTGCGCCTGGAGAAGATCCGCGCCGTCTGGGAACGGCCGGAACTGGAAGCCTGCCTGGATGAAACGCCCTTCGGTTGCTACCTGGAGCTGGAAGGCGAGCCCCAGGCCATCCGCGCCGCCATGGAAAGCCTGGGCCTCGCCCCCGACCGCGCCGAACCCCGCAGCTACCCCGAGCTGTACGTAGCCCACGGACTGGGCTAGACCTTCAGCACCCGGTCCAGATCCTCGATGAGGTCCTGCACATCTTCGACGCCGACGCTGAGGCGGAGCAGGTTGTCGTTGATGCCGAGGCGCTGGCGGTCGGCTTCGGGCACGCTGCCGTGGGTCATGCTGGCGGGGTGGCAGACAAGGCTTTCCACGCCGCCGAGGCTTTCGGCCAGCGAGAAGACCTTGAAGGCCGAGGCCATGCGGCGGGTCCGTTCCACATCGCCAGTGTCAAAGCTCACGATGCCAGAGAAGCCCTTCATCTGCTGCTTGGCGAGCGCGTGCTGGGGGTGGGATTCCAGGCCCGGATAGTAGACGGCCTTCAGATCCTTCCGCGCTTCGAGCCAGCGGGCGATCTGCAGGGCGCTGGCGTTGTGCCGCTCCATGCGCAAGTGCAGGGTCTTGGTCCCACGCAGGATCAGCCACGATTCCATGGGCGATAGGATGGCGCCGGCGGCCTTCTGATGGAACCGCAGGCCCTCGGCGAGATCCTCGCGACTGGTGATGGCGATGCCGCCAATGGAGTCGCTGTGGCCGTTCAAGTACTTGGTTGTGGAGTGGAAGACCAGGTCGGCACCCAGTTCCAGCGGCCGCTGGTTGCAGGGCGTGGCGAAGGTGTTGTCCACGGCCAGCACCGCCCGGCAGCCCATCTGGGTCATGACCTTGCGGGCGCCGGGGATGTCCGTGAGCCCCAGCATCGGATTGGTGGGCGTCTCCAGCATCACCAATTTCGTATTGGGGCGGAGCGCGGCCTTGAAGGCGGCCAGATCGCCCGTGTCCACCTGGGTGTAGGTGAGGCCGAAGCGGGTCATCACCTTGTCCAGCAGGCGGAAGGTGCCCCCGTAGACATTGTCGCCCAGCACCACATGATCGCCGCTCGACAGCTGTTCGAAGATGGCCTGCACCGCCGCCATGCCCGAACCGAAGGCCATGCCGTGGGCGCCACCTTCGAGCGCCGCCAGATTGGCCTCCAACGCATCGCGGGTGGGATTGCGCACCCGGGCGTAGTCGAAACCCTTGTTCTGGCCCAGGCCCTCCTGCACGTAGGTGCTGGTGAAGAAGACCGGCGTCATGATGGCCCCGGTGGTGGGATCGGGCGACTGGCCCGCATGGATGCAAAGGGTGTCAAAACGGGCTTCAGGGTTCATGGCGCTATCCTTCCGTGATCCTTCAGTGTGATGGGGAGCTGCCATGAGGAAAAGCACCGCTTCTGTTTCGCTGGCCCTCGCCCTCCTGGTCAGCGGCCAGGGGTGTCGGTCCGAAAAACCCGCGGACCAGGTGCGGCGGGCCTTCGAGGCCTGCCGGACGGCAGTGGAGGCCGGTGACGCGGGAACGGCCACCGCCCCGCTGGACCCTGCCTTCCAGGGGCCGGAAGGCATGGACAAGGCCACCGCCCGCCTTTTCCTCATGGGCACCTTCCGGCACGAGAAGGTGGGTGTCACCGTGGTACGCAATGAAGTCGCCGTGCGGGGCGGAGAGGCGCTCCAGGAAGTCGAGCTGATCCTCACGGGGCGCAGCGGCGGCCTGCTGCCCCAGGAGGCCTCGCACCGCTCGTTCCTGCTGCGCTGGCGAAAATCCGGCAGCGAGTGGAAATTGGCTGAGTTCCAGTCCACAGACGGCCGCTGATCCTTCAGCGACCCACCTACAGCCCGAGGTACCCTATGAACTCGTTATGGAGATCCAGGGGGAGGCGACAGGCCTGCCCTTCCTCCTGCACCAATTGGGCGCAGCGGGGCACCGCCTTCAGCTCACCCGGGGGGATGCCGCGCTCCCGGGCCTGACGCAGCGTCTGCATCACCCCATCCAGCCGCCCCAGGCGGTACTGGGTCACCAGCAACATGGCGTGGGCCTTGGCGTTGGCGGGATCGATCTCAAGGGCCTGGAGCAGCTGATGGCGGGTGGTTTCGAGGACGTCCTTCCGGACCTCAGCCCGACCGGACGATGCGGCAGCCGAGGGGGCCTGGGCTTCCCGAACCGCCCCTGCCCGCGGGTGGGGACCCGTCCCCAGGACGACCACCGGACCCGGTGCCCCCGAAGGCGGGGCGGGGCGCATCAGCGGCATGCCCCGGGGCGGCGTGGGCGGCGTGGGCCCTGGCCACCCGGCGGGCCGTTTGATCTTCATGCTCACGGTCGGCCGTTCCTGCACCCACCGCCAGGCCGTGTCCTTGGCCGCGCGCAGCACCGTGGCCAGATCCTCGGCCGTCTGGAACCGGTTGGCCGGGTCCTTGGCCAGGGCGTGGTTGAGAATGCCCTGCACATCCCGGCTGATGCCCTGGAAGGCCGTGGGTGGCAGCGGGGGTGGCGTCTCGTGCAGCAGGCGGTAGATGACCGAGCCGGGGCTGGGACCGTCGAAGGGCGGAATGCCGGCCAAGGCTTCGTAGAGGATCACCCCCACGGCGAAGAGATCGCTGCGGGAATCCGGCCGGCCACTCTGCAGATACTCCGGGGCCATGTAATTCACTGTGCCGAAGACCGTGCCCTCGTCCGTGGCGTCGGAATTGATGACCTTGGCCACACCGAAATCCAGCACCTTGGCCTGAAGCGTCTTCCCATCCCAGACGACCCGGATATTGGAAGGCTTGATGTCGCGATGCAGGATCTGGTGGCGATGGGCCACGGCCAGGCCATCGCAGACCTGGGCCAGCACCTCCAGAATATCCCGGGGCGTCAGCGTCGCGGCCCGGATCAGTGTGGCCAGGTCCTCGCCCTTCACCAGTTCCATGGCTAGGTAGAGCACACCCTGCTCTTCCCCCATCTCATGGACCGTGACGATATTCGGATGGTTCAGCACGCCCGCCGCGCGGGCCTCCTTGGCAAACCGTTCCCGGGCCTCGGGCCCCATGCCGGCGGCGGTGTGGATGACCTTGATGGCCACTTCGCGGCCGATGATCGGATCCCGGCCCACATAAACTTCGCCCATGCTCCCCTGGGCGAGCAGCCGGACGATTTCAAACTTGCCAAGACGCGTGAGCACAAGGTTTCCCAAGGGTGATGCGATGTCCGATCATCCGCCGGGCGCCGCGGCGGCGTCCAGGGCTATTTTCCAGGAGAACCCATCTGCCGAGGGTTCAACCTTCCAGCCTCCGCAACCAGGCTTCATCCCGCACGGGAATGCCCAGAGCCTCGGCCTTGGCGAGCTTGGAGCCCGCCTTCTCGCCCGCGAGCAGCAGCGTGGTTTTGGGCGAAACGGTCCCCGTCACCTTCGCGCCGAGCCGCTTCAACCAGGCTTCAGCCTCCTCGCGGGCCAAGGTGGGCAGCGTGCCGGTGACAACCGCGACCTCGCCGGACAACGGCAAGCCACCCCGGTCCTGCAGGTCCGGCGGCGTCGGCCGCACGCCCAGTTCCGCGAGCCGCGCGGGCAACTCCGGGTGCAGCAAGGCGAAGGCCCGCAGGGCAGCGGCCACTTTCGGGCCCACTTCCTCCACGGCCTGCAGCCGGGTTGCGTCGGCAGTCCATAGCGCCTCCAGCGAGGGATAGGCTGCGGCGAGAAGCTCCGCCGTCCGGGCACCCACCATGGGCATGCCGAGCGCGTGGAGCCAACGGGCTAGTGGTTTGGTGCGGGCTGCGGCCAGCGCCTCCAGCAGGTTCTGCGCGGACTTCTCGGCCATGCGGTCCAGGCCAGAGAGGTAGGCCAGGCCCAGCCGCGGGTCCTGCAGCAGGCTGAACAGCTCCCAGGGCTGCGCGAAACGGCCCGAAGCCACCACCTGTTCGACCAGCGCCTCGCCCATGCCTTCGATATCCAGGGCGGAGCGGCCCCCGAAATGAAGCAACCGCGCCACCAGCTTCGCCGGGCATTCCGGATTGAGACAACGGATGGCCACTTCGGCATCATCGGTCTTGCCAACTTCTCCCTGGCAGACGGGACAGGCCACCGGGATGACCGGGGCGGGGAGCTGGCGGGCCGCCTCGCCCGGCACCAGGGCCACCACCTTGGGGATCACCTCCCCGCCCTTTTCGATGAAGACACGGTGCCCCACGCTCAGCCCGAGCCGGGCCAACTCGTCGGCGTTGTGCAGCGTCGCCCGGCGCACGGTGGAGCCGGCCACTTCCACGGCCTCCAGTTCCGCCACCGGCGTGAGCTTGCCCGTACGGCCCACCTGCCAGGTGATGCCCAGGACCGTGGTCGTCACCTGCGTCGCCGGGAACTTGAAGGCGATGGCCCACCGGGGCACGCGGTCGGTGGCGCCCAGGCGTTGCTGCAGGGCGGCATCGAGAAGCTTCAACACCACGCCATCGGTATCGAAGGGCAGCTGCAGGCGCGCCTCGGCCTGCGCGGTGATGAAGGTCAGGATGGATTCCAGATCGCCTTCACCGTGGGCGGGCATCACCCCGAAACCCCAGCCTCCCAGCCGAAGCATGGACCGGGCGTGGTCCTCGCCCGCGCCCTCGCTCCAAAGTGCCTGCCAGGGCAGGAAGGAGAGGCCACGCACGGCCACTTCCCGACTGTCCAGCAGCTTCATGGTGCCGCTGGCGGCATTGCGGGGATTGGCGAACCGGGCCTCGCCCCGGGCATCGCGCTGGCGGTTCAGTTCCTCCCAACGCTTGCGGGACAGGAACACCTCGCCCCGCACGGTGAGGGCCGCCGGGGCATCCCCGGGCAGCCGCAGGGGGATGTCGGACAAGGTGCGGGCGTTCTCGGTCACCAGTTCGCCCGCGTCACCATCACCTCGAGTGAGGGCTTCCACCAACTCCCGATTTTCGTAGCGAAGCGATAGCGACAAACCATCCACCTTCAACTCCGCCGCGTAATTCGGCACAGCCTCGGGGGCGAGTCTGCGCCATTTCGCCTCCCACTCACGCAGTTCGGCCTCGGAGTACGCATTGTCGAGGCTCAGCATGGGCACTGCGTGGCGGCGCTTCTCGAAGGCCTCCACCGGCGGCGCGCCCACGCGGCGGGTGGGGCTGTTGGGATCAGCCAGGTCCGGATGTGTTTCCTCCAGGGCCCGCAGTTCCCGCTCCAACGCGTCGTACTCCACATCGGAGACCACCGGCTGGTCCAGCACGTAGTAGCGGTAGCGATGCATCCGCAGCGCATCGGCCGACGCCTTCATGTGCAGCCGCAGGTCCGTCATCTCACCCCCGGATTCATTTCACCCTCGCTCGGTGCAGGATCCCCATGATGAGGCCCAGGGCCAGGAAGAAGCTCAGGGTGCTGCTGCCGCCGGCGCTGAAAAAGGGCAGCACCATGCCCTTGTTCGGCAGGGCCCCGGCCACCATGCCCACATTCACCAGCAGGTGCAGGGCGAAGATGCCCGCGGCGCCGGCGCAGAAGTAGGTTTCGGCATTGGTGTGGGCGACCCGGGCGGCATCCAGGATGCGGCTCAGCAGCAGCCCGAACAGCCCCAGCGCCAGCAGGACGCCCAGGAAACCGCGCTCTTCGGCCCAGACACTGAAAGCGAAATCCGTCGTCTTCACCGGCAGGAAATTCAGCTGCGTCTGAGAACCGCTGGTGAAGCCCTTCCCGATGAGCCCGCCCGAGCCGATGGCGATGCGGCTCTGGTTCACCTGGTAGCCCTTGCCCTGGAGGTCGGCGGAGGGATCCAGGAAGATCAGGACGCGCTGCTTCTGGTAGGGCTTCAACGCGAGCTTCCAGGCTCCGACCCCACCCAGGGTGACGAGGATCAGGAGCGCCACGCCCCAGCGCGTGCTGAGGCCCTTCATCAAGGGGATGATGAGCAGGATCGGCAGCAAGCTGAGGGCCATGCCCAGATCCGGCTGGCGCTGGATGAGCAGCATGGGGAAGACCACCAGGCCCACGGCGCCGAAGAGTTCCAGCCGCCCCACCGTATCGGCGGGCCGCGAGCCCAGCCGGTGGGACACATACAGCAGGGTCACCCACTTCATCAGCTCAGAGGGCTGGAAGGTCTGTCCCGCGAACATGAACCAGCGGGTGGAACCGCCGATCTTCTTCCCCACGAACAGCACGGCGACCAGGGCCACCAGGCCCAGCAGGTAGGCGGGAAAGCTGTAGCGGAAGAGACGCCTTGGATCCATGGCGGCCAGCAGCAGCAGCAAGCTCATGCCCAGCAGGTTCCAGAGGCTCTGCTTGAGCCAGATGCCCGCCTGCGGCGTGTTGCGCCCGGCCGAGTAGAGCGTCAGCGTCCCCAGGGCGATGAGTGCCAGCATCACCCAGAGCAGGCGCGGATCCAGGGCGCGGAATCGTTCCCTCATTCCGGCGCCTCTGCCTGCTGTGGCGGGAAGGGATCCACCAGCTTGCCCCGTGGTGCCGGCAGGGGATTGGCGAGGCGGTCCACGCACCAGTACTTCAGGAGCTTGGCCGCGATGGGAGCGGCGACAGTAGAACCCCATCCAGCATTCTCCACCACCACCACAAAGGCGATCTGGGGATGCTCGCTGGGCGCATAACCCGCGAAGAGGGCATGATCCTTGAACTTCTTGGCCTGGCGCGCGTAGTGGGCCTTGTCCACGAAAGTGGCGACCTGGGCGGTACCGGTCTTGCCCGAGAAGGGAACTTCCTTGGCGATCTCGCGTACGAAGGGATTGGTGGAGGCCGTCCCGCTACGCACCACCTCGCGCAGTCCCTCGTCCAGCACTGACCAGATCTTCGGATCCAGGGGCGTGTCCTTGGTGGGCGGCACGGGCGCACTCTCCAACTCATTGCTCTGGTCGTCCCGGAAGCCATAGAAGAGGTGGGGCGTGAGCAGCTTTCCGCGGGTCGCCAACAGGGCGAAGAAACGCGCCAGCCCCATGGGTGTCACGCCCACGGCCCCCTGGCCGATCCCGACGCTGATGGTTTCGCCCGCGTACCACTTGGGATCCCGGGGATACGTCTTGCGCTTCCAGGCCCGGCTCGGGATGCGGGTGCGTTTCTCCTGGGGAAGATCAATGCCCGTGCGTTCCGTGAGTCCGTACTTCTCGGCTGTCGCATGGATGTCGTCAACATCCATGCGCGACGCCACCTCGTAGAAGTAGACATCACAACTCTGCGCGATGGCCTGCACCATGGCCAGGCTGCCGTGCCCCGTGGGCTTGTCACAGCGGAAGTCACGACCGTAGTAGTTCTTCTTCCCCGCGCAGTAGATGGCGGTCTGCGGCGAGATGATGCCCTTTTCCAGCGCGGCGAGGGCCACCAGCAGCTTGAAGGTCGAGCCCGGCGCGTAGATGCCCTGGGTGGCCCGGTTCACCATGGGGCGCGTGAGGTCATTGGCCAGGTAGCGATCCACCATGTCCTGGCTCAGCCGGTTGAGGAAGAGGTTCGGATCGTACGAGGGGCTGGAGTAGAGCGCCAGCACGCCGCCATCCCGCAGATCCAGCACCACGGCGGCTCCGGCCTCTTCGCCGAAGGCTTCCTGGGCGACCCGTTGCAGCCCCGCGTCCAGTGTCAGGAAGAGGCTGCGCCCCGCGGCGGCATCCACCTGGCCGAAGTTGGCGACTTCGGTGCCGAGCTGATCCACCAGGATGCGCTTCTGGCCGTCCACGCCCTTGAGCTTGTCATTGCCGCTGGCCTCGAAGCCCTCCTTGCCGATGGTCTCGCCCAGGCGGAAGACATCCGGCTTGGCCTTCATCATGGGTTCGTCGACTTCCCCCACATAGCCGAGTACATGGCCCGCCAGCTCGTCGCCCAGGTAGACGCGCCGCGGCGCAACCTCCACGCCGAGGAAGGGGAACCGCGCCCGGACCCGCTCGGCAATGGCGATGCCCACCTCATCCAGGTTCTCCTTCAGCACCAGGGGTCGGCCCTTCCCGGCCTGGCGGTAGCTTTGGATCTTGCGGGTCAACGCCATCGGATCCACGCCCAGCACTTCCGCAAGGGCTGCGACCACCTCGGGCTTCGTGGGCAGGTCCTCCCGCTGGATGACGAGGTGGAGCGCCCGGCGGTTGTCCACCAGCCGATGGCCATTGCGGTCCAGCACCAGCCCCCGCGGCGCGGGGACCGGACGCACTTTCACGGCCTGCTGCAGGGCGAGCTGCTTGAACTCGCCGTGCCGCACCAGCTGCAGCCAGGCGTAGACGAGGATCAGGAGCACCACCAGGCCCCAGGCCATTACCTTGAAGACGGCCAGTCGCCGGCGGAGCAGGGGGTGCTGGCGCAGATCCATGGCTCAGCGCCGTCCGGAGTTGGCGCCCGCGTGGAGCAACCGCCAGGCGAGCCAGCCCCAGAGCGGGACACTCAGGAGGGTCCAGAACCAGCCCCAGCCCCATGGGTGCGGACCTGCCGCCAGCCGCACGGCCCCCTGCACCAGCAGGGCGTGCAGGCAACTGAGCGCCGCCAGGCGGGTCAGCCAGCCCTTCAGCCCTTCGAGTGGCCAGCGCCCGGCCATCCAACCCGTAAGCAGCGCCAGGGTTAGATCAGCCCAGGCCGTGCCGCCCAGATGGGGATACAGGTGCAGCGACCCCTCCAGCGCCCAGCCCGCAGCCAGGGCCCACAGGGCACCGGAAAGCGGCGCGCCGGGCCGGGGTGCCAGCGCCAGCACCAGCAGCGCGTGCAACACGGACTGGAGGCTGGGGAAGGGTGCGCTGAGGAAGACCAGCCCAAGGGCGGCGGCGCACAACAGATGCTGGCGGGTGGAGGACGGCTCGGGAATCCTCATGGCGCCCCCCGTTTGCGCTGGGGTTTCTGATCCGGCGCGAGGAACGGCGGCTGCACTTCCAGGGGAGGCTGGGGGGGCAACAGCAGCACGGCGCTCACTCGGTCCAGGGGCGCCGACAGGTTGACCAGCACCCGCAACTCGAGATCGCCCGGAGTCACTTCGGCCACGTAGCCCACAAGCAGGCCCCGGGGGAAGACCCGATCCAGGCCGCTGGTCAGGACCGCCTCACCCACCTGCACCACTTCCTGGTTGCTGACATAGCGGATGGCGGCGCGACCCGAGCCTAGGCCCTGCAGCACGCCCGTGGCCCGGCTGCGCATGAGCATCACCGCCACGGAGGCATTGGGCGCATCGGCCGGCAGCACCTTCGCTTGTGTGGCACTCACCGACCAGAGCCGGCCCACGATGCCCTCGGGCACCAGCACGCCCTGATCCGGCACCAGGCCGAGATCCTGGCCCCGATCGAGGATCAGGCCACCGAAGGTCGCCGGCCGCGTGCTGAAAATCACCCGCGCCGCCTTCAGACTGATGGGGATCTGCTGTTTGAGCCCCAGCAGGCTCACCGCCGCCTCTGCTTCGGCCCGCCGGGGCGCCTCCTGGGCAGCCTGGGTCTTCAGCCCGGCCAGCTCAGCAGCGAGCCGGGCATTCTCGGCGCGAGTGTCCGCGAGGCTGCGGACCGCATCGCGACGACCCAGGCGCCAGCCTTCCCACCGGGCGGCAAGCCCCTGGGAAGGCCGCGACAGGGTGTCGCCCAGGCTCGTCCAGTGGCGGCCGGGGTTCGGGCCCAGCAACACCCAGATGCCATGGCCCAGCCAGAGGAGGACGAGGACAAGGCGGTGCCAGCCCGCGCGGTTCCATCTCCAGCTGGAGGCGCGGACGTTCATGCGCGTTTAGTCGAGGATCTGGATGCGACGGAGCAGGGGGATGTTCTCCAGCAGCAGCGCGGTGCCCCGCACCACGGCCGTCTGGGGATCCTCGGCGCGGAAGACCGGCAGGTGGGTTTCCTTGCGCAGCCGCTCGTCCATGCCCTGGATCAGTGAGCCGCCGCCCGTCAGGCAGATGCCACGCTCGATGAGATCCGCCGCCAACTGGGGCGGCGTTTCGTTCAGGGCCCGGCGGACCAGATCGATGATGGCGTTGATGGGTTCGGCCAAGGCCTCGCGGATCTCCGCGTCGTTGAGCGTCAGGGTCTTGGGTAGCCCCTCGAACTGGTCGCGGCCGCTGACTTCCATGGTGCGCGTCAGGTCCGAGGGAAAGGCGGAACCAAGCGTCCACTTCACTTCTTCGGCGGAGGATTCCGAAATGAGCACGTTGTATTTCTCGCGGATGTACTTCACCACCGCTTCATCCATCTCGTCGCCCGCGATGAGGATGGAATCCGAGAACACCTTGCCGTTGTAGCTGATGACGGCCACGTCCGTGGTGCCGCCGCCGATGTCCACGATCATGCAGCCGCGCTTCTCGTTGATGGCGAGCCCGGCGCCGATGGCGGCCACCATGGTCTGGTCCACCAGGAACACTTCGCCGGCCTTGGCGTCATAGCAGACCTGCTTCACGGCCCGGCGCGCCACCTGGTGGGCCCGGGGGGGCACGCTGACGACGATGCGGGTGCGGGCGATGCCGCGGTTGGGACGGGCCTTCAGGATGAAGGCGGCCAGCATCTTCTCGGCGGCGTCCACCTCGAAGATCATGCCGTCCTTCATGGGGCGGATGGTGCGCACGCCCTGCGGAGCCCGGCCCAGCAGCTGCTTGGCCTCGTCACCGACCGCCTCCACCTCGTGAGTGAGCGTGTTCACGGCCACGATGGAGGGTTCATAGATGACGATGCGTCCAGCCTGTTTCGTATGGATCAGGGTCGACGCCGTACCCAGGTCGATGGCCAGGTCGGAATTGAACAGATTGGACCAGAACTGGCTGGAAAAAAGGCTGGCCACTGGAGACTCCCGGAGAACCTCCTAGAGTGCCACGGATGGACCTCATTTCCCAGCCGCCACCAGTTCCTGGACCAGCAGATCCCCGTCCAGGCGCTGGGGCAGTTCCTTGTGGTAGCCGCGGACCCAGCGCTTCCCGTTCACCAGCACGAAGGGGATGGCCCGCTTCCCCGTCTCGGTTTCGAGCTTCTCGGCGGCACCGGGTGCGGTCTCGATATCCACCTTGGTGTAAGCGACCTGGTGCTCCGCCAGCCAGGCCTCCAGGCGGCGGCAATCCGGGCACCAGGTGGCGCTGTAGACGGCCAGTTCCAGGCCCGCGAGGTCGTCTATTCGGCTCATGGAATCCTCCAGAATCTGTCATTCTGAATGCTTTGATGCCTTTCGGAGCGACTCCATGTCCAAGCTGACCCATTCCGCCGCCCTGCTCGCCGGAGCGGTTCTCCTTCTGGCCCTGGCCTGCAAGACCGGCAAGCCCGACACCAGCCGCGTCATCGCCAATGTGGGCGGCGAAAAGATCACCGAAGCCGAGTTCCAGGATGTGGTGAAGACCCTTTCTCCAGATCCCAAGGAAGCCCAGACCTTCCTCACCGACCCGGCCGCGCGGGATGAGCGTGCCCAGTTGGCCAGCCGCATCGCCATGTCGCGGGCCATCACGGCCTACGCCAAGCAGACCGGGCTGGATCAGGATCCTTCCGTGAAGCGCCAGATGGAGCAGCAGCAGGCCAATGTCTACTTCCAGGTGCTGGCCAAGAAGCGGATGACCTCGGCCGAGCCCACCGACGAGCAAGCCCTCGCCTTCTACAAGGAGCAGGTAGATAAGGCGAAGGCCCAGGGCCAGACCCAGGGCATCCCGCCCTTCGAAGCCGTCAAGGCCCAGATGGTCCAGGGCTACAAGCAGCAGCGGATGGCCGCCATCAGCGCGGAGATCCAGAAGGAGATCAAGGCCAAGGTGCCCGTCACCCTCGCCGACGACTACCGGCCCGCCGGGGAGTAGACCCCCGGGGGCAGAAAAGGCGCTGGTCGCGGAAGGTTCTGAAGAACGCGGAAGGCGCGGAAAAAGCCTGGGGAGGCAGACAGCATCTCCAGGCGTTCGTGTGACAAGGGGTGTGGTTTCTTCCGCGTCCTCTGTGAATTTCTGCGCCTTCCGCGACCAGCAGCGCTCAGGGCTTCTCGAACACATCCACCAGCGTCATCAGCTCCTTCAGGGCCTTCTTGGCTGCCACCGCCTGCCGCTTCTGCCCGCTTTCCCCGAGCCGCTTCAGGGCCGCCTGGGTGCTGACCACGGCCAGGGCATGCTGCCCCTTGTCCTGGTCGAGCACGGTCTGGAAGGCTTCGACAACCCGGGGCAGTTGCGCCCACTGGCCCGCATCCACACTGCACCAGGCGAGCATGGCGGTCCGGTCCGCCTGCAGCAGGTCCTGGGCGCGCGAGCGGGGCTGGTACCGGCTCAGGGCCGAGGAGATGCCGAGGGCGCCGACGGCCTGGGCGCGGGGCTTCATCTTCAGCATCGCCTTCAGCTGCCGGTCCACGGCGATCAGTTCCGGTTCGGGCAAGCCTTTGCCGACTTCCGGCCGCGCCTGCTCCCAGCCCGCCCATGCCTTGACCACCAGGCCCTGCATCGCGCCGGATTTGCCGTCGATCAACGCTTCCGGAACGGCTTCCAGCAACTCCTGGAGCTGATTCAAAGCCTGAGGAGCGGCCGGAGCCTGGGCGACCAGGGCGGGCGGGGCCATGAGGAGTAAAACCATGTCGGAACTCCCAAGCGGAAAGCCCCAGTTTAACGCCAGCCTCGAGGGAAACGCCTCCGGCTCTCGGCAGCGGGGCCTCGACTTCGATCCCGTCTCTCCAATTTAAAGGCCCCAAAATGGGGCCTTTAAATTGGTGCCTGGAGACGGAATCGAACCGCCGACACATGGATTTTCAATCCATTGCTCTACCAACTGAGCTACCCAGGCGGGAAGGACAAGGATAGCAGGCGGGGGTGTATTTTCAAGTGCCAGGACGGGGCATATTGGTGCATCCTCAATGGTTCGATTGCTCATCCGTCCACTCCGAGGTTTGTCATGGCCCGCCCCACCAAAGACCGCGAAATCCAGGTCCAGAAACCCGCCCAGAGCCTGGCCCACTTCCAGACCAAGCTGAACCAAGGCCAGGAGGAGGATGGTGGCCTGCTGCAACCCATCCTCATCGGCATCGGGGTCATCGTAGCCCTGGGCCTGGTGGTCGGAGGCTGGCTGGCCTGGCAGTCCGCCGCCGCCGAAAAGCACGAAGTGGCCCTCTCCGCCCTGCAGATGGAAGTGGAAGGTGATGGCGTGGTGCCGCCCGCCCCCGCCGATCTCGAAAAACGGATGCGTGAACGCCTCGGGCGCCTCGAGGCCCTGGTCAGTGCCGCGCCCTCCTCCAGGAAGGTCGCCACCGCCGGCTTGCTGGCCACCTGGCGCCTGACCCTGGATGGCAAGGGCCAGGCCCCCACCAAGGCCGAGGATGCCTGGGGCCAGCTCCGCCTGGCCCAGCGGGCGCTTGCCCTGGGCCAGATCCAGGGCGTCCGCGCCCAGTTGGACCCCCTCCGCGCCAAGGCCACCCCGGGTGAAGCCTGGGCCGAGGCCTTCTGGCTGTGTCAGCTGGAGGCCGACCGCCTGGCCGGAGACCGGCCCCAGGCCCTGAAGGATCTCGCCGAGTACAAAGCGCGGTTCAAGGGCCGCGGGGATGCCACGGCCCTGGAAAACCTGGTCCAGAGCATCTGAAGCCATTGCCGCCGAGGAGACATCCCATGCGGATGTACGACCTGATCTATACCAAGAAGCTGGGCGGAGCCCTATCGCCTGAGCAGATCGCCTTCTGGGTGCAGGGGGCCGCCGACGGCAGCATCCCCGACGAGCAGAGTGCCGCGCTGCTCATGGCCATCTGCTGGCGCGGGATGACCACCGAGGAGACCCTCGCCCTCACCCTGGCCATGCGCGATTCCGGCAAGCGGCTGGATCTGTCCTCGGTGCCCGGCCTCAAGGTGGACAAGCACAGCACCGGCGGCGTGGGCGACAAGACCACGCTGATCCTCGGCCCCATCGTGGCCGCCTGCGGCGTGCCCTGCCCCATGTTCAGCGGCCGCGGCCTGGGCCACACTGGCGGCACCGTGGATAAGTTCGCCGCCGTCCCCGGCCTCAAGGTTGAACTCAGCGAAGCCGAGTTCCTGCGCAGCCTCAGGGAAACCCGTTTCGCCAATTCCGCCCAGACCGCCGATATCGCCCCGGCCGACAAGAAGCTCTACGCCCTGCGCGATATCACCGCCACGGTCGAAAGCATCCCCCTCATCACCGCCAGCATCATGTCGAAAAAGCTCGCAGGCGGCGCCGACGCCCTGGTGCTGGATGTCAAGTGCGGGCCCACGGCCTTCATGAAGACCCTCGACGAGGCCACCACCCTGGCCCAGAGCATGGTCGCGGTCGGCACGGCCCACGGCATGCAGATCCGCGCCCTCATCACCCGCATGGACGCCCCGCTCGGCTGGGCCATCGGCAACGCACTCGAGGTCATGGAATCCGTCGAGATTCTCCGCGGCGAGCATGGTGCGTCCGAGCTGGCCCAGATGAGCTTCCGCCTCGCCGCCGAAATGCTGATCATGGGCGGCGTGGCGAACACGCTGCCCGAAGCCCAGGCCCAGGTGCAGGCCAGCATCCAGGACGGCTCCGCCCTGGATACCCTGCGCCGCTTCACAGCCCTCAACGGCGGCGACGCCAGGGCTCTGGATGATTTCAGCCGCCTGCCCCAGCCGGGCCAGGTGGTGGAGGTCCGCGCGGCACAGGATGGTTACATCGCCGCCATCGATGGCCGCGCCCTGGGCCTCCTCGCCATGGATCTGGGCGCCGGGCGCCGCGACCGCCACGATGTGCTCGACCTCGGTGTGGGCCTCCGGGTGTTGGCCCAGGTGGGCCAGCGCGTGGCCAAGGGCGATCTGCTCTTCCAGGTTTATGCCAAGGCCGGCGCTGTCGTTGTAATGGATTCCTACTTGGCCACCCTGACCTGGGCCACCCTCCCGGTGCCACCGCAGCCCTGGCTCCTGGCCAGCATCGGCTGCTGATCTTGCGTTTGGCAATCCCGGCGAGGTGCGCGGTCTGACCACTTGGTTCCCGGAATTCTTCTGGGCTGGACAGATTCCCTTGCGCCTTCTGGTAAAGTTACACCATTGTCCCTTTGATCTTTTCCACCCTCTTCAATCACGACCTCAGTTGCCACACCCTTCCGCGGTGGTGGACCTGTGCCACCCCCGGATTGAGGATTTGTTTTTTTCCCTTCGGGACCCCCCCATTCATGTCCCGACTTTCTGGAGGATGCTATGCATCTCTTGAACAACCGCCTGGGCCGCTTGACGGCCCTCATCGCCCTGGGCGGGGCAGCTCTGTATTCGCAGGGCACCCAGACCGCCAACATCACCGGCACGGTGGTGGACGCCGCGGGCGCCCCCCTCGCCGGCGTGGTCGTGCGCCTCACCTCCCCTGCCCTGCAGGGCGTGCGCACCTACTCCACTGACGCAGCCGGCAAGTTCATCGCCCGCCTGCTGCCCCCCGGCTTCTACACCGTCACCTACACCAAGGATGGTCTGGAAACCCGCAAGGTCACCGAACAGCTCGGCATCGACCAGACCTTCAGCCCCCGCGTCACCCTCGGCAAGGTGGGTGGTGCTGTGGTCGAAGTGATCGCGGCCGCTCCCGCCGTCGATAAGACCGATGTCAAGACCGCCAGCAACTACCGCAACGACACCGTCGATCTCCTGCCCAACGCCCGCAGCATGGAAGGCGTCGCCCTCCTCACCCCCGGCGTCACCTCCGGCGTCGGCGGTCGCGTGCAGATCCGCGGCGCCATGACTTCCGGCAACCTCTACCTGCTGGACGGCCAGAACATCGCTGACAACGCCTACAACAACCGCGGCCTCTCCGTCATCGATGACTCCATCGAAGAAACCCAGATCATCACCGGCGCCATGTCCGCCGAGTACGGCGATGTGGATGGCGGCGTCATCAACTCCATCACCCGCTCCGGCAGCAACGAGTTCGCTGGCTCCCTGCGCTGGGAACTGAGTAACAACGCCTGGAACGCCACCTCCCCCCGCCAGGACCGCCTCGCCATCACCAACACCCTGGGCGAGACCAAGACCCTCAGCCTCAGCGGCCCCATCCTCAAAGACAAGCTCTGGTTCGCGGGTTCCTACTACACCGCCAAGACCAACAGCACGGGCGTCATCGGTGGCGACCTCGGCAACGGCGCCTTGGACTATGTGGATGCCGGCCCTGGCTATAACAACAGCTTCTCCCTTGGTGCAGCCAACGGCCCTGGTGGGTTCGGCAGTGGCTACTCGGGCGGCCGCAATGAGATCCGTCGTCAGATCAAGCTGACTTGGTCCATCAACCAGGATCACACCCTGGTGGGTTCCTACATGCGGAATGCCATCAACGATGTCAACCGCAACTACTCCGCCGGTGCGCTGGAGGCCTTGGTGCCCCAGATCTCCACCTCCGATTTCTGGAATGTGGCCCTGCGCTCCGCCTGGACCACGAACCTCACCACGGAAGCCCGCATCGGTCGCAAGAACCAGATGCTGAGCGCCGGCGGTTCCCCCAATGGCCAGAGCCCCATCTACTCGGACGATAATGGCCTGTACTACAACAACGGCATCTTCAACAGTGCCGACGGTGGCGACAACCGTGGCAACAAGACCGTGAATATCAAGGCCAGCCTCTTCTGGAACATGGCCGGCAGCCACCAGACCGACTTCGGTATCGACTACTACGAAGGCATCCGCCGGGCCAAGAACGAGCAGAGCCCGACGAACCTGATCTTTGAAGCGGCCGGCGTGAACCTCGCCACCCGCACCGCCATCCCCACCTCCATCTGGATCTACACCAGCACCGCCGGCGAAGCCAAGAACTTCTCCACCGGCCTGTATGTCAATGACAAGTGGAGCCTCGACCAGCACTGGAACTTCCAGATCGGTTTGCGCTTTGACAATTACAAGGCCCAGAACGAAGGCGGCGCCAAGACCGCCGGCGCCTCGGGTATCTCGCCCCGCCTGGGCATGAAGTACGACCTCTTCGGCGACAGCAAGCACATCTTCGGCCTGAGCTATGCCAAGTACAACGGCAAGGTGCTGGAGGGCATCACCAACTCTGTCACCGGCCAGGGCAACCCCACGGAAGTGGATTGGCTGGCGAACAGCTACCTCGCGTCCGCCTACAACACCGGGTTCGTGTCCCCGAACCCCCTCAACGACGGATCCCTGGTCGGCTACTGGAACCCTGCGGACCGCGTGACCTTCGCGCAGCTCCAGAACCCGAGCCTCTATGCCATCAACGGCGCGGACCCCAATGCCGTCTCCTACTACAACAACCCCACGCTCAACGTGCGCCTCAACGACAAGATGAAGGCCCCCACGGTGGAAGAGCTCCAGGCGAGCTACGCCTACTCTTTCAACTTCGGCGCCTACGGCGACGGCTACCTCAAGGTCACCGCTGTCAGCAAGAAGTGGAAGAACCTGATGGATGTGAGTGTTGGCAACAACGGCACCGTCACCGATCAGTTCGGCAAGGTCTATTACATCAAGCAGTGGGACAACAACCCCGACGCCAAGCGCGATTACAAGGGCCTTGAGCTGGAAACCCAGCTCAACCGGAACCAGTGGAGCTACGTCGGCAGCGTGACCTGGAGCAGCCTGAAGGGCAATTACGAAGGGGAAGGAACCAATACCCCCGGCCGCGGCGAGACCATCCACAATTTCGATGTCCAAAACGGCACCTACATGTACGACTACAACGAGACGGCGCCCTATGGCTACCTGACCGGCCATGTGCCCATCCGGATCCGCTTCACGGGCAGCCGGGTGTTCACCAACACCTTCGGCAAGACTTCCGTTGGTCTGGTCTACCGCTTCGACTCTGGCAGCCATTACAGCAATGCCCGCAGCATCACCCGCACCCGCCTGAATCCGGGCCTCAGCGGCCAGTGGGGCACGAGCGGCACTCAGTTCCTGGATCAGCAGCGCGGCGCCGGCGTCTACAATGCCGCCGCCTACCTGGATCTGGCCATCACCCACGACTTCCCGCTCTTCAAGGCCATGGGCAAGGATGTGACGGCCTTTGCCAAGTTCAACATCGGCAATGTGTTCAACCACCAGCAGCTGATCACCTTCAACACCGGCTGGAACGGTGCCACCGGCACCTACCCGAATGCAGTGGGCTCGCCCTTCGTGCAGCGTGCTGCATCTCCGACCTACACTGGCTTCGGCAACCCCTCGGGCAACGTCAACTACGGCGCGCCCCGCACCATCACTGCCTCCGCCGGCTTCCGCTTCTAAGCGACCCCGGTACCACCCGAAACGAGGCCCGCAAGGGCCTCGTTTTTTTATGGGCGTTCCGGGGAAATACCGTTCACCAGAAAGGAGATGAGGTCATCGTCTTAAGGCATCGCAAAGTGATGTTATTCCCCGAGCTAGGTTAAAAAAGTTTATTGAAACCGGGGAACCTGCCCTATTCTTGCGACATCCCCCCCGATCTTTGGCCGTACCCAGCGCGTTGCAGCCCCGGGCATTTGGTGCCTGGGGCTTTGCCGTTGCGTCCGGCCGAACTTCACCTCAGCCCTTTGCGGCCTGTGCCGCATTCCCCCCAAAGGAGTCTCTATGAATCGAATCTTCACTCGGCTCGGCTTTACGGCCGCCGTCATCGTGGCGGGAGGAGGCATCGTCGCGCACGCGCAGACGGCCACCACCGGTGCAGTGAACGGCGTCGTGTCCGACAAGAGCGGCGCCCCCGTGGCCGGTGCCACGGTGCGAATCACTTCGGCCCAGACGTCCCGCACCTACATCACCGGCACCGACGGCAGCTTCCGCATGGGCCTGCTGAACCCCGGCGCGTGGACCGTGGAAGTCACCAAGGCCAGCTTCCAGAAGATCACCCAGAACATCACCGTGCTGGTGAACCAGACCCAGCCCGTGAACTTCAAGATGGCTGGCGAAGCCGCCACCGTGGTCGAAGTGCTCGGCACCGCCACGACGGTGGATACCACCACCACCCAGACCGGCCTCACCACCACGATGGACACGCTCTCCGCCATCCCGAAGGCCGGCCGTGACATCTCCAGCCTGCTGCAGCTGGCGCCCGGCGTGACCGGCGGCGGCTTCGGCAACGATCCTTCCATCGGCGGCGGTTCCTCGGCCGAAAACGCCTACATCGTGGACGGCCTGTCCACCACCAACACTGCCCGCGGCTTCCAGGGCGTCTCGCTGGTCACGGATTTCATCGACCAGCTGGAAATCCAGACCGGCGGCTTCAAGCCCGAGTACAGCGCCCTCGGCGGCGTCATCAACGCCGTCACCAAATCCGGCACCAATGTCTTCAAGGGTTCCGCCTGGCTGACCTGGGACGCCATCGGCATCCAGGCCGTGGCCAAAAAGAGCCAAAACTTCCGGCCCACCACCCAGAGCGCCAACAGCCGCTATGATATCGGCGCCGAAGTGGGCGGCCCGCTCATCAAGGACAAGCTCTTCTTCTACGCCGGCGTGGACGCCAATGTGCTCGAAGCCCCCAGCGCCCTGCCCAACAACAACGGCCTGCTCAACGGGGCGCAGAAGATCTCCACCTACCAGACCTACCTCAAGCTCAACTACTACCTCACCCAGGATCAGCAGATCACTTTCGCGCTGAACATGAACAGCGCCAAGGATGACTACCCGAACCTGCGGCCCACCACCGGCAATGGCCAGCTGGGCTACAACGACAAGAACACCACCCAGAATTTCGTCATCAACTACGACTGGACCATCAACCCCAGCCTCTTCCTCAGCGCCAAGCTGGGCTCCACCCAGTTCAAGGATGAATACACACCCAGCGACACCACCAACCCCGCGGTGACGGACAACATCTTCTACACCACCGGCCCTGGCTCCATCATCGGCAACCCCAACTACAATCCCGCGTTGGGCCCCGCCACCTACGGCGCCGGCCTTGGCCTGGCCTACCGCAGTGGCGGCGCCGGCTACTACTCGAGTCTCGACAAGGTCGTGACCACCCAGGCCAAGATCGACCTGAGTTACTTCCTCGGCACCCACAACATGAAGTTCGGCGTGTCCCAGGTCACCTCGAAGTACTCCGAACTCGCCGCCACCTCCGGTGGTTCGCGCTTCACCGTCCGCACCAGTGGCGGTAACTTCAACGGCATCGATCGCCAGTTCCTCAGCACGGATGCCACGGTGAAGGCCATCTTCACCGGCTTCTATGCCCAGGACACCTGGGACCTCGGCGCGGGCGTGAAGATGATGTATGGCTTCCGTTACGAGATCCAGGATCAGCGGGATTACAATGACAAGACCTTCCTAAAGTTCAGCAACTTCAACGACCAGCTGCAGCCCCGTCTGGGCTTCACCTGGGATGTGAACGGCGACGGCCGTTCCAAGGTCTCCGCGAGCTATGCCCGCTACTTTGAATCCATCCCCCAGCGCATGGCCATGCGCGTCTATGCGAACGAGATCTACCTACGCCACCGCTTCAGCGCCTCCCGGTCCACCTACAACCCGGCCACCGGCGCCTATGCCATCACCAATCCCGTCCCCAGCAGCATCACGGATTTCGCCACACCCTTCAGCTTTGATCCCATCAGTCAAGGCGTGAAGCTGCCCAAGCGCGATGAATACACCCTGGGCTACGATCACACCTTCGCCAGCGGCTGGACCGTGGGTCTCCACGGCAAGTACCGCGAGCTGAAGAACCCCATGGAAGACATGGTGTTCACGGACACCTACGGCAATCCCTACGACGAAGGTCCGGCCATCAGCTTCACGGGCACCGGCACGCCGAATTACGGCGCCGGCGCCGCGGTCATCGGCAACCCCGGCGGCTTCCAGCAGTGGCGGCCCAACCCCGCCAGCATGACCCTGCTGCTCCTGGCGGCGGGCCCCGCTGGTATCAATTATGCGGGCTATCCCTACCCCTACAACAACTGGGGCATCAACATGCTGAATCACTACAACCCCGCCACGGGGCTGTTCACGATTCAGGACACGGGCTTCCCGAAGGCCGGCAACAAGTACGCCAGCGTCGACTTCACCCTGGAGAAGAAGACCGACCGCGACACCTTCAACTTCAGCTACACCTGGAGCCGCCTCGAAGGCAACTACGAGGGCGTGGTCTCGAGTTCGAACGGCCAGGCCGATGGCAACATCACCGCCTCCTTCGACTACTACCCCTATGTGGGCTATGGCCTGCTGCCCAACGACCGCACCCACGCGGTCAAGCTCTACGCCAGCCACCGCTTCGATCTCGCCGGTGGCGACCTCAACCTCGGCGTGAACTGGACCTATCAGAGCGGCACGCCCCTCAGCCTCTTCGATGACGGTTCGACCACCAACGGTTTCGCGCCCGGGTACGACACTGCCAACGCGATCTATCCCAACCCCAATAACCTCAGCGGCGACCCCGTCGTCCTGAACCCCGACGGCATCACCACCCACCAGTTCCTGGACATCGGTGGCTACGGCAACGCCATTCCCGCCAATGGCCAGTTGGGCCAGTTCGGCCGCACCCCAGCCACCAACAACATCGATATCCACGCGGACTATGTCATCAAGTTCGGGAAGTTCAAGGTCGTTCCGAGCGTCGACATGTTCAATGTCTTCAACACGCGCTATGCCACCCGCGTCTACCAGCAGGCCACGGACCAGGGCGGCAATCCCGATGTCCGCTATGGCAAGGAACAGGACTGGCAGAAGGCCCGTCGTTACCGGTTCGGCGTGAAGTTCCAGTTCTGATCGGAATTCACGACCGCAAACAAACGGGCCCCTCGGGGCCCGTTTTCATTCTCGGTGCACCGGCTCAGTCCCTGGCCACCCACTGGATATCGGCGACCCCCGCCACGGCGTTCTCGGCGCGGGCGAGGGCGAAGAGCCAGTCGCTGAGGCGGTTCAGGTAGGTCAGCACCACGGGGTTCATGGGCTCTTCATGGGTCAGCCCCACCACTTCGCGCTCGGCGCGGCGGCAGACGGTGCGCGCCAGGTGCGCGTAGGCCGCAGCCGGCGTCCCGCCCGGCAGCACGAAGGCCGTCATGGGCGGTGCCAGGGCCGTCAGGCGGTCGATGTCCGCCTCCATGTCCGCCAGGTCCCAGGTGGGCCGGCTCATGCGGGCGCCCAGCAGCTCCTGGCGGGCCGCAGGCGTGGCCAGGATGGCTCCGAGCACGAACAGGTCATGCTGCACCCGCTGGAGGGCCTCCGCCCCCACGCAGGCGGCCGTGGCGTGCAGGCGCACCAGCCCCATGATGCTGTTCAACTCGTCGAGCGTCCCGTAGGCCACCAGCCGCAGGTGCGACTTGCTCACCCGATCCCCCCCGAACAGCCCCGAAGACCCGTCATCACCCGTGCGCGTATAAAGCTTCATGGTTGTTCCTCGAAAAAGCGGGGACAGGATTAACAGGATTAAAACCACAATTTTTACAATCGTGCTTTTCCAATTAGATTATTTATTATGCTTTAATCCTGTTAATCAAGCTTTTAATCCTGTTAATCCTGTCCCAGCCTTTCGCCGGTGTGGATCGCAATCTACGCCCCGCCGCGGGCGCGGCTCCAGGCTACGGTATCGGCTCGCCAGTCCTTCAGGGCCATCTGCCCTTCCTTGTCGAGGATTCCCCGGGCTGCGGCCTCCGCTGCCAGCACTTCGAAAGAGCTGAGGACGGCGAGGGCGATGTGGGCCGCGGCGAAGGCCGCTTCGGCCTGGGGTAGGCCATAGCTGAACAGGGCCAGCACGGCGGGCACTTCGGCCCCCTCGGCCCGCAGCGCCTCGCCGCACTTCAGGCTCGACATCCCCGTGGAGATCAGATCCTCGATGAGCACCACCCGGTGGCCCTTGGCCAGGGGACCTTCCACCTGACGCCCCATGCCGTGGTTCTTGGGCGTGGGGCGCACATAGGCCATGGGCAGCTTCAGACGGTCGGCCACCATGGCCGCCCAGGGCACCCCCGCCGTGGCCGCCCCGGCGATCAGCGTGGGGGCCAGCGCCACCGACTGCACCGCCAGCGCCGCCACGATCTGCTCGCGGACCTCGGGAAACCCCAACAGCTGCCGGTTGTCGCAATAGATCGGCGACTTCAACCCGCTCGCCCAGGTGAAAGGATCCAGCGGCTGCAAACGCACAGCCCCCACCTCCAGCAGACAACCAGCGAGATCACGCGCAGACAAAGGCATCAGAGCTCCAGTTCGGCTACGGGCTGCTTGGACATGTAGCGTTCGGCGCCGTCGGGGAAGAGCGTCACCACGCGGGCACCGGCGGGCAGGGTCTTGGCGAACTCCCGGGCGGCCCAGGCGTTGGCGCCGCTGGAAGCGCCCACCAGGCAGCCTTCGGTGGCGATGAGCTGCCGGGCGGTGGCCAGGCTGTCGGCATCGGCCACATCGATGATCCGATCCGCGAGGGAGAGGTCGAGACTGCCGGGAATGAAGCCGTTGCCCACGCCCTCCACCACCCATTCCTTCAGCGGCGCGCCGCAGTAGACGGAACCCACGGGCTGGACCACCACGGCCTGGAGCGAGGGGTTCTGCTCCTTGAGGTAGCGGGCGATGCCGGTGAAGGTGCCGCCGCTGCCCGCGCCCAGCACCACCGCGTCGACCCGGCCTTCCAGCTGCTCCCAGATCTCGGGGCCGGTGGTGGCGTAGTGGCTATCAGGGTTGCTGGGATTGTCGAACTGCTGGGGCACGAAGGCGTCCGGGATACTGGCGGCCAGCTCCCGGCACTTCTCGATGGCACCCACCATGCCCTTCTCCTTGGGGATCAATACCAGCTCGGCGCCCAGGGCCTTCATGAGCAGCATTTTCTCGCGGCTGTACTTCGTGGGCACGCACAGGATGCAGCGGTAGCCCAACGCCTTGGCGGCGATGGCCAGGCCCACACCCGTGTTGCCCGCCGTGGGTTCGATGATCGTGCTGACGCCGGGCTTGATCTGGCCCAGCGCTTCAGCGGCGCGGATCATCCCCAGGCCGATGCGATCCTTCACGCTGCCACCCGGATTGAGGTACTCGAGCTTGGCAAAGAGCTGGAAATCCGGTGCGAAGCGGGTGAGGCGCAGCAGCGGCGTCTGGCCCACCAGATCCAGAACGGAATCGACGACGGAGGGGAGGTTCTTCGCCACGGGCTCAGCCCTTCACCACGATGCTCACCAGCTTGCCGCCAGGGGGCAGGACGACCTTCACGATTTCCTTGCCCGTCAGGTGCACTTGGGCTTCGGGGCAAGCCAGGGCGGCCTCGCGGCGCTGGGCTTCGGTGGCGCTGGCCGGTACCGTGACCCGGCCGCGCACCTTGCCGTTCACCTGCACGACCACGAGTACTTCGTCCGCTTCCAGGAAAGCCGGATCCGCTTCGGGCCAGGTGGCCTGCATGCACAAGCCCTGCTGGCCGAGCTGGCTCCAGAGCTGTTCGGCCAGGTGCGGCGCCACGGGGGACATCATCCGCACGAAGGCATCCAGGGCGTACTGCAGGACGGCCCCGCGGTGGGGCGCGTCCGCCGGCAGATCCCCCAGCGCATTGGACAGTTCCATGAGGCCCGAGACCACGGTGTTGAACTGGTAGCGCCGCTCCAGATCGTCCGTCAGGCGGGCGATGGTCTGGTTGAGCTTGATCAGCAGGGTCTTTTCTTCGGTGCTTAGCTGGTCCCTGCTCGGCAGCTGCGCTGCCGAGTGAGCATGGTCTTCGACCATGCGGGTGAGGCGCTTGAGGAAGCGGCTGGCGCCTTCGATACCCTCGAAGCCGGTCCAGTCGATCTCCTTTTCGATGGGCGCCGCGAAGATCATGAAGAGGCGCAGGGCATCGGCGCCATAGCGGGAGATGACCTCGTCGGGATCCACGATGTTGCCCTTGGACTTGCTCATCTTCGAGCCGTCCTTCAGCACCATCCCTTGGCAGATGAGCTTCTGGAAGGGCTCGGGACCGGAGGCCAGGCCGAGATCACGCAGCACCTTGTAGAAGTAGCGGGCATAGATGAGGTGCATGGTGGCGTGCTCGATGCCGCCCACATACAGATCCACGGGCATCCAGGCATCGCTTTCGGCCTTGGCAAAGGGCAGTTCCGTGTTCCTGGGATCGAGGTAGCGCAGCCAGTACCAGCTGCTGTCCACGAAGGTATCCATGGTGTCGGTTTCGCGGCGGGCGGGCCGGCCGCAGCTTGGACATGGCGTGTCCAAAAAGGAAGCAGACGTCTTCAGGGGCGAGGGGCCCACGCCGGTGAAGGCAACATCCTCGGGCAAACGGACGGGCAAGTTCTCGGCCTTCTCGGGGACGACGCCGCAGCTGCCGCAGTGCACCGTGGGGATGGGCGTCCCCCAGTACCGCTGGCGGCTGAGGCCCCAATCCTTCAGCTTGTAGGTGGTGGTTTTCCCGGCGCGCTCGCCCAGTTGGGCCACCATGGCCGTGACCGCGTCTTCGCTTTTCATGCCCGTGAATTCGCCGCTGTTCACCAGGGTGCCGAGATCCCATTCGCTGGCGGAGTCGATGACCTGGGGGATGGGCAGGCCGTACTTCTCGGCGAATTCGTGGTCGCGCTCATCGTGGGCGGGGACGCCCATGACGGCGCCGGTGCCGTAATCCATCAGGACATAGTTCGCCGCGAAGACCGGCACCTTCTCCCCGGTGAAGGGATGCAGGACGGACAGTGCCGTGCGGTGACCCAGCTTGATATCACTGGTGAGGCGCTCCTCGCGGCTTACGGCCGCCACCTGATCGCAGAAGGCCTTGAGCGCGCTGTCGGTTTCAGCTGCCTTCTCGATGACCGGGTGCTCGGTGCTGAGGGCCATGAAGGTGACGCCGAACAGCGTATCGAGGCGCGTGGTGAAGACCTCCACCTGACCGCCGAGCTCGAGATCAAAGGCCAGCCGCGCGCCTTCGGAGCGGCCGATCCAGTAGCGCTGCATGGTCTTCACATTCTCGGGCCAGTCCAGGCCATCCAGGCAATCCAGCAGCTCGTCCGCGTACTTTGTCGTCTTGAAGAAGTACTGCTCCAGCGGCTTCTGTGTCACCGGGAAGCCGGTGCGCTCGTCCTTGCCGTCCACCACCTGTTCGTTGGCCAGCACGGTGCCCAGTTCTTCGCACCAGTTCACGGTGCGCATGGCGCGAAACACATCGCCGCGCTCCCACATCTTCAGGAAGAGCCATTGGTTCCAGCGGTAGTAGTCGTCCTGGAAGCTGGCGATCTCGCGGTCCCAGTCGTAGCTGATGCCCATCTTCTGGATCTGGCCCTTCATCTCCTCGATGTTGGCGCGGGTCCAGATGGCCGGATGGATGCCGTGCTTGATGGCAGCGTTCTCCGCGGGCAGGCCGAAACTGTCCCAGCCGATGGGATGCATCACCGCGTAGCCCTTCATGCGGCGGAAGCGGGCGGTGACATCACCCAGGGTGTAGTTCCGCACATGGCCCATGTGGATGCGGCCGCTGGGATAGGGCAACATCACCAGCATGTAGAAGGTCTTCGCGCCCGGCAGCAGCTCGCCGGACCGCTGGGCGCGGAAGGCGCCGGACTCGAGCCAGCGGCGCTGGATCTCGGGTTCCTGGGTCAGGGGCTGAAAGGGCATGGGGGAACTCCAGTAGAACCCTTGATTCTACAAGGAAATCTCGACGGCCTAAACACAGGATGGCCCCGGGCCTGGGCATTTCAGGCGGAGACCTGGGCACCACCGATGGGCACTGGATTGGCGATGCGCAACAACATGGATCGGCCCGAGATTTCTTGAGCACTTACCTGTCTTTATCTGTGTTCATCGGTGTTTATCGGTGGTTCAGATCTGCTTTTCGCGCTTGCCTCCAGGGGCACCCGATCCCGCGACCAAGTGAATCAGCACCACTCACACTTCCATGCGAGCGGAAGTCCTTCGGCGGTGAAACGACCTTCCCTGCCCAACCGTTCGGTGCATTCCCCAGCCTGCGTCGCTGTGAGCCGGTGCGATCGTCGCCAATCGGGCCCCTCAGAAGGTCCAGTGCATCCCCAACGACGCGCTCCACCTGGGTTCGATCTGCAGGCCGGTCACCTGCTGGGCCACGGGCACCTGGGCGAAGGCGTAGACCTGGAAGCTTCGGCTGAGGTTGAAGGTCACGCCGGGACTGAGGTAGACCAGGGCGGCGCCGCTGTTGCCCACATCGGCGTTGAGGCCGGACTCGCGGCCCTCGGCACGGATGTTTAACTGCAGGTGCGGGGTGAAAGCCGCGTGGCCGGTGTAACGAATGCCCACATTCGCGTTCACGCCATCCCCGGGCTTGAAGCCGTCCTTCTCCGCCATGGGTTTCTGGAACAGCACCTGACCGAACAGCCCCCAGTCCTGGGCCAGGTCTCCGAACCCATAAACGCCGAACAGCAGATCCGTGGTGCCCGTGCCCAGCTGCAGGCCGCGGTCGAGGGCCTCGCCCGCCTGTGCCCCCGCGTTGAAGGTCTGCCTGGTGTCACCCGTGGCCAGCTTCACGCCGACCTAGACGCCGAACGCGTGGCTCTCCGCGAAGCCCTGGTAGCGCCCCGGAACTCGAACATCGCCCAGACCGTTGCCCTTCGAGAAGGAGGGATCGGTATCCCCCGGCGCGATGGTCGCGTGGTAGCGGTTGAAGATGGGGACCAGCACGGTCACCCCCCAGTCGGCATTGGGCTGTAGTCCAGCGCGGCGGTGAGATTCCGGTTGAGCGTCTTCTCCTGGATCTCCATTTCGTTGGGTAGTTCGAAGCTGTTCCGGTCCACGGTCTTGGTGCCCGAGCGCAGCTGGTCCTGATTGAAGTAGTCGTAGCGCAGGTCGAAGCGGAACCCCGGCTGGGTCCCGAGCCCCTGCACCGCCCAGTCGGAGTGCAGCGTGCAGCCACAGGCGCCGCAGGCCCGGGCCGGCGGGGCTGCCGCCAGAAGGGTCGCAAGGATGGCGAGAGTGGAGCAATGACGCACGGAGTCTCCTGTGGAGTCGGCCTTTCTTGTCTTGCCTGTAGAGACAGGCACCGAACCTGCGACATTTTGTCGCTGTGATGCCCACCTACCCCGGGCCTCTCGGAATCTACTTCGTCGGCCGCTTCCGGCCGGCCTTGCGCTGCAGGCTGCGGCGGTGCATGCCCAGGCGTCGCGCGGCTTCGGAGAGGTTGCCTTCGCAATCGTTCAGCACGCGCTGGATGTGCTCCCACTCCACGCGGGCCAGGGAGGGCGTCTCCGAATCGCCGCCGGCTTCGCCCGTCGGCGCGTCCGGGTTGAAGGCCGCCAGGATGTCGTCCACGTCGGCGGGCTTGGTGAGATAGTTCGCCGCGCCCAGGCGCACCGCCTCCATGGCCGTGGCGATGCTGCCGTAGCCGGTGAGCATCAGGGCCCGGGTGGTGGGATCGATGGCCAGCAAGCGGCGCAGCAGCTCCAACCCGGATTCGCCGGGCATGCGCAGATCCAGCACCGCGAACTCGGGACTGTCTGTTTCGGCCAGGGCGATGGCGGCGTTGGCGTCGGCGGCGGTGCGGACCTCGTAGCCGCGCAGGGTGATGGCCTTGGCCAGGCGCTCGCGGTAGACCGCATCGTCATCCACCAGCAGCAGCGAAGGACGCGATTCAGGCATGGGCCACCTGGGGCCATTGCAGGTGGACGCGCGTGCCCTGGCCCGGTGCGGAATCCACCCGCAGATCACCACCCAGCTGCTCGGCGAAGGTACGGGCGAGGAACAGTCCCAGCCCCATGCCGGAGCCGGTGGGTTTCGTGCTGAAGAACGGCTCGCCCACCCGGGCCAGCACCTCGGGCGCCATGCCGGTACCTTCGTCCACAATCTCGAGATGCCAGGAGCCCTGCATCGCCCAGGCATGGAGCCGGACCTGCCCGGGCCTCGGCGTCGCCTCCAGCGCATTCGCCAGCACGGCACGCAGAGCCCGCACCAGGCCCCGCCGGGGCAGGAGACCACCAGCCGGGGCCGGCCACTCAAAGCCGAGTCGCGCCCGATCCTCCAGCGGCAGCCCTTCGGTCAGATCGGCTTCGAGTTCGGACCACGCCAACACCTGGAAGGGCTCGCCCGGGGTGGAGCCGCTGGGGTCGGCCATCTGGTCGAGGATGCGCCGACAGCGGCCCACCTCCTCCCGGATCAAGGCGGCATCCTCGGAGATGGCCGAACCCATGAGCCCCAGATCTTCGGCGGCCCGCTGCAGTTCCTTCGCGGCGACGGCGATGGTGCCGAGGGGCGTGCCCAATTCGTGGGCGACGCCCGCGGCGAGCGTGGTCAGGGCCGCCAGGCGCGAGTGCCGGGCCGTGAGATCCCGCAGGGCCGCCAGTTCCTCGTCGCGCTGGCGCAGCGCCTCGGTGACCAGACCCACGAAGGAGGCGATGAGGGCGGCGGTGATGGCGAAGGCCACCCACATCCCGACCAGATGGAGGGAGATGCCGTCGTTGCCGCCGTGGTTCATGTGGCTCAGGGAGTGGACATGCACGTTCCAGATGAACAGGATGCCGAAACCGGCGATGGAAAGCGCCCCCAGCGCCCAGGCCCAGAGCCCCCGCATGACCACCGCCGCCAGCGTGATGTGAACGAGGTAGATGGCGGTGAAGGGATTGGCCGCGCCGCCGCTGCCGTACAGCAGCCCCGTGAGCAGCAGGACATCCAGGCCCAGGATGAGGCCAGGCAGGGCCGGTCGCACCGGTTCCGGCTGCCGCAGCCGCAGCATGAGCGCGACATTGCTCAGGGCGCCGAACGCCACGAGGCCCAGCAGCGGCCACGCCTGCAGTTCGGCGCCCAGCAGGCGCTTGGCCACGAGGATCGCCACGGTCTGTCCGACCGTGGTGATCCAGCGCAGGCGGAGCAGCCAGGTGAGGGAGATGCCGAAGCCGGGATGGGTCATCGTGTGCCCATTATCCATGGAAGGGACCTACCGGCCGAAGGTGAGCGAGGCCTTCAGCCAGAACGTGCGCCCTGGTTCATTCACGCGGACCGACTGCACCAGGTAGCCGGGAATCGCGCTTGTGCTCCGGCTGATGTGCTCGGCATAGGTCCGATTGAACAGGTTGTCCACGCCGCCCGTGAGGAGCCAGCCCTTCGCGGGCTTCCAGCCGGCATTGAGCGACACGATGGCGAACCCGGCGGTGGCCCCGATGTCCTGGCCCACGATGTTGCCCTGGTTCACGGCGAACCGATCCTGGCGTTCGACGCCGCGGACCAGCAGGCCGGTGGACCAGCTCTCCGCCTCGTAGCCCAGGCCCAGTCGCGCTTCGAGGGGCGGAATCTGCGCCAGGGCCCGGCCGTCCGTGTCGTTCTGGCCATGGGTGTAGGCGAGGCTGGCATCCACCTTCAGGAAGCCGCCCACCTTGGTGCCCACGCCGACTTCTCCGCCCCAGGTGGTGGCCTCCACATTGCGGGAGACGGTGGCGGCGCGGGTGCCCATCCCAGCGGGCTTGATCACGTTCGACTGGATGAGGATGAAATCCTGTACCTTGCCATAGAACACGGACACGGAGGTCTGCACGGTCCCCGTCTGCTTCATCCAGCCCAGATCGAGCTGGGTGGTGCGCTCGGCCTTGGTATCGAACGCGCTGACCGAACCGAGGCTTTCCTTGCTGATGGCCTCCCAGTAATCGGGGAACCGCTCGGTGCGACCCACTCCCGCATAGAGGGTCGAATCCGCAAAGGCCCCGCGCTCGTAGCGGAGGAAACCACTGGTGAGTGTTTCATCGCGCGTGTGGTTCAGCGTCGGATTCGGGCTGTTCGCCATCATGGAAATGGCCACGACCGCGCGGGGATCTTCGGCGTGCCAGCGGTCTGCCCGCAGCCCTGCCACCACCCGGTCCCTGCCTGTGAACGGGTGCTCCACTTCGGCGAATACGGCGGAATTCTTGAAGCGGCCATCGTCCATCCGGGTCATGTTCTCCACGGGCAGGGTCCACTGCCGGGCGGTCTTGCGGATGGTGTGGTCGTTGGCTTGGGTATCCAGCCCCAGCGTCAGTTTCGTGGCCTCGGCCACGCGCAGGCCCACGGCCAGGCGGCCGCCGCGGGTCAGCCGATCAGGGGCGTTCACCATGGGCTCGGGCATCAGCAGGGTCGGCGTGAACGTGCGCAGGGTGTAGTTGTCCATCACGTGATCCACGTCGTTCCGGTAGACCTGGAACTCCACCTTCTCGATGCGGTCCGTCAGGCGCCGCCATTCCCCCTTGAAACCCAGGTTCTCCCGCAGGAATTTCGCGCCGTCCATGGTGCGGTCCGCATAGGCGGCTTCCCCGTTGCTGCGGGTGCCCGAAAGCTCCAGGCGGGTGTCGTCGCTGGGCGTCCAGCCAAAGGCCGCGTTGGCGCTCCAGCGGGTGTAGCGGGCATGAATGGAGGTGCCCTTGCCGTCTTCGTAGTCGTTGGCATGGGACCGGGTCCCGATGCCCCGAACATAAAAGGTGGGCGCCCCGCCGCGGGCATCCACCACCTGGTCGTTGCGCCCGAAGCTGCCGCCCATGAGGCTGGCAGTGCCCTCGAAGCCGGGCTTCTGGAACCTCTCATTGGCGCGCTCGAAACGCACCAGCCCCGCGGAGTTGCCCGGACCGTAGAGCACGGTCTGGGGACCCTTCACCACGGTGATGCGATCGTAGGACTCGGGAAAGACGTAGGCGGTCGGCGGGTCCATCCGCATGCCACACCCCCCGAGGAGCTGCTCGCCATCCAGCAGGATGTTCAGCCGGGAGCCGGCCATGCCGCGCAGCACGGGATCGCCATCGGTGCCGCCCTTGCGGATCACCGAGAAACCCGGGATGCCCTTCAGGTATTCGGCGCCGTCCTGGGCGGGCAGCGGCTGGCGCGGGGCCTTGGGATCCATCACGGTCACCAGGGGCTCGGTGGGCAGGGGCGCCGTGACTTCCACCACGGCGGAGGGCACGGGCCTGGCCGCCTTCGGCGCAGGCTTTTTGGGTGCGGAGTCGGCCTCGGCCGCTAGCAGCGGCAGCGCGGCCACCAGGGACAGGCGGATGCAGAGACGGGACAGGGTCATCGAGGGCCTCGAACGGCCCTGACCAGGCGTCTTCCGCGACCAGTGCGGTGACGGGTTCAGAGCGATCATCCGACCTTAACGGGCGATGAAGCCGCGCGGAGTGCGTCAGTTTGTCGCACGTCGGCACCCGATCAGGCCCTCTGGACAGCCTGGATGACTCAGTGCGCCAAAGCGAAGGGCGCCTCCGCGGCCAGCCAATTCCCCTCCTGATGCGTGGCCCAGGCATTGCGGAAGATGCGGAGATCCTCCGTCAGCTCCAGCCCGCGCTCCAGGTTCGCCATGAGCTCCCGCATCTGCTGCGCCAGGCGGTGATGTTGGCGGCAGTGCCGGTGGCGTTCCGGAGACTGCATCAGATCCAGCATCTCTTCCTCGGCCCGGAACTGCTGAACGAGGTAGACCGCGAACATGGGAAGGAAGTGCGCATTCCTGAAGTCGGCCGGCGCGTCCTCGGAGCACTCCCGCCATCTCCTGGCCGCCGTCATCAAGACTCCTGCCTCGCACCCCAGCGACTGCGCCTCCCGGGACAATCTGCTCCACCGCTCCGTGTGACCCATGGTTCCTCCGGCGTGGACGAAGCGACTCAACCGGGCTGGTTTTTCCTGCCCTGGGCTGAGGTGCGACGGAACGCTTCCCACGAGCATCCGACTGGTTCCCACCTGGACCCATATCCGGTTCGCAGATACCAGCCCATCCGGTCCGGCCTCCCCGGGGGCCCCTCGCCCAGGGAACCGGACTCATGGGCCTTTCCCGAACGGATCTGGGGTCCCGAGGGAATCGGCCAATCCTGGAAAGAGAGGGATGACTCACCCTCCGCAGGAGGTACCCGTGCGAAACCGTTGCCCTTCATCCATCTCGCTTCTCGCCCTGCTGGCTGCGTTCTCGAAACGCGGGGCCACCCCGAACCTGCTGCTCGCCCTGCACCTGTTCTGGCTCGCCGCCAGCATGGGAGCGACGCTTGCACTGATCCAGACCGGGCATCTCGGGGGCCGCATGGTCCACGAGCTGGGCCTCCACGCCCAAAGCTTGCAGGACCGCCCTTGATCCCAACCTCAACCCTGACCGGGCCTCGCAAACGAGGTTGGGTCAGGGTGGAAGCAGGAAGGGGACGGCGCTGGCGGGGACCGGGGCGTCGAGGGTCCCTCCACAGCCCACAGCCCAAAGCCCACAGCCCAAAAAATGGCCCGGCCTCGTGGGAGGCCGGGCGGGCACAGGCTTTGTCTCGGTTTCATCTCAGGTTGAGTCAGGGGTTCCTGGCGCCAGCCGGGCGCCTACTTGCCCAGCTGGATCTCCACCTGCTCGACCGGGTTCGTGGTGCCACTGAAGGCATCCCAGCGCGCCTTGATGATCGTCGCGTTGGGGGTGACCTGGGCGAAGAAGGTCGCGGCGTCCACGGGGGTACCCAGGCTGTCGGTGCGCTTCCGGAACTCGGTCCGGCTGTTGGTGCCCACGACCAGGCCCAGAAGGGTCAGGGTGCCGCCCGCGCTGTCCTTGGCGGTCACCGGGCCCTGGATGAAGGCCTTGGTAGAGGCGGACTGCTTGATGACGCGAGTGGCCAGCAGGTGACCATCCCGGTCCAGGGTGGCGCGGACCTCCACATGGTTGCCGTTGGCGATGGGCCCGTTGTCGATGCGCGTAAAGCCATTGATGGCGATGGGCAGGCCCAGCAGGGTCAGGCTGGTGGCGGATACGGCGGAGGCGTCGGCCTCTAGCTTGATGCTGCTGCGGAAGGACACCTTGACGGCGGCGATGGCGCCGCTGGCATCCAGGGGACCTGCAGCCTCCAGCTTCACGCCCACCGCGAAGTCGCCCTTCAGTCCCCCTTCGAACAGGGTGTTGGCGCTGGTGAGCACATGCTGGTTGTTGATGAGGAAGTCATCCACGGTGCCGCTGGTGACGATGCCCTCGACCTCGACCTTCTCCCCAGCCCCGGCCAGCTTGTCCTCGAGCTTGATCAGGGCGGCGGTCACCACGCCGGCCACGGGGGCCGCAGCGGATTTGACTTGGACCCTGGCGCCGTTGGCGAGCCCCGCGGGCAGGGCGCCGGCGGAGAAGCTGACCGTGAGGGCGCTCGCGCCGCCGGGGGTCAGGGTGAGGTTGAAGGCGGTGGCCCCGAGGTCGGCCACGAAGCCCTTGAGCTCGAATTCGCCGCTGGCTTTCCTCGCCACGCGGGTGGCGCGTACGCCGCCGCGGTCATCGGGGAAGCCGTGGACCTCCACCCGGTCCCCGGGCTGGAAGTTCGCCCCGGCGAAGACCTTGAGGGTGTCGTCGTCGTTGAGGCGGGTCATGTTGTCCTCGACCCGCACGGTCTGGCCCGACACGGTGAGGGTACCGTTCGCCGCGTCCACGCCGCGGTCATCGATGGTGCCTTCCAGGGCATCCCGGGCCTCCACTTCGCTGGCGATGCCCGTCCGGGTGGCGTCATCCTTGGTACCCCGCACCTTGATCACCATGCCCACTTTAAGATCGCTTTCCACCCCCGGGTTGTCGTCGACCTTGATGGTGGCGCTCGCGGTGTTGAACTCGATCCCGTTCACGAAGACGCTGCCCTTGGCGGTGAGGACACCTTGACTCACTGCGGCGGCGCTGGGTGTTGGGGTGCCAGAGGAGGCGGACCCGCCGCCACCGCCGCCACAGGCCACCAGGGCGGTGAGCAGGAACAGGGCCGTGAGGGGTAGGTTGGCTTTGGGCAGGTCTTTCATGGTGAACCTCCAGGGTGCAGATGGATGCTGGGGTTGCGGTTAGAAATGGAAACGGGGCTTCAGGTCAGGCGCACCGAGGCGGCCACGGTCTGGGCCGTATTCACCACGAGCGCTCCGCCTGGTGTGGCCTCCGTCACCGCGAAATGCACCAGGGGCGTGATGGCCGGGCCCAGGGTGTTGCCGCCACCGAGGTTGTACTGGCTGCCGTGGCAGGGGCAGGTGATGGTGGCGCCCACGGGCAGGCCCACCGTGCAGCCCAGGTGGGTGCAGACCGCCGTCATGGCGTACAGACCGGTCGCGTCCTTGATGAGGAAGAAGTTCCCCAGGTCCCGGTAGTCGCGGGTGGTCCCGTCCGGCAAGGCCAGCAGCGCAGTCTTGGTGTCCGTGGTGGTCTTGGGGCCGGTGGCGGGGGGCGCCGGTGGCGCCGGCGTGGGGCTGCTGCCGCCACCGCCGCCACAGGCGACGAAGGTGGCCGCCGCCAGGGCGCCAGCGCAGAAAGTCCGGCGATCCAGGCCACTGACTGGATCGCGCAGGAGCGAGCTTGGAAACTGGGACATGGAACCTCCTTGAGGCGCCGCGGAAGCAGCACAGGGCGACCCGGCGAACCGGGAGGCAGATCGCTTGGCAAACGGCTCACCAGCGCTGCCGGGGATGATGGAAGCCCTACGATCAGCCCGATCTCCCGGGCCAACCAGATCCGATTCCGAAATAGCGGCCCCTCCGGCGGCGTCAGGCACGGGTGCGCAGCAGACCGGGTCTCAGACGCGCGAGATCCCGCCTCCGACATCGGCCACCAGCTTCAGGATCTCCACCACCTCCGCCGCGGACTGGGGGCGTTCTTCCTTGCGCTTGGCCAGGAGGCGGCTGACCAGGGCACTGAGCTCTCGCGACACCTCCGGATTCCATTCCCTCAGAGCCGGCACCGGAGCCTCGAGGTGCATGGCCAGGAGGTCATTGATCCGCGGGCTGTCATAGGGCGGCGCGCCCGAACAGAGTTCGAACAGCATGATGCCCAGGGCGTACAGGTCGGTCCGGGCATCCACCTGTTCGCCGCGGATCTGCTCGGGGGACATGTAGCGGGGGGAACCGATGAGCGCCTCCGCCTCGCCCGCAATCATGGTCGCCACCGGAGCGGCGAGGCCAAAGTCCATGATCTTCGCGTCCCCCCGGACATCGAACAGCACGTTCGTGGGCTTGATGTCCCGGTGCACCACACCGACAGCGTGGGCCGCCTCCAGGCCCTCGACCACCTGGCGGGCAATGCGCAGCACCAGCGGCAGGGGCAGGCGCCCCCGGCCATCCAGCAGACTACGGAGGGTGATGCCCTTCAAATACTCCATGGTCACGAAGGGGATGCCGTCGCTCTCCCCGAAGTCATGGGTGCGGAGGACATGGCGGTGGGTGATCCGGCGGGCCAACCGGATTTCCTGCTTGAGCCGCTCCAGGAAGGCTGGGTCCGAGGCAAGGTCCGCCCGGACGATCTTCAGGGCGACCTCCTCGTCCAGCTGGAGATCCTGCACTTTCAGGACCACGCCCATGCCGCCCCGGCCCAGCACACCCTCCACCCGGTACCGGGTCGCGAAGATCGCGCCTTCCCTGAGCGCTGGCGGCAGAGCCTCCCCTCCGTCCACCTGCGCACTCGGCCGAAGGTTGCGGGTGGCCTCGTCCATCGCCGCCATCGCCGCCATCGCCCCGAGCGCAGAGGGCCGCTTCAGGCTGCTGCTCCGCTTCGATTTTTCCAGGAGGGCCAACAGGTCATCCTTGGCCCTCAGCTCCAGCACCATGGTCCGGAAGGCCCGGGTCAACACGCCCACTTCGTCTTGCGTGGGGACGACTTCGAGGGCTGCCGGCGGTTGCCCCTCCGCCAGGGCCTTGGCGGCCGACACCAGGGCCATGAGTGGAGCCGTGACGCTCCTCGCCGAGCGGAGGCTCAGGCCCAGCGTGATGAGGATGCCGACAATGCCCACGGCCAGGATGGCCTTCTGCAGGTTGCGGAAAGGGGCCAGCAATGGCTCCACGGGCATCAGCAGCACACAGGCCATCTCGAGATCCAGCGCATTCACTCCCCGGAGCGGGGCGATCACGCCCAGATCATCCCGGCCGTCCAGCTTGAAGGACAGCACCTTGGAGCGCTGGCCATCCAACACCTGGGCCCGGACCGCCAGGAAGGCCGTCTCCCGCGCCAGCAGGCGGTTCAAGGCTTCCGCCTCCGGCAGGGTGGTGCCCAGAGTCCGGAACTGGCTCAGCAGCGCCAGCTGGGCCGACGGGTCGCCGCGCTGCGGCCCGGCGATGGCCAGCCGCCGGAGGTCGGCGGCAGCCCGGTCATCCACCCGGACACCCACCAGCATGGCGCCCAGCGGCCTGCCGCCGGGAGAGCGTAGGGGCCTGGCCACCGCGTGGTAGACCCCCGGCCGCTCGCCCCACTCGGCCCGCAGGAACCCACGGTAGAAGGGGCCGGGATGACCTTGCGCTTTGGCCTCCTCGGGGGCCAGGGCCATCTGGATGATGCCGACGCTCTGGAACTCAGGCTGGCCGCCCCGGGCACTGGCGGCCAGAAAGCCGCCGTCAGGTTTCACCACGATGGCGATCTCCGCGCCCAGCCGCGGGAGGTTTTCCGTCAGCGTGTCCGCGAGGCTGGTGGCAGATCCGGCTTCGAGCGCCTGTTCGACGAGCGCGACATGGCCCGAATACTGGGTGAAGACTTCGAGGCCCGCATCCAGCGAACGGCCCTGCTGTTCGAAGGCCCGCTCCAGGACATAAGCTCCGGCAGAGAGACTTGCGCTGGCAGTGCTTCTCGCGCCCCGCTCCGCCTCGTTGTAGACCACCCAGAGGATGATGGACATGAGCACGAGGATGGCGGCCGCTTGCCGGATGAAGAATTTCCCAGCAAGCGTCTGGTACCAGCTCATGTTCGGCTGCATGGGGATCCCTTGGGTGATCGGTATACTTGCAACGAATCTACTCTGGATGCCGCATGATCCGATCCCTTGTTCGTGGTCTGCCCCTTGTGGCCATGGCGCTGCCTCTGGCCGCAGGCGGGGTCCAGGGCCCCGTGCAGCTCCGGGAGCAGGATGGCCGGGTCAGGACTTCCCTGGCAGACTGCGTGGCGTTCCTCGAGCCGCTCGAAGCCGCGGTGACGGCTGTCGGCCCATCGCGTCCCGTGGCCATCCGCACCCTGGGGAAACAATTCATCCCGCGCGTGTCCCTGGCCACGCCGGGGACAGAGGTGACGTTCCCCAACCTGGATCACATCCTCCACAACGTGTTCAGCGTGACCCAGGGCAACCGCTTCGATACTGGCCACTACCGGCCCGGCGACGCCCCCAAGGTCCGCGTGACGAACCCGGGCCTGGTGAAGCTCTACTGCAATGTCCACCACCAGATGAATGCCTTCCTCTGGGTGGTGACCACCCCCTTCGCCCAGGTCCTCGATGGCAAGACCGGCGTGCAGTTCGACCAGGTCCCCCCGGGCACCTACCGGCTGCGCCTCTGGCACCCCGAAGCCGGAGAAAAAGCCTGGACCGTGAAGGTGGGCACAGGGATCACCCAGGGCGCCTGGGAGCTGGAAGTCTCCAGGCCCGCCCTCGAGCCGCACAAGAACAAGTTCGGCCGCGACTACGCGCCCCCGCTGGACGACCGGACTTATTGAATCAGAACCGTTTCACCAGCGTGAGCAGCTTCCGTGTGACCTGGTAGCCGTCGCCATCCGAGCGCTGCCGGATGTACACGATGGAAGCGAGCCACTGACCCGGCAGGGGCACGGCCATATCGAAGCGCTGACCCCGCGCCCGGCGGTAGAACCACCACTCGTCGCCATTCACCGGATAGAGGGTGCCGGTCGAGCCCAGCCGCTGCCAGGTGACGGCCAGCTGGGGCCAGTAGAGCCGCTCGCGGCTGCCCGCGATGGCCTGGAATTCCTCACTGGTCTCCCGGGTCTCCGCATTCCGGGACCGGAACCAGTGGGCCTCCAGGGGAAGCCGCGCGTGCCAGGTTCCGCTCGCGCCAATGGCCGCCAGCGCCAGCCTTTGCCGGGCTTCATTCCGGTGGCCGGGCAGGGCCCTCCGCCGCTCGTCCCCGGCCTCCCAGGAGAGGCTCCACCGATCCACATGGGCCAGCCAGGAAAAGGCGCCCGTATCCATTTTCACGACGAGCTGTCCGGCGGCCAGATCGGCCTTCGCCCCCAGAACATCGCGGACCCGGCCCGCCGCGAGGCGAAGGCCCGCCTCCTGGAGCAGTCCATCGGCACTGCGAAACCCGGCGCTACCACCCGCGCCGAGGAACCGGAGGTTTCGGTCCCACAGGGCCTGAGAGGTGACCAGGCCGTTCTCCTGGAACCCGAGGCTGAGGGTGCCGAAGCTCCTGGGCGCAGTCCAGGACGCCTTGATGCGGGCGACATCCACCTGAGTCCCGTTCGAGGGCTGCTGATCCCAGCGCGGTGAATTGTCCCGGTTCGAATCCGAACCCATGGCGGAGCGGGTCCCGGCCTCGAGTTGCACAGCTTCCAGATCCCAGTTCCACCGCAGCCGCAGTTGCACGCCCACGCGGTGGAAACGGTCGGATGGCTCGCCGGGATCGGAGAGCTGATCGCCCCGCAGCAGCAGTTCCCAGGCGGGCTTCCACGGCTCCGGCTTCTCCATGGGGAACGGTACCGCCTCCTGGCCGAAGGCGAAGGCGGCAGCCAGCAAGGGGGTCCAGCGGCAGATCGGCACTCGTCACCTGGAGGTAGGGGTGTCCCTGGATGGTACCTCCAATCCCGCGAGTCTTCGTGACAGGACACCGGAGGGGCTGCTGTTTTCGAACCGGATCTGGTGGCGCTTCCCACCCCGCCGACGCTGGACAGGATGGGAGCTCCCCACCCGCAATGGCACTCGCCCTGGCAAGTTGGAGGACCGCCTGTTCGGCCTTGTGGGCTGGGATATTGACGGGTGCGGTCTTCCCGGCCAGCCTGGACCAAACTTGCCGCAACAAGCTTTCACTGCTGAATCCGGAGAACAACCTTGGGTAGCTGGGATCTCGCCATCGTGCTGGACCGATCCGCCCAGGAGCCGCTGTACCTCCAGTTGGTGAAAGCACTCGAAGAGGGCATCCGCTCCGGGCGCTTCCAACCCGGGGATGCCCTCCCGGGTACGCGCGCCCTGGCGGACCACCTGGGCGTCAACCGCAACACCACCCTGGCGGCCTACAAGGAGCTGGAGGCGGAAGGCTGGATCGAAGTCGCTCCCGACCGGGGCACCTTCGTCGCCCGGAAGCTGCCTTTCGTGCTGGCGGCCCCCACGGGGATCTCCGCCCAGGATTCCGCCTCCTGGAAGCGCGCCACACCCCGCAGCGAACCGTTCTACCAGCCCGCCGCCCCGGCCGTGGCGTCCTTCCAGCTCATCCCCGATACCCCCGATCTGAGGCTCGCGCCCACGGCCGCCATCCACCGGGCCTATGGTCGCGTGCTAAAGCTCCACCCGGAGCGCCTGCTGCAGCCCGGATGGGATCCGCGCGGTCTCCTGGATCTCCGGAATTCCCTTGGCAAAATGCTGCGGGAAATGCGCGGGCTTGCCGTCGAAGCCGGCAACCTCCTGCTCACCCGCGGCCTGATGAGCACCCTCAACCTGGTTTCCCGGGTGCTGTTCGCGCCGGGGGATGCAGTGGCCATGGAGGATCCAGGACTGTTCCGGGTGGCCGAGGCCTTCCGGGCCGCCGGTGCCCGGCTCTTCCCCGTACCCGTGGATGCCCATGGCCTGGATGTGGCGGCCCTCGAGGCCCTGTTGATCCAGGAACCCATCCGGCTCCTCTATCTCACGACCAGTCCCCAGCACCCCACCCAGGTGACGCTGGAACCCTCCCGCCGCCAGCGCCTGTTGGAGCTGTCCCGCGTCCACGGGTTCCGGATCCTGGAGGGCGACCTTTCCCTGGGCTTCCACCGCGAGAAGAACCCCAGCCTGCCCCTGGCCAGCGAGGATCCCCACGGCCGCGTCCTGTATTTCAGCGGCCTGGAGCAGATCCTCGCGCCCGGCCTGCAGGTGGGCATCCTGGCGGGCCAGGCTGATCTCATCAAGGCCCTGGCCAAGCAGCGGCAGCTGGTGGACTGGCCGGGCAACCAGGTCCAGGAAGCCACCATCGAAGAGACCCTGCGCGATGGGGAGATCGTCCGTCACCTGCGGCGGATCCGCAAAGTCACAGAAGAACGGCGGGAGACCATGGTGGATCGCCTGCTGCTGCATCTGCATCCCGCCATCACCGTGAAGAACCCGCGGGAAGGCCTGTCCCTATGGGTGCGCGTGGCCGAAGAGGTCCCGCTCGAGGCCTGGACCGAACGCTGCCTCGCCCACGGGGTGGTCTTCTACCCCGGCAGCCTCTACGATTTCCACCGCCGGAACCTGCCCTATATCTGCCTCGGGTTCGCGGCCCACGATCTCGGGGAGCAGAACGAAGCCTGCACGCGCATGGCGCTCGCGCTGAAGGAAGCTCGCGCAAAGTAAGAGCGCCTGCCCGGCTCGCCAGCCTGGGCCATGCGCTGGAACCGGACTGTACCCCTTCTGCCAAACGGATCTGGTGCCAGGCCAGCCACGCTCGACCCTGGGTGGATCGGGTTCTCCATCCGGGGGCCTTGTTTCAGCAGGAGCCGATATGCCTCCCAGCCTGGGCGCAGGGAATCCGCAACGACGAGCCACGGGCGAGGCCTCCCACTGGCGTCCGCTCCCCTGGAAGGCATTCGGAGCCACCCTTCTGCTTGCCCTCGTCGCCACAACCCTGGCGGGCCAGGCCCTGGCTCCGAAGGCCAGGTCGATCCCCGAACTGAAAGCCTTCTTCCAGCAGAACTGCATCCGGTGCCACGGTCTGGATGGATCGGCCAGGGGCCCCGAGGGCCAGAAGTTGGGGGGCCTCGATTTCACGAAAGCGGCTCAGGATTTCCGCCTCCTCGAAGGGCCCGGTTCCGAACGCGAGATCCGTAAGATGGCGAAAACCATCCGGAAGGGCATTCTCTTCGGCCGGATCATGCCCGCCTGGAAAGACCTGCTCAGCCAGGACGAGGCGGGTCTGATGGTCCGCCAAGTTCTGCTGTACGCCGAGCGCGGCAAGCCCATCGAGCCCTGACGGGAGCCGCGGAGTTGGCCGATACGCTGGGTTTGCAAGGCGCTCGAGGCCGCGCATCGAATCGATGGAGGTGCTGCCTCATTCTGGTTGGATTCCCTCATGGCTGGTTTTAAATAAAACGCAAAGAGCCTCAATCATTGAAGCTAGGGCACTGGCACGGCATCTGCGTGGCATGGGGATGGACCAGGAGGCCCTTCATGCAGAGACGCTTTGCAACCATGGCATTGCCCGCACTCATCGCGGCGTTCAGCTACTCGCCGGCCACGGCGCAGATCCGAATCGGGGTGGACCTCCCCTCCGTCCACATTCGCATCGCCCCGGAGGCCCCGCCTCCGCCTCGGGTCGAAATGCGGATGGTCCGACCCAGCCATAGACATGTCTGGATCGGCGGCTACTGGGACCGCCAGGACGACCGCTGGGCATGGGCGCCCGGCCGCTGGGAAGAGCCCAGTCGACGGGGGTCACGCTGGGTCAGGCCGCAGTACCGTCGGGAGGGCGGCGCCTACCGCTACGAGCCCGGCCGCTGGTCCTACCAGCGCATGGAAGAAGGCGAAGACTACCGCCGCTGGCGCAAGGAACACGGCCGAGGCCACAAGAAGGGCCATGACAAGCATGACAAGCATGACAAGCGAGACCATGACAGAGATGACCGGCACTGAAGGCTAGGCAGAACCCTTGGACAGGGCAACGGGACTACCTCCCCTTGCCCTGTCTTAGGCCTAGACCATCAATGGCTGCGTTGGGCAGGGGCGATGCTTTGTGGATTGGGCCGCCATCTGATCCCTGGATCGACCCAGATCTGATCCGTTCGGCCTGATGGCAAGGTTGCCTGCCGAGTGTTCAGATGAGGGATGGCAGGGTCAGCGACACGGCCGCAAAGTGGCAGACCGCGGCGGCCACCACGAGGATGTGGAACACTTCGTGATATCCGAAGATCCTGGGAAAGGGATCGGGCCGCTTCAACGCATAGACGATGGCGCCCACGGTGAAGGCCAGGCCACCCAGCACGACCAGGGTGATCACCAGGGCTCCCACGGCGCGGAAGAGCGCGGGGACCAGCAGCGCGAAGGACCACCCGAAGGCCACGTAGATCCCGGCCATGAGGGCTTTGGGTGCCGCCGGCCAGGCCAGCGACAGGACGATGCCGCCAAGGGTGACGCCCCACATGACCGCCAGCAGCAGGTACCCGCGCCCGGGCCCGAGCAGCAGGCCAAAGGGCGTGTAGGTACCGGCGATGAACAGGAAAATGACCGACTGATCCAGCCGGCCGATCCAGTCCCTGGCGCGGGGTCGCCAGGTCGGCCAATGGAAGCTGGCCGAAACCGCGAAAAGGAGGAACAGACTCAGCCCGTAGACCGCGGCCCCCACTCGCGCGCTGAAACTGCCGGCGCCGATCCACAGCAGCACCGCGGCAGGGACCGCCACGCAGGTGGCGAGAACATGGGAAGCCCCGCGCAGGGTCGGTCTCTGCAAGGCGGCGCAACTGGCGTGGCCCGGGATTGGAACGAAAGCTGGGCCCTGGGCCTGTCCACCGCCGGGATCGCTGGTTTGGTCCGCGTTCATCATGGCTCCAGGGCGGCACCCATGCGGATGATCACCTTGAGGGCCTTCTCCTGGGCCGCGTTGCCGAAGGTGTCGTAGGCCTTCATCAGGTCATCGAGCTTGAACTCGTGGGTGATGAGCTGGGCGGGCTTGAGCCTGCCGGAGGCCACCGCCTTGAGGAGCATGGGCGTGGTCACCGCATCCACCAGCCTGGTCGTAAGCGTGATGTTGTGGGACCAGAGCTTGTCGAGCTTGAGTCCCACGCCCTTGCCGTGGACGCCGATGTTCGCGATATGACCCCCGGCCGCGACGATGTCCTGGCAGATCTCGAAGGTCGCGGGGAGACCCACAGCCTCGATGGCCACATCGACACCCTGGTGGTCCGTCAGCGATAGCACCATGTCCACGGTCTTGGCATTTTTGCTGTTGATGACCCAGGTGGCGCCCAGCCTGCTGGCCACTTCCAGCCGGTGGTCGTCCAGATCGATCATGATGGTCTCGGCCGGCGAGTAGAGCTGGGCGGTCAGCAACGCGGCCAGTCCCACTGGACCGGCGCCAACGATGGCCACCGTATCACCGGGCTTCACCGCGCCGTTCAGGACGCCGCATTCGAAGGCCGTCGGCAGGATATCGCTCAGCATGACCAGCGACCGCTCGTCCACTTCCATTGGAATCGGCAGGAGGCTGTTGTCTCCGAAAGGAATTCGCACGTACTCGGCCTGGGTCCCATCGATCAGGTTTCCCAGGATCCAGCCGCCGCCGTTTTCACAGTGGGAGCACATGCCCTTCTTGCAGTTCGCGCACTTCCCGCAGGACGAGATGCAGGAGATCAGGACATGATCGCCGACCTGGAAGCTGGAGACGCTGGCACCGATGGCTTCGATGACGCCGACACCTTCGTGCCCGAGGATCCGCCCCTTCGTCACGGTGGGCACGTCCCCCTTCAAGATGTGCAGGTCCGACCCGCAGATGGTCGTGAGGGACATTTTGACGATCACATCCGTGGGTGCCTGGAGGACCGGCCGGGGCCGGTCCTCCAGGCACCGCTTGCCGGGCCCGTGATACACGAGGGCTTTCATGGTTCGTCCTTTCATTCCTGGCGCTGGGCTGCGGCTGACCAGAACATCAAGCGGCCGTCAAGCCTGCCGCTGACCCATGGCAGAAAACCATTGCAGGGGCAGGACCCCTGCCGTCTCCCTAGCTTTGGAGGGGGGTTGGTTCGGGCCGATCCGGGGGCGCAGGCACTTCGATGGGGGGCTCCCGGGGGGTTTCCTTGGGATCGACCTGGGGGATTTCCTTGGGATCGACCCGGGGGGGTTCCTTGGGATCGACCCGGGGGATTTCCTGGCCGGGCTTGGAGCCGCAGGCCCTTTCGGTCCGAAGTTCATGCCGGATGGGAGCAGAGAAGTCGTCGATCATGGGGGTCTCCTGATGGTTGCTTGCAGGGTCATCGCGGGTTGGCGCCAGCAGCTATTTCTTGGAACCCAGATTCGCGGTGAGGTTCCTTCGTGCTTCCTTGTCCTCGTCGAGCCAGTAGGCGGGGCGGCCGTAGAAGTCGTAGAGGCGCAGTTCGTAATCCCGGTCCACCGGCGACCCGGGCTGCCACTGGGGTGCGTTCTTGATGGTCTCCCTGGGCAGGCCGAGGTATACGGTCTTCTCCTCCCAGCTGATCCGTTCGATCCAGTGGGGCGCCATGAGCACGCTCTTGCCGGACCACCAGGTGGTGGTGTCAACCACGAGATACCGGATGGCCCAGGTCTGGTCATCCACGATCAGGTCCTGGACATGCCCGATCTCCTCGTCGCTGCCCGCGATGCGATAGCCGACGACCTCCTTCACGCTGCGGAGATGGTGATCGTACTTCGCCTGACTTGGTTGCGGGGTCACCCAGGCACCCTGGGCCAGCTCCTTGGGGGCCGACCAGTCGCCCCAGAGCCCTTCCTTGCCCCAGTAGTACGGCCAGTTGTAGTACTGGAAATAGGTCTGCTCGAACTGAAGGGAAACGGGCCGGTCGAGTTCGGCGCGGGGGCTGTTCTTGACCCTTTCCCCGGTGATCGAGAGGTGGAACCGTTGGGTCGCCCACTCCACGTTCTGGAAGGCCAGCGGGGAAATCAGCACCTGGTGGGCTTCCTGCCAAAAGCCCGAGGTATCCACGATCAGGTAGCGGATGGTCCAGTGTGCATCGTTGAAATAGATATCGCGGACGGTTCCGATGTCACCATCGGTGGCCGTGACGGTGTAGCCTTCCAGTTCCTTGGCGCTGCGCAACATGGCTTCTGTCTCCAGTCCCTATGGGTTGATGTAGGTGGCACGGACTCGGTCGGCGGATCGGCGAAGGACTTCCGCACCAGCTGGGCCCGACCCTAGGCGCACGACCGGACTAGCCTCGATGTGCGGAAAGCGCCCGCAGCATCCAAGCCATTTTTTCGTGGGTTTCCATGATGCCCGTGACGAAATCCTGAGTGCCGGCATCGCCCCATTCCTCGAAGGTATCGATCATGGTGCGCAGTTCGCCAATCATCAGTTCGTGGTCACGCAGCAGCAGGCCTTCCATTCTCTGCTCCGGGTCGGGCGGGAAGGCACCGCTCACTTCCGGGATACGGGTCAATTTCAGGAATTCCTGCATCGAGCCCGCGGCGTACCCCCCCAGGGCGCGGATGCGCTCTGCCACGTTGTCCATCACATCGTCGAGCTGGTCGTACTGGCCCTCGAAGAGTTTGTGGAGTTGGTAGAAGTCCGGACCCTCGACGTTCCAATGGAAGTTGCGGGTCTTCAGATAGAGCGCAATCTCGTCTGCGAGCAGCCGCTGCAGGACTTCGACCACACGCTGACGGGTGGTGGCGTCCAAACCGATTTCTGGTTCCATGGTGTCCTCGGGGTTGGGTGTCAGCGAGGGCGAAGTGTCCAGGCCTCAGCACAGAACCCGAGCAGGTTTCGCGCCACAGGCTGGACCTGAGCAATCCCAACTACTTGCGCCAACTGGAAGCAAATGGAGGAGACTTGAACCATCAATTTGATCCTTGGTCCCTTCATTCTGAGGAAGGCACATCAGCCATCGGCCGGAGCCTGCGCTGATCCACACCTATACAAGATCCACGGACCTCTTGCGGAACAAAGCCACGTGGTCCGGCGACCCAAGATGGGACCCGCCGCTCCTTCCGGTATGGCGGGTGCACCCTTTCAAAATGATGGATCAATCCAGACTTCGTTTATGCCTTATTTTTTCTAAATGGTTATTTTATTAATACTTATAATCGAGCATGAATATTGCTTTTTGGGAGGATCCACGGCGCCTAATGCCCTGGACCACGAGGAGAACCACCGATGATTGCCGCCACCAAAGTTGTCGCCGCAAGCCTTCTGCTTCTGGCTTCGAGCACGGCCTGCTCGATGTTCAAGCATCCCGATTCCATGAACGTGTCCGCCGACATCCCGGCCGCCAAGGGCGATGTGAAGTTCGCCAAGACCGACAACGGGAACACGTCCATCAATCTGACCCTCGAGTACCTGGCCGACCCCCAGAAGCTCCAGCCCCCCGCGACCATCTATGTCGTCTGGGTGCGGGCCGATCAAGGCTCAGCCGCACAGAACATCGGCGCCCTCAAGGTGGACGACAAGCGCAAGGGGACCCTCAAGACCGTCACGCCCATGGTCGGCTTCGACCTGTTCGTGACCCCCGAGCAGACGGGCCAGGCCCAGGAGCCCACTGGTAAGCAGCTCTTCTGGACCAGCCATCGGCCGTGAACGGGCTCCACGGAAGTCCGCCGGGCATCCACCGGCCGTCTGTGCCTGGAGACCCGGATCTCGCGCATACCCTTGCGAGCAGCCACTACCGGATCCCGTGATGTCGGCAGGCACGAATTCAACGCGAAGCATGGGCAGACAACCATTGAGTCCACGGTGACCGCTTCAGCGCGGACGCTCCGATGAAACATCCAACTCCGAAACCGCCCCGGCCCGTGTGGAGCGGCCCCAAGCGGACCCTGTTGGCCCGCATCGGCCCCGGTCTCATCACCGGGGCCGCGGATGATGACCCCAGCGGCATCGCCACCTATTCCCAGGTGGGCAGCCAGTTCGGCCTGGGCATGCTGTGGACCATGGTGTTCTCCTATCCCCTGATGTGTGCCATCCAGGAGATCAGCGCCCAGGTGGGACGCGTCACCGGCCACGGGCTGGCCGACGGCCTCCGGAAGCACTTTCCCGCCTGGGTGCTCTATGCCGCTGTCGGCCTGCTGCTGGTGGCCAACACCATCAACATCGGCGCGGACATCGGAGCCATGGGCGCGGCCCTCCACCTGCTGATCGGCGGACCCGTCCAGGTCTATGTCATCGGCTTCGGTCTGCTCTGCCTCGGTCTCCAGATCTTCATCCCCTACCGCCACTATGTCCCCTACCTGAAGTGGCTCTGCCTGGGCCTCTTCGCCTACGTGGGCATTCTCTTCGTGGTGAAGATCCCTTGGCTGGAGGTGCTCCACGCCACCTTTCTGCCGCACATCCAGTTCTCCCGCGATTCGCTGACGGCCATCGTGGCCATCTTCGGCACCACCATCAGTCCCTACCTGTTCTTCTGGCAGGCCTCAGAGGAAGTGGAAGACCAGAAATTGAACCCGGCGGAACGCCCCCTGCGCCGCGCTCCAGAGCAGGGCCCGCAGCAGCTGGCCACCCTGCACACGGATACCTGGGTGGGCATGGCCTTTTCCAATGTCATTGCCTTCTTCATCATCCTGACCGCCGCCGTGGTGCTGAACGCCCATGGGATCACCGACATCCAGACCTCCAGCCAGGCCGCCGAGGCCCTGCGGCCCGTGGCTGGCCGTTTCGCCTTCCTGTTGTTCAGCCTGGGCATCATCGGTACCGGACTCCTGGCGGTGCCCGTCCTGGCGGGTGCTTCCGCCTATGCCCTGGGGGAGGCCCGCCAGTGGCCCGTGGGCCTGGAGCGGAAGCCCGAGGCGGCCCGGGGCTTCTACTGGGTCATCGCCATCTCGACTTTGCTGGGCGTCGTCCTGAACGAAGTCCACCTGGATCCCGTGAAGGCCCTGTTCTGGGCCGCGGTCACGAACGGGGTGGTGGCCACGCCCCTCATGGTCATGATCATGATCATCGCCAGCCAGAAAAAGGTGATGGGGCAGTTCACGCTCTCCCTGTCGATGAAGGCTCTCGGCTGGACCGCCACGGTGGTCATGGCCGCGGTTTCCGTGGGCATGTTCGCGACCATGGGGAACTGAATCCTGACGGCGGATTCGTTTCCCCGTCAGAAATACAGCGCCCTGCCCTGCTCCACGCAGGCGGCCGCATAGAGGTACATCGAGGCGGACCAGGTCTGCCAGTCCTGCCCCGAGGGCTTGCCGTCCTGGGCCTTGAACCATTCGTTGAAGCCGAAGGCCACCTGCGCTTCGCGGGCGGGCCTGATCAGGTCCGTCAGAGCCACAAGCTTTTCTTCCGCCAGGCGCTGGCGACCGGCGGCCACCAGGGCCGCCACATAGAATCCGCAGACGAAGGGCCAGACACCGCCGTTGTGGTACTCGCCCGGAAGGTTGTACCGGTCATAGCGTGATCGCCAGTCCTCGTCGGCCGGTTGCATGAAAGGGAGCAGGCAGGGCGGCAGGTCCAGGGCCAGTTCGCCCCGGGTACGCATGGCCTCGCACTCGCCTTCGATCCAGGTCACCATGCGGTTCGCCCGGGTGGGTGAGGCCAGGCCCGTGAGGATGGCCAGACTGTTGCCGAGCAGATCGCAGCGCTCATCGCCCAGGACCTTGTATGACCACAAGGCATAGGTGGGCAGGCCGCGGACGACCAGGCCCTTCACGGGATGGTTCCGGTCCAGGCTGTCGTCGGGACCATTGAGGGCCTCCTGCAAGGTCTGCGCCCGGTCCAGTTGGCCCAGCTGCTTCAGGTACCCGTAGACCAGGGTGTTCACGAAGAGGCCGTGCCCAAGGACCCACTGCTCATCCCGCCAGTCGCTGGTGGGCTGCTGGGATACCATCACGCGGTCGTCGGCGGCCTGGTATTCCATCCAGCGCGTGGCCTTCCGGACCGGACCTTCCAGATAACTGGGCGTACCCAGGACCTTGCGCAGGATGCCCGCCACCAGCAGGAACAGCGGGGTGGTGTCGCTGGCACCCCGGTCTTCGGGGTCGTGCACCAGCGACGGGATGTGCCCCCGGTGGCTTTGATGCTTGGCCAGGGTCACCATCACAAGCTTCAGGGAGGCCAGGAGCGCTTCGTTTCCGGAGGCCAGGATCCCCAGTGAGGAGATCAGCAGGTCCCGGGTGTAGGGTTCCGGATAGCCCCAGCCGGCGGTGCGCGGCAGGCCGCCGAAGGGGCCGCGGGCGTTGTGCAGCAGAACCTCGAGGGCCGCTGCTTTGGCAGCCTGGATGGCGGATTGGGTGGCTGCTTGCATCTCAGACCGTCCACAACTTCTGCGAGAGGATCTCCACGAACCGCAGGGCCACTCGCCGGTAGTCGTACTGGTCCACCACACGCCTCCGGCCGGCCTCTCCCATCCGGTGCCGGAGGGGGGCATCATTGAGCAGAGTGCGCAGGTAAGCGGCGATATCGCCCACATCGGCCCGGTAGTCGGCCACGCGCGGCTTGTCAAAGATGACGCGATGACCAGGCTCGAAGCCCGATTCGGGACCGAGGGTCGCCTCGGTGATGTGATTCATCTGGGCCACGCCAGCCAGCATTGCCGTTTCGCCGTGCACCAGCGTGTCGAGCATGGCCATGGCGCGGATGCCGAGCACGGGCTTGCCGCAGGCCCCGGCTTCCACCTGGGGCATGCCAAAGCCCTCCAGGCGCGAGGGCGCCGCATAGACATCGCAGGCTGAGATCAGGTAGGGCATGAGAGCCCGGGACACGCGGTGGGTCGGAAAGCTCACCCGATCCGAGATGCCGAGCTGGACCGCGAGGGCCTGGTCCAGTTCGTTCTGGACGGCGGTGCGCGGCTGGGGCCAGACCTTGCAGACATAGCGCCAGTCGGGCACATCCTTCGAAATCAGGGCGAGGGCTTCCATGACCTCGCGGGCGCCCTTGGAGGCCGCATCCCCACCCACGGTGAGGATCATGAGCTGATTCGGCGTGACCCCCAGGATCTCGCGCATGGCGTGCACCTTGGGGTCGTCGAGGGCCCTGGGAATGAAGGTGTCCGTATCGCAGCCCACAGGGAGGGTCACCATGCGGTCCCCGCGGATGCCATCGCGTACATAGGTCTCCCGGACCCAGTCGGCGGTCACGAGGATCAGAGGCATCTCGTTGAGGTCATGGCGGTAGTTCCCCACATAACCATCGGCCAGGAGCCAGGGCACGGGCAGCATCCCGAAGCTTTGCGGGTGGTGCACGATGTCGGGGAAGTCGCCCCAGTACCCCACCCCCACCACCGCATCCGGCTTGAACCAGCGGTAGTACCACTCCTTTTCCAGATTCGACTTCAGATGCGCGGCCCGGGCGTCCACGCCGATCTCCAGGAGCCCGTGGTACAGCAGATCACCCTGGGTGGCCAGCCCGCCGGGCGCGGGCGGATAGTCGTAGAGGACGAGGACCTTCATGACGGCTGGTTGTCCCTAAACCATCCCGCGGCGGCACTGGGCGTCACGAAGTAGCGGAAGGCTTCTTCGCGCGGGGCCGTCCGGGCCTCCCAACTCGCCTCGTCGAAGCCATAGACCTCGGAAATGAGCCGATGTTTCTCGCCCGAGATCGCATCCGACAGGGTCATCCGCAGCAGCGTCTCACCCTTGTCGGCGCGTGGGAGGTAGGCGCCATGGCCATCCTCGTAGGCAAACAGCCAGAGCGACTTGGTGGTGAGTGCGCCTCTTGTCCAGAGCGACAGGACCGCCTGGGAGGTCTCTTCGTGCCTCCGGTGGCGCGTGTACTCGCCCCGGGGGGAATGGGTCAGGATCAGGTCGAAATCCGTTTCCGGCAGCAGGGAGAGGACGGCCTCCTCCACAGCCTCCTGGGCGAGCGCGCTCTGTTCGGGTCCGTCATCCAGATCGCCGATGGCCCCCTGCACGTGGAGGCTGCTTCGCACCTCCCGAAAGCGGGGGGAACGATCCAGGTCGTTGCCCCGGCACAGGACGGCGACAAAGGTGGACCACTCGGGATGGCTCAGGAGGAGGCCTCCACACCACAGGATCTCGTCGTCGGGGTGGGCGACCACCACGGCCACCCGTTGGGGCCGGGGTGCTGCCTTGGGCAGGTGTAATCCGGTTGTTCTACTTGGGGCGTTCCTCATGGTGCTCGCGGTCCTTTTCCTGGTTACGGCCCTGGGGCGGTTTGGGTTCGCTGCGAGCAGGCCTCCCTTGAGGTTCCCTCTCGTGCCCCTGAGGCGGCTGGGGGCGGGGCATCTCCCGGCCCCCCGGCTGAGGGGTCGGCGCTGGATGGGGCAACCGCAAATCCTCTGGCCTCGGCTTGTTCGGCTGAGGTTCCCTCGGCTGGGGTTCGGTGGGTCGGGGTTGCCTGGGCTGAGGTTCACTCGGCCTGGGCCGCGGCGGCCCTGGCATGGGGTCGATTGGTTTGGGCTGTCTGGGTTCGTATTCCCGCTGCCTGGGAGTCCTCGGCTCGGGCGCGCGCTGCCGGTCGGGATCGAGAACCGTGGCCGGGGCCTGCGCCTTCTGCTGCCGGTAGTGCTCCCGCACGACGGGCTCTTTCGGCTGGTAGCGGTAGTTCTGGGTGTGCAGGTCCCGTTGCTGGTCGGCGTCGGGGTAGCGGTTGCCCGAGTAGTTGCGTTGGTAGGTCGGCAGCCGGGCGGGTGCCGGAGCCGCGTTGTGGTCCCACCGGTTCCAGCCTCTGCGCTGCTGTTCCCAGCGGCGGCCCCAGTGCTCTCCCCAGCGGGGCGGGGCGCTCCGCTGCCAGCCGCCGAAGAAGACGGGGGGTCGCCGGTAGTAGCGCACCGGAACCCGCAGGATGAAGTAGGGCACCGCCTCGGGTTCGACCTGATACCAGGGGCCGTCGTACCAGGAACTCGCGTACCAGTCGTAGCCCTGGAAGACCCAGTACATGCCGTCGTAGAAGAAATAATTCGAGTCCGAACCGGGCGCGTAATAGACCGGATAATTCGGAACACGGACGAGCTCCGGGTACATGGGGACGTCGATCCCGATGCTCACACCCGGCAGCCCGATGCCGATGCCGATGCTCACCTGGGCCGGAGCGGAAACGGCCGCGCCCAGGAGCACAAAAGGAACAGCGAATGGATGGCGCATGATCAGGACTCCTCTGCAACATTCAAGTGCCAGGACCAGTGGTGAGCCGACCCCTGGATGGGCTCACCTTCACGCAAGCGGTGCTACCGAGCGGCCGGTCAGGTGGGATAGGCCTGCGCGATCTTGGCGCCGACCTGGTAGTGATCACCCAGTTGGGCCGTGAAGCTGATGTTGCTCTTGGCCTCGAAGAGCACGATGACGTCCGAACCCCCGAACTGGAAGTAGGCCATCTCTTCGCCCTTCCGCAGGGTGACGCCCTTCTCGGCGGTCAGGATCACCGAGGAGACCTGGCACATCCCGATCGGCAGCACAGCGACCAGGCCGATGCTGGATTCGAGCACAATCAGGCCCCGGGCCTGGGCAAACTGATAGCCGGCGTTGTCCGGAGCGTCGAGGCTGCGATGGGGCTTCAGGCGGTGTCGACCACCTGGGTCGGCGGGAATGGGTACGGCGTTCACTTCCAGGTAGACCTGTCCCGGAATCACCCGGGCCTCCACGACGGTCCCCCCCACCGGAGCGTGCAGCCGGTGGTAGTCGTTGGGGCCGAGATAGGCATGCATGAACAGTCCGTTGACGAACCGGTCTTTGTAGGGGCTGCCATCCAGTAGTTCGCTGATGGACCAGTGGAGGTTCTTCACCGTGACCCCGGAGTTGGTCCGGATCTCCCAGCGGCCCGCAAAGGTGGAGTCGGCCGGTGAGACGATGACTTTCGAATCCGAAACCGCCGCCACGGGACGGAGGCCGGGTTTGAAGTTCCGGGCGAAGAACTGGTTGAACGTCCGCCAGCCGCCGTGGGGGACGATGTAATCGCCCATGTTGTAGCTGGGAGAGTCGAAAAAGGACTTGAGCGACTTCGCGGTCAGCGACTCCGGGGTGTCCAGGAATTCACCCATGGCCTGGGCGTACTTCACCATCCAGGCCGACAGGGGCGTGAGTTCCGGTGCGCTCTGGGAGGGGACGATCTTGTTCTGCAGCCCGAGCACCGGGGGCTGATCGAGCACAAAGTAGAACTTGCTGAGGTAGTTGTTGATCTCACTGCCCGGCTTGTTTTCGGTCGGAACCCAGGTGATGAAATCGTTGATCCACGCCAGGTAATCCTGCAGGTTGTTGATGTCGGACATCTCTGGAATGTCCTTGGCGCGGGCGTGCGCGATGGCCTTGGCGAAGTGGTCCTCCCACTTGTTGGCCTTGATCAATCCCATAAGATCCAGAACCACCTTGTTCCATTTCTTGGTCATGGCGCTTTTCCCTTTGGGGGTCTTTTCGTGGACGCTCGACCCCGGCAAACCGGAGCAGGCCGGACGGCCGATCGTCCCTGGGCTGTACCGCGCCATGGACGGCATGACGATTCCTCAGAGCCCCTGGGCCACGAAGAAGGCATCCACCACCCGATGGGCTTTTGCGGCCTCGCAGCGCTTGCGGGGCCCATGGGGCTTGGAACCAGGCTTGGCATGGTCCCCGTGCTGACCAGGGTGCTGCTGAGGGACCTGCTGGTGCTGCTGCGCGTCTTCCTTGGGGTCATGCCGCGGGACATCCGCCTGGCCCGGCTTGGGACCTGGGGACATGCGGAGGTAAAAGTCCTCTGTCATTCGGGTCGAGCTGTGATGGGACATGCCGCGCTCCTGTGTGGATGGCGGATGCCGCCGAGACACCAAGAGCGGAATTTGTACCAATCATTAAATATTTGTTAATGGGCAACTTGAGAACCTGTAGAGGCGCACCCGCGCGGGCGGTCCAATCAGTATGACGGGCCGACCCTTTCATCTTGGAAGAGCGGGCCTTCAATCCTGGAAATCCGGATGCTGTCGGAACGCCACCCAGTCGGGTTCGTTCGCGAAGATCCAGCGATAGTAGTCCCTTCCTTGAAGCTGCGCCGCGGCCGCCTCGTCCACGATCACCTGACAGCAGGGATGGAACTGCAGGGCAGAGGCACTCACCATGGCCGTGACCGGCCCCTCCACGGCCCGGGCCAGGATGTCGGCCTTGGCCGCACCCGTGACCAGGAGCAGGCACCGCCTGGCATCCAGGATGGTGCCGACGCCCATGGTGATGGCACGGCGGGGCACCCGGCCGGGATGGCCTCCGAACTGGGCGGCGTTCTGGATCAGGGTCGCCGGGGCCAGGGCCTTTTCCCGGGTGCGGGAACGCAGCGCCGACAGGGGTTCGTTGAAACCGATGTGACCTTCGCTGCCGAGCCCCAGCAACTGCAGGTCGATGCCCCCGACCCGCTGGATGGACGCTTCGTACCGGCGGCATTCACCACCGGTATCCGCGGCCACGCCGTCCGGCAGAAAGGTGTTCAGGGAATCCAGGTTCACCTGGCTGAACAGGTGCCTGGTCATGTAGTGCCGGAAGGAGCCATCATGACCCGGCGGCAGCCCGATGTACTCATCCAGGTTGAAGGTGCTGCAGCAGGAGAAATCCAGCCCCTGCATCTTGTGGAGGGTGACGAGGCGCGCATACACCCGCTCCATGGTCCTGCCCGTGGCCAGGCCCAGCACGAGTTGGGGCTTGGCCTTGAGTTCCGTGGCGAGGATGCGGGCCGTCAGTAGGGCCGCCTGCTCAGCGTCGGGAAGGATCAGGACTTCCATGGTGGGTTCCCCACTCCCCCGGCTTCAGGGGCTCACCCACGCCGGCGTCGGCGGGCACGGTACGCCCCGGCCGCGCGTACCTGTGGGGGCCCGTAGCGGAAGGCGATGACGGTACCGATGATCCACAGGGAAACCAGGATGATGAAGACGGGCAAGGGCATGGTCTGCTCCGAAGGGCCTCTGGACCGCAATCAGTCAAGGGGTGCGATGGGGGTGGCTCGGACGGTGAACTTTGGCTCTTCATTGCGGGTCCGCTCGAGATCCGTCACCTCGATCTCGACAGCGTCCGCCTCAGCACCGGCGGCCAGTTCGTCACGAAGCCAGCGCTCGTTGGGGGTCAGGGGGCGATCGCGCACGGGGCTTCTCCTCAGTGGACGGCGAATGCCGTCGAGAGGCAGGAAGCACCTTCTAAGCCACAAATTAACTACTGGGTTCTAACCCCTTTCCTGAATCCGTGAGCGTTTTGCCCGGGAGCCCCTTCGGGCCGTCCGAAGCTCCCGCTGGGCTCGCGCCAGGGGCATTTTCCGGGCCTTCCCCAGAGCGGAAGGCGGAGACCCTGGCCCCGCTGCCGAATTTTGACATTTC